>CAIUOP010000030.1 GCA_903900805.1 uncultured beta proteobacterium | reverse complement strand
CTGTCTTCTGCCAAGCCCCATGCCTATACAGACAAATTAAATCTATGCCATTTCGGTTCTTTAGCTAATGATCGTTCTTTATCGATCATCCTGAATGCTCTAGTCCCTTTATTTAAAAAGTACCCTGAGGCAAGAGATTTGATTCAAGTTCATGCTTACGGTGCGCCCTTAGATTCCTTGACTATTGCCGCTATGCAAAATTTAGGATTGGATGACGTGTTATTGGCGCATGGGCGGCTCGAAAAAGATCCAAATACAGGTAAGTCTGGGCGTGAGCGCGTAGTAGAAAAGATGCAGGAAGCAGATGTATTGATACTGCTTCATGGTAACGATGAGTGGTGTGCTGAATATATACCTTCCAAGTTTTATGAATACTTATGGACTAGCCGGCCTATTTGGGCCATTACACATCGCAATCCACAGTTAGATCAGATGCTGCAAGAACGCGGCGCTTACCTTAGTTTAGAAGGCGATAAAGCGGGGATTTCTATGGCGCTAGAAAGAATCTGGTTAGACTGGCAGCAAAAGCAGCTACGAAATCCTAGTGGCGAACCCATTGGGGTAAAGCAGGCGGTGTATAAAATACTTTCTGAAGTTCAGAAAAATAAGGAAAGCATTTGAAAGATCTCGTTCTCTATTGCAAGTCATATCGACGGGATTTTCTGCGGCTAAAGCGTTTGCTAGTGTCAATTCAGAAATATAACGTAGATCAAATTCCATTTTACATTTCAACTCCACAAGATCAATGTGAGGAATTAAAGAATATTCTTGGTTCGAATATCGACTACCACTGGGTGTCAGATGAATCAATTATTGCGGCCAACCCAAGAGTAAAACCAGGAATAGAGAAAACTAGGTCTGGTTCTTTAGCGCAGCAAGCGATCAAGTCAGAGTTCTGGAGACTAGGAATCTCTGAAACCTATGTTTGTCTTGATTCAGACTGCATCTTTCTCAAAGCGTTTGGTCGTCAGGATTTTATTGCACCAGATGGCAATCCTTATACCGTTATTTACCAGAATAAAGAATTTTTTCAGTTGGCAATTAACCGAAATCATTCGAAGATTGTGCAAAATTTATGTCTTGAAGGAGATCGAGTAAGGGCTTTATTTGGCAGAAATGAGCCTAATTATTATTGCCCTTGCCCGCCGTTTATTTGGTCAGCCAAAGTTTGGCGCTCGCTCGATGAGCAATTTCTCCTTCCTCGCAGCCTGACCTTCTGGGATATTTCTACCCAAGATCATCCTGAGACACTTTTATATCTTGAGGCACTATTGAATTTCCAAGCCATTCCATTAAAACCCATAGAGCAGTTGTTCCGGATTTACTACTATGACTGGCAGTTTTATTTATTGCGAAGGTTGGGGGAATCTGAAGATAGGCTTACCAAGAATTATCTTGGGGTTATTTATCAATCTAACTGGGATTCGGATTTAGATCTTGGAGTATCTGATAAATCATTGCTTTCAAGGGCAAATAAAAGAGTAAAAAGATTTTTGCGCTATTTACAAAGCTATCTTTAGAAGATGAATTTCAACTGATGACAGCTACTCTTTTACCACTACAGATCTTGGTCATCTCTTTGCATAGATCACTTGATCGAAGGGCAAAGGTCGAGCAAGAGATGCAGCAGATTTCCCTGCCATGGTCATTTTTGGATGCAGTTGATGGCTCTGCCTTACAGAACCCTCCATCTGAATATAAAGCCTTCAAAGTTAAATGCTTGCAGGGCTATGAGTTAACGCCCAATGAAATTGGTTGCTATCTTTCTCATAAAGAGGCTTGGAAGCGCTGTGTCGAGAAAAATACTCCGACATTAATCCTTGAGGACGACTTTGTCTTAGCTCCAGAGTTCGGGCATGTTATTCAGACCCTTCTAAGTAACCCAGATACTTGGAGTTTTGTGAGGCTGCAAGGGCTTTATGAAGTTTCGTATGAAGAAGTAGCCTTGATTGATGGCATTCGCTTGGTCAAAAATAATGGTGATGCTGTTGGTGCAACCGCATATCTCTTAAAGCCAGAAGTAGCCCATACTTTAGTTCATGAATCATCTGATATTTATGAGCCTGCAGATCATTTTTTAGAGCATCAAAAAAAGCATGGCTTAGAGTTTTTGGCTGTTCGCCCGTATCCAGTGGACATCACTCGAGCTAAGTCTACGATTGATGATAGAGATGAGCGAGCTCCAGTTCAGGGTCTCAGAAAACGTTTACGCTCTGTTGCTCGAGCTCTTGATAGGGTATTTAGCAAAAGACCTTGGTTTCCTAGGTAGCTATTACGAGTTGACTCCCTGATCAACACTGCTGTCATTTCTCCAGCAACTGAGGGGTGTAATGTTGCTTAGAGCTACCGGAAACAGGGCATTCATTCTTAATTGAAAATCTCTATCCGAAAAATGTACCAGCCTCTTTGATTTATCAGGATAATAGCCACCGATACTTTTCCAGGCAAATTTATAAAAGCTACTACCGGAGTGGGTCATATTGATATCGTTATATTTGCGGTAGCTTTCTACCTGATTCGGAAGGCGTAAGTCGATTTCAATATTTTCAACTGAGCAAATCGATTGAATCATTTTTGGAGTTCTTCCAAGACTGTTGCCTCCAAAATGAAGGGAGTGTCCTCCAAGTAAGGCTGCCTGGGGATATTTTTTCAGGATCTGATGTGTCACTTCAATGCTGTCATGCATGAGGTAGTCATCATCATTCAAAATCATGATGAGATCAGAATTTGAATGTTCAATGCCTTTATTTAAGCTCGCTGCTTGGCCTAAATTACTTTCATTCTCCAGAATGGTAAAGCGTGATGTGATGCCGGGCTGGTTTTCAAGAATAAGTCCTTGAAGAATTTGTAGAGTGTTATCAGGCGATCGATCAACAACAAAAATGACTTCGTTTGGGGCTACAGTTTGCCGTTGAATGCTCTCAAACATCTCCTTCAGAAATGAGGCATGGCCATAGCAGGGAACTACAACTGCAATAGATGGGTGTTCAGACGAAGGGGGCCTTGATTTCTCTGCGACTTGCGTACTTTTGACAAAGGCACGAATTTTTCTTTGAGATATTTCAGGCTGGAATGTCTCTTTAATACCGTTGCGAAATTGTCGATGAAGACCTCTAGCTTTTTGGTATAAGTTGGAAAGGAACATTTAGCAATAGTTCAATTGAATTTTTGAGAATTACTGATCTTTTCCCAATCAATGCCTGGGGATAAAAAGTCAATCATGCAGTGGGTTGAGAGGCCTGGAATCGGACTGATTATTTTTCTAGAGTTTTTTTCAGCTAGGGCTGTAAAGAACTCATGATCTCCACCGCTACTTTTGATAATTTGCGCATCTTCATTGAGAATTCTTGAGCTAACTAGAAAAGATGCGCAGGTGCTCGGAGTACTTCTCCAGTGATGATTGCCATGAAAAAATAGTTTAGATTCTAAATCATCATATTGCTTATATAGATACTTATCAAAATGATCATATAGCGAAACATATTCAAGATTTTTGCCTAGGTTAATTAGGCTTGATAACTTGTTAATCCAGTTAGCATCGTGTAGATAATCATTCTCTAAAAAGTAAATCCAGTCATCATCTGAGTATTTTTGATCTAAGATGTAGTCAATAGTGTGATGGAAAGATTTAGCATCGGAGCCCCCAGCAAATTGAATAATTTTAATTTTGATAGGGGCTTGCTCCCCTTTTGTCTTCATATAAGTTGATAGAAAATCGTCATTAAATGAAGCATCGTTGCCATCAAACATGATGGTCAAATCTACTTTTAATGGTAGTTCTTTATTCGAAAGTGTGGATATTAAATTCAGAAAGCATGACTCCATTGAAAACCAGTCTGGCCTAGCTTTGGTTGCCGGCTCATAAATGTGAACGTGGCGGAAGAAAATATGCAGTTTTTTCTTGAAAAATTTATCTAAAAACATGGTTAGCGCTATCTAAATGAGGGGCTTAATTTTTATAGTAAGGTTGTTAGAATACAGTCATGAATAGTAAAAAGCCAATTTACGTTACTCAGCCCCATCTTCCTGATTTAAAGGAATTTTACCCCTACTTAGAGGCAATCTGGGAGAGTAAAAACCTTACCAATGGCGGAGTATTTCACCAGCAGTTGGAGAAGGAGCTATGCCGCTACCTTGGGGTCGAATACATTTCACTTTTTAGTAATGGAACAATTGCTTTAGTAGTTGCATTACAGGCACTTGGCATACAGGGCGAGGTCATTACAAGCCCATTTTCATTTGTTGCTACTACAAATTCTCTAGTATGGAACAATATTTCTCCGGTCTTTTCAGATATAGACTCAGTTTCAATGAATTTAGATCCTAAAAAAATTGAATCTGCTATTACTAAGAAAACTCAAGCAATACTTCCGGTCCATTGCTATGGAACTTCCTGCGATGTAGAGGCAATCCAAGAAATAGCCGATCGTCATAATCTAAAAGTTATTTATGACGCAGCACATGCTTTTGGAGTGCAATGCCATTGTGGGAGTATTTTGAAGCATGGTGATTTATCTGTGCTTAGTTTCCATGCAACCAAGATTTTTAATACTTTTGAGGGCGGGGCGATTATTTGTCACACTCCCGAAATGAAGCGCCGCATTGATCAGCTTAAAAATTTTGGTTTTGTAGATGAAGTTACCGTAGTTGAGTCTGGTATCAATGGAAAAATGAGTGAAATTAATGCTGCTTTTGGACTTTTGCAGCTGAAACATGCCAAAGAGGTGCTCTCTGAGCGAAAGCAGGTTGCTGATCTCTACAATCGCGGCCTCAAAGATATAGAGGGCATCGTCATTGCGCAGAATAATCTGTCGGATGAAAGTAACCACTCTTATTACCCGATACTGGTAACGAAAAATTACCGAATTAGTAGGGATCAACTATATGAAAGGCTAAAGAGTGAAGACATTTTTTCGAGACGATATTTCTATCCTTTGATTTCAGAGTTTCCCATGTATAAAAATCTTCCCTCTTCTGCGTCTTTAAACTTACCAGTTGCTACCGAAATAGCCAATGAAGTCTTATGTCTGCCTATTTATCCTGGATTGGGTGAAGATAGCATCTCTAAAATTATTAGCATAATAAAAGCATCGGCAAAATGATATGAGGAAGGTTTTAGTTTTTCCTGCAGGCACTGAAATTGGGCTTGAGATTTATGCTGCTCTCCATTCTTGTAAAGAAGTGGAATTATTTGCTGCGGGGCAGGCAATCTCGAATCATGCTGAATTGCTGTACGACAATTACTACCAAATTCCAAGTATTCACTCAGATCAATGGCTAAATGAATTTATTTCTGTCGTTAAAAAACTAGATATAGATTATATTTTTCCGGCCTATGATGATGTTGTCGTGGCGCTTAGTGCAAATAGAGGCAAAATACCAGCCACAATTCTTATTCCATCTCATGAAATCTGCTTATTAACACGAAGCAAAAGCGAAACCTATCAAAAACTGAAATCCGTAGTTAAAACACCAAAGGTTTATAAGAGTGCTGATGATGTAATAGCTTTCCCTGTTTTTGTTAAGCCTGATAGAGGCCAGGGATCCTTTGGTATTAAGCTCATTAAATCTAGGGAAGAGCTGCAACAATCAATACAAGAAATTGAAAGCCCCATTATTTCGGAATATTTGCCAGGCAATGAATATACCGTGGATTGTTTTTCAGATAGGGAAAAAGGATTGCTGTTTAGCGGGGCCCGACAGCGCCTGAGAATGCGTAATGGGATTGCAGTAAGTACTCAGATAATTGAGAGCCCCATTTTTAACTCATTTGCCCAAAAAATTTCGGACGAACTAAACATGCAAGGAGCTTGGTTTTTTCAAGTCAAGGAAGATGTAAATAATGAATTAACGCTTTTAGAAATTGGCCCAAGAATTGCGGGGTCAATGGCTGCCAATCGCGTTCAGGGCGTTAATTTTCCACTATTGAGTATTTTTGAAGCAGAGCGATTGCCCTTATCTATTTTGAAGAATTCATATCCAGTTTTGTTGGATAGGGCCCTAAAAAACAAGTATAAAAAGAGTATTGATTTTGATAGTGTATACGTTGATTTTGATGACACTATTCTCTTGGGCGATCAAATTAATTTGCAGGCCATTCAATTTCTGTATAAGTGTGTAAGTAAGGGCATAGAAATTATTTTGATTACTAGACATGCCGGCGATTTATCAAAGGTATTAAATAAATACCGCTTAAATCAATTATTTGACGAAATTATTCACCTTAAACAAGGTGAGAAAAAATCGTCGGCAATCACTCATAAGAATGCTATCTTTATAGATGATAGCTTTTCAGAGCGAATGGATGTTCAAAGGGTTAAAAAAATTCCTACTTTTGATTGTTCAATGATGGAATTCTTGCTAGACCAATAATCCTCTTCAAGATAAATCGCTCAAAATGACTTTTAAATAGTCCTTGAGCGGCTCTATTGAAGGTTTCTTTTGTAGTAAAGATTGGGATTGATAGGCCTCAAGCTTTTCTTTATTTCGAAAAAAATCCTGAAGTTCTTGAAAATTGCTTTTAAACAGTGGCTCGAGATTTAAAAATGCGCTTGGATTAAAGTCAACGCCGACATTATTGTCCGCCCAAGTGATAGGCAAGCAGCCTGAATAAAAAGCTTCTGGTATTTTTTCTGTGTAATAGCCTGGGTATAAACCATTTTCAGGGCACAAGTTAAAAGAAAAATCTTTGAGGGTATTCATTTTCAGAAATCCACTCGAGTGGTGATTTTTAATTTCTTTGTTGAAGAAGGCTCCAAAACCCTGAATTTGGATCACTTTTTCTAGTGCTTTAAAGAGTGACCCCCTCGGCTCCCTGAGATGCGAAGAAAGAAGGGCGCATGTTCCACCTCTTTTGAGGTATTGATCTCCAAGTGGGGACATTAAAGTGGATATGCTTAATAGCTGGCCATATCTAGGATTGGTATTACCAAGAATGCCCTCATGAGACCAATCGAGCATTTCCATCCAATAGGGAAATCTCATGTGATTATTTGATTGCACGCCAAGGTCAAATGAGATGGAGTAGTCAGCATTTATAAAGTCATGCCGTTCGTTCTCTTGGGTGTGGAAAAGCTTTAAGGGATCCTGCTTTCTCTTTGGGCTGACAGCATTTATCGATTTGCTAGCTAGTGGCCTGAGAGGTTTTGGGAGCCATCTAAAAGGCTTTTGATTTTCCTTAAAAAAGGGCCCAAGAATCAGTAAATCTGCTTGATCGTGGTTTACCCAGTCAATTTGGTAGCCCATACTCTGAATGACAATAGGTAAAAGACTTGACTGATAGTCATCCGGCGCACCTCTAGTTGCTATCTTGATTAGTTTCATATGGCTTATTCAGTATAGGTTTGAGACTTAATCATCGTAGTCCACCAATATCCACGGTAATTTTCGTGTGAAGGCACTTTTCAGTTTTTTCTTGGCAAGATGGTAGTACAAGCGTCCACCAGATTTCTCATGCAAAACATTTTCTACAAAATGTAAAAATGAAGTATCTATCGAGTGAATTTCAGAAGCATTTTCAACTAGTTTTGTCCAGTCGAAGATATTATTCGTTGCTGGATAAATTTCAATGACTTTTAACTTGGCTGGGTTCTCGATTTTTAGTGGGTAAGTATTGTTTCCTGATTCTATTCTGCATACCAGCATGTAGGGCTCATTCTGAGGGTTGAGGCGCTCATAAAGTGCCACTGATTCTGGGCCTGGCGGAACTGCTGCTTTGCTCCAGCGATATTCAAACGGAACATCATATTCAGCATAAAAGGATTCATCAAAACGTTTGATATCAATATTATTAATGCCGATGGTCTGATAGCTTGCATTTAAAAAAGTAGCCAATTGCCTCGCTTCGCGGCCGCTTGTCACTACGGTAGGAAAAATATTTTTCGTACCCTGGAGCATCCATGCAATCGAATGATAGTACTGCGGCAAGCAAGCAAGGTGATACCGTATGTCTGGATTTTTCTCTGCAAGCGTGCGCATGAGACCTAAGCAGATGAGATTATCACCTAGTCCAAAGTGTGCCTCAATCAGCACCACATTCTTTTTACGTCTTGCAAATAGATGCTTGATAGCGCGTTTTAAGTTAGATTGGTGAAATGCATTAAACATATCTAGTTGGCTTCTTATTAAATAGAGAAGGAAGATATATTTTAAAGAAGTAGGGGATGCTTACCTTAATAAAGTAGGGTTTAGCCCTTTCCCACTTCTCAAAGCTAATAAAGTCATATTGCTTTGAAAGTTCTGCGGCCTTTTTTGAGCTTAAAAATGCGACATGGTTTAGTAATGTATTGCCAAGCCGCCACCAAGGCCTATCGCTATAGACTACTTGATCTGCATGACGATGTGAAATAAAGGTGCCTAAGGTTTCATACTCGCTAAAGCTATTTGGAGTAGCAAAATTAATCTGACTTAGAAGTGCTTCTATCCAGGGCATTTTGAATCTTTCCTCTAGCTCTAAGCAAAATTCATTAAGCCATGAAACTTTCACTGGAAAACATTGGGCAATAAAAGAAAAAGAGACTATCTTTTTGAGTCCAGTAAGTTTTTGAGTTGTCTCAAAGTAAGGCTCATGATTCTCTGTGCCCTGGTAATAAACTAATTTTCCTTCGGAATTTATAAAATCTAGTTTATTGATGGGTGCAGTATCTGCATCCCAAATCAAAACAATTGCATTTTCCGCATTGTCTTTAATGGCAAATAACTTAATGAATTGTTGTAGATACCAGCCAAATTGACTTTTCTTATCTAAAGGCAAGAGTTGTAAAAGTTGATCTTTGAATTGCTCTGTATAGCGTGATTCTCCCATTACCTTAAATTCAGGCGGAGATTTTTTTACAAACTCCTCAATTTCTCTATCGGGGACAATGACTCGATATTGTTTAGCTGCAATATTGCGAACCATAAAACGAGACGTAATCTCCCAGGCCTCAATATCTTTAAGGCAACAAACAGAAACAAGTTCAGAAATTTGCAGGGGAATTTCAGGCATAATTTGCATGATAAACCTTAATAAATTGGGCTACTAGCAATGATCTTAGTAACTGGGGGAGCTGGCTTTATCGGCGGTAATTTTGTATTAGATTGGTTATCCAATCCAAATGCTGAGGGTATTGTTAATCTCGATAAATTGACCTATGCAGGTAATTTAGCCACCCTTGACCCTTTGAAAGCAAATTCACATCATGTATTTGTTCATGGAGATATCGGTGATAAAGAACTTGTCACTAAGCTGCTTAAGGAATATCAGCCGCGCGCTATCGTGAATTTCGCAGCTGAAAGCCATGTCGATCGCTCGATTCATGGTCCTGCAGAGTTTGTGCAAACGAATATTGTGGGCACTTTCAATTTACTGGAGTGCGCTAGAGAGTATTGGGGTGGTCTTGATGCCGCTTCTAAGAAAGCATTTCGTTTTCATCATGTTTCCACTGATGAGGTTTATGGCTCACTATCTGCCACAGATCCTGCCTTCACGGAAGCTAATCCGTATGAACCGAATAGCCCCTATTCTGCTTCAAAGGCCGCCTCTGATCATCTAGTGCGAGCCTGGTTTCACACCTATGGGTTTCCAGTAGTGACAAGCAATTGTTCAAATAATTATGGGCCATATCACTTCCCAGAGAAATTAATTCCATTGGTGATCTTAAATGCCCTAAACAGTAAGCCACTACCAATCTATGGTGATGGTCAGCAAGTGCGAGATTGGCTTTACGTTAGTGATCACTGCGCTGCTATTCGCGAAGTATTGGCAAACGGTAAATTAGGTGAGACCTATAACATTGGCGGCTGGAATGAAAAAGCTAATATTGATGTAGTAAAAACGATTTGCCGTATTCTGGATGAATTAAAACCCCGTGTAGATGGTAAGACATATGCTGAGCAAATTACGTTTGTTCAAGATCGCCCCGGCCATGATCGTCGCTATGCCATTGATGCTAGCAAGCTTGAGCGCGAGCTTGGTTGGCGTCCTGCCGAGACTTTTGATACAGGCATTCGTAAGACCGTACAGTGGTATTTGGATAATCCAGCGTGGATTGAGGGTGTAGTCAGTGGCTCTTATCGCGACTGGTTACAAAAGCAGTACAACTGACACTAAGAAATGCACAAATGAATATCCTCGTCTTTGGTAAAGATGGTCAATTAGGAAAAGCATTTCAAAAACTATTTAGCCCTTTGTATTTGCCAGGGGTAAATATTCGATATGTAGGCCGTGATCAATGTGATCTCAGTAACTTGGCTGCTCTATCACATTTTCTAAGTCAATCTAAAGCAGATCTCATTATCAATACCGCTGCATATACTGCGGTAGATAAAGCTGAGACAGAAGTAGAGCTAGCATTTGCCATCAATGCTAAAGCGCCTGAACTGATGGCTCGTTATGCAGTAGAACATGATGCTACTTTCTTGCATTACTCAACCGACTATGTTTTTGACGGTAGTAAAAAAAGTGTTTATGTAGAAGGTGATCTCCGCAATCCATTGGGTATTTATGGCAAAAGTAAGGCTGCAGGGGAAGAAGCGATAGAAAAAGTTTTTGCTAATTCTGCTGATGGGCAATATGCTATTTTTCGCACGAGCTGGGTCTATGGAGATGGTAATAATTTCATCCGGACAGTTTTGCGTTTAGCGAAAGAGCGCGAAGATCTCAAGGTCATTAATGATCAATATGGTGTGCCAACTAGTGCGGAGTGGTTAACGCAAGTCAGTTTAAATTTAGTCTTAGATCAGCAGCTCAATCTCAGAAAATTGGCCTCTGGTATTTATCATGTAGTTCCTGCTGGAGAAACTACCTGGTATGGCTTAGCCAGGTTCGCTACTCAAGCTGCGATAGATGCAGGAGTGATTTTGAAGGTGAGTCCAGACGTAATTAAACCTATCTCGGCAGTGGAATACCCGCTTCCAGCCCCCAGGCCCATGAATTCACGTTTGGATACAGCTAAATTGCAACTTACCCTAGAGCATATTGGCGATATGTCAAAATTGCAGCACAGTAAGCAGGTTTGGAGCGATGGGGTTCGGGCCTATGTTGCTCAGCTTGCCCAAGACAGACTCATTTAAAGGTTAAAAGTATGGCGGTAAATCGTAAAGGGATTATCTTGGCAGGCGGTTCTGGTACTCGCTTGTATCCAGTGACTCAAGCAGTTTCTAAACAGTTGATGCCAGTCTACGATAAGCCAATGGTGTACTACCCATTGAGTACTTTAATGCTGGCTGGTATTCGTGACATCTTGTTGATTTCTACTCCACACGACACCCCTCGATTTTCTGAGCTCTTAGGTGATGGTTCGCAGTGGGGTTTAAATATTGAGTATTGCGTACAGCCATCTCCAGATGGCCTTGCTCAGGCGTTTACTTTGGGCAAGAACTTCGTTGGTAATCATCCGAGCGCTTTAGTCTTGGGCGACAACATTTTCTATGGCCATGAATTAGTAGATCAACTCAGCAGTGCCGACGATAGAAGTGTTGGTGCCACTGTGTTTGCATATCACGTGAATGATCCAGAGCGCTATGGTGTAGTGGAATTTGATAAAGACAATAAAGCGCTCTCAATTGAAGAGAAGCCTGTAAGTCCTAAAAGTAACTACGCTGTGACCGGATTATATTTTTATGACCAGCAAGTTTGTGATATTGCTGCATCAATTAAACCGAGTGCCCGTGGTGAATTAGAGATTACTGATATCAATCGTGCATATCTTCATAAGAATGAGCTTAGCGTAGAAATCATGGGCCGAGGTTTTGCATGGCTAGATACTGGTACGCATGATTCTTTATTAGATGCTGCAGGTTTTATTGCTACTCTTCAGAAGCGCCAGGGTTTAATGGTGGCCTGTCCTGAAGAGATCGCCTATCGTCAGGGTTGGATCAGTGCTGATGTGGTGCAAAAAGTAGCTGCTCAGCTAAGTAAGAATAGTTACGGTCAATATCTGAACAAAATTTTGAATGAGCTTAATAGCTCAGCTCAGGCTAGCTCGTTCTTTGTAAAGAAGCCTAGTAAATGACTCTGCCATCTAAGCTACAAGTAAGCCCTACAGCAATTCATGATGTATTGCTGATTAAGCCTAAGGTTTTTGGAGATGAGCGTGGTTGGTTTACTGAGTCATTT
The DNA here is from genome assembly GCA_903900805.1 of uncultured beta proteobacterium. Classification (GTDB taxonomy): domain Bacteria; phylum Pseudomonadota; class Gammaproteobacteria; order Burkholderiales; family Burkholderiaceae; genus Polynucleobacter. Next base: position 48,468 of record CAIUOP010000030.1, on the reverse strand, counting down.
AATGCAAACGATTTTTTCGATGCCACCGGCCTAGATGTCAAATTTGTTCAAGACAATCACTCGTTTTCTCGTCAGTGGACTTTACGGGGTTTGCACTATCAGCTAGAGCAGCCGCAGGGTAAGCTAGTGCGTGTTGTTGCTGGCAGCGTGTTTGACGTGGTAGTTGATATTCGCAAAGATTCACCAAGTTATGGCAAGTGGGTTGGGCTTGAGCTCAGCGCTCAAAACCATAAGCAAATTTGGATTCCACCAAAATTAGCCCACGGTTTCTTAGTGCTTTCAGAATCGGCTGAGTTTCTCTATAAGACAACTGACTACTATCACCCGCAAAGTGAAGTATGTCTGGCATGGAATGATTCAGTAGTGGGCGTTGAGTGGCCCCTACCAGCAGGAATATCGCCGAACATGAATGCTAAAGATACGGCAGGCTTGCATTGGGACCTTGCGCCGAAGTTTTAAGCTCCGATGAGCAATTTAACCGCCAACCATTTGATTTCCTCCCCCAAAATATTATTGGTGAAACTCTCTTCATTGGGGGATGTATTGCACAACTTACCCATTGTTTGGGATTTGCGTACACGTTTACCAGACGCACAAATTGATTGGGTAGTTGAGGAGGGGTATGTACATCTACTGAAACCTCTTTTAAGCAGAGATGGTTTCAAGGGTATTGATCACATCATTCCATTTGGCTTACGTCGCTGGAAAAAGAATCTGTTGAAACTCTCTACATGGCAGCAATTCTTTGCATTTAGAAAGCAATTGCAGAGCACCCAATATGACTACATTATTGAAACTCAAGGTCTTTTAAAGTCAGCATTAGTTTGTGCTCTAGCTAATAAAGCTAGTAATACTGTGGTTGCTGGGCTTGCCAATGCCACACAATTTTCTGGATATGAGCCTATTGCTCGATCTTTTTATAAGCAGTGTGTTCAAGTGCCTGTTGATTGCCATGCAGTTGATCGTTCTCGCCGGGTAATGTGTGCAGCGCTAGACTGGCCTTTGCTAGACAGAGCAGTGATACCTTTGTTCTATTCGGAATCATTTACCGAGGCGCTGCCTGAAAAGAAAATTGAAGGTATTAAAGGTCCTTATGTATTATGTTTTCACTCAACTGCACGAGAAGCAAAGCGTTGGCCTAATCAAGATTGGATCATTCTAGGAAAAGAGCTAGCTAGCCGTGGTTATCAAGTAGTCCTGCCTTGGGGCAATTCTGCTGAGAAGGTAATGAGCGAAGAGATTGCTAAACAAGTTCCAGGAGCGCTTGTGCCCAATGCGTTTTCAATTGAAGATGCTTTTTCTGTCATTGCTCATGCTGCGCTCACTATTGGTGTTGATACTGGCCTTACGCATTTAGCTGCAGTATTGGGTAAGCCGACTGTAGAAATTTATTGTGATTCACCGCTCTGGAAAACTGAAGGCTATTGGGCTAGCAATATTTGTAATGTGGGTGATATTGGATCGCCACCAAGTGCTTCAGAAGTAGTGGCTGCCGCCATGCGTTTGCTGCCCTGATTTAACGCAGCAAGGTATTAATAGAGATTAAATCTTCATCCGATAAGGCTGCAACATGCGCTTTCAATTTAATCGCATTCAGGATGGTGCTGTAGCGCGCTTGTTGAAGCTGCGATCGAGTGGTAATGACAGTATCAAGGGCAATCAATACATCAATATTGATTAAGGTGCCCACTTGAAATCCGAGTTTGCTTGACTCTAAGGCGGAGCTTGATGAGCGTTCAGCAGCTTCAAAAGCTTTAACACTCGCTAATCCACCATAAAAACCTGTAAAAGCCGTTCTAGTATTTTGGGCTGCCGTACGACGAGCGTTGTCATAGTTTGCTTTAGCTTGATCTACTAGCGCAGCATTTTGACGAATGACTGAAGAATTATATCCACCTGATACCAAAGGTATTGTCATCTGCAGTGCGATAGTGTTGTTGTAGACGTTGGTATTAGATGGGGTGTAGCTATTTGGCGTACCGTTTGAGGTGTTATATCCACTAGTGCCTACAAAGTTTAGCGAAGGGTAATTTAAAGCTTGTGAGGCTCTGTAAGAACTTTCAGCAAGACTTACTGAGAGTTGAGTGGCTAAGACATTAAAGTTTGCCGCTTCTGCCTGGTGGATCCAATCATTCAAGGTTTGACCTGGGGGCAATTGAGGGTTAACAGACTCAGCAATTGGAATGCCCCTGCTATCTTTGTTTTTAGAGCGTGGATCCTTTAAAACTCCATCAATTTTTGCCTCCTTAACTAAAGGTCTAATAGGCCCAACCGGACGTCCAACCAATTGCTCTAATACTCCGCGCTTTACGATCAGATCTGCTTGTGCTGCGATTTCTTGGGAGTTAGCTAAATCAAGAGCAGCTTGTGCTGTGTTGACATCCACAATAGTGGCAAGCCCTGCATCAAATTTAGCTTGAGCAATATCTAACTGCTGTTTAATTAAGTCCTTTTTATTACGGAATAGCTCAACGTTATCTTGACTCGTAAGCGTATCAAAGTAAGCTTGTGAAACACGAATAATCAGATCTTGTTGTGCCAGGAAAAAACGCATATCTGCGATCTTGGTATTAAGGTCACCTTGTTTAAATGCTTCAAGGGCAGCAACGTTGAAAACAGGTTGCGTTAAGGTAACTGTGTAACTCTTTTGATCAAATACCCGAGAATTTCCTGGGGTGTTAGATACTTGAGTAGTATTTGCTCCATGCTGGAAGTAGCGCGTGCCGGTAGGAGTAGCATTAGTCTGCGGCAGTAATAGAGATAGCCCCTGCCAATAGAGCTCTTTACTGGCGACATAATTAAAGCGAGCCGCGTTTAATACTGGGTCGCTAAATGCCGCTTCTTGATATAACTCAATTAAATCAACTGATTGACCTGGAGCACTGAATGCTTGATTGCCAGTGACATTTGAGGGCGCTGAAGTTCGAGGAAGCGCAGGCTTTGTGGGCATCACAAACTGAGGAGGCTGCTCAAGACCGATGAGCGTAGAAGCACTCATTGGGGTTGGTAGAGCAGGTCTGGCTGCATCGTTTGGACTTTGGGCAAAAGCATTCAATGGCAAGAAATTGAGGCCGAGCGCCTGGCTCAGGATTAAACCAATAGTGCTTATCTGGGAGCGACGAAAACGGGCTTGGGTCATCTAATTCGGATACTTTTCAATGTGCCATGAAGTTTAAAGCCAATTCATTCAAACTGCCTATTTAGCTACTATTTTGCCAAATTCGCTTGTATTGCCCATAAGTCTATAAAATTTGCTGATGGATCTAATCTTATTATTAAAGGCAGTCGTTCTGGGGGTGGTAGAGGGCTTAACTGAGTTTTTGCCAATCTCTAGTACTGGCCATCTTATCTTGGTTGGCGATTTACTTGATTTCAATGATGAGCGCGGTAAGGCCTTTGAAGTCATTATTCAGTTTGGTGCAATTTTGGCGGTCTGCTGGGAGTTTCGCGAAAAGCTTCTAAAAGTTGCTCTCTCTATTACCACCAGTGCTAATTCCCGTCGATTTGTTCTTAATCTATTAATTGCATCCATACCGGCAATGGGGCTGGCATTTATATTTGGCAAGCATATCAAAGCAGTATTGTTTTCACCGATCCCAGTAGCGAGTGCTTTCATCGTGGGCGCTTTAATTATTTTCTGGGCAGAGCGACGCCAAGGAAAAATCAATCTTGCCAAGAGTCATATTCATTCAGTCGATGATCTTTCACCATTGGATGCGCTAAAAGTTGGCCTAGCACAGTGTGCTGCATTAATACCTGGTACCTCGCGCTCAGGAGCAACCATTATTGGTGGCATGCTATTTGGATTGCCTCGTGCAGTAGCTACCGAATTTTCATTCTTCCTGGCGATACCAGTCATTGGTGGTGCCACGGCTTACGAGTTGGTGAAGCTTTGGAAGGCGCCAGTTCCATTCTCAGGAGAATTTGCACTTGCAACAGCTATTGGGTTTATTGCTGCTTTTATCTCTGCATTTATTTGTGTACGTTGGCTGATTCATTATGTAGCGCACCACAATTTCATTCCATTTGCTTGGTACCGAATTGCATTCGGGCTTTTGGTGTTAATTACTGCCTATAGTGGTTTGATCGCCTGGTCGCATTAACCATTTACAAATATAAGGAATACAGAACTCAAGATGGATCCATCAATTGACACAATTACTAATAATATTCAGTTAGCACTAGCGCCCGTTTTCTTGCTGACTGCAGTTGCTACTCTGTTTAACGCCATTTCTACTCGTCTGGCTAGAACGGTTGATCGCATGCGAGCAATTCAGGAAAAGATTCAAGACGGTTTAATCACCGACGAGAGTGTGATTAGGCATATGCGAATTGAAGCTAATGAAGCAAAGATTCGGGGGCGCTTGTGCACGCTGGCTATCTTTTTTGTCGTCTTAAGTGGGGTATTTATTTCTATAACAGTATTAGAGCTCTTCTTTTTTCAGGCCGGTGCAGTACGTTCTTTAAAGACCGATTATGTTGTATGGACCTTCGTGCTGGGATTAACCTCTTTCATGACCTCCTTATCGATTGTTTTAGGCGAAGTTGTTTATGCCTATTGGTCTGCCGGCTGGCACCTCCATCGCCGTTAAAATAAAACAACTTTTATAAAGAATAGATGATGAATAAAATCATTCAACAAGGTAATGCTAGCTTGAAAGAAACGATTGCCTACTTTAGGAAAGTTGTAGCTTAAGTTGACAGGCCAAGATTTACTAACATCTGACAAGCGATCTGAAAAACGATCAGAAAAGCGATTTGAGCGTATTCGCTCTTTTGTCTTAAGGGCTGGCAGAACTACCGTTGGTCAACAGCGCGCTATCGATGAGTTAGGCCCTCAGTATCTATTATCATTTCAAGAGGAGCCGCTAGATCTCATCGCTGCATTCGCAGGCTCTACTAATCCCAAGATTTTAGAAATTGGATTTGGTATGGGTGAGACCACTGCCAAGATTGCAGCTACTCGAAATCAAGATGATTTTCTAGCGATTGAGGTACACACACCCGGAGTAGGCGCACTGCTAAAACTGATTGGTGAAAATCAGCTGACGAATTTACGCCTGATTCGTCATGATGCGGTTGAGGTCTTAGAAAAAATGATTGCCTCCAATTCTTTGGACGGCATTCATATTTATTTCGCCGATCCTTGGCATAAGAAGCGCCATCACAAACGCCGGCTGATTCAGGCTGAGTTTGTGCGTTTATTAGCCTCTAAATTAAAGCCAGGCGCTTATCTTCATTTGGCAACAGATTGGCATAATTATGCTGAGCAGATGCTATTAGTTTTAAATAGCGAAGCTACTTTGCAAAACACCTCAACTTATTTGGTAAAAGTGGAAACGTTTACTGGTGAAGATATTGCTAAACCAGGTGAAATCTCCAATGAATTTAAGCCCACCTCAGAGCAACTGCATTCTGAGCAATTAGGCTATGTTGAGAGACCCTCTTATAGGCCAGTGACCAAGTTTGAAACTCGTGGGATCAAACTAGGCCATGGCGTTTGGGACTTGGTTTATCAGAAAAAGTAAATCTGATTGAGTTAAGCACGTTACGAGATTTAAGCTGCTGCAATCTCAGTGCTTCGTAATGATTTAGCCAGTAGGTCAAGCACACCATTGACATATTTATGCCCGTCAGTACCGCCAAAAGTTTTAGCGAGCTCTACCGCTTCATTGATTGCGACTTTATAAGGCACAGAAAGATCTGCTGCCAATTCGTAAGTACCAATTAATAGCGCAGCGTGTTCTACAGGAGAGAGTTCATTGATTGGGCGATCAAGTGCTGGGGTAATCAGTGCCTCTAATTCATCAGTGCGATCCAGAACGCCTTCAAAGATGCCTTGAAATAGTTCTAATTGACAACGACGAAATGCTGGATCTTCAGCTAATTGTTTTGCAATAGCGGCACTATTAGGTAGACTGCCTGCCCGGCGCACTACGAGACTTTGATAGACCCCTTGCAATGCATATTCTCGAGCACGACGACGTGGGGTGAGTGAGCGCTTGGGAACTACAGACTTCACTTCCTTTTTTGCATCAGGATTGGAAGAGTTCAGACTGGATTTAGGCATGAGAATAATTACTCTTCACTAGAGTTGATTTCGATATCAATATCGGGAGTCAGTGCTAAAGCCAGGTTGGCCATTTCTACTACGGCTTTGGCGCAATCTGCACCTTTTACCTCTACGCGAACTTGCGCTTGTTCATCGGTATCGCAAGTCAGCACACCATTTGCAATGGGCAGGCCTGATTCGATTGAGATGCGGGTGATCCCAGCAGCAGACTCATTAGAGACGAGTTCAAAGTGGTAAGTCTCACCACGAATCACAGCGCCAAGCGCTACTAAGCCATCAAACTCACCAGTCTCCACCAGTTTTTGTAGTGCAAACGGAATTTCAAGCGCGCCAGGTACCGTTACTAATTTGATATCTGCTTGGGCAACACCTAAAGCAATCAATTCCTTAATACAGGCAGTTGTGAGGGCTACGCAATGGGCTTCATTAAAGCGAGCTTGCACAATGCCAATTCGCAAATCTTGACCATTGAGGTCTGCCTCTAATACGCCTACAAAGTCATTGTTAGAACTGTTCATAATCAATATTTTCTAGATGAGTTTCTGAAGGGTTTACGGTTTAGCTGCTTTGTATGGTTGATAGCTTGTGACTTCTAGCTTGTAACCAGATAAGCTTGGCACGGGATTTGGATTAGCCAGTAAGCGCATTTTGCCAACACCAATGTCTTTTAAAATCTGGGCGCCAATACCATAGCTTCTAAAATCTGTTTTACGTGCTAATGGCTTTTTCACTTCGTCTTTTGATTGGTTGAGCTTCTGAAATTGAGCTAACCAATCTTGATCGTTAGGTGCGGCGATACCTGCAGCATTGAGTAGCACTGCAACGCCTACTGGAGCAGCAGCTATTTGCTGCAATGCTTGTGCGAGTGGCCAAGAGTGGTTACTCACCTGTGAGTCCAGGAAATCTAATACCGTTACAGGCTCATGAACGCGCACTAAGGTTTCTTGGGTTTCAGTGGGTTTGCCATGGACTAATGCAATGTGTACGCCTGAGCTTGGAGTGTCGCGATAGACAATGCCCTCGAACTTACCCCAAGGAGTAATAAATTCACGTTTACCTTCGCGCACCACAATGCTTTCATGTTGGCTGCGGTATTGAATTAAATCAGCAATGCTACCGATCTTCAGTTGATGCTCTTTAGCAAATTCGAAAAGGTCTGGTAGGCGAGCCATACTGCCATCATCTTTCATGATTTCACAAATCACGGATGTTGGTGAGCAGCCAGCCATTGCTGCCAGATCGCATCCCGCTTCAGTATGGCCTGAACGAATCAGTACGCCACCTGGTTGAGCCATGAGTGGGAAGATATGACCTGGTTGCACTAAATCATTCGGCTTAGCATTGGGGGCCACAGCAGTTTTGATAGTTAAGGCGCGGTCTGCAGCGGAGATGCCAGTAGTGACACCAGTAGCAGCTTCAATCGAGACTGTGAAATTGGTTCCCATCGAGGTACCGTTATCGCGCACCATCAGTGGTAGATTTAATTGCTGGCAACGCTCACGGGTCAAAGTGAGGCAAATCAGACCACGACCATGTTTGGCCATAAAGTTGACCGCTTCGGCCGTGACGTGATCAGCAGCTAAAACTAGATCTCCTTCGTTTTCACGATCTTCTTCATCAACGAGAATGACCATTTTGCCGGCGCGCAGGTCAGCAATGATTTCTTCTGTGGAGGCGAGGGTATTTGGCATAGTCCTCTATTTTAAGCTGAGCAGGCAATTGCTGTGATGTCCTACAGGAATATGCCGACTTTCGGACAGCAAAGAGCTCGGGCGAGGTCTTTTAAGGGCTGGCAGACCCTCTGAAAATACTCGCATGTGCCAACCATGCCAAGTTCCTCAAATTGATCGCCCTCAAGGCTTTGTCTTATTAGAAGTCTTAGTAGCCATGAGTCTCATTTTAGGTGCGTGGATAGCTTCGGTCGGCGCCTACCAAAACTTAGCTTTACGCAGCGCTCAAACAGAAAGCAAAAGAGCCCAACTACAAAGGGAGTTTGATGCTTTTGAAATGAGTGAGCACGCTAGGGCACGCATCAGACCAAATAGCAAAGGCCAAATCAATGAATCTACTCGAGTGTCTAGTCGCAATCGCGCTAAGCATCTTACTTCTCAACCCACTCTTAAAAACCAGCGCTGATTTACTTGCCAAACAAATTGAGTATGAAAAAAGACAATCACTTATTTCTGAAGCAGAGCGCGCATTTGAGCTCATGGGTCGTGCGCTCCGGATGGCAGGATATCGCAATATTCATTCTACGAAGCAGCGTAAGCAAGTAGATCAATGGATTGCAGTTCAGAAAAAAACAGGCTATCGGGGATCTGATGCTTTGACGGTTCAACATGAGCTATCTAATGGAGTTGACTTTGACTGCATTGGTAATGTACTCAATCAAGAGCGTACCAAGAATGGTTTAGCACGCCAAGGATTTTTAGTGGATAGACAAGCTGGTATTGCTAAAGGCATGAAAGCGAATGGCGGGTCTTTGATTTGCCAATCATTGGATCGCCAAGGGCGTTTACAAAATACAACTTTGATAAATGGTGTAAATGCTTTATTAATTGAAGAGCTCACCATTCAAGACAAAGGAACTCCTCAAAAACTTTTTAAAGTGAGCTTGCAAATGACCGATGGTGCCCTATTAAATATAGGTCTAGAGCGCACCTTTAGTACGAGGAACCTGCCATGATTCTTGCTTGGGTAATCTCTTTATTGCTTCTATGTGCATCTTTAGTGATTCATCTAGAGCGTTTAACTGCGCTACGAATGATTGAGCTCAAAACGATTGAGATGGCGCAACAAAATTTTATTGCCGCAGAAAAAGCAGTGTTAGATTGCGAGAAAAATCTCGCCACCCTTTCTCTATTAGCTGAGAACCCCTGTTTTATTCGAGCTGTTTCTAAAGGCATTTGGTTGATTACCAGCAAACACAAACCAATAATTCAGGTACAGCTTGCTTTAGATGAACAGTCAGGCGTCGCTACGCGCTTAAATTGGCGGCAAGCATTTGAATAAATATCATCTTTCCCAGGGAAGCAGCCTGCTTGAACTAATGGCAGTGTTATTGATTGTTGCCATCATCGCGATGATCACAATGCCGCTTTTGCAAAGTCAGATTGCTGCACGAGAAATCGATGCAGTTGCTAGACGATTTATTGCACATGCCCATTTTGCTCGGCAGCAAGCATTGCATCTAGGTGAGCAAGTGCTGCTAGCCCCATCTACCGAAGTAGGCTGGGATAGTGGTTGGGTGATTCAGAGTGCTTGCATTAACAAGTCTGCTAAACCAAACTGCGTTCCTCAACATTGGTTTTCTCAAGGGGCAATAGAGCCCATCTATTTCAAGGGTGGTGGTAAGCAGTTTGTAGACCCCCATTCTGAGAAAAGAGGTATTTTGTTCAACGCGGCTGGGGCAGCTAAATCTGGTCAAGGGAGCTTTGTGGCTAATCGCCTTATTTTGGGCCATGACAAGGCCCCGAGTCTTGAGCGCCAGCTTATTTTAGGTAGCGGCGGCCGTTGGAGAATCTGTGACCCAGCCAGAGATACCAAGCGCTGTCATTGAATGGTTTAATAGATGCATGTACAGCGCAGTTGACCACCAGTTTATGAGCGAGGCTTTGGCTGAGGCTCAAAAAGCACTTTATTTATCTAACCCAAATCCGCGGGTAGGTTGTGTCATTGTAAAAGACGGCGAAGTCATTGGGCGCGGCTTCACCCAAAAAGTGGGAGAGGCTCATGCAGAAATTCAAGCCTTAGCTGATGCTAAATCCAAAGGCAAAGATACTGTAGGCTCTATTGTCTACGTCACACTAGAGCCTTGTAGTCACACTGGTAAAACACCTCCTTGTGTTGATGCCTTGATTGCTGCCAAGCCAGCTAAAGTGATTGCTGCAATGAAAGATCCCAATCCATTGGTAGCAGGCAAGGGATTGGAAAGATTGAAGGCCGCGGGTATTGAAGTGCTTGTTGGTTTGTTAGAGTCAGAAGCCCAGGAACTCAATCGCGGATTTATCTCTAGGATGACAAGAGGCCTTCCTTGGGTGCGTATGAAAATCGCTGCCAGCTTAGATGGTAAGACTGCATTACCAAATGGTCAGAGTCAGTGGATTACTGGACCACTTGCAAGAGCAGATGGCCATCATTGGCGCGCACATGCTTGCGCAATTGTCACAGGCGTGGGCACTGTCAAAGAAGATGATCCTTCTCTCAATGTGAGGGATGTAGAAACGCAGCGTCAGCCCTGGAGAATTATTATTGATTCCAAGTTAGACACTCCAGCAAATGCCAAAATTTTCAATCACCTTGATCAATCTGGCGTTCTAATTGTGTGTGCTGTTCTTGATTCTCCAGAAAGACAAGAGAAAGCTAAAGCCTTCGAAGCCCGCGGTATTGAAGTGATTGCGATGGCTAATTCCTTTGGCAAAGTAGATTTACCAAAACTTTTTTCTTATCTTGCTAAAGAGCGCCAGATGAATGAGATTCATATTGAATCAGGCTTTAAGCTCAATGGATCCATGCTTCGAGAAAACTGTGTAGATGAGTTATTGCTCTACTACGCCCCATTTTTCATGGGTGAAGGGATTGGTATGGCAAATGTAGCAACTCCAGCCACTTTGAATGCGCCCAAGGATTGGCAGATTATTGATCAGCGCTTATTCGGCCCTGATTTAAGACTAAGATTAATTAAGAACTAAAATCACCCTATGTTTACTGGAATTATTACTGCTGTTGGTCAAATTACAAGCGCACAAGCGAAGGGCGATGGTTTGCATTTGGTTGTTGAGGTTCCAGCAGGCTACTTAGGTGATGTTGCTTTAGGCGATAGCATTGCCATTGCGGGCGCCTGCATGACTGCGACACAATTTAAAGGCAATACCTTCTCTTTAGATATCTCGCGCGAGTCCCTTAATAAAACCGTTGGCCTAGATAAAGTGGGTCCCGTTAATCTTGAGAAGGCAATGCGCTTAAATGATCGCTTGGGCGGCCACTTAGTCAGTGGGCATGTTGATGGCTTTGGTAAAGTTGCGCAATTCTCACAAGTAGCAAATGATGCCTATGGTTCTTGGCTATTACGTATTGAGGCCCCAAAAGACTTAGCCCCATTCTTGGCTTACAAAGGATCGATTGTGGTGAACGGCGTTTCGCTGACAGTCAATAAAACAGAAGATACTTCAGATGCTTGCGTGGTAGATATCAACATCATTCCTCACACACTACAAAGTACTACATTGGGTAAGTTACAGCAGGGCGATGCTGTGAATCTGGAGATTGATTTGATCGCGCGGTATGTGGCGCGTATGCTAAATAAAATATAGAGATCTTTTAATTTGATTTTAATTATGGGCTCATTTTTTCTAGAGCGGACTCTTTAAATAAGTAATTCATCATCGATTAAATCTCAATAGGTTTGGACACCTCCAAAGCTCGTAAGTATCTTGCGATTCCGACACCAGAACTCGTTGCTAAAATCTCTTTATTAGATCCATTCATTTTTATTGTACTAATTGCTATCAAGGAGTAAATGTAATTCTCCTTCATACCAAACTAACAACTTTATGAATTGACCATTTTCCTGCCTCGGTTATATAACCATATTGACAATAGTCCCATATTGGGACTATTATGCAGAAATGAGGATAATTGCTAGAAAGCATTTAGTGAAGTTTTGGGGAGTTCATAAGAACGCAGAGCAGTCCCTCAGGGCTTGGTACGATGAGGTAATTAATGCTAAATGGACAAAGCCTCAAGATATAAAAAATTCTTATAGAAATGCCAGTTTCGTTGGAAATAATAGGGTGATTTTTAATATTAAAGGTAATGACTACAGATTAATAGTCGCGGTGGCGTATCAGTTTGGCGCAGTGTATGTGAAGTTTATTGGGACGCATGCGGCATATGATGACATTGACGCAAAAACGGTAAATATGGAGGGCGTATGAAACATTTAAAACCCATACGAAATAAGATTGAATATAAGGCTGCGTTATCCGAAGCATCAAAATTTTTTGATGATGAGCCAAAGCGTGGCAGTAAAGAGGCTGATAGATTTGAAATTCTTTTAATGTTGATCGAGGCTTATGAAGCTAAGCATTACCAAATTCTGCCACCCGATCCAGTAGAGGCGATTAAATTCAGAATGGAACAAGCGGGCCTTAAGCCTAAAGACCTACAGCCTATGATTGGTGGATTAAATCGGGTCTATGAAATTTTGAATCATAAGCGACCATTAACATTAAGAATGATTTGGAAACTTCACTCTATGTTGGGTATCCCGGCGGAAAGTCTAATTCAGCCAGATGATGAGTTGCGTGCAGCCTAGTGATTAATGGCTTTACGGTAGCGAGTTGGGTCACTCACATTCGCTTGCTTAAAGCCCGCTTGACGTAGGCGGCAAGACTCGCACTCACCACAGGCTTCGCCTAAATCATTGGCCTGATAGCAAGAGACCGTTTGGGAGTAATCTAAGCCCATTGTGCTGCCAAGCTCGATGATCTCAGCCTTGGTTAAATTGATGATGGGCGCATGAACCCGAAAGCGATTCTCATTATTGATTGCTTCCACTCCGGCTTTAGTTGCCAAGTTAGCCATATATTCAAAGGAAGCAACATACTCAGGACGGCAATCAGGATAGCCTGAATAATCCACGGCATTGGCTCCATAAAACACATCTAAGCCACCTAATGACTCCGCCCAACCTAAAGCCAGTGACAACAAAATCGTATTACGTGCTGGCACATAAGTAATCGGAATTTCTTGATCCTTACCAGGGGTGGTTGGTAGAGCAATCGATGAGTCTGTTAAGGCTGAGCCACCAAAACGGGTGAGATCTAAAGTCACAACCTCATGACGCATGACACCCATTTGCTTGGCGATATGCTTAGCCGCTGCAAGTTCAGAAGAATGGCGTTGTCCGTATGCTACCGAGAGTGCATAAGGTGCATAGCCTAAGTCTTTGGCTAAAGCGAGGACAGTCGTAGAGTCTAAGCCACCAGAAAATAAGATGACCGCTGGGGCACCAGCTTTGCGTGGCGCTAGATTCTCAAATGCAGCAGACAGCTTGGACATAAATTAATGGCGACTCAATTGATGTTACTTAGTAGCAGCTAGAAGCTGCTGAGCGTCTTTGGCTGCTTCCGTATCAGGATATTTAGCTATGATCTCACCAAAAGTTTTTTTAGCGGCTGCCTTATTACCACTCTCTAATTGAGCGTTACCTATAGTAACCATCGCTGCAGGTACGCGTGGATGATCAGGATATTTCTTAATCAGACTTTGTAATTGGTTAATTGCAGCAGCATAATCTTTATTAGCGTATTTGCTATTACCGCCCCAGTAGAGTGCTAATGGTAGGTAAGGACTTTGCGGATACTTCACGGCAAATGCAGAAAAAGCATCGCTCGCCTTTTTGAGGTTACCAGCCTGAAATGACTTTAAAGCATCGTCATACGCTTTTTTCTCGTCAGGCTGCACTATCCCACTCACGCCTTCAATCGTGATTGTGCGTGGCTCAAAGTTACCCAAGCGATTATCTAAATCTTGATAGTAAGCTTTTTGACTAGAGTTGATGTCATCGCTTTGCTTCTGCAGGTCTTCAATCTTGCCGCGTAGCACAGCATTATCTGCTTTAAGCTTTTCAATTTGACCTTGTAACTCGAGTTGGGTGGTCGCCAGCGATTTGCGTAGATCTAAAATCGCCTTACGGGCCTCATCATCAGAGAAGAGAGCCCATGCACTGTTAGATGCCCCTAAACAAAGAATGGCAGCACTTAAACAAAACGCTCGTGAGAGCGTTTGTTTTGCTGAGTGTGAAAGCATCTTCATTTAGTTCGTAATGTAAACAATGTCAGCGCGACGGTTCTCTGTCCAAGCTGCTTCAGTATCACCTTCTGCTTTAGGTTTTTCTTTACCGAAACTAACGGCTTCCATCTGATCATCCGATACACCCATCAAGTTCAATGATTTACGAACTGCATCGGAACGACGTTGGCCTAGTGCCAAGTTGTATTCAGCAGTACCGCGCTCGTCGGTATTACCTTGAATGATGATCTTTTGTTTTGGATTGGCTTTTAAATAGCTTGCATGGGTAGAGAGCATTTTTTGGTATTTAGTCTGTACGGTGTACTCATCAAAACCGAAGTAAACACTCTTCTCAAACAATGGGCTACTAGGATCATTCCAGGGTTGTGAGCCAAATTTGCCACTACCGCCACCACTCCCGCTTCCACTGGCAGCATCTACGTCATCCAATTTGACACTAGAGCAGGCCGCCATTAATAAAGCGCTTACCCCAATAAGGGTGAGTGTTGCGGCACGACGTGCGATAGAAATCTTCATGATCTTTCCTTTTCTGACAAGCTAAGCAAATAACCCAGTCAATTTCTGAGCTTATAGACAATATTATGCATCTAAGATCATGAAAAGTAACGATTTCGCCCTAAAAGGGCGATGGCAGCAAGGATTTATAGAGGAAGACTGAGTAAACCTTAATCCATAAATGGACCCCAGGATGGCTGACGAACGTCAGAACCTGGAATGCTCAGAACCTGTTTTGAGTTTCCATCAACAGACACAGCGGCTAATACGCGCCTGCCATTTACTTTGGTGGAGTACAGCACATAGCGCCCATTGGCAGCAAAAGAAGGAGATTCATCACTAGTACCATCAGTCAACGCTTGTGCATCACCGGTTGCTAAATTGAGAATGTAGAGACGATAGGCGCCACCAATATTTGCAATGTAAGCTAAGTATTTTCCGTCTGGAGAAATGCGTGGCGAAGTGACAAAACCTTGTTTGTAAGTCACTCTTTTTACACCTTCAGCTTGTTCACCTTCAGCACTCATACGGTAAATCTGTGGGTTACCACCACGATCGCTTGTGAAGTAGATAGAACGACCATCAGCAGAGTACTGCGGCTCAGTATCAATGGTGTTACCACGAGTTAAGCGATGTAAACCTGTGCCATCAGCATTAATGCCATAGATTTGGGTATTGCCATCTTTAGAAAGTGAGATTGCTAACTTCTTGCCGTCGGGTGACCATGCCGGTGCGCTGTTATTTCCCTTTTGGTTAGAAAGTGGAATACGACGACCAGTTGCAAGCTCATGAACATAAACCACTGGCTTACGATCTTCAAAGGAGACATAAGCCACCTTCTTGCCATCAGGCGACCACGATGGAGAAATAATGGGCTCACTACTATTCATTGCATTGCGAATATTTTGACCATCCGCATCCGAAATGACTAAGCGATAGCGTTTTCCGTCCTTAATCACATAGGATAGGCGGGTGGAGAACACGCCACGCTCGCCTAGTAACTTGAGGATGATGTCATCCGCAATTTTATGGGCTGCTGCGCGCAAATTATCTGTACCTGAGTCTATTTTTAAGCCACCCAAACTTTGGGATTTACGAACATCAAATAGCTTGTAATAAATCTCAAACTGAGCATTACCAGTTTGGATAACGGAGCCAATGACTAAAGCATCAGCACCCCGCGCAGACCATGATTTGTAGTTTGGTATGCCATCATCGCTTTCAACAGCATTACCATTTTCAGTATTTTTGAAGTAACCACTTCGCGCTAAATCTTGACGAATGATTTCGGTAACGCTGGTGGGTAATTTATTTTCATCTTTAAAGCGCATTACAGCGATGGGATATAGCGACTGACCAACGCCCGTGATTTCGATATTCATTTGAGCGAGCGCTGGGCTTGTAATGCTAATCAACAGGGCGGCAACTACCATACTGAGTAATTGCAATTTCCAAATCATTCTTTTCATCAACTGCAACATGCATTAGTCCTTGGGTTTAAAGGTCAGCTTTACTTCACGTTGGGGAATTTTGCCATTGTCATCTTTTGGCAAGCTTTCTGCTCGAGAAAGTGCTAGCAATACTGCGCGGTCCCAGCTTGAGTTACCACTAGAGCTTACAAGGCTAGTATTTAAGATGGCGCCATCGGGAGCCAAGCTCACTTGGATCACTGCTGCAGGGTTGCCACTGACAGATTCTGCATTAAACACGATGAGTGGCTTTACTTTTTTAATCACCTTATCAGTCCAGTCTGGAGCTGCGTTGCCACCTCCACCAACTCCACTACCAACTGTGCCACCACTACCGCCCTCAGCGCCTGCAGCAGCCCGCAAACGGGCTAATTGATCTGCACGTACTTTTTCAGCTGCGGCATTAGCTTTGATTTCTGCTGGCGAGGGTGCTTTAGGGGCTTCCACTTTTTTAGGTTGCTCTTTTTCCTTGGGCGGAGGAGGTTTGACGGTTTTTGGGATCTCCTTCACCACTTCTTTTTTAGGAGGCTCTTTTTCTACGGGCTTTTTCTTGACTGCAATATCCGCAGCCTCCTCTTTGACTACTGTCTTCAGTTCTGGCTCTGGTGTACTTTGTACTTGCGGCACAGAATCCCACAACTCCACTTCTACTCCAGAAGGCGTGCTGTTATTCCAACTAATGCCAATCACCAAAAAGGCTACTAGACCTAAGTGTGCAATTAATGAAAAACTAAAGGCGCGTTTAGTACTCTCTTCTTTTGTGAGACGCCCCCGCTTGAATGGAGAGAGGTTAGGTTGAAAGGTTTGCGCGCTGTTCATAGGCAAATACGGATTCGTAAACTAATTCTTATTGGCTCTTGACTGCTAAACCAACGCGTTTGACACCATTCTCTTTGAGTTTAGACATCACACTCATGACAGTTTCATATTTGATCGACTTATCTGCAGCAAGTACGATGGGCTGATCAGCAGATTTTTCTGCCTGTGATCTTGCAAATGCACCTAATTCAAATGAGTTGAGAGTTTGTACTGGCTCGCCATCTTTGCGGACGATGACATTCTCATTGGCATCAATCGTCAGAAAGACCGGTGGCAAGGCTTGAACTTTCGCTCCACCAACCGTCGGTAGGTTTACAACTCCTGGGTTTACCATGGGAGCTGTGACCATAAAGATCACCAGAAGTACCAACATCACATCGATATAGGGAACGACGTTGATGTCGGACATTGCCCGACGTTTTGATTTGCGCAATGAAGATCCAGCCATAGCTTATTGATCCAATCAGCGTCCTGCAGTCTGACGCTGCAAGATGTTCGTAAATTCTTCAATAAAGGTTTCGAAGCGAATTGCCAAACGATCCACATCAGTTGCGGCGCGGTTATAAGCAACCACAGCAGGAATCGCTGCGAACAAACCAATTGCAGTAGCGACGAGCGCTTCAGCAATGCCAGGTGCTACAGCGGCTAAGGTTGCGTTCTGAACATTAGCTAAACCACGGAAGGCGTGCATGATTCCCCAGACGGTTCCAAATAAACCAATGTATGGTGATACAGAGCCCACAGAAGCTAAGAAGGGTAGATTGGCTTCCAGAATATCCATCTCGCGTTGATAAGTTGCTTTCATGGCGCGACGGGCAGCATCAATTTCACGAACCTTCATGAACTCTTGCATGCCAGCTTCAAAGATATGTTCTAGAACAGCATCGCTACGGGTATTGCGCTGAGCAGACTCTAAAAGGGTGGCCAGATCCCCGCCAGACCAAAAGTCACGCTCAAAGCGCTCGGTATCCTGTCTTACCCCTCGCAAAACAGCAGTTTTCTTAAAAATGATGGTCCAGGAGGCGATTGACATGCCTAGTAATAACAACATTACCAACTGGACTAATAGGCTGGCATTGAGGACTAGGGAGAGAAAGGAGAGGTCTTGTGTAGTGGTCATGATGGATTTTGTATGATGTAGGTAGATTTTACTAAGTTAATTTACTCAGCAATCGAACTTCATCAGGATTATCACTATGTTTGACCGTCAAAACACCTTAGCCAAAACCGACCCAGAGTTATGGGCGGCCATCCAGAGCGAAAATAAGCGCCAGGAAGACCATATTGAGCTTATTGCCTCTGAAAACTACGCCTCACCTGCAGTAATGCAGGCGCAAGGCTCTCAGCTGACCAATAAGTATGCCGAAGGCTATCCAGGCAAGCGTTATTACGGTGGTTGTGAGTTTGTGGACGTTGCTGAGCAATTGGCCATTGATCGCGTTAAGGCGCTCTATGGTGCTGAGGCAGCAAATGTACAACCACATTGTGGTGCATCTGCGAACCAAGCCGTGTTTTTGGCTTTCTTAAAACCAGGCGATACCTTTATGGGAATGAGCTTGGCTGAAGGTGGGCACTTAACTCATGGCATGGCACTCAATATGAGTGGTAAGTGGTTTAACCCAATTTCCTATGGCCTCGATAAAAATGAAGCGATCGATTATGAGCAAATGGAGCGTTTAGCTCGCGAGCACAAACCCAAATTGATTATTGCTGGCGCATCTGCGTACTCTCTTGTGATTGACTGGGAGCGTATTGGTAAGTTGGCTAAAGAAGTCGGTGCTATTTTTATGGTGGATATGGCGCATTACTCTGGCCTGATTGCGGCTGGTGTATATCCAAATCCAGTACCGCATGCTGACATCGTGACTTCTACAACTCATAAGAGCTTGCGCGGCCCGCGTGGCGGCATCATCTTGATGAAGGCTGAGCACGAGAAGGCAATTAACTCTGCTGTCTTCCCAGGCTTGCAGGGCGGTCCTTTGATGCATGTGATTGCTGCTAAAGCAACGGCATTTAAAGAAGCGCAAGAAACAAGCTTTATAGATTATCAAAAGCAAGTGATCGCTAATGCCAGAGCATTAGCTGAGACCTTAATCTCTCGCGGTCTGCGCATTGTGTCTGGTGGTACAGATTCTCATGTGATGTTGGTCGATTTGCGCGCCAAGAAAATGACCGGTAAAGAAGCTGAGCGCATCTTGGGCGAAGCGCACATTACTTGCAATAAAAACGGTATTCCGAATGATCCAGAAAAACCGATGGTGACTAGTGGTATTCGTTTAGGTTCGCCTGCTATGACCACGCGCGGCTTTAAAGAAGCTGAAGCAAGACAAGTGGGTAACTTCATTGCTGATGTTTTAGATAATCCAAGTGATGAAGCCAATATTGCTAAAGTGCGCGCGCAAGTAGCTGAGCTCACTAAGCGTTTCCCAGTGTACGGTTAATCAAAACACTAAAGAGAAGAGCTCACATTGCGCTGCCCCTTTTGCCATCACGACGATACCCAGGTTCTCGATACCCGGGTATCGGATGAGGGCGATACCATTCGCAGACGTCGTCGTTGTGCCAAGTGCGATAAGCGTTTTACAACCTACGAGCGTGTTGAGTTAGTCCTGCCGGCCATTGTGAAAAAGAATGGTAGCCGGGTTGAATACAGTCATGACAAGTTGGCGGGCTCTCTCAAATTAGCCCTCCGAAAACGCCCAGTGTCATCAGACTCCGTAGATGAATCGATTGCTCGGATTGAAGAAAAGCTTCTCAGTCTGGGCGAGAAAGAGATTCCAAGTGAACGTGTCGGTGAATTGGTCATGCGCGAACTCAAACGCCTAGATAAAGTAGCCTATATCCGCTTTGCCTCTGTCTATCGCAGCTTTGCCGATATTGAATCGTTTGAGAGTGCGCTCAAAGAATTGAAGTAAAGGAACGCTAGCTTCAATCTAGCGCCTGTAGCACCCCTCCATTTTTGATTCCAAAAGACTATTTGTATAGTGCGGTTTTGTGTATACTGTAATCGATTGGTTACAATTTGGGAATGTATGAAATACGTAAAACACCCCAATTCGATATATGGTTAGATGGAATTCGTGACTCATTAACACGTAAAAGATTATCAAAAAGGCTTCGCAAGGCTGCCTTGGGAAGCATGGGTGATGTGAGCCCAATATCTGACGGTATATGGGAAATGCGTGAGCACTTTGGAGCTGGGTGGCGAATGTATTACATTCAGCATGGCAAGATAATTATTGTGATGTTGGGCGGTGGGTGCAAGGCAACTCAAATAGCAGATATTAAAGAGGTTAAAAAGATAGCTCGATCCTTGGAGGATTAAATGACAAAAAAGAAAAAACTAAAAATTAGTGACTTGCCTAAGTTTGACATTGTCGATTATCTGAAAACAGATAAAGATATAGCTGAATACCTTACAGTTGTGCTTGAAGATGGAGATTCTGCATTATTTGTAGCTGCTATTGGGGATATAGCAAGGGCGAAAGGTATGAGTGATATCTCTAAAAAAAGTGGGGTAACGCGTGAATCACTTTACAGGGCTCTAAAGATTGAGGCCCGCCCAAGATTTGAGACTGTTACCAAGGTGATTCATGCTTTAGGCATGAGACTTAGTGTTCACACTTAATAAATAAGACTGCAATGGCAGTCTTATTTATTGCACTAAATGATTTACTTCAATACTGCAAAGATCGAAACAGTAATGTCATTAACATTACCAGTGCCACTCACTTTGCGATAAGCAGGAGCCTTCACTTTATCTGCAGAGTTCGCTTGTGCTGACCATGAAGAGTAGTAATCCACTAATGGACGGGTTTGGGCGTCATACACTTGTAAGCGTTTACGAACTGTTTCTTCTTTGTCATCATCACGCTGAATTAAATCATCACCAGTCACATCATCTTTGCCAGTTACTTTCGGTGGGTTAAATTTAATGTGATAAGTGCGGCCTGAAGCGGGATGTACACGGCGACCACTCATCCGATCGATGATGGCATCAAACGGTACATCGATTTCTAAAACGTAATCGATGGGTACACCAGCATCTTTCATTGCTTGTGCTTGTGGAATAGTTCTTGGAAAACCGTCAAACAAATAACCCTTGCTGCAATCAGGCTGGGTCAAGCGGTCTTTCACTAGACCAATGATGATGTCGTCGGAAACTAAGCCGCCGGAATCCATAATCTTTTTAGCTGCAATGCCGAGTTCAGTGCCTGCTTTAACAGCAGCGCGCAACATGTCGCCAGTGGAGATTTGTGGAATGGCAAATTTTTCGCAAATAAACTGAGCTTGCGTTCCTTTGCCAGCACCTGGTGCACCGAGCAGAATTAAGCGCATTGTTTCCCCTTTACAAGATCTGTCATTGTCCCGTGTTTTATCGGGATCTTTCATCTCTGATGACTAGGATTATCCCCGAGAAGCCCTTAGAGGATCGTCTCTGGCTCTTCACTGGGCTCCAAGCAGCCGTCTGACCCGCTCTAGGTCCTCTGGGGTATCTACGCCCGCTGGTGGCGCTTCTGAAGCAATGTGAACGGCAATACGATAGCCATTCCAGAGGGCGCGGAGTTGCTCTAGCGCTTCTGCTTGTTCTGGGGGTGCGGGCTCTAACCTGGTGTAAGCCTGCAAAAATTCGGCCCGATAGGCATAAATGCCCAAATGGCGAAGATGTGCTGTTTTTTGAGTGCCTTGCATATCTCTCACAAAGGGAATTGCCGCTCTTGAAAAATACAAAGCTTCCCCAGCACGATTGAGTACTACTTTGACGACATTGGGGTTATCAATTTCTGCTTGATCACTCATGGGCACTGCAACAGTTGCGATAGCGCATTGGGCATTGTTAGCTAAAGTTTGTGCTACTTGATTAATAAGTTCTGGAGGAATGAGTGGCTCATCACCTTGTACGTTTACAACTAAAGTATTGCTGGGCAGCTTGAGTAACTGCGCTACTTCAGCTAAGCGATCAGTACCAGTAGGATGATCAGCGCTCGTTAGTAAACACTCAATGTGATGCTCACGACACGCTGCCTCAATTTCAGTAGAATCAGTTGCAACTACTACGCTGTGTGCGAGCGATTGCTTGGCGCGCTCTGCTACCCGAACTACCATCGGCTTACCACCAATATCAGCCAATGGTTTGCGTGGTAATCGAGTAGAGCCCAGTCTTGCTGGTATCACTACTAAGAAGTCCAGAGTTTGATTGGCGCTCATGTAAAAAGAGATTGAATCAATGCTTTAAAGAACTTCATCAGCGCTCAGAGCGCGCGCTTCATCAACTAACATGACTGGTACATCATCGCGAATAGGGTAAGCCAGACGATCAGCCTTGCAGATGAGCTCATGTCTAGCAGAATCTAGATGCAAAGGACTTTTGCACAAAGGGCACACCAAAATTTCAAGTAAACGTTTATCCATGATTTTCTAAAGTAATAAAAGTAATTTAATACCACGACTCTGTTTTGCTCAGTTTAGCGCTTTATAAGTTGTAGCGATGGGGATCAGGCCTTTGCAAAATAGATTGCAGCCAGTCTAACAAGTTATCGGGCAGATTGAGGTTCATAGGCACCACCCAAATTCGCTCATCGCTAATGGCGGTACATTTCACAGCATCTTTCTCGGTAATCAGAATACATTGCGCTTTAATACCGCTAAAAAATTCTGGGGTGTAGCTTGCATGATCTGGCAGCGCAAGCTGTTTCGCTGTAATACCTTGTTTTTCTAGGGCAGTAAAAAAGCGCTGGGGATTACCAAGCGCAGCAATCGCGGTAATTTCGGCTGATGAAAACCGCTCATGAATCTGTGAGAATGTTTTTGTATTACCTGAATTGTTGAGTTGATATGGAGCGCCTAAAGTACCCAGCAAGGTGAACGCGCGTCGACCTTTAAAGTATTCATCTAGTAAACCACTTTTCTGGTTATTTACTGATTCAGTAAATAAAGTAGCATCACGCCCACGATCCCCTGATTCGCGTAATGGTCCGGCTGGTAAGAGAAAGCCATTACCTTCACCACGACCATCGCGCACTATAAACTCAATATCACGACCTCCTTCGCGCGCAGGCCAGCGCGATAGACCGCTATGTTGCAAGCCATCATCACTAATAATTACATTGACATCAGGCGAGTGGCCAAGCAATGCCTTGATACTTTGTTGGCGCTTCGGAAAAACCCAGATCGGAAATTGATCATGCGTTCGCTTTGCAATTAAGACGGGTTCATCACCGACTTGCATTGGATCAGAATCACTGCGCACTTGAGTGGGTGATATTTGAACTGATCCATAGCCTCTGCTAATAATGCCTGGCTTCCATCCGAGTTCTGATAGGCGCTGCGCTAGGGCAATCACAATGGGAGTCTTGCCTGTGCCACCCACCCGAATATTACCCACGATGATGATGGGTACGGGTGCAGGTTGATGATTGCTAAGACCTAAATCCCCAATGAGTTTACGAATCCGCAAGATCCAGCTGTAAATCCAAGATAGCGGCCAAAGTAAGAGAGCAGTGGGCCCACGTCTTTCCCAAAACTGGGGAGCTTTTTGAAAAAAAGATAGCGCCATGATGAAGGTATTTTTCTAAAGGCTTATTTTTTGGTTTGGCTACTAAACACAATATTGGACAGACTGGCATCACGTGCGGCTTCTAGAGCGCTCATGACTGCTTGATGTGGCGCTCTCGCATCGGCATCAATATTGACTTGTAAGTTGCTCATACCATCTTTATTACTGCCACTCTGATTACTCAGTTGTATTAAGGCGCCGCTTAGCTGGGTGCGATCCATTACTTTGCCATTGATTGCAAAGCGGCCATCACGACTCACAGCGATATGCACTTGTTTGTTATCTGTTTGACTCTCACTACCATTAGCAGTTGGCAAAGTGATAGCCAATTCTTGATAGCGTGTAAAGGTAGTGGAGATCATCAAAAAGATCAGCACTACTAACAAGACATCAATAAAAGGAATGAGATTAATTTCTGGTTCAGCGGAAACAGGGGTAGGCCCGAGAGAAAAACTTCTCTTAGAGGATGAGTGCAGGCTTAACCAGCTCATTAAGACTCTGCTGGATACAGTTTTTTAAATAACTGGCGTGTGAACTCTTCGCACTCACGCTGACGTTGATTGGCAAGCGCTTTTAATCCTCGCCATGCAGCGAGTGCAGGAATCGCAATCAGTAATCCAAAAGCAGTGTTGTACAGCGCCACTGAAATGCCGTGGGCTAATTGTTGTGGACTGCCAGCACCACTAATGGCCCCTTGACTACCAAAGATTTCGATCATGCCAACCACGGTGCCAAATAAACCCAATAAGGGGGCGATGGTGGCGATGGTTGCCAGAATGCCTAAGTAGCGGTCCAACTTAAACCAAGTCATCTGTGCAGCCGCTTGGAGCTCTTCTAGAGCCACTTCCGAACTACTACCATTCAGTTTTTCTTTTAAAACACAGGCAAGCAGGGGGGTCGCTGGAGATATCTGAGCCAGTGCGCTAATTTGGCTATCTGAAGGCTTATTGTCTTTAAGTAATTGATTGTAAAGGCCAAAAGCAGTCTCTAAGCAGTTTTTTGGGAAGATATGGCTTTGGCGTAGGTAGCAGCTACGCTCTAATACGATCGCTAAGCCAATAATGGAAATAATTAACAAAGGCCAAATAGGCCAGCCAGCGGATAGTAAGATTGAGTACATAAGCTTCGTACTTTAGCTGAATTAAGAAGCCTGTTTCGGAAAGCTAGCCTGTGGATAACTCTGTGCAAAACTTTTTTGAAATTGCTCTCTAAGTCCTTGATTGCTGGTAAAGCGGGTAGGAATCAGCCTAAAAGTGTGATGCTGAAGTAAAAAAATTACTTATATGAATCAATGACTTATTTTTAGTCTGTTGGATTTATGAGACGTTTTGGGTCAGTAAATACTTACTTTTAGATACTAGACCTAGGGCGAATATGCTTCTGTGGATATTTATTGCCGTCTAAGCCAGATGGCCCTGTGAGTAAAGAGAAAAAATGTCGGAAATATCAAGGGAAATTCTTACTGTTGGCGATCTCAACCGCGCCATTGCTCAATCTTTGGAAGACCGTTTCGATACCGTTTGGGTTAGCGGGGAGATTTCCAACTTCAAAGCATATGACAGTGGGCATTGGTATTTCTCATTAAAGGACGAAGAGGGACAGATTCGCTGCGTCATGTTTCGGGGCCGTAATGGCCAAGTGGGCTTTATGCCGCAGTCAGGTGATTTGGTAGAAGTGAGCGCCAATTTAGGAATGTATGTTCCTAGGGGCGATATCCAACTAACCATTCAAACTTTGCGTCGCGCTGGTATGGGTGGCTTGTACGAAGCTTTCTTAAAACTCAAAGCCAAGTTAGCTAGAGAAGGCTTGTTTGATGAAGAGCGCAAACGCGAGATTCCAACGCATCCTAAATCGATTGGGATCATTACCTCACCTCAAGCAGCTGCTCTCAAAGATGTTCTCTCGACATTAGCAAGACGCGCGCCACATATTCCGATTGTGATTTATCCAACCTTAGTACAAGGGCCTGATGCACCAGCTGGAATTATTGCCGCACTGAAAGCGGCTGACAAAGAAAATGCAGTCGATGTGATTTTGTTGGTACGGGGTGGTGGCAGCATTGAAGACCTGTGGGCATTTAATGATGAGCAGCTCGCTTACGCAATTGCCAACTCAAATATTCCGGTAGTCAGTGGTGTAGGACATGAGACCGATTTCACGATTGCTGATTTTGTGGCAGACCTGAGAGCGCCAACCCCAACGGGCGCGGCTGAGCTAGCAGCCCCACGTAAAGATCAGCTACTACAAGAGTTAGATGCAATCAAGCAGGCTTTATTACAGCGCATCAATCAACGTGTAGAGCGTGAAGCGCAAACCCTAGACCAATTAGCATTACGATTAAGTCACGCACTACCCAACCCCGATCGTATGCGCGAACAAATTACCAGTTGGCAGCAACGCTTAAATCAAGCATGGTCAGTACGAATAGAAAACTGGAAACGCAATCAATCCCATTACCAATCCCAAATTGAGATGCTGAATCCG
Source organism: uncultured beta proteobacterium (assembly GCA_903900805.1). Classification (GTDB taxonomy): domain Bacteria; phylum Pseudomonadota; class Gammaproteobacteria; order Burkholderiales; family Burkholderiaceae; genus Polynucleobacter. The sequence continues at coordinate 22,757 of CAIUOP010000030.1, read as the reverse complement.
CAAAGAACACTCGAGCGTGGTTATGCAGTGATTCTGAGTAAAAGTAAACATGAGGGCCAAGAGCAACTGCATGCAGTGCGCAAACCCAGTGAGCTCAATACCAAGCAAGGCTTTCAGGTGCGCCTAGCTGAAGGCCAGGCAGAGGTGCAGTTCGCAGAAGTAAAACAATAAACGCAGCACTAGAATCATCGCTACAAGTTAGAGAATATTAGGCTCAATCTCTAAGCTCACACCAAACTCTTTACGCACTTTATCCTGAATACATTTAGCAAGGCCTAAAACATCTTGCGCAGTGCCATTGCCATGATTCACTAAGACCAGTGCTTGGTTTTCATAAACACCGACTTCACCCATGCGCTGACCTTTAAAGCCGCAATGATCAATCATCCAGCCGGCCGCCAGTTTGCGCTTCCCGGGGGCATCTGGATAAGACACTAAACCAGCATATTTCTTGAGAAGCGTTTCGTATTGCTCATTAGGAACGATGGGGTTCTGAAAAAAGCTACCTGCATTACCAATCACCTTGGGGTCGGGTAATTTATGGGTCCGAATTTTGCACACTGCTAGAAAGATTTCTTCTGCAGTCGGGTTTGGATTGCCTTCAAACTGCTTTGCTAAATCTGCGTAATGAATTTTTGCTTGCCACACTTTAGGAATACTAAAGATGACATTGCTTACGATAAAGCGTTGGGGATGTTTCTTAAAGTAGCTATCACGATAGGCGAATTGACAATCTTCTTTAGTAAGAGTGGCAAAAGTATTGGTCTGGGCGTCAAAAGCATTGATGCTATCAATATACTGGGCAATCTCAACGCCATATGCTCCAATATTCTGAATAGGCGCGGCGCCAACGGTTCCGGGAATGAGTGCTAAGTTTTCTAGGCCTGGCAAATGATTTTCCAAAGTCCAGGCAACAAACTCATGCCAGTTAACTCCTGCCCCAACCGAAATTACCGTTGCGTTTTGGTCAGCAGAAATAATCTCTTGCTCGGTGATATTCATTAGCAAGGTCGCGCCCGGCAATACTTTGGGCAAAATCACATTACTGCCACCACCCAATACCCGCCAAGGCAGATTTTGCTGTGCAATTTGACTCATGACTGCGCTAATTTGCTCTGGGGCGGTGATTTCATACGCAATATCCGCTACCGCATCCAGGCCAAAGGTATTGCGGCCCTTTAGACCCAAATGGGGGGTCAATTTAGCCGGTGCAGGCGCATTGGGGGTGGAGTTCATGCCACAATCTTATTCGAATGTCTGCTAAATCCGCAGATAATTGCCAGAATAGCAATGAGATCGCCTAAAGAAGATCACCCAAAAAATAGAGAAGGAGTTTGAAATGCCCTCATTTGACGTAGTTTGTGAACCCGATATGGTGGAACTGAAAAATGCCATTGAGCAGTCCAATAAAGAAATCAGCAATCGTTTTGACTTTAAGGGCTCAGATAGTCGCGTAGAGCAAAAAGATGAAACACTGATTTTGTATGGCGATGATGACTTTAAATTAGGTCAAGTACGCGATGTACTCTTTGGCAAGATGGCCAAGCGTAATGTGGACGTACGTTACCTCAAGGACGATAAAAAAGAGACTATCGGCAGTGATAAGCGCAAGCAAACCATGAAGATTCAAAAGGGTATTACTCAAGACCTATCTAAAAAAGTGGTGCGTATCATTAAAGATAGCAAGATTAAAGTGCAGGCAAGTATTCAGGGTGATGCAGTGCGCGTGACCGGTGGCAAGCGGGATGATTTACAAGAAACCATGGCGCTCCTCAAAAAAGAAGTTACTGAAGCGCCATTGGGCTTTAATAACTTCCGTGACTAAGAAGAGGCTTTGGGCGCAATGAAAACACTTAAACCCATTCCTATATTTCAATCAGAGCTTGATGAGAGAAGGTTTTGGGAAATCCATGATGCCTCTGACTATTTTGATTTAAATAAAGTATTTAGGGCAGCATTACCAAATCTAAGACCCCATATTGCGACTATTAAGCCTCAAGATGGTGTAATTGGAAAATTCACATAGAGCTTGATTTGTTTAATTAAGGGCGTAAAGGTTGCGCTTGCACCAAAAATAGTATATACTTTATATATATAAACGAGGTGCCATGATGAGAGCTTCAAACGAAAATCTGTTGGTCAAATTCCGTTCTAAAGACACCCAATTTGGCGTGACTCGAACAACGGTTAAAGCAATTGCTAAAGAACTCGATGTAAATGAAACACAGGTTATCCATATGGCCTTGTCAAAATTTGCTACTGATGTTTTACCGTCTTATGCTCCTGATGATGGTCCGCTGACAGCAAAACAAGTTTTGGCCTTACGGAAGGATGTAGCAAAGCGCTTACCAAAAGGCAAACTGCTTGCACGCGACGCATTATTTACATGAGTCAGACTTGGATGCTGCCCGCACCTGGCGATATCGTTTGGTGCTTGTTTCCAGAAGTTCCCAATAGTGAGCCAGGACCCAAACCTAGGCCAGCCATAGTCCTGAGTGTTGAGCGTCGGGAGGATGGCAATCAGGTCAGCGTGGTATATGGTACATCCCAGAATCTGACCAGACTAAAAGCTGGCGAGGTGGCAATAACTAAGACTAAGAATCCAGCCGCTTATGCGCTCGCTGGATTAGCTTACGATACAAAGTTTGATTTCAAGGTGATTGTGGATCTGCCGTGGTCTGAGCGCTACTTCAAAGTGCCCGCCAGAAGCCCTCATGGCAATACACCCAAGCTAGGCACTTTGCATGCAACCATTCTTCGCGCTGTTGAAGCGGCTTATCGAGCAGTATTAAGCCGATAGACTGACAAAGATAGATGCTCTGGAGATATCCAAATCAACAATAATTTACGGATACCCATTAAATCTAAAGTTTTATGACAAAGAATGTACCCCCAATCTCTGTGATGAGCCAAGAAGCCATTGAGCGCTTTTGCGATGCTTGCTGGCTAGAAGACGGCCTGGCGCAGAATAGTCTGTCTGCATACCGAAGAGACTTATTGCTACTAGCCCAGTGGCTCTATAAAACTAATCAATCTGATTTATATGCTGTGACAGAAAAAGATCTCACAGCCTATATTGCCTATCACCGTGCTGACAAGGCCACTACTGCTAATCGCCGCTTAACTGTCTTTAAGCGTTTTTATCGGCATGCCTTGCGCATCAATTTAGTGAAGAATGATCCCTGTATTGGTCTGCGTGCTGCCAAGCAAGCGCTGCGTTTTCCGAAAACGCTCAGTGAAGATCAAGTCACGGCATTACTCAATGCTCCTGATGTTGAAACACCACTAGGGCTACGTGATCGCACTATGTTAGAGCTGATGTACGCAAGTGGCCTACGCGTTTCTGAAATCGTTTCTCTTAAAACCGTAGCGCTGGGATTAAATGAGGGCATCGTGCGCGTGGTCAATGGCAAAGGTGGTAAAGAGCGACTCGTGCCATTTGGGGGTGAGGCAGGGCAGTGGCTTAGAAGATACCTTGCAGATGCCAGAACTCCACTGCTTGAAGGAAAAACCACCGATGCTGTTTTTGTTGGGCGCCATACCGGTACCGGTTTAACTCGTCAGGCATTTTGGGCTTTGATCAAGCGTTATGCGACATTAGCCAATATCCCTGTTACTTTATCCCCCCATACACTGCGCCATGCTTTTGCAACCCATTTACTCAATCATGGAGCTGATTTAAGGGTAGTGCAGCTGCTCTTAGGGCATGCAGATATATCGACTACCCAGATCTACACCCACGTTGCTAGGGAGCGTCTCAAATCAATTCATCAACAGCATCACCCTCGTGGCTCATAAAACAAAAATCTCTCTTTCAATAAGTGTTTAAGATAGCGCTATGACGTTTGATCCAGACATCTTGCTTATTCCGATTGCTTATCTCATCGGCTCTATCTCATTTGCGGTGGTGGTGAGTAAATGCATGCGTTTGCCTGATCCTCACACTTATGGGTCTGGTAATCCCGGCGCAACCAATGTGCTACGTACTGGAAATAAATTAGCCGCAGCGCTGACCTTTATTGGTGATGCACTCAAGGGTTACCTTGCGGTGATGCTAGCAAGAGTGTTGTTAGGTGATACCTCTTTAACTTCAACATTGAGTTCTTGGGTTTTATGTGGTGTTGTACTCGCGGTATTTTTGGGGCACCTCTTTCCGATCTTCCATGGCTTTAAAGGTGGCAAAGGTGTCGCAACAGCCTGCGGAATTCTATTTGGTGTGAATGTCATTTTGGGTTTAGCTACACTGAGCACCTGGATCATCGTGGCTGTATTTTTACGCTACTCATCCTTAGCAGCGATTGCTGCAGCTATCTTTGGACCTCTCTATTTTGTATTTTTGTTTGGCTTTCAACCCATGGGTATTGCGCTTCTCGCAGTGTGCCTTCTTCTAGTTTGGCGTCACCGCAGCAATATTCGCAATTTAATCAATGGCACTGAGAGTCGTATTGGCTCTAAAAAAGATCCACAGAAAGCCAAATAAAGATCATGACGATTGCCTACGCCTGCCTTCTTTTTATGGGACTGTTTCCTTATGTTGCTGCGGGCATTGCTAAAAAAGGCTTTGAGAATTACGACAACAGCATGCCAAGGCAATGGCTGGCCAAGCAAACCGGGTTTAGAGCAAGAGCCAATGCTGCACAAGCCAACCTTTTTGAATCCTTGCCACTCTTTTTTGCAGCAGTCATCATCGCCAGCATCAACAATGCACCCCAAACCAGAATTGATTTATTAGCACTGGGTTTTGTGGTAGCGCGCATCGCTTTTTTAATTTGCTACCTTGCCAATTGGCCAACAACCCGAACAATTGTTTGGTCAATTGGACTCATTTGCGTGATAGCGATCTTCTGCCAGATTTGAATTTCACCATTACTACACTGAGACACATTACTCCCTATGCCAACTAAAAAAGTACCTAGTACTAAAACCCCTGCTAAAAAAGCAGCAGTCAAAAAAGTAGCTTCAAAAAAAGAGGATGCTGGCACACCGCTATCGGTCATCATTCGTCGCCGCATTGAAGCGCAAAAGGTACGCTTTCATGCAAACGATAATATTGCTGCATTTATTAAGCCGGGTGAGTTAGAAGGTTTAGTCGATGAGGTTGCACAGAAGATGCAACAAGTACTCGAGAGTTTGGTGATTGATACAAAAAGTGATCACAACACTCAAGATACTTGCAGACGTGTTGCCAAGATGTATGTGCAAGAAGTCTTTAATGGCCGCTATGTAGAACAGCCCACCATGACCAAGTTTCCGAATGTGAGCCATTTAAATGAGCTCATGATTATTGGTCCTATTACTGTGCGCAGCGCTTGCTCTCATCACCTTTGCCCAATCATGGGCCGTATTTGGATTGGTGTCTTGCCTAGCAAAGAGTCAGCACTGATTGGTTTATCTAAATACTCTAGGCTCACTGAGTGGGTAATGTGTAGACCGCAAATTCAGGAAGAAGCTGTAGTGGAATTAGCTGATATGTTTGAGAAAAAAATGAAGCCGACTGGTGTAGCCATCGTGATGGATGCCGATCACTTCTGTATGCAGTGGCGTGGTGTAAAAGATCGCGACTCCAAGATGGTCAATAGCGTCATGCGTGGCGCATTCTTAAAAGATCCCAATTTACGCCGTGAGTTTTTATCATTGCTTGAGAAGCGCTAGCCTCATGCTCATGAGAGTTGGTAAATGCCTTGCTATGACTTTTGCTTTAGGCCTTGTTGCGTGCGGTGGCTTTCCAACCACGCATCCTGATCCTGCTAAAAATAATCCTACGACATACAAAATAGATTTTAAGGATTGTGCGCAATCGTATCCAGAGACTCCTGATGGCGTTTACCTTAAACGGCGAATCTCTTGCATGGAATTAAAGGGCTGGAAATAATCATTTCGCTGCTTTAGCGATGCGCAGTTTTTCTTGAGAACAATTCTCAACTATTAGTCTATATAAATCATAGAGTTACATTGCGAGCTGCAAGCTAAAACCTTCTCCACTATGATCACCTTAGATTTCAAGAGTGCACGAGGTTTATATATCGCCTGCACAACATTTACTGTTTTATTTTTTGGAGAATCCATGAAAAATAGTCGTCGCCAATTTATGATTTTATCTGCTGCTGGTGCTTGCACCTTGGCATTGAACGGTAAAGTTCAAGCTCAAGCAATGGTTGCTGAAACTGATCCACAAGCCAAGGCCTTACAGTATGTTGTAGTTTCTAAAGTCGCTGGCAAGTATTGCTACAACTGCGCTCTCTACCAAGGTAAAGCAGATTCTGCCGCAGGTGGTTGCTCTTTGTTTGCCGGCAAGCAAGTGGCTGGTAAAGGCCATTGCAGCGCTTGGGCCAAGAAAGCTTAAGTATCATTTTGTCCTAGAGCCAGGTACTTTGTTCTTGGCTAATAAAAAGACTGTTTGGTGTAAGCCAGCAGTCTTTTTTATTTTCAATAGATGGAAAGCCATCGTAAGATTTGAATGAAGCATTCATATAGATACCTCAAAAAGCATTACGCCTTTTATTTAGGGGGAGACCAGCCACCAGTAAGTTGGTCGGAGCGAATGCGCTCAGTGATTGGGGCATTCTTAGGTCTTATGTTGGTGTTCGCTCTCGCTAAATACTTAGGCGAATGGGGCGGTATCAATGAATGGTTGATGGCTTCCTGGCAAGTGCTTTACTGGTATTTGCATTGCCGGGCAGCCCCATGGCCCAACCTTGGGCTGTCATTGCCGGTAATACCTTATCTGCTTTAGTCGGGATTAGCTGCTTTCACCTGGTTGGTGAGCCATTGCTAGCTTTGCCGCTGGCCGCCGCGCTCTCCATTTTGGGAATGTTTATCCTGCGCTGCCTACATCCACCAGCAGCAGCTGTGGCCTTAATCGTTGTTTTAGGAGAAATTGGCCGCTACCGCTATGCCTTTTTCCCAGTCATGGTCGATTCGATCTTGTTGATATTGGCTGGGGCAGCTTACAGCAACCTGACTGGCAAGCCATACCCCAATAAGCCTCCGAGCTAGGTCCCCAGAGGCCTCCTTATTTGATCTTGCTGGCTGCTATAGAGACAATACAGTCCCTAATGGTGTAGTTTTGGTACTTGCCAGCATTTTCCTTGCGGATAGACTGACCACACTCGGTTAATGAATTGCGTAGCTTAATTTTGGGGATATTGCTCATTGAGAAGGCTCCTTGAAGATGGGTATGCTTTTTGATTGTAAGTTAGCGCCATCGTGCGCCTGTACTGGATCAAAAAGGATTTTAATAAATGCCAGCTCTTTGCCAAAGAGCGGCAATAAACCCTATAAAATGAGGTTTTCTTACTAAAAAGCATATTCATTGCTTTGAACCTGTTATGGCTTTAGTGATTCCAGTCATTCTTTGTGGCGGCTCCGGTACCAGGCTTTGGCCTTTATCCCGCTCGGGCTTCCCAAAGCAATTTTTGGTGCTCTCCGGTGATGGCTCATCTCACAGCCTATTTCAACAGGCAGTTAGCAGAATTAACTCAGTCGCCAATTCCAAAATCACATTAGGCAATACCTTGGTTGTGACGAATGAGGATCATCGCTTTTTAGTCTTAGATCAGTTGCGCGAACTAAAGTCCGTCCATGCCACTTTATTGCTCGAGCCGGTAGGTCGCAATACTGCCCCTGCGCTGAGCATGGCTGCATTTTGTGCGGAAAAATTATCTGCTGATGCTCAAGATCCAATTCTGATTATTGCCCCGGCAGATCAAACCATTCAAAATCAAGCTGCATTCACCAAAGCCCTGCAAGATTGCATTGCGAGTGTTGAGGCTACTGAGAAGGCGATTTGTATTTTAGGAATTACTCCCAGCGCTCCTGAAACAGGCTATGGCTATATTGCACGCTCTGCTAGCAAAGATCAGAACAATGCTTACATCGTCGAGCGTTTTGTTGAAAAGCCTGATCTGAAAAAGGCTCAAGAGTACTTAGCCAGTGGCAACTATCTTTGGAATAGCGGCATGTTTGTTTTAAGAGCCAGCACTTGGCTTGCTGCCCTTAAAGAATTTCGTCCTGATATTTTTGATGCTTCTCATAATGCTTGGCAAAGCAAGTCAGAAGATAGCGCCGATGGTGCCCACTTTGTACGCCCAGGTAAAGAAGAATTTAAATCCATTCCTAGTGAATCCATTGACTATGCAGTGATTGAAAAGTGTCCAGGATCTGCTTATCCAATCAAGATGGTTGAGCTCGATGCTGGCTGGAATGATCTAGGCGCTTGGGATGCCGTATGGCAAGTGGGCAAACAAGATTCAGATGGTAATGTGATTAGTGGCGATGCCTTGCTGACCAATTCTAAGAATTCTTTAGTGCATGCAACTAGTCGCTTAGTCAGTGTAGTTGGTATTGATAATTTAGTGATAGTGGAAACCGCTGATGCAGTATTAGTAGCCGATCGCAGCAATAGCCAAGATGTGAAAAATATTGTGACCCAATTAGAGGCTCAAGGGCGTGAAGAAAAGAATTTACATCGCAAAGTCGCCAGACCTTGGGGTTGGTATGACAGCGTGGATGAAGGTGAGCGCTTTAAAGTCAAACGCATTCAGGTAAAGCCGGGTGCGAGCCTGTCATTGCAAATGCATCATCACCGCGCAGAGCACTGGATTGTGGTTAAGGGTGTTGCAGAAATTACTAACGGTGATCAAGTGATTACCTTAAAAGAAAATCAAAGTACCTATATCCCTCAGGGGCAAACTCACCGTTTAGCCAATCGCGGCAGTGAGCCCTTAGAGATTATTGAAGTGCAGTCGGGTAGTTATTTGGGCGAAGATGACATCGTCCGCTTTGAAGATACTTACGGTAGAAGTTAAAAGAAAATATCACTTATATGACAAACACTAAAAAGAATACCCAAAAAGTAGCCCTTATTACCGGCATCACTGGCCAAGATGGTTCTTATCTGGCCGAGTTCCTATTAGAAAAAGGCTACATCGTTCATGGTATTAAGCGCCGCGCCTCTTCGTTTAATACCGATCGCATTGATCATCTTTATCAAGACCCCCATGTGAACCATCGCGATCTCATTCTTCACTATGGCGATTTAACTGACACTAGCAATTTGGTACGCATTATTCAAGAATGCCAGCCCGATGAAATTTATAACCTAGGCGCGCAGTCACACGTGGCGGTGTCATTTGAGTCTCCTGAGTACACAGCAGATGTTGATGCGATGGGACCACTGCGCATGTTAGAGGCCATTCGTATTCTGGGCCTGGAAAAGAAAACCCGTTTCTACCAAGCTTCTACTTCTGAGCTTTATGGCTTAGTACAAGAAATCCCGCAAAAAGAGACTACACCGTTCTATCCAAGGAGCCCTTATGCGGTAGCTAAGCTGTACGCTTATTGGATCACGGTGAACTATCGTGAAGCTTATGGTATTTATGCTTGTAACGGCATTCTCTTTAATCACGAATCTAAGCGCCGCGGGGAAACTTTTGTCACCCGTAAAGTGACTCGCGGTTTAGCGAATATTGCCCAAGGACTTGAGAAATGTCTTTACATGGGTAATATCGATGCCTTGCGCGACTGGGGTCATGCTAAAGACTATGTGCGAATGCAATGGCTCATGATGCAACAAGAAAAACCGGAAGACTTTGTGATTGCAACTGGTGTGCAGTTTACTGTTCGTGAATTTATTACCCGCAGTGCCAAGCAATTAGGTATTACCTTGAAGTTTGAAGGTAGCGCTGAAAATGAAAAAGCCATTGTTGCTGCAATTGATGGCGATAAAGCCCCAGCTTTGAAAGTGAGTGATGTGATTATGCAAATCGATCCACGTTACTACCGTCCCACCGAAGTAGAAACCCTCTTGGGAGACGCTACAAAAGCCAAAGAGAAACTCGGCTGGGTTCCAGAAATTACTTTAGATCAAATGATTGTAGAGATGGTGGCCTGTGATTTAGACCAAGCTAAGCAACATGCACTATTGCAAAAGCATGGTTACTCTGTATCGGTTGGCAAAGAAAATTAAATCCTAAAAAATATTGATTTCTATGAGCACAGAGTTAAACCAAAAGATTTATGTAGCGGGCCATCGCGGCATGGCGGGTTCTGCCATTGTCAGAAACTTGCAGGCTAAGGGGTTTATAAACATTGTGACCAGAACGCATGCTCAGTTGGACCTAACAAATCAAGCGCAAGTAAAAGCATTTTTTGAGCAAGAAAAACCTGATCAGGTGTATTTGGCGGCTGCAAAAGTAGGAGGCATTTATGCCAACAATACTTTTCCTGCAGAGTTCATATATCAAAACCTCATGATGGAGGCTAATGTTATTCATCAAGCGTTTGAGACTGGGGTAAAAAGACTCCTCTTTTTAGGCTCAAGCTGTATTTATCCTAAGCTTGCTCCTCAACCGATGGCCGAGAATGCACTACTCACCGGAACTTTAGAGTCAACTAATGAGCCTTACGCAATTGCCAAAATTGCGGGTATCAAGTTGTGTGAAAGTTACAACCGTCAGTACGGGCAAAGCCATGGCATTGATTACCGCTCAGTGATGCCAACCAATCTCTATGGTCCCGGTGATAACTATCATCCAGAAAATAGCCATGTCATTCCTGCACTAATCAGACGTTTTCATGAAGCGAAAGTGAGTAATGCTCCAGAGGTATTGATTTGGGGAACAGGCACTCCTAAGCGCGAGTTTTTATATGTAGACGACATGGCTGCTGCTTCAGTCTTTGTAATGGGGCTCTCTAAAGATATTTATGACCAGCATACCGAGCCAATGCAAAGTCACATCAATGTCGGCTTTGGTACTGACGTCACAATTGCAGAGTTAGCCAATGCGGTAGCAAATGCCACTGGCTATGCCGGCAGGATTGGCTTTGATATCTCTAAGCCAGATGGCTCTCCAAGAAAATGGATAAACTCATCGCGCATCAATCGTTTAGGCTGGCAAGCGAAAGTAGATTTAGAGGCAGGCTTAAAGTTGGCTTATGCTGATTACTTGAAGACCCACTCAGATACTTTGCTAGGAAGAGCGTCTTGAGATTTGGTTTTCATACCAATAATCTCTGCTATCGGGATGCTGAGATTGCGTTATTTGGTTACGCACTCCATTACCTATCACTTTTGAAATGATAGGGCTAGCATGAATAGAGATATGTTTAATCATTACGACCCGCAAAAATTATTGATTCCAGAGTGGTTTATTAAAACGCAGTGTGCCATTTTTGCAATTCTCTGGACTATTACTATGCTGCCCAATGTCTTGATTTTCCGGAATGCTGCCTTAATTATTGGTGCCATCATTGGTGTATATGTTGTCATTAAAGATCGCGATGCCCTGATGACAAAGCGTTCGATTCCACTAGTGATCATTGGATCGCTATTCATATGGGCGACGCTACACCTCCTATTCATTGGGAAAAATCACAGTCTCCAGTGGGATGAATATCAGAGTTTATGGAAGCGTGCATTTTTGGGGTCTCTATTTGCTTTGGGATTAGGTCTATCACTTATAAATAGTAAAAAAAGTTATTGGGTATTCATCTTTGCCGGTATTTGTGGCCCAGTGTTGATCTATTACCTTAAATACTTAATGAAGCTGTTTTTGGGATATTTTGGATTTTCTATCCCAGAGGCTATGGTCTTGTATACGCAGGGTGATAACTCTTTTTATATTCCTAAAGTTAGCTATGTATTTTATTGCCTGCCTGCTTTAGCAATTGCCTTTGGTTGTTTAGCAAAATTACTCAAAAGTAAAGACATCAATTGGGTATTTTCGTTCATCTGTATTATGGTAATCATGAGCGTACTAGGTATTTTCTATTTAGAAAATATCAAAAATGGTTTCCTTTATGCATTCTTGCTGACTTTAATATTTTTTATTTCTTTATTTAGCAGCAGAGAAAAAAAATTATCTTTTAAAGGTTATTTTCTCCTTGCCATCTTAGGATTTGCAATACTTTTCGCTGTTTTTAATAATCTTCAAACAAATAATTCTTGGAAGACTCTTATTGCTGATTCAAAAGTAGCAATGCAAATGCAGCCAGAAGATGTTTGGATCAAAACTACCTTTAACTACCCGCTTAATGAGAATGGGCAGACAGTCTCACTGACAAATTTTGATAGAATTTTTTATCTATCAACTGCAGTGACTTTTGTAAAGCAGTATCCATTAGGCTATGGTTTGGTGCATAGCTCATTTGGACATATTGCTCGTGAAAGCTATCCAAATGCGCCATTGATCCAAAGTCATAGCGGCTGGATGGATCTTGTTCTGGGCTTAGGTATTCCTGGCGCAGCTATTTTGCTAGTTGCCTCGATCCTGGCTATGCTTCGGGTGTCTTCTCTTGGTAGTCCCTGGGGCATATTTGGAGTATGGTCTTTACTAAGCGTGGTTCTATTGTTTCTCACGACAGAAGTGTCCCAAAAAAACTTTGTAGACACTTATGTTTGGCTTGTAGTGTTAGTTGCTAGCCTTGGTTTAAGTGATGCTCAAGGCGAGTCGGCAACCCATAATTTAGTTAAATATGATTAAAAAAGTATTTATCCATCGATTCTTTATGAATCATTGACGAGCAAGAATGAAAACCATACTTAATCTCTTCGCACTTTTAACGCTGAAAGAGAGAGTGCGCGCTCAATTACTTTTATGCATGATTCTAATCATGGCTCTACTGGATGCAGTTGGAGTGGCGTCAATCATGCCACTGATGGCAGTGATTACTAATCCTGGCGTAATTGAAACCAATAGACTATTGGCAATGCTTAACAATGCACTAGGCCGACCAAGCCAGCGTGATTTTTTGCTGATCTTGGGGCTATTCATGTTTATGCTTTTATTGCTATCCCTAGTTTTCAAGGCGGTGACTACTTATTGCCAATTACGCTTTAATCTCATGCGCGAATATAGTATTGGCAAGCGTTTGGTGGAGGGATATCTCCATCAGCCGTATGCCTGGTTTCTGACTCGCAATAGCACTGATTTGGGTAAGAATATTCTCTCTGAAGTGAGTACGGTGATTGATAAGGCCATGATCCCATTCACCATTCTAGTTGCTCAAAGCGCGGTAGCTTTCGCACTCTTACTATTGCTGCTGATAGTTGATCCGGTATTAGCGTTTGCCATAGGCCTTGTCCTTAGTGGCGCTTACAGCATTATTTTTAAACTAATGAGTGGAACATTGAACCGCCTGGGGCAGAATAGTTTAGAGGCAAATGCGAAGCGTTTTACTGCAGTTAATGAAGCTTTTAGTGCCGCAAAAGAAGTAAAGATAGGAGGTCTAGAGGCTAGCTATGTTAGAAGTTTCTCAAAGTCTGCTGAACTTTATGCCAAGTATCAGTCGGCCGCGCTGGCAATTGTCTCGCTGCCACGATTTGCACTTGAAGCTGTTGCCTTTGGCGGGATGATGTTGATGGTTCTTTATTTAATGATGCAAGGAACAAGTTTTTCAGATGCGTTACCAGTGATTTCGCTTTATGCTTTTGCTGGCTATAGGCTTGTACCTGCTTTGCAGCAGATTTACGGCTCACTCTCACAATTGCGCATTACGGGGCCGGCAATTAATGCATTACATGCCGAGCTATCCGAACTCAAGTTTGTTGCTGCGAGTAACACTCCTAATACTCCAATCCTATTTAAGGAATCCATTGCTCTAAATAATATCCGCTATACGTATCCCAATGCTTCTCGACTAACGATAGACGGGCTTAGCATGGTTATTCCCGCTCATCAGGTAATTGGATTAGTGGGTGCAACTGGTTGTGGAAAAACTACTACAGTTGACCTGATTCTTGGGCTACTTGAGGCTCAGCAAGGCACCCTTTGTGTGGATGGCCAAATCATTGATTCAACAAATATACGGCAATGGCAAAAGACGGTTGGCTATGTGCCTCAGCAAATTTATCTTGCCGACGATACTGTGCTATCAAATATTGCATTTGGTGTCAGCGAAAGTGATATTAATCGAGAGGCAGTTGTTCGTGCAGCCAAGATTGCAAATCTTGATGATTTTGTGAGTAATGAATTACCTGCAGGTTATGAAACAAAAGTTGGTGAGCGTGGCGTTCGCCTATCTGGAGGGCAGCGACAGCGCATTGGCATTGCACGCGCTCTTTATCATAATCCACAGGTGCTGATTTTGGATGAGGCAACTAGTGCACTTGATAATTTGACAGAGCTAGCCGTGATGGAGGCGATTAATAAATTAAGACATGACATTACTATTATTTTGATCGCTCATCGTCTTAGCACTGTCCAGGAATGCGACCAGATCTACTTGTTAGAGAAGGGAAAGGTAGTTGCTCAAGGGGGATATGAGCAGCTGAAGGCGACAAGTGAAGAGTTTCAAAAGATGACGAAAGTTTTGGAATGACGACTTTTTCAACTGGGGCCCTGGAAAATAATGGAACCCCACCAATTGCTGCTTTATTACTTGCTGCTGGCTATGGAACGCGCTTGCAACCCCATACAAATGAATGGCCAAAATGTTTGATGCCGGTAGATGGCTCACCACTGCTGCAGTATTGGCTTGAATCGGCTAAAGAGCTTGGTGCAAGTAAGGTGCTGGTTAATCTCCATTATCTAGCCTCTAAAGTCGAAGCTTTTCTGATGCGCCCATGTTTTAGGGGTTGGGTAGACTTTGTTCTTGAGTCAAAATTAATGGGTACAGCTGGAACAATACGAGCAAATTATTCTTATTTTGCTAATTCAACGCTATTGCTTGTACATGCTGATAACTATTGTCAGTGTGACTTTACTGCCTTTTTACGGTATCACCAGACTAAACGTCCAAAGCACTGTCTCATAACAATGATGACCTTTGATACTCATTACCCCAGCACCTGTGGGATTGTGGAGACTGATGAGCTGGGGGTAGTCACTGCCTTTTATGAAAAAGTGGCTAATCCACCAGGAAATCGGGCTAACGGAGCTGTTTATCTACTTGCGCCTGAAGCCTTAAAATGGATAAAAGAGCACCCTGAAGCCCAAGATTTCAGTACTGAAGTGTTGCCAAGATTCCTTGGTCGTATTGCAACTTGGCATAATGACCAAGTACACATAGATATTGGAACTATTGAGTCTCTATATGAAGCACAAAAGAGTCAAGATATGAAAATACCAAAGAGGGATGTGATTGAAGCTGATGACTGGGAAAAAATGTTTACAAATCACCCCATTCATCAACAATTGAAAAGCGCATTTAATTCAAAGATAAAATAAATAATGAATATTCTAGTAACAGGTGCTTGTGGCTATAAAGGAAACGTACTGGTTCCAAAGCTATTGAATGCAGGACATTCTGTAATTGCTTTCGATATTATGTGGTTTGGAAATGATCTTCTGACGCACAGTAAACTGAAGGTAATCCAAGGGGATGTTCGAAATATCGCTGAAATTCCTTTGGAGGGAGTTGATGCAATTATTCATTTATCTTCAGTTGCAAATGACCCCGCTGGAGATCTCGATCCAAAATTAACGTGGGAAATTAGTGCTTTAGCTACGATGCAACTCATTGATCGTGCAGCGCGATTGGGCATTAAGCACTTTATCTATGCGTCCTCAGGAAGCGTCTATGGTCTTAAAGATGAGGCGCAGGTTACTGAGGATCTCACCCTAGTACCCTTATCGGAGTACAACAAGACCAAGATGGTGGCTGAGCGAGTGGTCTTGAGCTACTCAAATCAAATGGTGGTTCAAGTCGTCCGTCCTGCTACCGTTTGCGGCATCTCCCCTCGCATGCGTTTTGATGTATCAGTCAACATGTTAACCATGCAGGCCCTGACTAGGGGAGAAATTACCGTTTTGGGTGGGGATCAGACGCGGCCTAACATTCACATTGATGACATTACGGATCTTTACCTTTTTCTTTTAGATAGACCAGATGTTACTGGTGTCTACAATGCCGGCTTTGAGAATTTAAGCATTCGAAGAATTGCTGAGATGGCCTGCGAAAAAGCGAGCGCCAAAATTACCGTGCTTCCTTCAAATGACCCTAGATCATATAGAGTCAATTCAGACAAACTCCTTGCTACAGGATTCCGCCCGCGCAAGACAGTTGAAAATGCGATCGATGAGATTTGCCAAGCTTATCGTGAGGGTCGACTCAAAGATGAAGAGCGTTTTCATACTTTGCCCTGGATGCAAAAAACAGTATTTAATAGAGCTTAAAAATGACACCTCCAGTTTTTTCAACCTTTTCTAATGGTTATGTATCACGACTAAAGTCAGCCCTAGATTTGCTCCCTCAAGCAGAACTCGAAGCCCTTGCTGTTGCATTGATGACGGCTTGGAGAGAAAAGCGCCAAGTATTTATTTTTGGAAATGGTGGCTCGGCCGGTAATGCAATTCATCTTGCCAATGATTATCTTTATGGAATCTCTAAGCAGTTAGGAAAAGCTCTCAAAGTGCATGCTTTACCTGCAAATTCTGCGGTTTTGACTTGTTTAGCCAATGATGAGGGTTATGACAGTATCTTCATCCAGCAGTTGGCTGTCTTAGCTAATCCTGGAGACATCGCCATTGCTTTAAGTGGTAGTGGAAATTCGCCCAATATTCTTAGGGCTCTTGAGTATTGTCGCGACAACCAAATTCAGTCTTTTGCAGTCCTAGGTTTTTCTGGCGGGCAAGCCAAAGCACTTGCTAATCACGCAATTCATATCCCTATTGAAGATATGCAAATTAGTGAAGATCTACAGTTGGTTGTGGGACATCTGATGATGCAGTGGCTTCATATGCACAAGGATCAGATCTGATGACAAAGATAGTTGGATTGACTGAACTCAAGCCTTCTGATGATTATGTTCTTGCTTATGGCCATTTCAGCGTTGTTCACCTTGGCCATTTACGCTATTTGCGTTATGCAAAGGCTCAAGGGAAAAAGCTGGTCGTTGCATTGATTGGTGACCGCTTATCTAGTGGTCAACTAGATTATCCATTTACCCAGCTTGAGCGCTCTGAAGCTTTATCAGCACTTAATCTAATTGATCACATCATATTTCTTGAAGGAAAAGAGCTAACTGGTGTTGTGACAGCTTTAAAACCTAAAACGATTGTTCTTGGGACTGAGTATGAGTCAACAACTGATCCTGATATTAGGGCGGCACTTAGTCAGCAGGTTCAGCAGGGTCGCGAAATTGAATTTCATTCTGGCGAAACACATTATTCGAGTACAGAACTTTTATCAAACTCGGAGCATCAAATTGAGCAGCAGAGACGTTCAGAATTCTTGGCCGCTTTAGAGCGCCAAGGATTGGAGCTGCAAGACATGCTTGGGACACTCGCAAGTCTCAAAAATACCCATTTAGTTGTCTTGGGAGACACCATCGTTGATCGTTATGTTGCCTGTGAAGCAATGGGTATGAGCGCTGAAGCCCCAGTAATCGTTGTTAGAGAGTTAGAAAGTCGTAACTATTTAGGTGGCGCTGCGATTGTGGCAGCACATGTTCGCACTCTGGGTGCTCAATGTACATTTTTTTCGGTTATTGGAAATGATGAAGCAGGAGATTATGTTTCTAGTCAATTGCAAGATTATGGCGTCAACGCCGTCTTAATTAGAGATGCTAAGCGTCCCACTACATTAAAGAAACGTTATGTAGTAGAGAATCAAAAGCTCTTTCGAGTAAGTCGTGTAGAGGAAAAGCGTCTTGATAAAGCGGTTGAGCAAAGCTTGCTAGAAAAGTTAGAAACAATGGCTAACAACGGTAGCATTGACGGAATCATCATTTCTGATTTTGTTTATGGAGTAGTTACTCCCGAGGTACTAGAGAGCGTCAGAAGGCTAGCAGAAAAGCATCAAATTATGCTCTTTGGCGATTTGCAATGTAGCAGTCAGGTTGGTGCTGTTACTCGGTTCAAAGATTTCAGCTTGATTTGTCCTAATGAGCGAGAGGCAAGGATAGCTCTTCAAGATAAGGATTCTGGACTGGAAGCAATTTCTAATCTGATATTCAGTCAAACAAACTGTAAAAACTTGATTATGAAATTGGGCTCAGAAGGTTTTATTGTGTATGGCCAAAATGGCTCATCAACATTGAATCGTGAGCATTTTCCAGCTTTGACTGCAAATCCAGTTGATGTAATGGGGGCAGGTGATTCGCTACTGGCTGTCATGGCGACTGGGATGGCTAGCGGACAATCAATCATGTCGACTGCAGCGCTGGCAAGTTGTATGGCATCCTTAGCAGTTGAGAGAATGGGAAATACTCCCGTTTCGGAGATGGATTTGCGTGACAGAGTCCTATCGGTTTTTGCTTACAGTGGCCAGACCTAAATTCAATTGAAAACAATCGCTAATGAGTAATCTTCCAACAAAAACACTTGCCGCCATCTTGGTAGAGCAAAAGCGAGACTTAGTCATTGGTGAAATTCATTTGCCTGATGCTCTTGAAGTAGGCCAGGTATTGGTGCGCTTTCACTATAGCGGCATTTGCGGCAGTCAAATTGGCGAGATTGATGGAGTAAAGGGCGCGGATAAATGGTTACCCCATTTATTAGGTCATGAGGCCAGCGGTACTGTTCTAGCCATTGGCCCGGGAGTTTCTTTTGTCAAGCCTGATGACCGTGTAGTGATTCATTGGCGGCGTGGCCGTGGCATTGAATCAGTGACACCCAAATATTCTTGGAATGGCAAAACTGTCAATGCTGGTTGGGTAACGAGTTTTAATCAGCATGCAGTGATATCGGAGAATCGACTCACTGTAATTCCTAAAGATACGGATTTAAAGACGGCTGCCCTCTATGGATGCGCAGTAACTACTGGGCTCGGAACTATAGAAAATAAAGCTAAGATTCGACTGGGTGACCGAGTTGTCATCTTTGGCGCTGGCGGAATTGGTCTCAATCTTATCCAAGGTGCAGTTCTTGCAGGCGCTACTGAAATTATTGCTGTAGACCTGTTTGACAATAGACTAGAGTTAGCGCGCTCAATGGGTGCTACCGCAGTGATTAATGCAAAAACCTGTAACGCTTTTGCCAAGATCAATGAATTACTCAATGGTCAAAAGCCAGATGTATTTTTAGATAACACTGGCAAGCCTGAAATTATTGCTCAAGGTTACAACCTCGTTCATGGCGAAGGGAGGGTAGTTTTGGTAGGGGTACCGCCCAAGGGATCGGCTACGAGTCTTTTTACTTTAGATTTACATTTTGGTAAAACTATCACCGGCACTACGGGAGGTGAAGCTGATCCAACGACTGATATTCCTCGGTATATGGGTCTTTTTGCCAAGCGACAATTAAGCCTTTCTCCATTAATTACGGAGGTCGCACCCCTTTCTGCCGTAAATGACTTAATCGAAGGCATGCGGAACGGCCGAACTGCTGGACGGTGCCTGATTGATTTAGAGGCTGCCTTATGAGTTCGGTATTGGTTCTGGGAAGTAACTCTTTTTCAGGGGCCAGCTTTTGCCGCTACCTTTTGGAGCAGGGGCTTGATGTGATTGGCGCTAGCCGCTCGCCAGAGGCTCACTCAGTCTTTCTACCCTATCGTTGGCTTCCAGAGTCACAGCAGAAAAACTTTCGTTTTATTCAGTTAGATTTAAATCATGACCTAGATCGTCTTGAGAAGCTGATGAGAGATCAGAAGATTAAAGTAGTAGTCAATTTCTCAGCTCAAAGTATGGTCGGTGAGAGTTGGGATAAGCCTGATGACTGGATGCAGACTAACGTTGTAGCAGTTGCCCGCTTAGCAGAGCGTCTTCGGCATTTAGATTTTCTGGAGCGGTATGTCCACATCACGACGCCAGAGGTATATGGCTCTACGGATGGTTGGATTCATGAGGAGACGCCTTTTAATCCCTCTACTCCATATGCGGTATCACGGGCTGCAGGCGATATGCTTTTTAAGATTTATCGAGAGACATTTCAGCTGCCCGTAGTAAGTACGCGGGCTGCTAACGTCTATGGACCTGGACAACCGCTTTATCGCATTATTCCCCGTACTATTTTCTGTCTACTAACTGGACAACCTTTAGAGTTGCATGGCGGAGGTGTATCCACCCGCTCTTTTATTCATATCGACGATGTCAGTCGTGCTACCTGGCAGATTGCTCAGAAAGCGTCAGTCGGCGAGACTTATCACATCTCAACTGATCGGATTATTTCGATTAGAGCTTTGGTGGAGGCTTTATGTGAGATGCTAAAGGTATCTTTTGAAGGAAATGTTTCGGTAGTAGGGGAGCGTCTAGGTAAAGATAGTGCTTATTGGCTTAGCAGTGAAAAACTCCATCAAGATCTCGGCTGGAAAGATCAGATTTCCCTTGAGCAGGGCCTAGCACAAACGATTGAGTGGGTTCAGAAGAACCTTGAGGTACTCAAGGCCCAACCACTGCAGTATATTCATAAAAAATGAAGTCCGAAACCCTTTCTATTTCTCAGCTTGAGGCTATAGCTAGACTCATTCGATTTCGAACAATTCGAAATTCACATCTCACTGGTACGCCTCACTTGGGATCTTGCTTATCCTGTACGGACTTATTAGTTTGGTTGTATTGGGATATTTTGCGTCTTGATCCCCAGAATCCTAAGGCAAGTGATCGCGATCGTTTTATTCTAAGTAAAGGCCATGCAGCTCCCGTCTTATTTCAGGTGCTTGCCCAAAAAGGTTTTTATGGCTTAGACGCGCTGGACTCTTATGGTCAAGGAGGCTCTGTGTTTGGCGAACATCCTCCGTCACCTGATCATTTGGCTGGTATTGAGGCTGCGACTGGATCTCTAGGTCATGGGCTTCCAATAGGGCTTGGAATGGCATTAGCTAGCCGAATTATGCATAAGCCCTATCGCGTTTTTGCGATTCTTGGTGATGGTGAGTGTAATGAGGGATCAGTTTGGGAGGCTGCGCTGATGGCTTCAGCTCAAAAAGTGAGCAACCTAACAGTTTTTGTGGATTACAACAAGTGGCAAGCAACTGGAAGAAGTGATGAGGTGTTAGGTCTTGCACCATTGGCTGAAAAGTGGAAGGCTTTTGGGTGGGCCTGCATGGAAGTTGACGGTAATTCTTTTCAAGAAATCGAGTCTGCCTACAATTCCTTAGCAAAGGATGATCGACCAAAGGCCATCATTGCTCACACTGTAAAGGGTAAAGGAATACCTTTTATGGAAGATGATAATAATTGGCACTATCGTATTCCTACAGCTGACGAGGTGCGTCAATCAGCTGAGATATTAGGGATTTCCTCAGATCAGATTCAGCTCGATGGGCGTAAGCCTATCAGTCACGGTTAAGCCTATGAGAAATGCTTTTGCAGATGAAGTAACCCAGTTAGCTCAGGCTGACTCTAGAGTTGTACTTCTATCCGGAGATATTGGCAATCGACTTTTTGATCGCTTGCGCGCCGCAAGACCTGAGCAATTCATGAACTGTGGAGTAGCTGAGCAAAATATGATGGGCGTTGCTGCAGGGATGGGCTTAAGCGGTTTGCGACCGATTGTTTATACGATTACTCCTTTTACGACGATACGTTGCCTTGAGCAAATTAAAATTGACGTGGGCTATCACAATTCGCCTGTGATCATCGTGGGTACAGGGTCTGGACTTTCGTATGCAAGCCTTGGCCCAACACATCATAGTTTGGAAGACTTTGCGATCTTTCGGGCTATTCCTAATTTGCAAGTGCTAGCACCTTGGGATGTAAAATCTTTGCGTGCCTGTCTTCGTATGGCAATAGAAAGTAGCAGTCCAACCTATATCCGCATTGGTAAGAAGGGCGAGACAGATCTCTCCGGTGATAATGCTATGCCTGCAATTGGTAATGGCCTGTGTCTAAAGTCGGGAAGCCAAGTCTGCATTTTGGCAACAGGTACTATCAGTAGTGAGGCTGCCTTGGCTGTCAAGACTCTTGCCGAGCAAGGAGTATCTGCTGAACTTGTTTTAATGCACACAGTTAAACCCTTCTCTGAGACAGCAATCAATGGGTTACTTAATCGCTTTGATGCATTAGTTACCGTAGAAGAGCATTCTAAGGTGGGTGGCTTTGGCGAATCGGTATTAAGTTTGATTGCTCGAAGCAGCCTACAAAAAAGAGTTGAGGTCTTGGGAACCTCAGACCAATTTATGCCAGTAGTTGGCTCTCAAGAATATGCTCGCCAATACTTCGAGATTGACGCAGACAGTATTGTGCGTTCCGCTCTTCGAGTCTGCCAGTAAATTGAACTGCTTATGCGTATTGGCTTAGATTTCGATAACACAATCGCTTGTTACGACAGCGCAATTACAAAGCTGGCAGAAGAAATGTTTGAGCTTCCAGATTTAGTGCCACGAACCAAGCTGGGAGTGCGAGACTATCTAAGAATGCAGGCCCGAGAAGTAGAGTGGACCGCTTTTCAGGGCGAGCTTTATGGCCCAGGGATGCGATATGCACAAGCTTATGAAGGTGCTATTGAGACTATGCTTGAGCTAAGTGCCCTTGGCCACGAATTATTTATTGTTAGTCATCGCAGTAAAAAGCCTTACGCAGGCACTCCTCATGATCTTCATGCTGCTGCTAGAGCTTGGTTGAAAGAGACAGTACAAAGCCATGGCTTATTTATAAACGATCAAGTATTTTTTCTTGAGACTCGGGATCAGAAGGTGCAAATGATTAAAGAATTGGGTTGCGAGATCTTCCTCGATGATTTGCCCGAAGTTTTAGAGGCTCCCGAATTTCCGTCTATAACCCGAGGTATTTTATTTGTGCCTGATAGTTCTAATGAAAAGGTTTCTACTCACCACACCACTATTTCCCAATGGACGAGCCTACCCGCCCTAATCAAGCAAGCATAGTCTACCCAGACTTTGCATTGCATTGGGCGAAGAAGCTTGAGGCTTCAGTCGAT
>CAIUOP010000029.1 GCA_903900805.1 uncultured beta proteobacterium | reverse complement strand
TTCCTTTAAAAAAACAATAAAAACCGCTCTGCCCCTAGCTAGGCTCGGGTCCGACTTTCTGGGATATATCCTGCTGGAGTCGGGCAACGAAGGCATCAAGAGGCATTACACCTAAATCCACTCCGCCACGGGCACGAACGGCCACCGTATTACTTTCAGATTCTTTATCCCCAACAACTAACAAAAATGGGATCTTCTGTAATGCGTGCTCGCGTATTTTATACGTAATTTTCTCATTCCGCAAATCGGATTCAACTCTAAACCCTTGTTTTTTCAGCGTTTGCTGGACTTGTTGTGCATATGCAGCAGAATTTCCAGAGATATTGAGAACCACAGCCTGAGTTGGGGCAAGCCAAACTGGCATATTTCCAGCGTGGTTTTCGATCAAAATGCCGATAAAACGCTCTAAAGAGCCCACAATTGCCCTATGGAGCATGACTGGAGTCTTGCGGCTATTGTCTTCAGCTACATATTCAGCACCCAAACGCTCTGGCATCGAGAAATCCACCTGAATCGTACCGCACTGCCAAGTACGCCCAATTGAGTCTTTTAAGTGATATTCGATCTTGGGGCCATAAAAGGCACCCTCGCCTGGCAATTCTTCCCATTCTTGGCCAGAAGCCTTAAGCGCTCCACGAAGGGCTGCTTCCGCCTTATCCCAAATGGCATCATCGCCAACCCGCTTGGCGGGGCGTAAGGCCAACTTCACTGCCACTTCAGTAAAACCAAAATCTTGATAAACGTCGCGGACTGCTTTATCAAAGCTGGCTACTTCAGATTGAATTTGATCTTCAGTACAGAAAATATGGCCGTCGTCTTGTGTAAAACCACGAACGCGCATCAAACCATGCAATGCACCGGATGGTTCATTACGGTGGCATTGACCAAACTCACCAAAGCGCAATGGCAGCTCACGATAGCTATGCAGACCAGAGTTATAAATTTGCACATGGCCAGGACAGTTCATCGGCTTTAATGCATAAGCACGGTTCTCCGACTCAGTCGTGAACATATTTTCTTTATAGTTTTCCCAGTGGCCCGATTTTTCCCAAAGACCGCGATCCAAAATTTGCGGGGCCTTTACTTCTTGGTAGCCTTCTTGCTGATACACGCGTCGCATGTACTGCTCAACTTCTTGCCAGATCGACCAACCTTTTGGATGCCAGAAAACTAGACCGGGAGCCTCAGATTGAAAATGAAAGAGGTCAAGTAATTTTCCGAGGCGTCGGTGATCACGTTTTTCTGCTTCTTCAAGCATATGCAAATACGCATCTTGATCTTCTTTGCGTAACCAGGCTGTGCCATAGATACGCTGCAACATCTCATTCTTACTATCGCCACGCCAATAAGCGCCAGCAACACTTTGCAACTTAAAGACTTTTAACTTACCAGTAGATGGCACATGAGGGCCACGACATAAATCAGTGAACTTGCCTTCCGCATAAAGGGAAACATCTTCTCCCTGCGGAATACTGGCAATAAGTTCTGCTTTGTAGTTTTCGCCCTGATCTTTAAAAAACTTCACTGCTTGGTCACGTGGCATAACAGTGCGCACTACTGGCTCATCTTTTTTAGCAAGCTCAGCCATTCTCTTTTCAATCGCCACCAAATCATCTGGGGTAAATGGACGGTGATAAGAGAAGTCGTAATAAAAACCGTTCTCTACCACTGGACCAATCGTCACCTGGGCTTCAGGGAATAATTCTTTTACAGCATATGCCAATAAATGCGCTGTTGAGTGGCGCACAATCTCAAGTGCTTCAGGACTCTTGTCGGTAATGATCGCGAGCTGACTGTCTTTATCAATCACAAAACTCGTATCAACCATCTTGCCATCAACGATGCCACCTAAGGCTGCTTTTGCAAGACCACTTCCGATGCTTTGAGCAACATCGGCTACGCGAACTGGTGCCTCAAACTCACGTTTTGATCCATCGGGCAGAGTAACTACAAGCATCATGACTCCATCTTAATTACGGAACTTCTGTTTTACTACTATGACCTAAAAATAAAGCGCGGCAGCTTATGGGCATCCGCGCCTTGGGTTTCCCCACCGGGTCTTATTCGTTGGTAGGCTCGATTGGACTCGAACCAACGACCCCCACCATGTCAAGGTGGTGCTCTAACCAGCTGAGCTACGAGCCTATACAGCCATAGAGTTTATCACCGGCGACGTACTTGGGTGACCCCTTTAACTTCCTCTAGGCTATTTTGAACAAGGCGCAATACCTCAGAATCCTTGACCTCAACTGTTAAAAGGATCTGGGCCAGGCCTTTTTTAACAGATTTACGTAAATCAATGACATGCAGGCCCTGCCGAGTCAGAATTTCAAAGAGCTCGCGCATGAGGTCTTGACGATCTAAGCCGATCACCACCAAATCTGCTGGGAACACCCGCTTTGGGTCCTTGTCTGCAGTTGAATTGGCTGTGGTAGTCCAAGCAGTTTGAATAACGCGTTCGGGGGCCCTTTCTAAAAGTCCTCTAAAGGTTCTACAGGAACGGCGATGAATTGAAATACCTCTGCCCTGAGTTACAAACCCCGCAATCGAATCCGGTGGAACTGGCCGGCAGCAACGCGCCAATTGTGTCAATAAAGAATCTACGCCAACGACTAAGACATCACCGCTCTGCCCTGTTTTGCGAGCGCTATTACGCAAAACAATTTCTGGTGTGGCTACCTTAGCTTCAGGGCCTCCTTCGACCTTAGGTTCTAAAGGCTTTGCTGTAAGGCCGGTCTCTTCATCATCAAGAGCATTAAACCAAGCGCGTACTCTCGAGCGCGCTCTTTGTGAGCGCAAATAGTTTTTATCGGGACTAATCCAATCTCGCGAAGGGCCACCATGTTTAACGGCAATAATCTCAACGGTCTGACCATTTTGCAATGCAGTCTCTAGAGGAACCATCGCGCCATCAACACGTGCACCTCTGCAACGATGTCCTAAGTTAGTGTGAACCGCATAGGCAAAATCAACTGGGGTGGAGCCTTTTTCTAGGGAAATCACTTTACCCAATGGCGTGAGTACGTAGATATGGTCGTCAATCTCATGGTGTTTGAGCTGCTCCCAGGCATCTTCCTTCCAGGAAATTAACTGTCTTGCCCATGCAATCTGTCTTTCATAGGCAACTTCTGCGCTATCGGTTCCTGGTTGATGAATAACGGTGGACTTGTAAGCCCCCTCTTTATAACGCCAGTGAGCTGCCAAACCATACTCTGCTTGTTGATGCATGTCTTGAGTACGTATCTGAATCTCAAAGGCCGTGCCATCCTCATTCATCACCACTGTATGGAGAGATTGATAGCCGTTTGGTTTAGGGCGTGCAATGTAATCGTCAAACTCACGCGGTACTGGTTGCCAGACGTTATGTACTATGCCGAGGACTGCATAGCAGGATTTCACATCCGTAACCAAGACACGAAATGCTCTCACATCATAAAGATCAGCAAAGTCTAGCGACTTACCTTGCATCTTTTTCCAGATGCTATAGATATGTTTCGGTCGACCCAGAACCTCACCATCAATATGCACTAGTTTCAATTCTTCTTGGAGCTGCAAAACAATTCGATCAATGAATGATTGACGCTCCATTCTTTTGGCATCCAACATCTTGGCAATGTCACGATAGGTGTCTGGGGACATTGCTCTAAATGCCAAATCCTCCATCTCCCACTTCATTTGCCAGATACCTAGGCGATTGGCCAATGAGGCGTCGATATTGAGAATCTCATGCGCCCAAGGGCTAGGCATGGATATTTGCTCTTGAGTGATCCAGCGCAGTGTTTGTAGACGAGAAGCTAAATAGATGAGGACAACACGCAGGTCATCACCAAACGCCAAGAGCATCTTGCGCAACATCTCTTCTTGGCCTGCCACGCTTAAGCCACCATCATCACGCACCAATTTCGCTTGTGCCTGGCGTAAGCCTCGATACCCAATTAATAACTTTGCAGACTCTTCACCAATCAGCTTGATGAGCGCTTCTTTGCTATGCGTTCGGGCAATATTGCTAGCAGCAGTTAATGTAGGCTCATCTAAGCCGAGGGATTGCAGAATTTGCAGAGCGCCAGTGGCGTGCACTTCTGCTGGCTCGTCATACCAAGCATCAATGAAAATTGGTTTGCTGGAAACATTTGCCATTGGCAGCTAAGCCTTAGCTGAAGAATTCTTTTGCTAGAGTAATTTGTTCTTTTTTCACAAATGCGGGCGCATGACCCACATTTGGAATCTCAATGCTGCGAGCATATGGATTTACTTTACACATCTGGGCAACAGTAGCTGCAGAGAGCAAATCAGATTGGGCACCGCGCACGATCAAGATTGGAATATGAATTTGCTTGAAAGCATGCCACATCGCCATCTCACCTGCCTTAGCCATGATGGGATTGACAGAGGCAAACGGCACAGCAATATCAGGGTCGTAATGCATGATCCATAAGCCGTTGCGTTCAATCAACATCGGGCCGTTATAGGTTTCCCACTCATCTGGTGTGTGCTCGCCAAAAGTAGCGCATATTTCATTGAGCCGATTTAAGGCCTCGGCGCGGCTCGCAAATGAAAAAGGTTGGCCTACGTAAGAGCCTAGGCGCTGAATGGCTTCAGCCTCAATTTTTGGACCAACATCATTAATCAACATTCTGCGTATAGGAGAGTTTGGCATCGCTGCATAAACCATGCCAATGAGACCGCCCATTGAAGTTCCCAGCCAATCGACTTGGGATACACCGAGTGTTTTTATGAGCTGAGCAATATCAGCCACATACTGAGGGACGGCATATTGCATTGGATTGCTTAAGCGATCAGAGTCTCCTCTACCAACGACGTCTGGGCAAACTACGTAATAGTCCTGACACATGGCCTCAGCCAAAGTCTTAAAGTCACTTCCACGTCGTGTTAGGCCATGCACGCATAGCAATACTTTTGGATTTCTAGGATTACCCCAAGCGTGATAAGCCATGCGATGAGTAATATCACCATCAACACACTGGACGTAAAAAGTATCGCCCTGGTGATTTACTGGTATTAAGCTGATCTCATCTTGCAGATCCTCATCATGAGTATGCTCATCCATACTCCCAAATACCTCGGGCTGCAAAGTCACATGGTCGATCCCATGTTGATCTAAAAGCATAGTATTGATGCGAGACATGATTTGTGGCCACTCTTGCATTTCTGCAATTTCGATATGGCCAATCAATGCTGGAAAGCTGGGGGTCATCTCCCAAACATGGAGATCATGCACGGCCAATACGCCGGGAATCCCTCTCAGATCTTTTCCTACCTGCAAATAATCAATATGTAGTGGCACTCCCTCCATGAGGAAGTGATAAGACTCATGGAGAATAGAAACTGTTGATTTGAGAATCAAAAGGGATACAAGAATAGAAAGAATTGCATCGATTGGCATCCATCCAGTCAACTGAATCACAATACCAGCAATCAAGGCGGCGATTGATCCGAGCAAGTCACCCATCACATGAACAAGGGCAGCTCGGGTATTCACACTTTTTTTGTCGCGTGATAAAACCCAGGCAACCACAATATTCATGAGAAGTCCGATACTAGCCACTACAGTGACTGTGAAGCCATCGACTTTATGTGGATCATAGAAACGACTAATGGCCTCAAACACAATCCATACAACCAAAGCCAACATCGCAATACTATTCACAAAAGCAGCTAAGGCTTCTGCCCTACCAAAACCAAAAGAATGTTTTGGCGAAGGCGGGCGACGAGAAATAATTTGCGCTAGGAGCGCCAAACCTAAGGCAGCCGCATCAGTCACCATGTGACCAGCATCGGAGATCAATGCTAATGAATTGGCAAAATAAGCTGCAGTTCCCTCAACTCCTGCAAAACCAAGAGTAAGTATGAGAGCAATTAAAAGTAAATTTTGGTTTGAAACTTGCTTACTATGAGCATGCTGAGCATCGCCTTTTTTATGAGCGTGCAGTGAAGGATCAAGCTCAGAACTCATCTGAGCTCTGGGTTTTGCTGAGGATGATTGATGGGATCCCGACATGGTGATCCCATTATTTCATTAAACGGTGAAAAAGGTTAAAAACCGCTGGTATCGACAGGGGCACCAGTCTTAGCGATCACTTCCTCTTTAGTCACGCCAGGAGCCAATTCAACTAAGTTCAAACCAGAATGGGTGACATCCAAAACACAAAGATCAGTAATGATTTGGCTGATTACACCTACGCCCGTTAATGGCAATGTGCATTTAGGAAGAATCTTGATCTCTTCGGAGCCATCTTTCTTTTTAGCAACGTGTTCCATCAGGACAACCACGTGCTTCACACCCGCAACCAAATCCATTGCACCACCCATACCTTTAACCATCTTGCCAGGAATCATCCAATTGGCAATATCACCCTGCTCGCTCACTTGCATCGCACCTAAAAATGCAATGTTAATTTTCCCACCGCGAATCATGCCGAAGGCATCGGCCGATGAAAAAATGGAAGAGCCGGGCAAAGTGGTAATCGTTTGCTTTCCTGCATTGATCAAATCCGCATCGATCTGATCTTCCGTTGGAAATGGTCCAATACCTAGCAAACCATTTTCGGATTGCAGCCACACTTCTATGCCTGCAGGCACATGATTAGCTACTAAGGTAGGAATACCGATTCCCAAGTTTACGTAATAACCGTCTTTTAACTCTTTGGCAGCACGTGCCGCCATCTCATCTCTTGTCCAAGGCATTTTGATCTTCCTAAATTCTTTTCAGTGTTCTTTGGGGTAATTAGCGTGCAGCCGAGATAGTGCGCTGCTCAATACGCTTCTCAGGACTACTATTAATCACAAGGCGATGCACGTAGATGCTCGGAGTATGAATCTCAGCAGGATCTAAAGCGCCATTCTCAACAATCTCTTCCACTTCAGCAATAGTAATCTTTCCAGCCATAGCCACTACAGGGTTGAAGTTGCGCGCAGTATGTCGATAAATCAAATTACCTGATCGGTCGGCCTTCCAAGCTTTTACTAGAGAAATATCAGTGACAATCGAGCGCTCCATGATGTATTTTTCGCCATCAAACTCTTTTACTTCTTTACCCTCAGCTACCAAAGTGCCAACACCCGTTTTTGTGTAGAAGGCAGGAATGCCACAACCACCAGCGCGTAATTTTTCTGCCAGAGTACCTTGTGGGGTGAACTCTAACTCCAGCTCGCCTGCAAGGTATTGACGTTCAAATTCTTTGTTCTCACCTACGTAAGATGCAACCATTTTCTTTACTTGACGAGAGTTCAACAAAATACCCAAGCCAAAACCATCCACGCCAGCATTATTAGATACAGCGGTCAAGTTTTGCGCACCAAGTTCTTTCACTGCCTCAATTAAGGCCTCAGGAATACCGCAGAGACCAAAACCGCCAACACCGAGTTTTTGTCCATCTTTTAAGATATCCCTCAAGGCATCTGCTGCCGATGGGTAGGTTTTATTCATAACATTTGTCCTAATATTGCCAAAATGGGTAAAAAAGTAATCATAACGCCTCAGGCACCTAAGTCTAGGTAGCTTAGGCACAGCTTAGGTACTACTAAGGCACTAAATTGGTTTTTGGCTATTCGCACTAAACTAAAGGGGGCTGAAAAGCTTATTTTGAGGAATTTGAATGAACGCTGCAGAACTATTAGAGCAATTTGGGCCTAGAGAGTCGATGGACTATGACTTAGTCATCGTTGGCGGCGGCCCCGCTGGTCTATCAGCAGCCATTAAGGCTAAACAGTTAGCACAGTCCTCTGGCAAAGACATCAGCGTCTGCGTTCTCGAAAAAGGTTCTGAGATTGGCGCCCATATTCTGTCTGGTGCCGTCATGGACCCAAAGGCCCTCACTGAACTCTTTCCCAATTGGAGAGAAATGGGTGCCCCACTGGAAACTGCGGTAACTCAAGATCAATTTTTATTCTTAACATCCGATAGCTCTTATCAAGTCCCCAATTGGATGCTGCCTCACTGCTTTAAAAATGAAGGCAACTATATTGTTAGCTTAGCTAACGTCACTCGCTGGTTAGGTCAGCAAGCTGAAAGTCTTGGTGTAGAAATTTTTCCTGGCTTTCCTGCGGCAGAAATTTTGTACAACGAGCAAGGCGCAGTATGTGGCGTTATTACAGGATCAATGGGTCTCGATAAAGAAGGTAAGCCAACTGATCAGTTCCAGCTCGGTATGGAACTACGCGCTAAGTACACACTCTTTGCTGAAGGATCTCGTGGCCATCTTGGCAAGCAGCTTATCTCCAAGTTTGCTTTAGACAAAGATGCCGACCCACAAAGCTATGGCATTGGGATTAAAGAGCTCTGGGAGGTTGAGCCTTCTCAGAGTAAGCCTGGTCTAGTAGTTCACACTGCTGGCTGGCCATTGGAGAGTGATACCTATGGCGGCTCATTTCTCTATCACTTAGGTGATAACAAGGTAGCCGTTGGCTTAGTAGTCGGACTTTCTTATAAGAATCCTTACCTCTCTCCTTTTGAAGAGTTCCAACGCTATAAATTACATCCGAAGATTCGTGGAACATTTGAGGGCGGAAAACGAATTGCTTACGGCGCCCGCGCATTGACTGCTGGTGGATTAAATAGCTTACCTAAGACAGTCTT
Organism: uncultured beta proteobacterium; assembly: GCA_903900805.1. Lineage (GTDB taxonomy): Bacteria > Pseudomonadota > Gammaproteobacteria > Burkholderiales > Burkholderiaceae > Polynucleobacter. Next base: position 5,278 of record CAIUOP010000029.1, on the reverse strand, counting down.
TCCAGGTGGCGCATTGATTGGTTGTGATGCTGGCTTCCTCAATGCCTCACGCATTAAAGGCAGTCATGCTGCTATTAAGACTGGCATGCTCGCTGCCCAAGCTGCCGTTGCTGCCATTCATGAAAATCGCTCTGCTGATGTTCTCTCAGCATACCCAGCAGCCTTCCAAAATAGCTGGCTACATACCGAACTGAATCAAGCGCGTAACTTCAAATCTTGGATGTCCAAGGGGCTCTATCTTGGTACGCTGATGGTTGGCTTAGAACAAAAGCTTTTAGGCGGCAATATGCCATGGACAGTTCATGTCAAACATGCAGATCATGAATGCCTAGAACCAGCAGAACAACATCAACCAATTAATTATCCGAAACCAGATGGCAAGATTAGTTTTGATCGTCTGTCTTCGGTATTTATCTCCAATACCAACCATGCCGAGAATCAACCCATTCATTTAACTCTGAAGAATGATTCTGTGCCGGTAGATATCAATCTGAAGACCTATGCTGGTCCAGAGCAACGCTACTGCCCTGCAGGCGTTTATGAATATGTAGAAACTGATGGCAAACCCCGTTTACAGATCAATGCACAAAACTGCGTGCATTGCAAAACCTGTGACATTAAAGACCCTAGCCAAAATATCATCTGGATCACGCCAGAAGGTGGTGGTGGCCCTAACTACGCAGGAATGTAATCATGATGATGCTTCACACTATGCTTCGCGTCGGCGATCTGAATCGCTCGATTGATTTTTACACCAAAGTTTTGGGGATGAATTTACTCCGCACCACTGAGCGGCCTGCGCAGAAATACTCCTTAGCCTTTGTTGCCTTTGGTAAAGGCAATGCGGATGGCCAAGCTGAAATTGAGCTCACTTATAACCACGGAGTATCTTCTTACGACTTAGGTACTGCTTATGGGCATATTGCGCTTAGCGTGCCAGATGCTTATGCTGCTTGCGCAAAGATTAAAGCTGCTGGTGGGAATGTCACTCGTGAGGCTGGTCCAGTAGCTGGTGGTGACACCATCATTGCCTTTGTAACTGATCCCGATGGTTACAAGATAGAACTCATACAGCGTTAATGGCATCGCAACCAGAGCAATATCAGCTAGAAATTCTTGACAGCCTTGCTGAAATACCCGCAGCCGAGTGGAATACACTTTTACCGGAAGATGCGGGGCCTTTTCTAAATCATGCATTCTTATCTGCGCTTGAAGAAAGCGGATGTGTGGGCGGCAATACTGGCTGGCAGGTTGCTCATCTTGGCTTAAAAGACCAATCTCAATTAGTTGGAGCGCTACCGCTCTACTTAAAGCAGCATTCTTATGGAGAATTTGTCTTTGATTGGTCATGGGCACAAGCTTATGACCAACAGGGTATGAACTACTACCCAAAAGCACTTTGCGCCGTCCCCTTTACACCCGTTCAAGGCGCTCGAATCTTAAGCGCCGCCGGCAAAAATGTAAAAGATATTCATACGAGCTTGATTAAAGGACTCAAAGTCTTATTGGCGGACAATCAACTCTCTTCTGCGCATATCCTTTTTCCATTGGCCTCGGAGTTGGCAGCCTTTGAAGCTCAAGGATTTATGCTGCGTGACTCTGTGCAGTTTCACTGGCACAACGAAGACTTCCAAAGTTTTGAGCATTTTTTATCAGTCCTCACCATGAAACGGCGTAAAAATATTCGGCGTGAACGGGAACAAGTATCTAGAGAGCAGATTACGTTTAGGCACGTTCCGGGGAAATTATCTACTGACCAAGACTGGGAATTCTTTTACCGCTGCTATCGAAATACGTATGTAGAGCATCTATCTAGCCCCTACTTAAATGAAGCCTTTTTTAAGTTATGGGTACAGCGCATGCCGGACAATTTACATCTCATCATTGCCCAGCGCGATCAAACACCCATTGCTACTTCACTCCTAGTGGTTGATAAAGACTCCTCTAAAGCCTATGGGAGATATTGGGGTGCGATAGAACATATACCTTGCCTACACTTTGAAACAGCATACTACCAGGCCATCGAATACTGTATCGAGCAAGGCATTCAAACTTTTGAGGGTGGCGCCCAAGGCGAACACAAAATGGCACGAGGATTTTTACCAACTACGATTCAATCAGCCCATTACATCGTTGACCCTCGGTTTTCTCAGGCAGTAAAACACTTCTTAGAGCGTGAGCACCAGGGAATTGGCGCATACGTAGATGAGCTTGGCGAGCATAGCCCACTGAAATCGACTAAAGTACAGCCATGAATTCCGAAAGTAACAAACCCCTTACTCAAGACGGCTCATATTCACTCTCTACTGGAGATGATGAATCTGACTCTCCATGTATTGGCGTCTGCACCACTCTTTACGATGAGATTTGCCAAGGCTGTGGTCGCACATTGAGCGAGGTCAGTAATTGGGTATTTCTTTCTGATGAAGAGAAGGCATCGGTCTGGAAGCGCGTTCGTGAAGATGGCACTGCGATGCGTTTTCAGAGGCAAGCAAAAGAAAATAAGCCTGCGTAATCACTTCGCAGGCTGATTACTTATCCAGCTAAGGCTTGGCTCCGCAAGTACTCTTCGTAAGTACCCGAGTAATCCACAACCGTACCATCCATCTTCACTTCTAAGATGCGATTGGCTAGCGCGGATACAAATTCGCGGTCATGAGATACAAATAATAGGGTGCCATCGAATTTCTCTAAGGCAATCTGCAAGCTTTCAATTGACTCCATATCCATGTGATTGGTAGGCTCATCCATTGCCAGAACGTTATATTTTTGGAGCATGAGTTTGCCCCAAATCATTCTGCCCTTTTCACCACCAGATAGAACTTTGACAGATTTACCAATGTCATCGCCAGAGAACAATAAGCGGCCTAGGGTGCCACGAATCACTTGATCGTCATCACCGGTGTTACGCCACCAGTTCATCCAGTCCATGAGTAATTCATCTTTGGCGAACATCTCAGTATTATCTTGAGGCATTACACCGACCTTTGCATTTTCAGCCCACTTCACATCTCCGCTATCTACAGCAATGCCGTCAAAACGTTTGCTGAGAATGGAATTTAGTAGTGTCGTTTTACCGGCACCGTTCTGACCGATGATGGCAATCTTTTCTCCAGCACGCACACCGAGCTTAAAGTTTTTAAAGATGGTGCGCTCATAAGTTTTAGTCAAGCCATTGCACTCTACTGCCATGTTGTGCAGTTTTTTCTCAGTATCAAAACGAATAAATGGGTTTTGGCGTGAAGAAGGCTTTACTTCAACAATCTCAATTTTTTCCAACTGACGCTGGCGTGAAGTTGCTTGGCGTGCTTTAGAGGCATTGGCAGAGAATCGAGCCACGAAAGCCTGTAATTCAGCAATTTTTTCTTTGGCTTTAACGTTAGAACTCAGTTGCTGTGTACGCGCCTGCACAGAAGCAAGCATGTAGGAGTCATAGTTCCCTGGATAGACCTTGAGAGTGCCATAGTCCATGTCAGCCATGTGCGTACAAACTTCATTCAGAAAGTGGCGATCGTGAGAAATGATGACGATAGTGCTCTTAATGTCATTGAGAATATCCTCTAGCCAATGAATCGAGTGGATATCCAAGTTATTGGTTGGCTCATCAAGAAGCAGTACATCTGGGTCAGAAAATAATGCCTGCGCTAGCAATACACGCAATTTCCAGCCGGGCGCTACATTACTCATCGGGCCATTGTGTTGTTCAACTGGAATGCCAATACCTAGCAATAGCTCACCTGCTTTTGCTTCAGCGGTATAGCCACCGTACTCGGCATACTTACCTTCAAGTTCAGCTGCCTTCATATAATCTTCATCGGTTGCATCTGGATTAGCGTAAATAGCATCACGCTCAGCAGCAGCCTTCCACATCTCTTCGTGACCCATCATCACTACATCGAGTACGCGCACATCTTCATAAGCAAACTGATCTTGGCGCAATTTACCCAAACGAATTCCAGGATCTAAGCTAACGTTGCCGCTGGTAGGCTCAAGCTCACCGCCAAGAATCTTCATGAAGGTTGATTTACCGCAACCGTTTGCACCGATCAGGCCATAACGATTACCGCCGCCAAACTTCACGGAAATGTTTTCAAACAGGGGTTTTGCCCCAAACTGCATAGTGATATTAGATGCGGACAACACGGATAGTTTCTAGCTTTCTGAAATTCAATTCAATAGATACCCTCAGATTGGGGGCAAAGACCGTTATTTTAACGGGTTCAGGCTACAAATGTCTAAATTAGACTTTGACCTTAAATGGGGTGAAATTCGTATGGGTGTCGTAATAGTCCTCATTTTCCTTGCGCTTCAGAAAATTGACGACCCAATAGGTCAAGGGCGTAGCTAGGACCTCCCAAGAAGTTTTCAGGACATATTGAGCCAAGGCTACTTGAATAATCTCATGGGTAGGCCAGATGCCATAGAAGGCCAGCATATAGAAAAAAGAGGAGTCGACTAGCTCTCCTACTGCCGTGCTACCAATGGTACGAGTCCACAGTAAGCGCCCCTGAGTCCAAATTTTCATTTTGGCTAGTACGTAGCTGTTGGTAAAACTGCCACACCAAAAAGAAAACATCGAAGCTAAGGCAATCCGCCAGGAGTTTCCAAAAACGGTTTCGAGGCCCTGTTGATAGTTCGCCATGTATGAGCCAGGAGCAACAGGCAGCGCAATCACAATTTGGGCCATCACGGCCGCAAAGGCTAAAGCAGTAAAGCCTGCCCAAACCGCACGTCGATCATAGGCATAGCCATAAACCTCAGTGAGAATATCTCCGAAAAAGTAGGCAATTGGGAAAAACAGAATCCCAGCACCAAAAGTCACTTCACCAAAGTGAGGCAGATCAATCACAGCTGCTTTGCCTGCCCCAATGAAGTTTGAGCAGAGCAAGACCACCACAAAGGCCGCCAAAATCAGGTCGTAATAGCGATGGTGTCGTCTAGGTGAGTCCATAAGCCTGGAAAAATGGATAATAGAAACAAGAATATCTCGATTCCTGAAAATTCGCAGGAAGCTAAGAAATCAACAATAGGATGATTAAGTAATGAGTAAAGCTAGTTTTAATTGGATAGACCCCCTCCTTCTCGATACGCAATTAACCGAAGAGGAGCGCATGATTCGTGATGCAGCCGCTGAGTATGCTCAAGGACGCCTCATGCCACGCATTCATGACGCCTTTCGTAATGAAACAACCGACGCTTCAATCTTTCGCGAAATGGGTGAATTGGGTCTTCTGGGCATCACCATTCCAGAGGAATACGGCGGTGCTAACTTAAATTA
>CAIUOP010000028.1 GCA_903900805.1 uncultured beta proteobacterium | reverse complement strand
TGGGGTCAGCAGGGGCAAACGGCCATCCTCAATGTCATGATTGCGGTTGCTGTCATGGGCATCCTGATGATTCCTATTTCACAGGCATTTTCTCAAGCCCAGGCGTGGTACTCTCGATTCGAAACGCAAAGTAGGTTGACCGACATTGTCGGCGCAATTACTAATGCCTACACTGCAAATACTAAACAAGTTGAAGCGCAAACTGGGGCGGTATTTGCTTTGCCGCTTGGCACAATCTCACCAGTGATACCTCAAACTCTTAGTGGCGGCACTCGCTTGTGCCTCTCAACACCCTCCACATTTTCGCCGCTGGCAACCTATACCAACCTGAGCTCTTCTTTAATTTACAAAGACGGCTTTGGAAAGCCTATGTGCATCTTTATTTCCACTCAAAAATCCACCACCACTCAGGGCCAAACTGTTTTTTATCATAATTTAGCAGTTGTTTCAGCTGGTCGCGATGGCTCTATTTCATCCGCTACTACGTTGACAGCCTCCGGAGCGCTTGTTACTGGAGGTGATGATATTGGTAGATTGATTGATGGCAGCGCTATCAATACCGCCAATTTAAATCTTACGATTTCTCGCATGAGCGCACTAATTACGGCGCTTCAGAGTTATTTTTACGGCAGATATCAAAGCAATATAAATCGCGATACCGCATTGGACTATTTTAGCAATGCATTCGATACCTCCGGAATTCTTCCTGATACTGGTGGAGTTGCTATTGCCGCAACGGCAGCAAATTTTCCTGCCGCACTTGGAATTTCAGGGCAGGGCCTCCAAGATGCGTATGGCTCTACCTTCACCTTTGACAATAGTTCTTCCGCTGTACGCAGTCCTAGTAATCCCAATGGGATTGCTTACACATCGCAACCTTTCACGGCGAATGTTTGTACCACTCTCCCCGGAGGGCAGGCGCTTTGCCAGACTGCGCTTGGATCATATTAATCGCCACTTAGCCATTTACTAGGAGCATCACTTGAAATCAACTAACCACCCATCTTCTGTGTATATTAAAAACAAGATTTCATTAGCAATTACTTTGCTTTTTACGACCTGTATTGTTCAGGCTGCAGATATTGCGACCACCACTTCTGGGCCCATTGATCAAAAGAAGATAGAGCAATTGCAAGTACAGGCAAAGCAGAAATTACCTTCACTCAAGTCCGATCCCAACGCAACCCTTTCTAACTCTGCCGTACCAGCCGGGGCTCCAAATGGAGTGCAAAAATCCTCCGCCACTGAGTCGCCCAATCCATTTATTGGTAATGAAAAAGCCTCAAAGTTGGAGAGCAAAAATGTAGCCACCAAGGAAGATAAGTCGTCTGTAAATTCGAGTCCGACCCCCAGCCCAACCAATCCCATTACTGGTAAATCGGCAACTGTTGAGGAGCTTGAAATGCAGTTGGCAAAAACTACTAAGCTGGCCTTAATTGCTGAGCAGGAAAAAAAATTAAAAGATCTCGTTTCTCAAATTAATCCTCCCGCCGCATCTCCCGCGCCTTTAGTAGCTCCCGGTGCGGGAAAAGTGCGTGCAGAAGCTATTCCTAGTGATGTCTCTGGAAAGA
>CAIUOP010000027.1 GCA_903900805.1 uncultured beta proteobacterium | reverse complement strand
ATTACCAGACGAACGAATCAGGACCATTTTGAATCTCGCTAATTACTTTCCTGTTCTACTTTTTATCCTCGTAGGTATTGGGGTGGGATTAGTCCCCATGTTACTCGGCAAAATTTTGGCTCCTTCGAAGCCTGATGCTGAAAAACTCTCTCCATATGAGTGCGGTTTTGAAGCTTTCGAAGATGCGCGTATGAAGTTTGATGTGCGCTATTACCTCATTGCCATTCTTTTTATCCTCTTTGATCTTGAGACAGCATTCCTATTTCCATGGGGTGTTGCTTTGCGTGATATTGGCTGGTTTGGCTACGCCTCTATGGTGATCTTCCTCTTGGAATTCATTGTGGGATTTGTATATATCTGGAAAAAGGGCGCTCTCGACTGGGAGTGATAGATATGGCATTAGAAGGCGTTCTCAAAGAAGGATTTGTTACCACTACTGCGGATCAGTTGATTAACTGGACGCGTAATGGTTCTTTGTGGCCAATGACTTTTGGTCTTGCTTGCTGCGCTGTTGAGATGATGCATGCTGGCGCATCGCGTTATGACTTAGACCGTTTTGGTGTGGTGTTTCGCCCATCTCCGCGTCAATCTGATTTGATGATTGTTGCAGGCACTTTGTGCAACAAGATGGCCCCAGCCTTACGTAAGGTTTATGACCAAATGCCAGAACCACGCTGGGTCATTTCTATGGGTTCTTGTGCAAACGGTGGTGGTTATTACCATAACTCCTATTCAGTAGTGCGTGGTTGTGACCGGATTGTGCCAGTGGATATTTATGTTCCTGGTTGTCCCCCAACAGCTGAGGCCTTAATTTACGGAATTATTCAGTTGCAATCGAAGATAGCGCGTACCAGCACGATTGCGCGGAAGGCCTAATTCATGTCAGATCGTTTAGTTCAATTAGCCGCCAACCTAGAAAAAGTTTTGGGTAAGCGTGTGCGGTCGATTGAGATTGCATTAGGTGAGGTGACTGTAGTTGTCAACGCGGACACCTATTTTGAATCTGCCATGCTATTGCGTGATAACCCATTACTTGCTTTTGAGCAATTGATTGATTTATGTGGCGTTGATTATCAAGACTTTGGTGATGGCACTTGGAGCGGTCAACGTTTTGCTGTTGTCAGTCACTTGCTATCTCTGCAGCATAATTGGCGTTTGCGTGTCAGAGTCTTTGCCTCTGATGATGGCTATCCATTGCTTGCTTCAATTACTCCAGTATGGAACTCTGCTAACTGGTTTGAGCGTGAAGCATTTGATCTCTACGGCATCTTGTTTGATGGTCATGATGACTTACGCCGCATTTTGACTGACTATGGCTTTATTGGTCATCCATTTAGAAAAGATTTCCCAATCAGTGGCAATGTAGAAATGCGTTATGACCCAGAGTTAAAACGGGTTGTCTATCAGCCAGTTACGATTGAGGCGCGTGAGATTACTCCCCGCATCGTGCGTGAAGAGCAGTATGGAGGCCCGGTTTAAGTTATGGCCAAGATTAAGAACTACACTCTCAACTTTGGGCCTCAACATCCTGCGGCCCACGGCGTATTGCGCTTAGTGCTTGAGCTGGACGGTGAAGTGATTCAGCGCGCTGACCCGCATATTGGTTTATTGCATCGCGCGACAGAAAAATTAGCTGAGACGCGGACTTGGATTCAGAACGTTCCTTATATGGATCGCTTAGATTATGTTTCTATGATGTCCAATGAACATGCTTATGTCATGGCTATTGAGAAGTTGTTGCAAGTAGAAGTTCCGCTACGTGCACAATATATTCGTGTGATGTATGACGAGTTGACTCGTTTGCTTAATCACTTACTCTGGATTGGTTGTCACGGCTTAGACGTAGGTGCGATGGCCGTCTTCTTATACGCCTTCCGTGATCGTGAAGATATTTTTGATATGTACGAAGCGGTATCTGGTGCTCGTATGCATGCTGCTTACTATCGTCCTGGTGGCGTATATCGCGACTTGCCAGATCAAATGGCGCAGTACAGTAAATCTAAAGTTCGCAGCCCATCAGCTGTGAAACGTTTGAACGAGAACCGCAGTGGTTCATTGCTCGACTTCATAGAGCAGTTTAGCAATGGCTTTGATGCCAACGTAGATGAGTACTGCAATCTCTTAACGGATAACCGTATCTGGAAACAACGTCTAGTCAATATCGGTGTCGTCACGCCTGAGCGTGCATTGCAGCTTGGCTTTACTGGCCCAATGTTGCGTGGGTCTGGTATTGAGTGGGATTTACGTAAGAAGCAGCCATATGAAGTCTATGACCGCCTTGACTTCGACATTCCAGTTGGTGTCAACGGCGACTCATATGATCGTTATCTAGTCCGCATGGAAGAGATGTATCAATCTAATCGCATTATTAAACAGTGCGTAGCCTGGCTCAAGGCAAATCCAGGTCCTGTGATGAGTGACAACCATAAAGTAGCGCCACCAAAGCGCGTAGATATGAAAACCAATATGGAAGAGTTAATTCACCATTTCAAGCTATTCACTGAAGGTATGCATGTTCCGAATGGTGAAGCCTACTCAGCTGTTGAGCATCCCAAAGGTGAATTCGGTATTTACTTGATTTCTGATGGCGCTAATAAGCCATATCGCTTAAAGATTCGTGCGCCAGGATTTGTACATCTTTCAGCTATGGATGAAATGTCACGTGGCCACATGTTGGCTGATGCTGTAACGATCATTGGTACGCAAGATATTGTGTTCGGGGAGATTGATCGCTAATGACAACAACTCTTCAACTATCCGATAAAACGCTGGCAGATATTGCCCATAATGTCGCGAAATATCCGCCAGAGCAAAAGCAGTCTGCGGTGATGGCTGCTTTGATTGCCGCTCAATCTGAAGTAGGTTGGGTGTCGCCAGAGGTGATCGCTACTGTTGCGCAAATCCTTGAGATGCCAATGATTGCAGTCGATGAAGTAGCTACTTTCTACAATATGTATAACACTAAACAGATTGGTAAATACAAGCTGGTGATCTGTACCAACTTGCCTTGCCAATTGACACATGGTGCAACAGCTGCAAACTATCTTAAAGATACTTTAGGTATTGGCTTTAATGAAACCACCTCTTGCGGCACCTTTACTCTAAAAGAGGGTGAATGCATGGGCGCCTGTGGCGACTCACCAGTGATGTTGGTTAATGACAAGCGCATGTGTAGCTTTATGAGTAAAGAAAAAATAGATTCACTCTTAAGTGAACTTCGTGCAGAAGGGAAAGCGGCATGACCAGCTTGCACGACCGTCACATTAAACCTTTGATTCTTGCTGGATTGAATGGCGATAACTGGCGCTTAAAAGACTATGAAAGTCGTGGGGGCTATCAGCAATTACGTCGTTTATTAAATGACAAAGTTGCTCCTGATGCCATCATTACTGAATTGAAAGCTTCATCATTGCGTGGTCGCGGCGGCGCAGGCTTCCCAACAGGATTGAAGTGGAGTTTTATGCCACGCCAGTTCCCAGGACAAAAATATTTAGTTTGTAATAGCGACGAAGGTGAGCCTGGTACTTTTAAAGACCGCGACATCATGCGCTATAACCCACATGCTTTGATTGAGGGCATGATCATTGGTGCATACACCATGGGTATTACCGTTGGCTATAACTATATTCACGGTGAGATCTGGGAAGTGTATTCACGCTTTGAAGAGGCTTTAGAGGAAGCGCGTGCTGCAGGTTATTTAGGCGACAAGATTCTGGGAAGTGATTTCTCCTTCCAATTACATGCCACCCCAGGTTGGGGTGCCTATATCTGTGGCGAAGAAACTGCTTTGCTGGAATCATTAGAGGGTAAAAAAGGCCAACCGCGCTTTAAACCACCATTCCCAGCCAGCTTTGGTTTGTATGGCAAGCCAACTACCATTAATAACACTGAAACATTTGCAGCCGTTCCCTTTGTTTTGGCAATTGGTGGTCAAGCTTATTTAGATCTGGGTAAACCCAATAACGGTGGTACTAAGATTTTCTCCGTATCTGGTGACGTAGTGCATCCAGGTAATTACGAGGTTCCATTGGGAACTCCATTTGCTGACTTGCTCAAGCTTGCTGGCGGCATGCGTGATGGCAAAGCGTTAAAAGCAGTGATTCCTGGTGGCTCTTCAGCTCCAGTAATTCCTGGCGCACAAATGATGGATTTGACGATGGATTACGACAGCATTGCTAAAGCAGGTTCCATGCTGGGGTCTGGTGCTGTGATCGTGATGAATGAAACCCGTTGCATGGTACGAGCCTTAGAGCGCCTGTCTTATTTCTATCACGAAGAATCTTGTGGTCAGTGCACCCCATGTCGTGAAGGTACTGGCTGGCTGTGGCGCATTGTTCATCGCATTGAACATGGTCAAGGACGTCCTGAAGATTTAGATTTACTCAACGATGTAGCAGCCAATATTCAAGGGCGCACGATTTGCGCTTTGGGTGATGCTGCTGCAATGCCAGTACGTGGCATGTTGAAGCATTACATGAATGAATTTGTCTATCACGTAGAAAATAAGCGCTGCTTAGATTCTGTACAACCTTTATAAGTTATTGAGCTGGGATATCTTCAAGTGAGCATGGTAGAAATCGAATTAGATGGTAAGACAGTAGAGGTTCCGCAAGGTTCGATGGTGATGCACGCCGCGAATAAGCTCGGCACCTACGTCCCACATTTCTGCTATCACAAGAAATTATCTATTGCTGCTAACTGCCGTATGTGCTTAGTCGAGGTAGAGAAGGCACCAAAACCATTGCCTGCTTGCGCTACACCAGTGACTCAAGGCATGAAGGTGTTTACCCATTCTGCTAAAGCAGTTGAAGCACAACGCTCCGTCATGGAGTTCTTACTGATTAATCACCCATTGGATTGTCCAATTTGTGATCAAGGGGGTGAGTGCCAATTACAAGACTTAGCAGTTGGTTACGGTAAGTCGAATTCACGCTATGACGAAGAGAAGCGGGTGGTGTTTCATAAGAATGTGGGCCCATTAATCTCAATGCAAGAGATGACCCGTTGTATTCATTGCACCCGTTGCGTTCGTTTTGGCCAAGAAGTTGCAGGCGTCATGGAATTGGGCATGGTCAATCGTGGTGAGCATTCAGAAATTACTACCTTCGTTGGGCAAACAGTGGATTCAGAGCTTTCTGGAAACATGATTGATATATGCCCCGTTGGCGCATTGACAAGCAAACCCTTCCGTTATGCAGCGCGTACTTGGGAATTGGGTCGTAAGCGCTCTGTCAGTCCACACGATAGCTTGGGTGCAAACACTACTGTACAGACTAAAGATAACAAGGTCATGCGGGTTGTAGCTTTAGAGAATGAAGCCATTAATGAATGCTGGATTAGCGACCGTGATCGTTTTTCCTATGAAGGATTAAATAGTGCAGATCGTGTGACTACGCCAATGGTGAAGCAGGGCGGTCAATGGCTTGAAACAGATTGGCAGTCAGCACTAGATTATGTGTCGCACTCATTAAAGACTATCTCTGCCCAAAGTGGTCCAGAGTCGATTGCTGCCTTAGCCCATCCAATTTCCAGCACTGAAGAACTGCATCTCTTGCAAAAGATGATCCGTGGCTTGGGTTCAAGTCAAATTGATACTCGCTTACGTCAGACGGATATTAAAGCTGCTGCAAGTGCGCCATGGCTAGGTATGCCAATTGCTAAATTGAGCGAGCTTGACCGGGCTCTGATCATTGGCAGTTTCTTGCGCAAGGATCAACCGATTATGGCAGCGCGTATTCGGACTGCTGCCAAGCGCAGCTTGCAAGTGATGCGGATTGATGCTGGCGGTGATGATTGGCTTATTCCAAATACTGCTATTACTGCTGCGCCTAGCGCATGGCTCAATAGCTTGAGTGAAGTTGCGTTGGCAGTCGCGAAAGCAAAATCTGTCGCTGCTCCTGCAGGAACAGCCAATATATCTGTCTCCCCAGCAGCACAGAAGATTGCCGATAGCCTGCTCTCGGGTTCTATAAAAGCAGTACTTCTAGGTTCTGCAGCCATTGCACATCCTCAGGCATCCGACTTACATGTGCAGGCACAATTTATTGCAGACCAAACTGGCGCTACCTTAGGTTTCTTGCCGGTAGGTGGGAATGCTGTTGGCGCTGCCTTAGTAAATGCCAATGGTGCAGGTATTGAGTCTGTACTCTCGGGCGATCGCAAAGCAGTATTACTGATGAATATTGAGCCAGATACAGATTTGCCAAATCCTGCGCAAGCGCGTGCAGCCTTGGCAAAAGCCAATACAGTGATTGCATTGAGCGCTTATAAGAGTACTGATTTACTAGAGGTGGCTGATGTCATTCTGCCGATCTCCACCTTCACTGAAACAGTTGGTACATTTGTGAATGCAGAAGGTATTGCGCAGACTATTCAACCTTCAGTCAAACCATTAAGCGATTCGCGTCCAGCATGGAAAGTGTTGCGGGTACTTGGCGGCCTCTTGAATCTTGATGATTTCTTATTCAATTTGCCAGAAGAAGTTTTGGGTGAAGCCCTAGATGAAAACTACTGCACGCGCTTAAGTAATAAAGCGACTAGCAACTCTATTGCTAGTGGAAGCCAAACCCCAACACCGGGTCTTGAGCGAATTGCCGACGTCAATATTTATTCTGGCGACCAAATTGTGCGTCGTTCTTCTGCATTGCAATTAACCCGTGATGCAAAACGCGGCAATCAGGCTGGTTTAAATCAACAGCTGTTCTCAGAACTGGGCCTTAAAGAGGGCGATGCAGTATGTGTTTCTCAGGGCAGCGAGTCTGTTGATCTGCCTGCCACATTAGAGGTTAATTTAGCTCCAGGTGCCGTCAGAATTTCTGCAGGCACTATGGCGAGTGCGAAATTAGGATCGATGTATGGTCCTATTACCGTTAGCAAGGCATAAGTTAGGAAATGGATCATTTCTTGAACCTCATTACTACGCAAGGCGAGGCCATCTTTGGCTCTTTATGGCCACTGGTTTGGGCATTGGTACGGATTGTCATCATCGTATTGCCGATGTTTGCCTGCGTAGCGTATTTGACTCTCTGGGAAAGAAAGTTAATTGGTTGGATGCATATTCGTCTCGGACCAAATCGTGTTGGTCCATTAGGCTTATTGCAGCCGATTGCTGACGCATTAAAACTGTTGATGAAGGAGATCATTTCTCCTGCACGCTCTTCTAAGGTCTTATTCTTCATAGCGCCAATCATGGTCATCATGCCTGCCTTTGCAGCATGGGCGGTGATCCCCTTCCAGGCTAAAATGGTTTTGGCGGATGTCAATGCTGGTCTGCTCTACATCATGGCGATTTCATCGATTGGCGTATACGGTGTGATTCTGGCTGGCTGGTCCTCTAATTCTAAGTACCCATTCCTAGGCGCCATGCGTGCATCGGCACAAATGATCTCTTATGAAATTGCGATGGGCTTTGCTTTGGTGACTGTGCTCTTGACATCAGGCTCATTGAACTTGAGCGCCATTGTTGTTTCTCAGCAGCAAGGCTTTTTTGCTGATTTGGGATTGAACTTCCTCTCTTGGAATTGGTTGCCATTACTCCCCATGTTCTTAATCTACTTTATTTCTGGTGTTGCAGAGACAAATCGTCATCCGTTTGACGTTGTTGAGGGCGAGTCAGAGATTGTTGCGGGGCATATGGTTGAGTACTCGGGAATGTCATTTGCCATGTTCTTCTTGGCTGAATACGCCAATATGATTCTGATTGCAGCAGTTTCTTCCATCATATTTTTAGGCGGCTGGTTACCAATTGTTGACTTGCCAATCCTGCGTGATATTCCCGGTTTCTTCTGGTTGTTTGGCAAAACCTTCTTCCTCTTGTCTTGCGTTATTTGGTTGCGGGCAACCTTGCCGCGCTATCGCTATGACCAAATCATGCGCTTGGGCTGGAAGATCTTCATTCCCATCTCGGTATTTTGGGTGGTTGTTGTCGGCGCATGGGTCGTATCCCCATGGAATATTTGGAAATAGGTTAATTCATTATGTTTAAGAAAATTTCCCAATTCCTTGACAGCTTGATGCTTAAAGACATCTTGACTGGTATGTCTATTACTGGCCGTTATCTCTTTAAGCCAAAAATTACTATTCAATACCCAGAAGAGAAGACCCCGTTGTCACCCCGTTTCCGTGGCCTGCATGCTTTGCGCCGTTATGAAAACGGTGAAGAGCGCTGTATTGGTTGTAAATTGTGTGAAGCCGTCTGTCCCGCATATGCAATCACCATTGAAACTGCTGAGCGCGAAGATGGCACTCGCCGAACTAGCCGTTATGACATTGATTTGACCAAATGTATCTTCTGTGGCTTCTGTGAAGAAGCTTGTCCGGTTGATGCGATTGTAGAAACCAATATTTTTGAATACTTTGGCGATAAGCGGGGCGATTTGTACTTCACTAAAGACATGTTATTGGCAGTAGGCGATAAATATGAAAAAGATATTGCTAGCAACCGTGCAGCTGATGCACCTTATCGCTAATCGGATAGAGCACACATCACTATGACATTTGATCCATCCACATTATTTGCAGTCTTCTTCTACGGATTTGCAGGCTTACTTGTGATTTCTGCGGTACGGGTGATTACGGCTCGCAATCCAGTGCATGCTGCGCTCTTTTTGGTATTAGCTTTCTTTTGCGCCTCGGGCCTTTGGATGTTGCTCAAGGCTGAGTTCCTGAGTTTGGCATTGATCTTGGTTTATGTTGGCGCTGTGATGGTTCTTTTCCTCTTCGTGGTGATGATGTTAGATCTCGATTTAGAACATTTACGTCGCGACTTCAGAAAATACCTGCCCGTTGCTTTCTTGATGGGTGCCGTGATTGTTCTAGAGCTATCAATTGTGATCATTCGCAGCTTTATCGGTACAAGTGCTCCTGTACAAGTCATGCCAGAAGAAATTGCTGCAAACAATACCCTGGCCCTAGGTAGATTAATTTTCGTAGACTATGTTTATGCCTTTGAAGTGGCTGGCGTGATTCTTTTAGTTGCCATCATTGCAGCTGTTGCCTTGACCTTACGTAATCGGAAAGACTCCAAGTCCCAGAATATTCACGAGCAAGTGAATGTCGTTGCAGCCGATCGTATGCGGGTGGTCAAAATGGGTTCAGATATGGGCGCAAAGCAAGACACTAGAGGGGAGAAGAAATGAATATCACTCTCGCTCACTACTTAGTGCTAGGTGCAATTTTGTTTGCCACTAGCGTAATCGGTATTTTTCTCAATCGTAAGAACGTAATCGTGCTCTTAATGGCAATTGAATTAATGCTGCTGGCGGTAAATATGAACTTCATTGCTTTTTCTCATTATTTGAGTGATATGGCAGGCCAAGTGTTTGTATTCTTTATTTTGACTGTGGCAGCTGCAGAAGCAGCTATCGGTTTGGCAATTTTGGTAGTGCTCTTCCGCAAGGTCGACACCATTAATGCCGATGATCTTGACCACCTAAAAGGCTAGTCATGCAATTGACCTTAAATATTCCTGTTCTCTGTGCGATTCCTCTCGCGCCATTAATTGGCTCGATAATCGCCGGTTTATTTGGCACTAAATTAGGTGGCAATCGCATTGGCCAAGGCGCATCCCAGTTTGTGGCTATCTTGGGTGTCACGATTGCATTCGTACTGTCTTGCAATGTGTTGGTGCAAGTGATGGATGGTTTCTACTTCAATGGCACCGTATATCGTTGGATGGAATTGGGTGAACTTAATCTAGATATTGGCTTTTTAATTGATCCGTTAACAGCAACCATGATGTGTGTGGTGACCTTTGTATCGCTCATGGTGCACATTTACACCATCGGTTATATGAGGGGCGAAGAGGGCTATAACCGTTTCTTCTCGTATATCTCCTTATTTACCTTTGCCATGTTGATGTTAGTAATGAGTAATAACCTTCTGCAACTCTTTTTCGGCTGGGAAGCGGTGGGGGTAGTTTCCTATCTTCTGATTGGCTTCTATTTTGAACGCCAGTCTGCCGTGTTTGCCAATATGAAAGCCTTCTTGGTCAATCGTATTGGAGATTTTGGCTTCATTCTAGGCATTGGCTTATTGCTAGCTAGCACTGGCTCAATGCAATATGACGTCATTTTTTCGCAGAACACTGCCTTAGCAGCACAGACCTTGCCTGGCACTAACTGGAATTTACTGACAGTAGTTTGTATCTGCTTGTTTATCGGCGCAATGGGTAAATCAGCGCAATTCCCATTGCATGTTTGGCTGCCAGATTCTATGGAAGGCCCAACGCCCATTTCTGCATTGATTCACGCGGCAACCATGGTTACTGCAGGCATCTTCATGGTGTCTCGGATGTCACCATTGTTCGAACTTTCTGATGTGGCCTTGAGCTTTATCGTCATCATTGGCGCAATTACTACGCTCTTTATGGGCTTTTTAGGTATTGTGCAAAACGATATTAAGCGGGTAGTTGCTTATTCCACTTTATCTCAATTGGGTTATATGACCGTAGCGCTGGGTGTTTCTGCTTATCCAGTAGCGATCTTTCATTTGATGACCCATGCATTCTTTAAGGCCTTATTGTTCCTCGCAGCTGGTAGTGTGATTTTGGGTATGCACCACGAGCAAGATATGCGCAAGATGGGAGGCCTCTGGAAATACATGCCAATTACTTGTCTCATGATGTTGCTTGGCAATCTTGCTTTAATTGGTACCCCATTTTTCTCTGGCTTCTATTCCAAAGATTCGATTATTGAAGCGGTTGCGGCTAGTCATATTGCTGGCTCTGGATTTGCTTACTTTGCGGTAATGGCTAGCGTCTTTGTAACTGCTTTGTATTCATTCCGCCTTTACTTCCTGGTATTCCACGGCAAAGCCCGTTGGGGTCATGCTGATTCACATGCGCACGATCATCATGCAGAGCAGAGCGATGACCATGCCCATCATGGTTTAGCGCCAGGTGAGAAGCCTCATGAATCTCCGTTGGTGGTGACCTTGCCATTGATTCTGTTGGCAATTCCGTCGGTCATCATTGGTTTCTACACAATTACTCCACTTTTATTTGGTACTTACTTTGGCGACTCTATCTTTATTGACGTGGTGCGCCATCCAATCATGAAAGAGCTTGAAGATCATTTCCATGGCCCAGTAGCAATGGCAATGCATGCATTTACATCACCAATACTATTGTTAGTAGTACTTGGTGTACTAACGGCTGCCATTGGCTATCTTTGGGCTCCTAAGTTGCCTGCTAAATTTGCAGAAGCATTAGCACCCATCAAGAAATTGCTGGATAACAAATACTATTTAGATGATTTGAATCAGGCGGTCTTTGCGAAAGGTCTCATTTGGATCGGCAGTTTCTTGTGGCACCGCGGTGATCAGAAAATCATTGATGGCTTCTTTGTCAATGGTAGTGCGCATACAGTAGGGCGCTTTGCTGGCGTCATTCGCCATTTGCAATCCGGTTATCTTTACCACTATGCCTTTGCAATGATTGCAGGCTTAGCGGTATTGCTAGCTTGGGTTTTATACGCTTACCAGCCTTTTGTTCGCTAGGCCGCCATCATGACTCTTTCTTACGCCATTTGGACCCCGATTGTTTTTGGACTCATTATTTTAATTTTTGGGTCTGATAAACCTTCTGCTGGCGTTCGTTGGCTCTCTCTGATTGGCGCCATTCTCGGATTCATTGCAACCCTTCCTCTGATTATCAATTTTGATATTGCTAACCCAGGAATGCAGTTTGTAGAGAAGTTCAGTTGGATTCCGCGTTACGACATTAACTATTATCTCGGTATTGACGGTATCTCCGTTTGGTTCATTGTTCTAACTGCCTTCATCAATATTTTTGTAGTGATTGCAGCATGGGAAGTCATTGACACTAAAGTATCGCAATACATGGCGTCCTTCATGTTCCTTTCAGGATTGATGATTGGCGTATTTTGTGCGCTAGATGCCTTATTGTTTTACGTCTTCTTCGAAGCAACTTTAATTCCGATGTACATCATCATTGGTGTCTGGGGTGGACATAACCGCATTTACGCGGCATTCAAGTTCTTCTTGTATACCTTGCTTGGCTCCTTATTAACTTTGATTGCCATGCTGTATTTATATAACGTGACCAATAGCTTTGATATCTTAGTTTGGCAAAATGCACGCCTGGATATCGTCGAGCAAATCTTGCTGTTCTTTGCTTTCTTTATGGCGTTTGCTGTGAAGGTGCCAATGTGGCCATTGCATACCTGGTTGCCAGATGTCCACGTGGAGGCGCCTACTGGGGGCTCTGTCGTGTTAGCAGCCATTATGTTGAAACTTGGTGCCTATGGTTTCTTGCGTTTCTCATTACCAATTGCACCAGACGCTAGCCAATACCTTGGCCCATTTATCATCTTCCTCTCCTTAGTTGCCGTTATCTACGTTGGCGCAGTCGCTTTAGTTCAAAAAGATATGAAAAAGCTCGTGGCGTATTCATCGGTTGCGCATATGGGTTTTGTAACCTTAGGCTTCTTCCTCTTTAGCCCACTAGGTATTGAGGGCGGTATTGTGCAGATGATTTCTCACGGCTTTGTAGCTGGTGCCATGTTCCTTTCGATTGGCGTACTCTATGACCGTATGCATACTCGTCAGATTGCAGATTACGGCGGGGTAGTGCATCGGATGCCGGCATTTACTGCTTTTGCTGTATTAATGGCAATGGCAAACTGCGGCCTACCTGCAACTTCAGGATTCGTTGGTGAGTTCATGGTGATCCTGGCGGCAGTGGACTATGACTTTGTGATTGGTATCCTGGCTGCAACGGCCTTGATTCTGGGCGCTGCTTATTCATTGTGGATGGTCAAGCGCGTATTCTTTGGTGCCATTACGAATGCCCATGTAGACGCTCTAAAAGACCTCAACGCACGCGAATACTTCATGATGACTGTGTTAACAATTTGCGTAATCGGTATGGGTGTTTATCCAAAACCATTTACAGACATCATTCATCCTGCCGTCATTAATCTGCTACAGCATGTTGCTGTGAGCAAACTCTGAGTAAAAGTAAATGCAAGCATTCGACCTCTACGCCATCCTGCCAGAACTTGTTTTACTCATAGCAACCTGCTTGCTATTGGTTGCTAGCGTTTATGTTCCTGAGAGAGTGGTATCTACCCCTGGTGTAGAGCAGGATATTTTCCATACACCACGTGGCGTTGGATTTGTATATTTCTTCACAATCATTTTGCTTGTTTATCTAATTTTTGCATTCGTTAGCCGCATCGGAGACCCAGCGCTCATGGCGATGAATGATTTGTTTCAATCGGACCCTTTATCGAACTTACTGAAAGCCTGTTCATGTGGTGCTGTCTTGGTGAGTTTGATTTACTCTAAGCAATACCTCATGGATCGCGCTTTATTTCGTCCGGACTTTATTGTTTTAGCATTGCTTGCCTTGCTTGGTCAGTTCGTCTTGATCTCTGGTGCAAATCTTTTAACCTTATACCTTGGCTTGGAGTTAATGGCTTTGCCAACTTACGCACTAGTAGCAATGCGACATAGCAGTGAGAAGAGTGTTGAGGCTGCTATCAAGTATTTCATCTTAGGGGCATTGGCTTCAGGCTTCTTGTTGTATGGCATGTCTATGCTATATGGCGTAACTGGCTCATTAGATTTAATCGAGATCTTTAAAATCGTTGCTGATCCACGAATTAATCATTTGGTGATGGCTTTTGGATTGGTATTCATTGTTTCTGGTTTGGCATTTAAGTTAGGCGTAGTGCCTTTTCATATGTGGGTACCGGATGTCTATCAAGGCGCACCAACAGCGGTGACGCTGATGATTGCTGCAGCTCCTAAGCTTGCTGCTTTTGCTTTGCTATTCCGTTTATTGGTAAATACTCTATTGCCACTCTTAGGTGATTGGCAGCCGATGTTGGTAGTGCTAGCAGTGCTGTCATTAATTGTTGGTAACGTGACGGCAATTGCACAGACTAATTTGAAGCGTATGTTGGCCTATTCTGCGATTGCGCAAATGGGCTTCGTGCTTTTAGGCATGCTGTCCGTCTTTGATGATCATGCTTTTAGCGCTTCTATGTTTTATGCCATTACCTATGTATTAACTACATTGGGCACCTTTGGCTTACTCATGATTCTTTCCCGCAAAGGTCATGATTGTGAGACTTTAGATGACCTAAAGGGTTTGAATAAAAAGCATCCTTGGTTTGCTTTCATTGGATTGGTGATGATGTTTTCCTTAGCTGGCATTCCGCCAACAGTCGGTTTTGCAGCTAAATTAGGTGTACTAGAGGCCTTGGTAGATGGAGAGCATACCTTCTTGGCTATCACTGCAGTAATGGCGTCCTTGGTTGGCGCTTTCTATTACCTACGCGTAGTAAAGGTGATGTATTTTGATGAGCCAGTACACGAGACTTCCATTAGCGGCTCTGGATTTGCCAAAGGCATTCTGGGCTTAAATAGCATTTTGGTATTAGCGCTAGGTATTGTTCCTGCTGGCCTAATGAGTCTGTGTTTGGATGCGATGCGCCGTACCTTATTAGGCTCCTAAATTCTTAGGCAGAGATGACCGAAAAATCTTTTAAAGATTTACCCAGTGGTGATCAGCATTTGCGCGAGGAGCGCATTACTGGGGTAGATGTCTATGACGGCATTTTCTTGAAGATGAAACGCGATACGGTTTCATTACCTGATGGGCAGCAAGCAGTACGAGAGTATTTGACACACCCTGGGGCTGTTGCGATTGTGGCCTTATTGGATGATGGCAAGGTACTTTTGGAGCGCCAATATCGATACCCGATTGCCAAGGCTTGCATTGAAATTCCAGCGGGCAAATTGGATCCCAATGAAAATCCGCTGCTGTGTGCGCAGCGTGAGCTTGCTGAAGAGACGGGCTATATAGCAAAAAAATGGAGCTATATTCGCCGAATCCATCCAGTGATTTCATATTCAACAGAATTTATTGATATTTATTTAGCAGAAGGTCTTGTACCCGGTGATCGTCATCTAGATGAAGAAGAGTTTTTGGATGTCTTTGCAGCGCCGCTAGAGCAACTTATTGCATGGGTAGAGGAAGGCGAGATTACGGATGTGAAAACGACCATCTCTGCTTACTGGTTAGACCGCTACCGCCGAGGTTTAGTAAGTCCTGAGCCGATTTAATGGGGTTTTGGCAATCCCGCTTAAAATAGGGCTATTGAATTTAGCACTTTTGCCCCTATATAGGTTTTATGAAAGTTTATAACCTCGCTTGCCCCCTAGACCACCGCTTTGAGGGATGGTTTGCCTCCGAAGAGGATTGTCTTGCCCAGCAAGATAAGGGAATGCTTGCCTGCCCGGTATGTGATAGTACTATTGTTACGCGTATGCCTTCAGCCCCTCATATTGCTAAATCTTCGTCGACAGAGTTGACTGTATCTAAAGCAGATACGGGCCAATTAAGCGGCGATGTAGTTGCTTTGACTGGACAAGATCATTCTCATTTGGAGGCTCAAGTTCAAGCAGCCTTTTTAAAGGGTATGCGTGAACTGATGGGTAAATCCGAGGATGTCGGCAGCGGATTTGCCGAGGAAGCCAGGAAGATTCATTACAAAGAGTCTCCGGAGCGAAGTATTCGTGGCCAGACCACCTTAGATGAGGCCGAATCCCTGCGGGAAGAAGGTATTGAGGTGTTGGCAGTACCCTTAATGCCAGCCTTCAAAAATACTCTGCAGTAACCACAAGCCTATACTCGTATTTTTATGGATTAAGTAATGAAGTTTGAAGATAAAATTCGAGTTCTAATTGTGGATGACTCTGCGGTAATGCGCC
This sequence comes from uncultured beta proteobacterium, assembly GCA_903900805.1. GTDB lineage: Bacteria > Pseudomonadota > Gammaproteobacteria > Burkholderiales > Burkholderiaceae > Polynucleobacter. Next base: position 50,456 of record CAIUOP010000027.1, on the reverse strand, counting down.
GCATCATCATGACCTCATTAATGAAGCACCCTGATATTGAGGTTGTTGGTACTGCTGGCAATGGTTTGCTCGCAATCGAATCAATCAAGCGTTTAAATCCTGATATTGTGACTTTGGACGTTGAAATGCCGGAGATGGATGGCATCACTGCATTACGAGAGATTCGTAAATCGCATCCTAATCTCCCCATTGTTATGTTTAGTTCAACTACTCAACGTGGCGCTAGCGATACGATGGACGCCTTAACCTATGGTGCTAGTGATTATGTCGGCAAGCCTCAAGCCGCATCTGACCCTGCCGAGGCATACAGAGTTCTGGAAGAAAATTTGATTCCCAAGATTAAGGCCTTGTGTCAAAGTGCGACTGGGGAAGGTAAAAAGACGATACCTCTCAAAGAGAGGGGTGCTGCTCGGCGGGAGGCGCTTTCAATGCCAGCCCCTGAAAAAATTACTGCTTTACCTAGCGCTCAAACCTCTTCAACAATAAATCCAAAGGTGGTTCGACAAGAGGGGCGACCGCTTTATCCGGTTAATGCACTTTGTATCGGAGTTTCAACCGGCGGACCGGCAGCGCTAATGAAGATTTTTGAGTTGTGGCGAACTCCTTTACCGGTACCCATCTTTATCGTTCAGCATATGCCTCCAAAGTTCACTACTCTATTGGCGGCACGCTTAACAGAAATTGGGGCGATGCCAGTGCAGGAGCCCTATGATGGTCAAGAGGCATTAGTAGGGCAAGCCTATTTAGCACCTGGCGGCTACCATCTCGAGTTAAGACAAAAGGGTACAAAAGTCCTAATGTATTTGAATGAAGACCCCCCTGAGAATTCTTGTAGACCGGCAGTCGATGTGTTGTTTAGAAGTGCTGCGAAGGTATATGGGCAGTCATTATTAGCTGTCGTGCTGACCGGTATGGGCTATGATGGTTTGCGTGGCGCAGAGGACATTATTCGCAATAATGGAGTGGTATTAGCGCAAGATGAGGCAACCAGCGTCATTTGGGGAATGCCTGGAGCAATAGCTCAAGCAGATTTGGCCGAAAAGATACTTCCCCTAGAGGCTATTCCTGATGAAATTCTGTTTCGTACTAATCTTAAATGACTTTAGAGAATAGCCCGCTTGATCAAGCAGATGTTGAGGGCTTCTTTAGCTTAGTAGAAAAAAATATTGGTATTGCTTTGGATTTAAGTAAGACGTATTTAATTCAGTCTCGTCTATCAAGCGTTGTTACCGAGCATCGTTTTACAAATCACGCTTCTCTATTGCGCTTCTTGATTACCAACCCTGTTGGAGCAATTCATTGGCAAGCTTTTGAAGCAATGACTACCAATGAAACTAGTTTTTATCGGGACTCCAGTCCATTTGAAGTTCTTAGAGTAACTATTTTTCCGGAGCTATTTCAAAAACGTAGAGAAGCGCGAGAGCTTAATATTTGGTCCGCAGCTTCTTCTACTGGACAAGAGCCCTATAGTATCGCTATTTTATTGCGCGAACATTTTCCCGAGCTAATAGGATGGAAGATTTGTATTTTGGCCACGGATTTTTCCGAACAGGCGTTAGAAAAAGCTAGCTTAGGGATTTATAACGAAACTGAAGTGCAGCGCGGTCTAACTGAAACTCAGATTCAGAGGCATTTCAAGCGTTTGCCTAATGGACATTATGAAATCAATCCCGATCTGCGTAGTATGGTGCAATATAAGAAGATGAACCTGATTCAAGATTGGCCATTAATGCCGAAATTTGACTTAATTTTGATGCGTAATGTATTGATTTACTTTAACCAGAACACTAAAGCCAAAATTCTGAAGCGTCTCCATTCACAACTATCAGACGCTTCCTCTTATTTAATTCTTGGCTCATCAGAATCTATCTTATTTGATCAGACGTATCAGATTGTGCAATTAGACCGAGTTTCTTATTATCAAAAAAAGATCTATTAATTCGAGGCAGAATATATGAGCGCAGAGATGGGTGATATTTCACCAGAAATCTTAGAGCAAACTAAGGCCATGAAAGTTTTGGTGGTTGATGATAGTCGTACTTTACGTAGACTGTTGATTCGTGAACTAAACTCAGTTGGCATCACGAATATTCAAGAGGCAGGGGATGGAGTTGAGGCCCTTCAAAAGATTAAAGCCGAGACATTTGATCTCATGCTCCTGGATATGGAAATGCCTGAGATGGATGGTCTTGAAACGCTCAAGGCAGTGAAGTCTTCCCCTGAGCTACGCTATCTACCCATCATTGTGGTATCAGGATCAGAGCATTTTGAGCGAACCATAGAGTGTATTCAGGTTGGGGCGGAGGATTACTTACCTAAACCATTTGATCCAGTACTCCTGCGTGCCCGGGTGTTCTCATCTCTGGAGAAAAAGCGCTTAAGGGATGTCGATCGCGAGCGGATTATTCAGCTCCAGCACGAAAAAGAGTTACTGAATATTGAGCAGATGAAAACCGAAAAGCTCATGCTCAATATCCTGCCTAAGCCAATTGCAGAGCGTTTAAAGAAAGGCGAGAGCAATATTTCAGGGAGTTATCCTGAGGTCACAATTTTGTTTAGTGACTTATCTGGCTTTACCAAGATGGCCTCAAATAAAACCGCTTCTGAATTAGTCAAATTATTAAATGATTTATTTGGGCGCTTTGATAGAAGAGCAGAAGATCTTGGTCTAGAGAAAATTAAAACGATTGGTGATGCCTATATGGCGGCTGGGGGCTTGCCCATACCGCGTTCAGATCATGCCATTATCGTTGCTGATATGGCCCTAGGAATGTTCGAAGATCTTGCGGCATTTAACGCCGATAACGGCATTGAGTTAGAAATGCGCATTGGCTTAAATTCTGGACCTGTAGTGGCAGGGGTGATTGGTTTTACTAAATTTTCCTATGATTTATGGGGCAACACGGTAAATACTGCTAGCCGTATGGAGTCGACCTCATTGGTTGGACGTGTTCATATGACACCAGCAACTGCTGAGTTGGTAAAAGATGAGTTTGTGATTGAAGAGCGCGAGCTTGTTGAATGCAAAGGGCTAGGGCAGATATTAACTTCCTTCCTAAATGGTCGAAAGTGATCTTGCCCTGTTAACTTCCAGCACAGCCACTCCCGCAATAGCTAAATACTGCTAGCAGTATTATTTCGAGGTCGGCATCACAAACTCAGCACCCTTGGCAATGCTCTCTGGCCAACGCTGCATAACACTCTTTTGCTTGGTATAGAAGCGCACGCCTTCTTTACCGTAAGCGTGCATATCGCCAAAGATAGATTTTTTCCAACCACCAAAGCCATGCCAGGCCATCGGCACTGGAATAGGGACGTTAATACCAACCATGCCAACTTGTACGCGGCGGGCAAATTCACGGGCGATATTGCCATCGCTAGTAAAGCAAGCAACACCATTGCCAAATTCACAAGAGTTCACTAGATTGAGCGCATCGGTAAAGTTGGCTACCCGCAAGCAAGATAAAACTGGGCCAAAGATTTCTTCGAGATAAATTTTCATATCCGGTTTCACGTTATCAAAGAGCGTGCCGCCAATGAAAAAACCACTCTCGCTACCGGGAACTTTTAAGCCACGGCCATCCACTAATAGTTTGGCGCCAGAAGCAACGCCGCTTTCGATATAGCCCGTAATGCGCTCTAGGGCTGCTTTAGTGACGATAGGGCCCATTTCAGCATCCAGCTCCATACCATTCTTCACCTTCAAAGTTTTGGTGCGTTCGATGAGTTTTGGCATGATTCTGTCAGCAGCATCACCAACCAAAACCGCTACCGAAATTGCCATGCAGCGTTCACCAGCAGAACCGTATGCGGCGCCAATCAGAGCATCAATCGCTTTATCCATATCAGCATCAGGCATGATCACCATATGGTTCTTAGCACCACCCAAAGCCTGGGAGCGCTTACCAAAGTGAGCACAGCGCTCATAGATGTAATTAGCAATTGGGGTTGAGCCAACAAAGCTCACTGCTTTGACATCTGGGTTTTCAATCAGAGCATCAACAGCTTCTTTATCACCTTGGACAACGTTAAATACGCCATCAGGTAAGCCCGCTTCTTTGAGTAGCTTAGCCATCAACAGTGAAGCAGATGGATCGGTTGGACTTGGCTTCAGAATAAAGGTGTTGCCACAAGCAATTGCCACTGGGAACATCCACATTGGCACCATGACAGGGAAGTTAAATGGCGTAATGCCAGCAACTACGCCTAAAGGTTGGCGCATCACCCAGTTATCAATATCGGTAGATACCTGTTCGGTGTATTCCCCTTTGAGTAATTCTGGGATGCCGGTAGCAAATTCTACAATTTCGATACCACGCGTTACTTCTCCCTGAGCATCAGTAAATACTTTACCGTGCTCGGCGGTAATGATGGCTGCTAAGGCATCGCGGTTGGCATTGAGTAAGTCAAGGTACTTAAATAAAATGCGGGCTCGGCGTAATGGGCTAGTTTGGCTCCAAGTCTGAAACGCCGCCTGGGCAACTGCCACAGCAGCGTCGACTTCTTTACGATTAGCCAGTGCTACGCGGCGGGCTACTGTGCCTTTGGCAGGGTTGTAGACATCAGCAAAGCGACCCTCTTTGGGGTTCACTAGATTGCCACCAATGTAGTGGCCAATATCAGCATTTGAATCAAAGGCTTGGGGTGCGTTCATAATCTCGTTTATTAATCAGTTTTTGGGTAATGGAAGCTCGCTGACCACGAGGTCTGCAGGGCTTGATTTCAGGTTTATTTTGCTTTTTGAGTATTCTATCGCTTTAGAGTTCATTTAGTAATTTTTGGACTATTTTTCACCTTTTTAAGGTATCCCATGAGTCTTTTGTTTTCTAAATACACCCTCAATTCACCCCGTGGGCCATTGGAATTGGCTAACCGCATCATCGTAGCCCCCATGTGCCAATACTCGGCAAATAATGGCGAGGCGACTGACTGGCATCTCATGCATTGGGGCAACCTGTTTAATAGTGGGGCAGCTTTATTCATTATTGAGGCTACTGGTGTCACGCCAGAGGCTCGGATTACACCAGCATGCTTAGGCTTGTGGGACGACCGCACCGAAGCCGCTTTAAAAGATAAATTGACCCGTGCACGAAAATTAGCCCCAGCAATACCTGTATTTATTCAATTAGCGCATGCTGGTCGCAAAGCGTCTAGCGCGACCCCTTGGGATGGCGGTCAATTGCTCCCCGTTGATCAGGGTGGCTGGGAGATGCGAGCGCCTTCAGCGATTCCGCAGCATGAAGGAGAGCGCTTACCTCATGAGATTACTAAAGCAGAATTAAACGATCTGATTGATGCTTTCGTGATGGCGGCTAAACGCGCTGATCGTATTGGTCTAGATGGTATCGAGCTTCATGGTGCTCATGGTTATTTATTGCATCAGTTTGTATCGCCGATCGCCAATCAAAGAACCGATGAATATGGCGGTTCATTTGAAAACCGCATTCGTTTTCCATTGGAATTATTTACCGCAGTCAGGGCAGCTTATCAAGGTGTTTTGGGTATTCGTATTTCAGCAAGTGATTGGATAGAGGGAGGCTGGACACACGATGACACAGCTGAGTTTGCAAAGCACCTCAAACCGCTCGGTTGCGATTTTGTTCATATCTCTTCTGGTGGTATTTCTCCGAAGCAAAAAATTGCGCTAGGACCCAATTATCAAGTGCCTTTTGCTAAGGTGGTCAAAGATGAAACTGGTTTGCCGACAATGACGGTAGGTTTGATTACGGACCCACATCAGGCGGAAGCGATTTTGCAGGCGGGTGATGCTGATCTGGTGGCCTTAGCCAGAGCCTTCTTATATAAACCCCGTTGGGGCTGGGAGGCTGCTGCTGCATTGGAGCGAACTGTCAACGCCAATGAGCGCTATTGGCGTTGTTTGCCACGCGAAGCACAAGCAGTTTTTGGAAACGTTAAAGTAGGTCAAAGATAAACGTATTATCAGATTTTGGAGATCATTATGAAAACAGGCATTGTGTGTAAAAAATTATTCATCTGCTTAGGGTTTACGGCGCTGACCAGTGTCACCAGTGCGCAATCCTTTCCTGATAGAAACATTGTCTTAGTTGTTCCAAACCCTCCAGGAGGTTTGGTTGATACCTCAGCACGCTTACTTAGTGAACCACTAACGAGGGTGATTGGTCAAACCGTAGTTGTGGATAACAGACCTGGGGCAAGCGGAAATATTGCCTACCAATTTGTCGCCAATGCGAAGCCAGACGGATATACCTTATTGATTTCTTACTCTGGTTATCACGTTGGCAATCCCGCTTTAATGGATAAGCTCCCTTGGGATCCCGTGAGAGATTTTTCTCCGATTGCTTTGTTGACTATTTCTACTAATGTGATCGCAGTCCATCCTTCAGTGCCAGTGAATAACTTAAAAGAATTTATTGCATACGCCAAAGCTAACCCAGGAAAGCTTAATTACGCCTCACAGGGCAATGGCTCAGTCTCCCACATCGGCACTGAGATGTTTAAGCAATCTACCGGTATTGAGATGACCCACGTTCCTTACAAAGGATCTGGCCCTGCGATTCAGGATGTTCTTGCTGGTCAAGTACAGGTCTTTATCAGCACTCCGCCATCATTGATGCAGCACGTACAAAGTGGCAAGCTCAAAGGTTTGGCAGTCACTGGTAAGAGTCGTCATCCAGGAATGCCAAATGTGCCAACTACTGCCGAGGCTGGTTTACCTTCCTTCCAGTTAGAGTCCTGGGTAGGCTTGTTTGCTCCCGCAGGAACGCCTGCACCAGTGATTACTAAGCTGACAGAATCAGTGAAGAAGAGTTTGGCATTGCCTGAGGTAAAAGAGCGCGCTGATGCTGCCGGCGTAGAGGTGCGTTATTTAACGCCTGCTGCAACTGATGCCTTGGTGAAGAAGGAGCTCCCTTACTGGAATAAGGCAATCAAATCTGCCAACATCACGCTCGATTAAATACGCTTTAAGCCTGATCTCGCAAAACGGGATCAGGTAAGGCTAGCGCAAATGCTCTTGCAGCACTAAGTAAGAATTGATCCTTACCCGGGCCCGCAATGAGTGTTACACCTACTGGCAAGCCATTGGGTCCGCTAGCGACATTGAGATTGATGCAAGGCAGACCCAGCATGCTCCAGTCCCTGCAAAAGATAGGGTCGCCTGTGCCATCTTTGATTAATGGCGCTTCACCGATAGCGCTAGGGGCTATCAAGATATCGATCTCGTTATTAAAAAGCTCTGCTACCGACGCTTTGGCACGCTCAACCATCAATAGATCTTTGACATATTGCTCATAGCTAATTTGAGCGCCATCACTCAGTAGTTTATTTACTAGCGGGCTAATTTTCTTCGGAAAATGGGAGTGCTCAAAATGAAGACTACGCGACATCTCCGAGAGCATGATGTTGGTTTGGGCTTGTGTTAAACCATTACAAGCTTTTGCTAGCTTCTGATCGACAACCGTTCCTTTGCAAATGGATTCTGCTGCATGTCTTGCAACTGCTAGTGCAGTAGCAGTTTCTTTTTGAGCATGTGACCAATTAGCGGTTTTGCAAATTCCAATGCGGGGCTTGTTATGAAGCTCTTTCACAGTAGCGAGTTGATGATCGCCACTCATAGCGGCTATACCGAGCGCCACATCTTCTACGCTGCGGCCAAAGCAACCTAAAGTATCTAGGGAGATCGAGAGGCTTTTGACACCAGCGATGCTAATTTTCCCAAGGCTAGGCTTAAAGCCAACTACACCGCAATACGATGCAGGGCGAATAATGGAACCAGCAGTTTGACTACCAGTTGCCAAAGGCACCATGAAGTCAGCAACTGCAGCTGCAGAGCCGCTAGAGGATCCGCCAGGGGTATGTTTGCGGTTATGGGGATTGGTTGTGGCGCCAGCTTTAAAGGTGGCAAATTCTGTTGTGACCGTTTTTCCGAGGATGATGCCACCAGCTTGCCGCATCAGCGCAATTGAAACCGCATCTGCTCTGGGGTAATGGTTTTGATAAATAGGAGATCCATATGCCGTAGGTAGGTCATACGTATCAAATAAATCCTTCACCCCAATTGGTAGTCCGTGTAATAGGCCCTGAACAGCGCCCTTATCGAGTTGCTTAGCTCTAGCTAGGGCATTTTCTTTACCTAGGCTAACCCAGGCCTTTACAGTGCTTTCGCGATGGCCGATGCGATCTAGACAGGAGAGCAGTAAATCGCTTGCTTTAATCTCTCTTCTGGAGAGGGCTTTCACAGCTTGGGAGGCGCTAAGGCTTTCGAGATCTTTCATAGCGCTATTTTACGTTCGGTGGCGTATGATCGCACTTTACCGTTTTAAATACCAAACTATTAGCGCAAAGTAAGTAGATCAATGAAGCAACATTCAGTCCGTGAAGCATGGCTCGAGGACGCCGTTAGACACCTGGAACCAGTATTTTCCAAGGCAGGCTATGCCATCCCCCCAGTCAGAGTCTCTTGTGGATTTCCGGCCTCTAGCAGCCCCAGAACTACCTTGGGCCAATGTTGGCCAAGAGAGCGGTCCGGCGGGGGCGTCAATGAGATCTTTATTTCACCCAAAATTGATGATCCAGTGCAGTTACTGGACACCTTAGTACATGAGCTATGTCATGCTGTTGATGACTGCTTTAGCGGTCATGGAGAGGATTTTAAGGGGATCGCTCAAACAGTCGGCCTAGAGGGGCCTGCAAGAATGGCGCATGCCACTGAGGAGCTGACAGTAAGGCTCATGATGATTAGTCAAGAGCTTGGCCCATATCCGCATCAGGCCATCAATTTTCCACCGCCTAGACCTAGTAATTCCAGCCGCAGTAAGGCCAAGTGCGGTCAATGTGGTTATGAGGTCACTTTGCTAAAAAAATGGGCTAGTTATGGGGCGCCAATCTGCCCGAAGGATAATATCCGGATGCAGGAGGATGCGCTAGAAACCATCGAAAATACTGAAGAGCACGACAGCGACTCTGTTGCTAAAGGTGGCAAGGTTGTCCCAGACCAAATTCGTCGTGCGATCAGCTAGTATCGATCTTCACCTGATTGCATTAAACATAACTGTTAATTATTTGAGATAAAAATATGAACGCTAAGAAAATCTTTAAGAATCCAAAAATTGCCGTGATCCCTGGTGATGGCATCGGCAAGGAAGTCATGCCAGAGGGAGTGCGTGCTTTAGAGGCCGCTAACCGTAAGTTTGGTATTGGCATGCAATTCGACTATTTTGATTTTGCTAGCTGTGATTATTACATTAAGCACGGCAAGATGATGCCAGACAACTGGTTCGAAACCCTCATGCAATACGACGCCATCTTTTTTGGTGCTGTTGGCATGCCCGCTATTCTTCCTGATCACGTTTCTTTGTGGGGTAGCTTAATTCAGTTCCGTCGTGGCTTTGATCAATACGTGAACCTACGCCCAGTCCGTTTATTGCCCGGCATTCCTTGTCCTTTGGCTAATCGCAAACCAGGTGATATCGACTTCTTTGTAGTACGTGAGAACACTGAAGGTGAGTATTCCAGTGTTGGCGGCAAGATGTTCCCTGATACCGACCGCGAGATTGTGATTCAAGAATCGGTATTCACAAGACAGGGCGTTGATCGTATTTTGAAATATGCATATGATCTGGCGCAGAGTCGCCCTAAGAAACATTTAACTTCTGCGACTAAATCAAATGGTATTGCGATCACTATGCCTTATTGGGATGAGCGTGTAGAAGCCATGTCCAAGAAATTTACCGATGTGCGCACTGATAAATATCACATTGATATTTTGGCTGCCCACTTTGTCATGAATCCAGATCGATTTGACGTGGTGGTTGCTAGTAACTTGTTTGGAGATATTCTTTCTGACTTAGGTCCAGCTTGCACCGGCACGATCGCAGTCGCTCCTTCTGGAAGCATTAATCCAGAAGGTAAGTTCCCATCCTTATTTGAGCCTGTTCACGGCTCGGCCCCAGATATTTTTGGCAAGATGATTGCCAATCCAATTGGGCAAATTTGGAGTGGGGCGATGATGTTAGATCACCTAGGTTATCCAGAGGCAGGCAAAGCCATTTTTAATGCAATTGAAAAAGTTTTGTTAGCTGGGCCTGGACATGCACCACTAACACCAGATGTGGGTGGCACTGCTAAGACGGATGACTTAGGTAAGGCGATTGCTGCTGCAATCTAAACCAATCTTAAGAAGCAGTATTCAAAGGACTCCATACGGGGTCCTTTTTACTTGCCTTAGCAATTTCAGCAAGAATCTTTTCGTGCTCCGCAAGGTCATCATCACTAGCTGCTAATACCTTCAGATCAGTCGGTAAGGCTTTGGTATGTCCAGATGCATCAGCGCCAACGGTATAGTCGATCAAATCAATCGAGAGATCCTCTTGGCCTCTCGTCATTGCTACATACACCTCTGCTAAGAGCTGAGCATCTAAAAGTGCGCCGTGCAGGGTGCGATGCTGATTGCTGATAGAAAAGCGCTCACAAAGGGCATCCAAAGAGTTCCGTTTGCCAGGGAACATCTGGCGCGCATCGAGCAGGGTGTCGGTGATCTTGGCAGCTAGAGTGCGAAATGGTGGACGCTTTAAAAGTGCAAATTCATTATCCAAGAAGCCTAAGTCGAAGGCTGCGTTATGGATCACAATATCAGCGCCATCTACAAACTCGATGAGCTGCTCAACGATATTCGCAAAGATTGGCTTATCAGAAAGAAACTCACGTGATAGGCCATGGACAGCAAAGGCCCCAGCATCAATATCGCGCTCTGGATTAATGTAGTAATGGAAGGTGCGCTCAGTTAAACGACGATCAAGCATTTCAACGCAACCAATTTCAATGATGCGATCACCGGTAGCAGGATTTAATCCAGTAGTTTCAGTATCGAGAATGACTTGACGCATTAGGTTCCTTCAAGCACTGACGGCGGAATTTCCATTGGACCATTACCCGCATATTTATCTAAATAGAGATAAATCACGGGAGTAATAATCAAGGTGACAAATTGAGAGAAGATCAGGCCACCAGCCACGCTGATACCTAGAGGTTGGCGTAACTCTGCGCCAGCACCCAAGCCAAGGGCGATGGGCAGTGCGCCCATCAAAGCGGCAATGGTTGTCATCATGATGGGGCGAAAGCGCAAGATACAGGCTTCACGAATTGCTTTTTCAGGAGTCATACCTTGATTACGCTGTGCATCTAACGCAAAGTCGATCATCAAAATCGCGTTTTTCTTCACAATACCAATGAGCAGCAAGATGCCGATCGAAGCAACGATGGTTAGCTCAAATCCGAAGATACGTAGGGACAAGATTGCGCCAATCGCTGCAGAGGGTAAACCTGCCAGAATGGTGAGCGGGTGAATATAGCTCTCATATAAAACGCCAAGCAAGATATAAATCACGCCTAATGCAGCCAATAGCAAAATGATTTGACCTGATTGATTATCTTTAAATACGGCAGCATCGCCACCATAACTGGTGATGATGGAAGGTGGCAACGCAACTGCCTTAACAAAGCCATCGATTGCCTTAGTTGCATCACCCAAGAAAACATCGGGAGCGAGGTTAAAAGAAATCGTTACCGCTGGGATCTGCCCTTGGTGGTTTACTGCAGTGGGTCCCACAGTCCTGACAAAGCTCGCCAGACTGGATAGTGGAATCAATTTATCTGTTGCTCTACCGCGAACGTAGACCTTATTCAAATCAGTTTCAAATTGACGATCATTCTGTGCTGTTTCTAAAATCACATAATAGGTATTTACGGGGGTATAGATAGTAGATACCTGCCTCTCACCAAAAGAAGAATAAAGGGCAGTACGAATATCGGCGATGGATACTCCGGCGCTGGCAGCTTTTTCCCGATCAATTTCAATCTTGACATTCAAACCTTTTAATTGCGAGTCACTAGTGACGTCCTTGAAAATTGGATCAGCGCGCATTTTTTGTAACAATTTTTCGGCCCATTCATTGACACCTTCGAAGCCAACGCTTTGAAGGGTAAATTGATAGCGGCTTTTACTACTTCGACCGCCTAGCTGTAAATTTTGTACTGGGCTCATATAGACCTGAATGCCAGGAATTTCTTTGAACTTGGATCTAAGTCCCTCCATGACCTTACTCATTTTTTGGCGCTCATCCTTGGGCTTCAGAATGATGAAGAATCTTCCGGTATTACGACCTGAGCTTTGGCCACCACCAAGAATAGAGATTGAGGTTGCAACATTGGGGTCGCTATCGACCACTTTCGCAGCCTGATCTTGCAAAGCCATCATTGTGCTAAAGGAAGTGTCTTCAGATGCCTCAACAGTCACGCGCAATTGACCAATATCTTCCTCTGGAAAAAATCCTTTTGGACTGTAAACAAAGAGCGCAATAGTAATGACAAAGCTGGCTAAGGCCCCAAATAACACTCTCCTTCTATTTGCCAAGGCTAAATCTAAAAAGTGGATATACTTTTTTAAAGTCCATTCATATACACGATCGAACTGCTTTGTGATTGCATATTCTTTTGGATGTTGACCGGGTTTGGGCAAAAAGCGGCTGCATAACATTGGTACTACTGTTAATGAGACAACCGCTGAGACCAATATGGAGAGCGTTACCACAACGGCGAACTCTCTAAAGAGCAGGCCAATTGGACCTGCCATGAAAAATAGTGGAATAAATACTGCCACCAAAGATAAGGAGATTGAGATGATCGTAAAGCCAACCTCTTTACTACCTTTTAAAGCAGCTTTTAAGGGGTCCATGCCTTCTTCAACATAACGCATGATGTTTTCTAGTACTACGATTGCATCATCTACCACTAAGCCAACAGCAAGCGTGATGCCCAGCAAGGAAATATTATTGAGGCTATAGCCTAAAAAGTAGAAAACAAAGAATGCACCGATCAGAGAAATCGGCAAGCTAATGGATGGAATGATAGTTGCAGATAAATGCTTTAGGAATAGGAATATCACTAAGACCACCAGTGCAATAGTGAGAAGTAATGTCAGATTGACATCATGAATTGACTCAATAATCGAAAGGGAGCGGTCATTAATCAGTGTTAACTGAATAGATTCCGGCATTTGCGCTTTAAGAGAAGGCAACAGCTTTTTAATTGAGTCAACAACTTCAACTGTATTAGCGTTGGGTTGGCGCAAAATACCAATTGCTATAGAGCGTTCACCTTTCGCTGAGGCAAAGGTCTTTACGTCCTCAAAGCTCTCTTGAACATCAGCAACATCCTTGAGATAAATTGGAAACCCATTGCGCTGGGCAACGATGAGGTTGCCAAATTGCTCAGCTGTCACTAACTGTGGATTGGCGTAGATGGTGATCAGTTGGCGGGGGCCATCAAGGGTTCCAACCGGACTATTGGTATTTGCCTTGTTGATCGCGGCAGCCACCTCATCCATAGTGATGTTGCGATTACCTAAGGCATCTGGCCTAACACTTACTCGGACTGCATAGCGCTTTGCTCCATACACTGTTACCTGTGAAACGCCAGTAATAGTGGATAAGTTTGGAGACATCAGGTTCTCTGCATAAGCATTCATTTCAGAGAGGCTGATTGACGGGGAACTCATCCGCACAATTAATACAGGGGTATCAGCAGGATTAATCTTTCGATACGAAGGGGGTATCGTCATTTCAATTGGTAAGCGGCGTTGGGCCCGTAAGAGGGCTGCCTGCACATCTACTGCAGCTTTATCAATATCGCGATCACTTGTAAATTCAAGAGTAACGCTCGTTGACCCAAGTGAGTTGGTAGAGCTAATGACTTTGATGCCATCAATTGTTGAAAATTCTTTTTCAAGCGGGAGTGCAACCGCCGAAGCCATGATTTCAGGTGAGGCGCCAGGTAAGCTGGCCGTTACAGAAATCACTGGCGTATTGAAACTAGGAAGGGCAGCTACTGGAATCTTAAAATACGCAACACTCCCAGCGATGACAGTTGAAATAGACAGCAATACCGTCATTACGGGACGTCTAATACATAGCTCAGAAAGCGTCATTTTGGTTCTGCTGTAGGAGTTTTATCAGCGGGGGGCTGCTCCGATTTGGAGGATTTTGCTTCGCGCACTTTGCTACCAGTGCGTAAATTCTGCTTACCTTCAACCACAATGCGATCACCAGCGTTAATTCCGGTGATTACTGAGGTACCCAAGTACTCATAGGGCACCTTCACCGGTTTTGCGGTGACTTTATCATCCTTGTCAACAACGTAAACCAGGCGCCCAGCAGGACCGATCACAATTGCCTGAGTAGGAACGGCAATCACATCTTTTAAGGTATTGGCATTGAGCGAAACGCGTGCAAATTGCCCGGGGAGTATTTCCAACTTGTCGTTCGGAATTTGTGCTTTAACACGTACTGCAGCAATCAGCGGATCGACTTGGTTATCGATCACCAGAACTTGACCTTCATAAGTATTTTTTCCAGTGTTGCCGATAGTCACTTTTACAGTTAAAGGCGCATCACTCTTCTTATTTTCCAGGATGATAGGAATATCTTTTTCTGGAATCACAAACTGAACATTCATCGGGTTGAGTTGCGTGATAGTGACCATTGAACCTACGCTCGAGGTGGCAGTAGAGCTGGTTGCAGTAGATACGATATTGCTGGCCTGGACCAGTGAACCAGGAAAGACATTAATGATTCCAGCCCTTCCGTTAATCGGTGAGCGAATCGAGTCAAAAGAGAGTTGTACCTCGGCAGAACGTGCGGCAGCTTGTGCCGACTTCGCATTAGCAAGCGATGTCTCTAAGCCAGCCTTTGAAATGAAGTTTTTGTCTACTAATTCTTTAGCCCGTAAATATTGTTTCTGAGCGTCATCAGCCAAAGCCTTGAGTCTTTCAAAATTGGCTTTGTCATTACGATCATCCAGCGTAAAAAGGAGTTGCCCCTCTTTAACTTCCTGACCATCTTTGACATGAATTTTGGCAACAGTGTTTGTCACCATTGGACGGATATCAACAATGCTATTAGAGACGGTCGTCCCAGTGGCTTCAATAATGAGGGGTATATCTTTTTTCTCAACAATGACGCTCGTAATGACTTGAGGACCACCAGTTTTTTTGCTTGCAGGGAAAAAATAGTCGTAGGTTTTAGAGCCAGCATAAAGCACGATCAATACCAATAAAATGCGCCACTTAAAACGAATGACAAAAGCTTTCGCTGTTGGGTAATCTATTTTCTTGAGCTGCCCGAGGTAGGGTGATAATTTTTGCCACAGGGCGCACAGACGTGCCATACCCATGTCTTTGAATTGCACTAATTTGGCGAGCAACTTATCGAGAGAAGATTCTATTTTTGACACAGTCTCGTTTTCTTAGTTTTATAGGGTTTTAATGCCGTTTTAGGGCTTTTAAGTCCCAGCCATTCTCTCATAAGACTGCCTAAATGGTGCTTTGGGGGCGATATTGGCCCTAGGGTAAAAACTCCTCAACACCCTTGTTTGCTAGCTGGTCAGCTAGTTCATTGCCAGGGTGGCCGTTATGGCCTCTGACCCAATGCCAAGAGATCTCGTGATCAGGCAGCAGGGCATCTAATTCTTGCCAAAGATCGGCATTTTTAACTGGAGCCTTGCTAGCAGTCCGCCAGCCCCGTTTTTTCCAACCCTCAAGCCATTCTGTCACCCCTTTTTGGACGTATTGCGAATCGGTCCAGAGTTCTACAGTGCTTCTTTGTTTGAGGGAGCGCAAGGCAAAAATGACTGCGCTAATTTCCATGCGGTTATTAGTTGTATGTTTCTCTCCACCATGAATGTGTTTTTCATGTCCGCCTGAACGCAACACCGCGCCCCAACCACCGGGACCAGGATTGCCTTTACAGGCACCATCGGTATAGATGATGATATGCGGGGTGTGTGGCGTGGATTTAGTATGTGACATCGCTCTAATTTACCGTCTCTTGGATTTCTTGTAGTTGATTGCGTTCTGCCGCTGGAGTGAGCTGTTGGATTGCTGGAATGCGCACGGGTGCGATTTGCCCGATGAGGCGAATACCTTGCTGACGTTTGATTGCTGACACTAAGAATACCGCACCAAAGATAGGCCACCAGCGATTACCCATGGATTCAAGGAAATCCATCCGACCCATAGAAGACTGACCTTGCAGGGGAAATTTATAACAGCCAAAGTGCCCACGATCTAATGAAAAATTGAGTAGCTTCAGCCAATCTTTAATGCGGATGAGACTAATAAATTGACCATCACGCGGCAAGTAGGGGTTGCCAATCAATCTACTGCAGTATTGTCTCGCGCCCCATAGGCTCGCTGGATTAAATCCAGAAATGATCAGTCGACCTTCAGGACGCAAGACGCGATCAACCTCGCGCAAGATTTGATGAGGGTCAGCCGCAAATTCGAGAACGTGAGGAAGCACCACTAAATCTAAACTTTCATTGGCAAATGGCAACTCAGATGAATTTCCTTCGATCAGGTGCCAATGAAAACGCGCTGCATATTCACGACTGTCATTCGAATGGATTAAGAGTGCTTGCAAAGGCATGCGATTCTCAATCAAAGTATTGATTTGTGGCAGTCCAATTTGAACCGCATGGAACCCAAAGACATCTGCGACAATTTGGTCAAAGCACTTTTGCTCCCAAGCGAGCACATAGCGCCCAGGTGGGGATTGCAGCCATTTCTCCCAAGAGCTCCATGGGGGTGCAGGCATCTGAGAGGGAATGGGCGGGGTTGGTATCATCGGTCTATGGATAAGAATACTTTATTGCAAGTTTGGCCTATTCCGGCCTTTGATGACAATTACATCTGGTGTATCCATGATGGAAAGTCGGCTTTGGTCGTCGATCCAGGGGATTCTGCCCCGGTAGAAGATTATCTGTTGCAACAGAACTTAGTCCTTAAGGCAATTTTGGTTACCCACCACCATGCCGACCATACCGGTGGGATTCTAAATTTACTCCGTAGTTTTGGTGCTGATATTCCAGTCTATGGACCAGCCAATACGGATATTCCAGGGCGCACCATCATCGCCAAAGAAGATGACACTATAGAGATAGCTGCTCCAAGTATTTGCTTCACCGTATTTGAAGTGCCTGGGCATACGCTGACTCATATTGCGTATTTCGCCAAACTGCAGGCCAATATGCTTGAGCCAATATTACTTTGTGGCGATACCTTATTCGCATCAGGCTGTGGGCGTTTGTTTGAAGGCACACCAACCCAGATGACTGCTTCATTGGCTAAGTTTGCTGCCTTACCAAAAAATACGCTGGTGTACTGCACCCATGAATACACCATGTCTAATATTCGTTTTGCTTTAGCGGTTGAGCCAAACAATGCGAATCTGATCTCTTGGTCAGAAAAAGCACAAGCTTTGAGAGCGCAAAATCTACCGACATTGCCAACCACCATTGGACAAGAACTGCAGGTCAACCCGTTTATGCGCTGCGATCAAGCCGATGTGATTGCAATGGCCAAAGAGGTTTCTGGCCAAGATAATTTGCCCACGCCAGCACATGTATTGGCAGTCGTTAGGGCCTGGAAAGACCGCTTCTGATGCGTTTGCCTATTGTGGCAATCTTGCTTGCCATTTTTCTATCAGGATGTGCAAGTACTGGTGATTGGTCATCTGATGCAGCTACGAAAGCCAATCCAAAGTCGTCTAATGCCCCCCGCGTTAATCTCAAGAACCAATCGGTCAGCCAGGTTTATGCACCTTCCGCCAATTTATGGATTCGGATTCGGGATGGCTTTCAGATGGAGCCTATGAATTCCCCTTTAGAAATTGAGCAGGTAAGGTGGCTGAGTGCAAGACCGGATTACGTTAATCGTTCAATGGCACGCTCATCACGATATTTGTTTTACATCGTGCAAGAGGTCAATGCCCGCAATATGCCTACTGAAATCGCATTACTGCCATTTGTCGAAAGTGCTTTTGTCACCCATGCCAAGTCAAGTGCTAAAGCGATGGGCTTATGGCAATTCATGCCTGCAACCGGAAAAGATTTTCGCTTGACGCAAAACGTCTTTAGGGATGAGCGTCGTGATGTATTGCAATCTACTGATGCTGCTCTAGATTATCTCCAGCGTTTATATAACCAGTTCGGCAGTTGGGAGCTTGCACTGGCAGCTTATAACTGGGGTGCTGGGAATATTTCTAAGGCACAAAAACGCAATTTGGCAGCCGGCTTACCTACGGATTATTTGAGTCTGAAGATGCCAAAGGAAACCCGTCAGTACGTGCCTAAACTCATGGCTTATCGCCAAATTGTTTTAGATCCGCAGGCCTATGGAATTGTTTTGCCTGAATTAGAAAACCATCCTTACTTTGTCGCATTGGATATTGATAACGATATCGATGTTGCCGTTGTCATCAAGCTTGCTGAAATTCCCGAAGAAGAATTTCATAATCTCAATCCCTCATTTAATAAGCCAGTGATACTGAGCAATGCCAATCAACAGATTTTGTTGCCGTTTGCGCATGCAGAAATCTTTCAGGCCAATCTCAAGAGTTATGACAAACCACTGTCTTCATGGACTGCAGTAAAAATTAGTAAAACAGAAAGCGTTGATCAAGTTGCTAAAACGCTAGGGGTAGAGGTTGATTCCTTGAGAGCCGTGAATGGCATTCCAAAGGGAATGCGCGTCAAGGCAGGCTCTACCGTGTTGATCCCTAAAACCAGTAGTCGCGCTGGCGATGTTTCGACGGCAATGGCTGAAAACGCTAGCTTAAGCCTAGAAAAACCAGCTCCGCCAGCTACTAAGTGCGCAAAACCAGCCAAGAGTGGCCAAAACACCAAATGCGTTTCCACTAAGACTAAGGGTAATTCTTCTGCCCAAAATGCTGCATCTCAGCATAAATCCGCATCGACAGGGCTTGCAAAATCTGCGAAAAATGATAGTTCAGCCGCCTCAAGCACAAAAGGGGTCGCGAACATTAAGTAATTTCAGTAACTTTTAAATCAGGTTGACCATGTCCTATAAAGCACATCATGAACGCTCAATTAAAGACCCAGATGGATTTTGGGGCGAGCAAGCCAAGTTAATTCATTGGGAAAAACCATTTGATACAGTTCTCAATTATGACAACCCCCCATTTGCAAAATGGTTTGAAGGCGGGCTCACTAATCTTTGCTACAACGCAGTAGATCGTCACGTAAAAGAGCGACCTCATCAAATTGCCTTAGTTGCTGTTTCAACAGAAACCAATATTGAGAAGGCGTATACCTTTCAAGAGCTCTATGAAGAAGTCAATCGCATGGCCGCTATTTACAAGGCTAACGGTATTCAAAAGGGTGACCGCGTCTTAATTTATATGCCGATGATCGCAGAAGCTTGCTTTGCAATGCTCGCTTGTGCGCGGATCGGAGCTATTCACTCAGTAGTGTTTGGTGGCTTTGCTTCCCATAGTTTGGCGACTCGGATCGATGATGCTAAACCCAAAATGATTGTGACATCCGAAGCAGGTATGCGTGGTGGAAAAGTAGTGCCATACAAACCGCTCTTGGATGAAGCGATTACTTTGGCAAGCTACAAACCTGAAAAGGTTTTACTCGTCAATCGCGGCTTATCAGAATTTATCAGCGTAGCTGGTAGAGATTTGGACTATGCGTCTGAACGACAACAGCATTTGAATGATATCGTGCCAGTCGAGTGGGTAGATGCCACTCATCCTTCATACATTCTCTATACCTCTGGCACTACTGGTAAACCTAAGGGCGTGCAACGCGATACGGGTGGTTATGCAGTTGCCTTGATATCCTCCATGAACCATATTTTCTGTGGCAAGGCTGGTGAAACCATGTTCACTACCTCCGATATTGGTTGGGTAGTCGGTCACAGCTACATCATTTATGGGCCATTACTCAATGGCATGGCAACCATCATGTATGAAGGTACGCCATTGCAGCCGGATGCAGGTATTTGGTGGGAGCTGGTAGCGAAATACAAGGTGTCAGTGATGTTCTCTGCACCAACAGCAGTGCGTGTTCTCAAAAAACAAGATCCTACTTTCTTAACTAAGCACGATCTCTCATCATTGCGTACCTTGTTCTTGGCAGGCGAACCATTAGATGAGCCTACGGCAAGTTGGATTCATGATGCAATCAAAAAACCGATTGTGGATAACTATTGGCAAACAGAAACCGGTTGGCCAATACTAGCTATTCAGCGAGGCGTTGAAGTGATGCCCCATAAGTTTGGCTCACCGGGTGTGCCATCTTTTGGTTACAACATGAAACTGCTCGACGATGCTACTTCCGCAGAGCTGGGCCCGGACCAGAAGGGTGTGATTGCCATTGAGGGTCCATTGCCTCCAGGCTGTATGCAAACCGTGTGGGGCGATGACAAGCGCTTTATCAGTACCTATTGGGAAACCATTCCGGGTAAGTTGATCTACTCGACATTTGACTGGGGCATTAAAGATAAAGATGGTTACTTCTTTATCTTGGGTCGTACCGATGACGTTATCAACGTTGCAGGGCACCGTCTTGGCACACGCGAGATTGAAGAAAGTATTTCCAGTCATCCCAATGTTTCTGAAGTTGCCGTTGTCGGCATTGAGGACAAACTCAAAGGCCAAGCTGCGATTGCATTTGTGATCCCGAAAGATGCGAATAAAGCAGAGAATCTGGAAAAAGAATGCATGAAGACCGTTGATAGCCAGTTAGGTGCGATTGCTAGGCCTGGGCGGGTTTATGTGGTGACAGCTTTACCTAAGACCCGTTCTGGCAAGATTGTGCGTCGCGCTTTGCAGGCAGTAGCAGAAGGTCGTGATCCTGGTGATATCAGCACCATGGAAGACCAAACTGTTTTGGCTCAAATCAAGACCATCATCGAGCAAAGCGCTAAGGCTTAAATACCCTCAAAGGCTCAATAGAGTGGGGATTCAAGGGTTTACGAGCAAAACTGGTATGATTGCAAGGTTCGAAACTAATTAAATTACCCTAGCGCTTAAAGACACTCACCTCCCGCATACACAAGCCTCGGGTTGGTCTTTTTGGGGGTTCTGAGCGTCGGATGGAGCAGGGACTGGAGATGGTTTGTCACCCTTGCTTCCTTCTTTTCCTCCCGCCGTGTTGGCCTTAGCCGACGGCACAATATTTCCCGGATTTAGTATTGGCGCCACTGGCGAAACGACTGGTGAAGTTGTTTTCAATACCGCATTAACCGGCTATCAAGAGATCATTACTGACCCGAGTTACTGTCGCCAGATTGTGACTCTCACTTATCCTCATATTGGCAACGTTGGCATCAATGCTCAAGATGCAGAGTCAAATCAGATTCATGCTGCTGGCCTAGTGATCAAAGATTTACCAAAGCGCGTTTCCAATTTCCGCTCAGAAGGCAGTTTAGATAGCTACCTTACTAAAGCAGGTGTCCCTGGTATTGCTGGAATTGATACTCGTAAATTAACCCGTATCCTGCGAGACAAGGGCGCTCAGTCTGGAGCTATCGTTGCTGGCAAATTGGGGGATGACTATGAGACCTTAGGCAAAAAAGCCCTTGAACTAGCAAAAGCTTTCCCTGGAATGTCTGGCTTAGATTTAGCTAAAGTAGTGAGCACCAAAAAATCTTACTCTTGGCGTGAGGCGGAATGGGAACTTCATGGCCCAGAAGGTAAACCTGTATACAAAACATTGAACACTAGCAAGCCGACTAAAAAAGTCGTTGCCTATGACTTTGGTGTCAAACATAATATTTTGCGCATGCTCACGGAGCGTGCTTGCGAATTAACGGTAGTACCAGCGCAAACGAGCGCAGCAGAAGTACTTGCCATGAATCCCGACGGCGTATTTTTCTCGAATGGTCCTGGTGATCCTGGTCCTTGTGATTACGCTATTACCGCAGCCAAAGAAATTATTGCCAAGGGCCTACCTACTTTTGGCATCTGCTTAGGTCATCAAATTATGGGTCTGGCAGCTGGCGCTAAAACTCTGAAGATGAAGTTTGGTCATCATGGTGCTAACCACCCTGTTAAAGACTTGGATACTGGGCGCGTAGCAATCACCTCTCAGAACCACGGCTTTGCAGTCGATGCAAATACCTTGCCTGAGAACATTCGGGTCACACACGTTTCATTGTTTGATGGCTCACTGCAAGGTCTGGCTTGGAAAGATAAGCCTGCATTCTGTTTCCAGGGTCACCCTGAGGCCTCACCTGGGCCTCACGACATTGCCTATTTATTTGATCATTTTGTGGACCTCATGAATGCTAGCAACAAGGGAGGCAAATAATGCCTAAGCGGAGCGACATTAAGAGCGTCCTGATTATTGGAGCAGGTCCCATTGTGATTGGACAGGCTTGTGAATTTGACTATTCCGGTGCGCAGGCTTGTAAGGCTTTGCGTGATGAAGGTTACAAAGTCATTTTGGTCAATAGCAATCCTGCAACCATCATGACTGACCCAGAGATGGCTGATGTGACTTATATCGAGCCCATTACCTGGGAAGTCGTCGAGCGCATTATTGCTACTGAAAAGCCAGACGCGATTTTGCCAACCATGGGCGGACAAACTGCCTTGAACTGTGCATTAGATTTACATCGTCACGGTGTATTGAAAAAGTACGGTTGTGAATTGATCGGCGCCTCACCAGAGGCTATTGATAAAGCTGAAGATCGTCAGAAATTTAAAGAGGCGATGACTAAGATTGGTCTTGGCTCTGCTAAATCCGGTATTGCGCATTCGATGGAAGAAGCGCTTGAGGTACAACAGCGCATTCAGCAAGAGGCTGATAGCTCTGGCTTCCCAGTAGTGATTCGTCCTTCATTCACTATGGGTGGCTCAGGCGGTGGCATTGCTTATAACCGTGAAGAGTTTGAAGAGATCTGCAAACGTGGCCTTGATCTATCTCCAACCCGTGAACTGCTGATTGAAGAATCACTCTTGGGCTGGAAAGAATTTGAGATGGAAGTGGTGCGTGATCGCAATGACAACTGCATCATTGTTTGCTCAATCGAAAACTTAGATCCGATGGGCGTTCACACTGGAGACTCCATTACGGTTGCGCCAGCACAAACGCTGACTGATAAAGAGTATCAAATCATGCGCAATGCATCGATTGCAGTTCTGCGGGAAATTGGTGTTGATACTGGCGGCTCAAACGTGCAGTTCTCTATTAACCCAGAAGACGGCCGGATGATTGTGATTGAGATGAACCCACGGGTATCCCGTTCATCTGCCTTAGCTTCTAAAGCAACTGGTTTTCCAATTGCCAAGATTGCAGCCAAGTTAGCCATTGGCTTCACCCTGGATGAACTGAAGAATGATATTACTGGCGGCGCCACCCCAGCATCCTTTGAGCCATCTATTGATTACGTAGTGACCAAGATTCCACGCTTTGCCTTTGAGAAATTCCCGCAAGCAGACTCCCGTTTAACGACGCAGATGAAATCAGTTGGCGAAGTGATGGCCATTGGCCGAACCTTCCAGGAGTCTTTCCAGAAAGCATTACGCGGTCTTGAAGTCGGCGTAGACGGATTAGATGAAGTGTCTACTGATCTTGATGACATCGTGAATGAAATCAATGAGCCAGGCCCAGATCGTATTTGGTACTTAGCTGATGCCTTCCGCATGGGAATGAGCTTAGATGAGATCTATGCCGAAACCAAAATTGATCCTTGGTTCTTAGAGCAAATTGAAGAACTCATCACTGTTGAAGCGGAACTCAAGCAACGTAAGCTTGATTCTCTTACTGCGGCAGAGTTGCGTTTCGTAAAGCAGAAGGGTTTTTCTGATCGTCGCTTGGCTAAATTATTGGGTGTGGATGCCACAACTGTCCGCACAACGCGTCATCGCCTAAAAGTATTCCCTGTTTATAAGCGCGTAGATACTTGCGCTGCCGAGTTCTCAACCAATACTGCCTATTTGTATTCCACTTATGAGGCAGAGCATGGCGAATGTGAATCTAATCCTACTTCCAAGGATAAGATCATGGTACTGGGTGGTGGTCCTAACCGAATTGGTCAAGGCATCGAGTTTGACTATTGCTGTGTGCACGCTGCCTTAGCAATGCGCGAAGATGGTTATGAAACCATTATGGTGAACTGCAACCCAGAAACCGTTTCAACTGACTACGACACTTCTGATCGTTTGTACTTTGAGCCACTGACGCTAGAGGACGTATTAGAAATCGTTGCTAAAGAGAAACCGAAAGGCGTGATCGTTCAGTACGGCGGTCAAACTCCTTTGAAACTCGCTTTGGATCTCGAGCGTAATGGAGTGCCTATTATTGGCACCTCGCCAGACATGATTGACGCTGCGGAAGACCGCGAGCGCTTTCAAAAGCTATTGCAAGGCTTAGGTTTGCGTCAACCGCCAAACCGTACTGCGCGCACAGAACCAGAGGCACTGGTTCTTGCTGAAGAAATTGGCTACCCATTGGTAGTGCGTCCTTCCTATGTATTGGGTGGTCGCGCGATGGAGATTGTTCATGATGGCCGAGACCTTGAGCGCTATATGCGCGAGGCTGTCAAGGTCTCTCACGATTCTCCAGTATTGCTAGATCGCTTTCTCAATGATGCGATTGAATGTGATGTTGATTGCATTCGAGATGGCTCTAAGGTATTTATTGGTGGTGTGATGGAACATATTGAACAGGCGGGCGTTCACTCTGGTGACTCAGCATGTT
Organism: uncultured beta proteobacterium; assembly: GCA_903900805.1. Classification (GTDB taxonomy): domain Bacteria; phylum Pseudomonadota; class Gammaproteobacteria; order Burkholderiales; family Burkholderiaceae; genus Polynucleobacter. Next base: position 25,910 of record CAIUOP010000027.1, on the reverse strand, counting down.
CATTGCCGCCATATTCTTTATCGGATGAGACTGTCGAAGAGATTAAGCGTCAAACTGCTGCAATGGCTGCGGGTTTAAATGTAATTGGTTTGATGAATGTGCAGTTTGCAATTCAGAATGTGGATGGCAAAGATGTCATCTATGTTCTGGAGGTCAATCCGCGCGCTTCTCGTACAGTACCTTTTGTTTCCAAAGCAACTGGCCTGCAATTGGCTAAGATTGCTGCCCGCTGTATGGTTGGTCAAACACTAGAGCAGCAGGGTATTAAGGCTGAAGTGAAGCCGCCATACTTCTCGGTCAAAGAAGCAGTATTCCCATTCAATAAGTTCCCAGGGATTGATCCCATCCTCGGGCCAGAGATGCGCTCGACCGGTGAAGTAATGGGTGTCGGCAAGACCTTTGGTGAAGCGCTCTTTAAATCACAATTAGGCGCTGGCATCAAACTACCGAAGAGCGGAACTGTGCTGCTAACAGTCAAGGATAGTGATAAGCCTAAAGCAGTTGAAGTGGCTAAGCTTTTGCATCAACTTGGTTTCCCAATGGTTGCAACCAAAGGTACTGCTGCTGCTATTGAAGCTGCTGGTCTGCCAGTGCGTCTTGTGAATAAAGTCAAAGATGGTCGTCCTCATATTGTGGATCTCATCAAAAATGGTGAAATTTCCCTCGTATTTACGACTGTGGATGAGACCCGTACAGCCATTGCTGACTCAAGATCTATCCGGACTACCTCCCAGGCTAATGGTGTGACTTACTACACGACGATTAGCGCAGCCCGTGCAGTAATGGATGGTTTGTTGGCCTCCCAAAAAGGCAGCAAAGAGTCCCTAGAGGTTTATTCCTTGCAGGACTTACATCAAAAGCTCATTTAATCTAAAATCAACTTTTATTAGCGCAATCCAGCGCACGAATTTAAGTTAGGTTGGCAGTATGAGCACAATTCCCCTTACCAAGCACGGTGCAGAACTTCTCAAAGAGGAGCTGCACCGCTTGAAGCATGTTGAGCGTCCAGCAGTCATTATTTCGATTTCTGAGGCGCGCGCCCAAGGTGATCTCTCTGAGAATGCAGAGTACGATGCTGCTAAAGAAAAACAGGGTTTCATTGAAGGCCGTATTCAGGATCTTGAAAGCAAGTTATCTGCGGCGCAGATTATTGATCCAGCCACACTCGATGTTTCCGGTCGGATTGTATTTGGCGCTACCGTTGATCTGGAAGACCTCGAAGATGGCACCAAGCTCACTTATCAGATCGTAGGTGACGATGAGGCCGATATCGCTGTAAGTAAAATCTCGATTAGCTCTCCTATTGCCCGCGCCTTGATTGGCAAGGAAGAGGGCGATGTTGTGGCTGTCCAGGCTCCTGGTGGCAATCGTGAAGTCGAGATTCTGGCAGTTCGCTACGTCTAAGAATCACTCCCTAGAGAAACTCAGTGCAGAATTTCACTGCTCCAAAACATCCTGGAGCGCAACGACTCTTTATTTTGATCGCAGGTCTTTGGGTAGGCAGCATTCTTGCTGTTGGCTATCTGGTAGCCCCAGCAATTTTTAATACTCTGACGGATCGTCAAGTAGCCGGAATGGTTGCTGGTAGTGTCTTTAAAGCGGAAGCCTATCTCAGTATCATTATTTGTATTGCTTTAATGGTGCTCGCAAACCTGCTCGTTACCCGTGGCCTAAGTCAGTACAAGATGATTCGCTTGATACTGCTGGGGATGTTAATTTGCGCAGCTGCAGCCTCATTTGTCTTGATCCCTTGGTTAGATACCTTGCGTGATCAGGCTTTGCTGGAAGGCATGCCAGTGATGCTATCCCCATCGGCTGATTTGTTTAGAAAACTCCACGGCGTTTCGAGTGTCTTGTTTCTGCTGCAGAGTGCCCTAGGGATCTACCTGGTGTGGCGTCTTACAAAGCCAAATCGATAATTATCTAACTTAGTTATCTAACTGAGTTATCTAACTCAGGCAATAAAAAACGCCGACTAGCGGCGTTCTTCGAATGACTCAAGTCTGATTAAGACCCAAGTGATTTTTTCTTATTACTACTCATTCGCACTTTACGCTTCTTGATGGGAGCAGGTGCAGCAGACGCCTTACGGTAGCCTGGTGATGACCAACCAATCTTTGATTCAGCAGCTTCAGAGCGTAGTACGCGTTTCTTCGGGGTAGCCGATTTTACGGCTGCAGCCCGTGCGAAGGGTGCAGCATTCGAAGCAGAGCGACGCTCCGATCTTTCTGAGCTGCTGGTACGGATACCGGATTTTGTTGGCGCGCGATTAGGCTGGCGTTTTGTGCGTGGTGCCTGTAATGATTTCTTAGTCTGCTTAGAAGATCTGCCGAGATTCGAAAACGCTTCATCGACCACATCTTTTGGTTTCCAGATGACCAGTAGTTTGCCAATATGTTGTACTGGCGCAGCATCGAGTTTGTCGCAGAGCGCTTCATAAATAGCAACACGCGCTTCACGATCATCGCCAAATACGCGCACCTTAATGAGTCCATGATGGCTAATCGCGAGCTTGGCTTCTTTGATAACCGCGGGCGTTAAGCCACCACCGCCGATCATGACGACAGGACTTAAGTCATGAGCATCAGCTTTGAGGGATTTACGTTGTGCGGGGGTGATAGTCAGTGCAGTCATGGGCTCGATGATAGAGCATTGACTGCATAAAATGCCCGTTTGGACTAGATTTGCCAGTATTTAGATCGATTCCTTTTGCTTTAGAGGGCTAAAACTAGGAAAATGTAGGATGAAAGTGGGTAAGTTGTGGCAAAGAATAAATTTAATAAAAGTTGGTTGCAGGATCATCTAAGCGATCCCTATGTGAAGATGGCTCAGAAAGAGGGCTATCGCGCTAGAGCGGTGTATAAGCTCAGTGAAATTGACGAGCAAGATCACCTCATACAAGCAGGTATGACCATCATTGACCTTGGGAGCGCCCCTGGGAGTTGGTCGCAATACGCACGCAACCGTTTAACTGAACTTGGTAAGAGTAATCCTAAGATTGAGTCTGGTAAGCCAGACGGTCAAATCATTGCGATTGATATCTTGCCAATGGAAGATATTGCTGACGTCAGTTTTATCCAAGGCGACTTTCGGGAAGAAGAAGGCCTCAATGCTCTCAAAGCACTTTTACCGAAGAGTGCAGAAGGCAAGGTTGATCTCGTGCTCTCAGATATGGCGCCTAACCTTTCTGGTGTGGGTGTGGCAGATGCTGCGCGGATGGCCTTTTTGGCTGAGATTGCCCTCGATTTTGCGATAGATCATCTCAAGCCTGAGGGCGCTTTATTGATTAAATGCTTTAACGGTAGTGGCTATAGCCAGATCGTGGAATCCTTCAAAAAGGTCTTCAAAACGGTCGCATCTAGAAAGCCCAAGGCCTCGCGCGCCCGATCTTCAGAGATCTTCCTCTTAGGTCGAAACTTAAAACCCCCTAAATAGGCACTGAGTAAGCACCCAGTAAGAGCTTAAAATCAGCGCTATAAGGGCATAGAAACCTCTAATAACCCCCTTATATACAGGGGTTTATTAAATAAATACGCCATTAGACCTTGAAAAAGGGTGGTAGTAGAATCAAATACATAGGAAGCAATCTGCTTATTTCCTGGATATATCCAGAAAAGGAATCAACTTGAACGGCAATATGAACAGCAATATGTTCCAAAAAATCGGCGTTTGGCTCATCGTGGGCTTGGTGCTATTTACTGTTTTTAAACAGTTTGATAAGCCCAAGGAACAAACGCAAGTCACGTACTCCCAATTCATGGATGACGCTAAGGCTGGAAAAGTGAAGCGCGTTGATGTACAGGGTCGCACATTACAAGTCACACCAGCTGACGGTACTAAATATTCGATCATCTCTCCAGGCGATATCTGGATGGTGGGTGACTTAATGAAGTACGGCGTACAAGTTACTGGTAAAGCGGATGATGAACCCAATATGCTGGTATCTGCTTTGTATTATCTCGGGCCTACTTTATTGATCATTGGCTTTTGGTTTTTCATGATGCGCCAAATGCAAGGTGGCGGTAAAGGCGGGGCATTCTCTTTTGGTAAATCCAAAGCACGTCTCATTGATGAAAATAGTAATACTGTTACTTTTGCTGATGTTGCTGGTTGCGATGAAGCCAAAGAAGAAGTCTATGAGTTAGTCGATTTCTTAAAAGATCCACAGAAGTTTCAAAAGCTTGGCGGACGCATTCCGCATGGCGTGTTACTCGTTGGTCCTCCAGGTACCGGTAAAACCCTCTTGGCGCGTGCCATTGCGGGTGAAGCTAAGGTTCCCTTCTTCTCGATCTCTGGTTCTGATTTCGTAGAAATGTTTGTGGGCGTGGGCGCATCCCGTGTCCGCGATATGTTTGAGAACGCTAAGAAAAATTCACCTTGCATCATCTTCATTGATGAGATCGATGCGGTAGGTCGTCATCGTGGTGCTGGTATGGGCGGCGGTAATGATGAGCGCGAACAAACCTTAAACCAAATGCTCGTTGAGATGGATGGTTTTGAAAGTAATAGCGGCGTGATCGTTGTTGCTGCTACCAACCGCTCCGATGTATTGGATAAAGCCTTATTACGTCCAGGCCGTTTCGATCGTCAAGTGCACGTAGGCTTGCCAGACATTCGTGGCCGTGAGCAGATCTTGCAAGTGCATATGCGCAAAGTACCCATTGATCCTGATGTCAATGCCGCAGTGCTCGCACGTGGTACACCAGGATTCTCCGGTGCTGATTTGGCAAACTTAGTAAATGAAGCTGCCTTGTTTGCTGCACGTCGTAGTAAGCGTTCAGTCGAAATGAAAGACTTTGAAGACGCTAAAGATAAGATCTATATGGGTCCTGAGCGTAAGTCTGCCGTGATGCGTGAAGAAGAGCGTCGTAATACTGCTTATCACGAGGCTGGCCATGCGGTTGTAGCCAAGAGCTTGCCTAAGGCAGACCCAGTGCATAAGGTCACCATCATGCCGCGCGGTATGGCATTGGGCGTGACCTGGCAGTTGCCAGAATTTGATCGTGTCAATCTGTACAAAGATCGCATGATGGAAGACTTAGCTATTTTGTTTGGCGGCCGTGCTGCAGAAGAAATCTTTTTGCACTCCTCGAGTACCGGTGCTTCAAATGACTTTGAGCGTGCTACTAAAATGGCGCGCGATATGGTCACGCGTTATGGTATGAGCGATAGCTTAGGTACGATGGTTTATGTTGACACTGAGTCTGAGAGTATTTTCGGGCGCAATAGCACCAAGACCGTTTCTGAGTTGACACAACAAAAAGTGGACTTTGAGATCCGTTCACTGATTGATAGTCAATATGCCTTAGCTAGATCGATTCTAGAAAACAGTCGCGATAAGGTTGAAGCGATGGTTACTGCTTTGCTTGAATGGGAAACCATTGATGCCGATCAAATTACGGACATCATGGAAGGCCGTCCACCGCGTCCACCATTACCACCACCTCCAACTATTTTTGGTAACTCTGCTGGCACAACTGGCCCAGCTGCTGGCAGCGCTCCAGCGACAGCTTAAGTAACAAGACTAGCTGTCTTGATGGATCAGCAAGGCATAAATGAGATGCCCACAACATGGCGTTGTGGGCGTTTTCTTTTTGACTTTAGCAAACGTAGACGCCCAGTAGTCATGGGTATTCTTAATGCCACTCCAGATTCATTTTCAGATGGCGGCAAATTTAGAACAGCGCAGGATGCTATTGCTCAAGCAGAGTTGATGATTGAGGGTGGTGTTGATCTAATAGATATCGGTGGTGAGTCCACCAGACCAGGGGCGCAGCCAGTAGAACTGCAAGAAGAACTTGATCGAGTTCTGCCAGTCATTGAAGCGCTGAAAGATTGTGGCGTGCCACTTTCAATTGATACTTATAAAGCAGAAACCATGTGCCAAGCCTTAAGGGCAGGCGTTGATTGCGTGAATGATATTTGGGCTCTAAGACAAGAGGGCGCAGTCGATGCCGTATTAGAAAGCAGTAATTGTGGAATCGTCTTGATGCACATGCAACGTGATCCACAAACCATGCAATTTAATCCGGAGTATCACGATGTGATTGCACAGGTGATGCAATTTCTCAAAGAGCGTGCAGAGCTACTTAAAACAAAAGGGGTTGAAGGAATCAGAATCGCCATCGACCCCGGTTTTGGCTTTGGCAAGAGTCTTGAGCACAACCTCACTATGCTATCTAACTTCAAGCAATTCTCCCAACTGGGCTATGCGGTGCTAGCTGGTATCTCGCGTAAATCAATGCTGGGTAAGCTCACCGGTAAAGATACTCATGAGCGACTAGCCCCCAGTGTGGCTGCAGCCATCATGGCGGCTGATCGTGGTGCCAGAATTGTGCGAGTGCACGATGTGCCTGAAACGGTAGATGCTTTAAAGCTATGGGAAGCCATTGATTCCTAGACTCTAAGCATCTCAGTTTTATAATGAATCTTATGAAAAAACAATACTTTGGCACTGATGGCATTCGCGGTGAAGTAGGGCAATTTCCGATCGTTCCCGAGTTCATGACGCGCTTGGCTTATGCCGCAGGTAATGTTCTATCTAAAAATGCTAAAGCAGGTCAGCGCTGCAAAGTCTTGATTGGTAAAGACACACGTATTTCAGGATACTTATTAGAGTCAGCATTAGAGGCTGGCTTTTCTGCTGCTGGTGTAGACATCATGCTCTGTGGTCCAATGCCAACCCCCGGTGTCGCCTATCTGACTAATGCATTACGTTTAACAGCGGGCGTCGTGATCTCTGCATCACACAATCCATATCAAGATAACGGCATTAAGTTTTTCTCAGCCAATGGTGACAAACTCGGTGATGAGTTTGAGTTGGACATCGAAGCTGAGCTAGAAAACCCCATGGGCTGCGTGAGTGCGCAAGAGCTTGGTAAGGCGTTTCGTTTAGATGATGCCGCTGGCCGATATATTGAATTCTGTAAATCCACATTTCCAGGAGATTTAAATCTCAAGGGATTAAAGCTTGTAGTGGACTGTGCCAATGGCGCCGCATATCACACTGCACCACATGTATTTGAAGAACTTGGTGCAGAAGTGATCTCGATTGGCGTCAGTCCTAACGGAACAAACATTAATGATGGATATGGAGCTACTGCCCCGGCAGCTTTGATTGCCAAAGTGAAAGAAGTCAATGCAGACCTCGGTATTGCTTTAGATGGAGATGCTGACCGCTTACAAATGGTTGATGCCAGTGGAAGATTGTTTAATGGCGATGAGCTCTTGTATGTACTCGCCAAAGACAGATTAGACCGTGGTCAGAAGCTTGGCGGAGCCATAGGCACCTTAATGACCAATCTTGCGGTTGAGAATGCGATTAAAGAACTGGGTATAGGATTTGAACGCGCTAATGTGGGTGATCGATACGTGCTTGAACTTCTTAAACAAAAAGGCTGGATTATTGGCGGGGAAGGTTCTGGTCACTTACTATGCCTAGATCAGCATTCCACTGGAGATGGCACGATTGCAGCTCTCCAGGTATTAGCGGCTATGAGCCATAACAAAAAGAGTCTTGCTCAGTTGCTTGAAAAAGTAAACATCTTCCCGCAAGTACTTCTGAATGTGAAATTCAAACCCGGCTATGACTGGAAGTCTGACGAAAAACTTAAGCAGCAGATCGCTAAAGTAGAGACGGATCTCAAAGGCACTGGCAGGGTACTCATTCGGGCATCTGGTACCGAGCCACTCCTGCGGGTAATGATCGAAACCCAAGATGGTGATGTGGCAATGCGCGCTGCCAAGAGTATTGCTGATTTAATTCCGATAGCCTAAGCCTAGATGCACTCCAGATGCCTCGCTGCAAAACTTAAGCTTGTAGTCAGCTTACTGTTTCTATGTCTAGCTACAGTCTACTTGCCAAGCGCAAGTGGACAAGCTGCTAATACCAAGCCCAAAAATATTATCATCATGTTTGCAGATGGCACGACGAGCAGCCAGTATGAGTTTGGCCGTTATTCCAGTGCGCTATTACGACAACAACCCTTTGCTGTAACTGATGTGGTTATGGCCAAAGGCCATTACCAGTTAATGAAAACAGAATCAGCAAATTACTTCGTGACTGATTCAGCAGCGGCTGCATCGGCGATGTCGATTGGCTATAAAGTCAATAATGGCGCTATCTCTATTACCCCAGACGGTAAGACGCCGCCCACCATTATGGAAGTAGCCAAAGATAGGGGCAAGAGAATAGGGCTACTCAGTACGGCACCCATTTATGATGCCAGCCCAGCAGCCTTTAGTGTTCACGCTAAATCCAGGCGAGATAATGAGTTGATTGTGAATCAATATCTAGATCTGGCTCCAGATGTGCTCATGGGTGGTGGATCCAATTTCTTCCTACCAAACTCACTTCCTGGCGGAAAACGCCAAGATGGTAAGAATGTGATTGAAGCCTTTCAAGCAAAAGGCTATCAATACATCAATACACCAGAGCAACTTAAGCAAATTAAGTCATCTAAGCTTCTCGGCCTATTTGCCGATGAAGACCTCGATTATGAAATTGATCGCAATGCGCAAGAGACCCCCAACTTATCGCAGATGTTGACAGCAGCACTCCAAGTGCTAAACCAGGATTCTAAGAGCAGCAAGAACAAGGGGTTTGTATTATTTGCTGAGAATGAAAACACAGACTCTGCAGGTCACCAAAATGACGTTGCTGCTTTAATGCGCGACCTTTGGGCCTTTGATGATGCAGTCAAAGTAGCGTTGGAGTTTCAGAAGCAGAATCCAGACACTCTGGTGATCGTTACTGGAGATCATGAGACAGGGGGATTTTCTCCTACCTATGGACGTAAAAATCTGGGGCTCGCAGGAAAAGAAAACTACTTGAACGTAATGATTGAGCAGCTCAAGCAAATTGAGCGCTATAAGATCTCACTCAAAGAGTTTTCTGACAAGTTCAAGGCGAAAGCAAAGCAAACTACCAGCACTACAGAATTAAACGCCTACTTAAATGCTGCACTACAAGATAATTTTCCAGGCCTAGTCCTAGACGATGACTTGCGAGAAAAGATTCTGAGCCAAGGGCAGTTGAACCCCAACTCAAACTATCTACCATCAAATATTCTTGGCTTAGCCATTGCACGCCAAACCGGCTTTTATTGGGGAACAGCAGGACACACCCCGACCCCAATTACAGTGGCTGCAATTGGGCCAGGTTCTCAAGTTTTTAAAGGGTTTGATGACAATACTGCTTTTGCCATAAAACTAAGACGGTTAATTGGTCAAAAATAGCCCCTAGAACCCTCAAATGAGGGCTTTTTACTATGTCATCAAACTGTAATCTTTCAGTTCTATCGTCCTAATATCGCAATGTTGCGTTATCCCTATTAAAGGACCGATCAAATGCAATCTTTTTTGAAAAAAGCACTAGTAATTAGCGCTATTTCACTTTCTACAGCCACAATCGCTGCAGATATGACTGGTGCTGGAGCAACCTTCCCATATCCAATCTACGCAAAGTGGGCTGAAGCCTACAAGGCAAAAACAGGTTCTAACTTAAACTATCAATCGATCGGTTCATCTGGTGGTATCAAGCAAATCAAGGCAAAGACTGTTGATTTCGGTGCAACCGACAATCCAGTTAAATTTGAAGATTTAGAAAAAGATGGCATGGTTCAGTTCCCAGCAATTATTGGCGGTGTAGTGCCAGTGATTAACGTGGATGGCGTTAAACCAGGTGAAATCAAATTAGATGGCCCAACCTTGGCTGATATCTTCCAAGGCATCATTTCCGATTGGGGTGATAAGCGTATCGCCATCATGAACCCAGGTGTGAAGATTCCTTCTGGCCCAATTACCGTTATTCACCGTGCCGATGGATCTGGTACTACAGCTATTTTTACTGATTACTTAGCAAAAGTAAGTGCCTTGTGGAAAGATGCTGTGGGTGCTGGTGCTGCAGTTAAATGGCCTGCTGCTTCTTCAGTTGGCGGTAAAGGTAACGAAGGAGTTGCTGCAAACGTTACCCGAGTAAAGAACTCTGTTGGTTACGTTGAATATGCATACGCTAAGAAAAATAAAATGACTACCATCTCTATGAAAAATAAGGATGGCAACTTCGTAGCGGCTGACGATGAAACATTTGCTGCAGCTGCAGCTGGCACAGATTGGGCAAAGATTCCTGGTATGGGTACATTTATTACCAATGCTTCTGGAGCTAAGTCATGGCCAATCAGCGGCGCCTCTTTCATCCTCTTGTACAAGAACCCAGACAACAAGACGAATGCTGCTGAAGTCATCAAGTTCTTTGACTTCGCCTTCAAGGATGGCAAAAAGATGGCTGCAGAATTAGATTATGTTCCAATGCCTGATAGCACAACTGATTTTATTCGTAAGAATGTATTCACAAAGGTTGCAACTAAATAAGGTTTGATGATTATCTTTTAATCATTCACTAATAAACAGCTCCACAGATTGTGGGGCTGTTTCAATATTGAAATAAGCCAAATATGGATATCACACAGTCCCATTCAGCGCCGACGCAGCAAGCCACGAGGATTGCAAAATTACAGCGTATACAAGATTTCTTGTTTTATGCAATTACTCAATTTTTTGCGCTTTCTGTACTCATAGCCTTGCTCGGTATTATTGTTTCACTCGTTATCAATGCATGGCCGGCCCTGAATAAATTTGGAGTTGGTTTTTTCTTTACTAGTGAATGGGATATCATCAACGGAGAATTCGGTGGTCTGATTGCGATTTATGGAACGCTAGCAACATCGCTGATTGCCTTATTAATTGCAGTGCCTCTGAGTTTTGGTATTGCTGTATTTTTAACAGAGCTATGTCCAAATGTATTGCGTAGACCACTAGGCACAGCGGTAGAGTTATTAGCTGCTGTACCCTCGATTATTTACGGCATGTTTGGTCTATTTATCTTTGCTCCCATCTTCGCTGACTATATTCAACCAGCCTTGGCAGGCACATTGGGGCAAATTCCAGGCCTAGGAATTTTATTTTCTGGGGCTTTTAATGGAATCGGTATTCTTTGTGCTGGATTGATTTTGGCAATGATGATTTTGCCTTTCATTGCTTCTGTTATGCGTGATGTATTTGATATTGTTCCTCCAGTTCTAAAAGAATCAGCATATGGTATCGGCTGCACCACTTGGGAGGTAGTCAGAAATGTCGTACTTCCCTACACCAAGGCTGGTGTTATTGGCGGAATCATGCTCGGATTAGGTAGGGCGCTTGGTGAAACTATGGCCGTTACCTTTGTGATCGGAAACGCACATCGCCTGTCAGCCTCTTTATTTGCGCCAGGAAATTCAATTGCCTCAACCCTAGCTAATGAATTTGGTGAGGCCGAATTGGGTCCTCACTACTCCTCCTTATTCGCCTTGGGTCTTGCCCTCTTTATGATCACCTTTATTGTTCTAGCGATCGCAAAATGGATGCTCATCAATATGGAGAAGAGACAGGGCCTAAAAACATGAGTAATTTTTCCAACATTAACCCAGATCTATTTGCTAAGCGTAAGCGTGCAAATAAAATAGGCCTCGTTTTATCTACGCTTGCGATGACGCTTGGTATGTTGTTTTTGCTGTGGATTTTGAGCGTCCTGTTCATCAAAGGCTTCTCATCAATTAGTCTTGATGTATTTACACATAGCACTCCAGCGCCTGGCTCTGAAGGCGGCGGTTTAGCAAATGCTATCGTCGGAAGCTTACTTTTGGTTGGGTGTTGTACTTTGATTAGCACTCCAATCGGCGTCTTAGCCGGTCTGTATCTTTCGGAGTATGGCGACAGAAGCAAGGTTGCCGCTGTTACGCGTTTTGTAACAGATATCATGCTTTCAGCGCCTTCTATTGTGATTGGGTTATTTGTCTATGCCTTGGTAGTGGCTCAAGTGCGCCACTTCTCTGGCTGGGCTGGGACAATTGCCTTGGCTCTCATTGCGATACCAGTTGTAGTGAGAACCACAGAAAACATGTTAAGACTGGTCCCAGGAAGCTTGCGCGAAGCTGCATATGCATTGGGTACGCCGAAGTGGAAGGTCGCATTTATGATTACTTTGCGCGCAGCCCAGAGCGGTGTTATCACCGGTATCTTATTGGCTTTAGCACGCGTCAGTGGCGAAACAGCACCATTATTATTTACTGCGTTAAATAATCAGTTCTTCTCAACCAATATGAATGCGCCAATGGCTAACTTGCCAGTAGTCATCTTCCAGTTTGCAATGAGTCCATACGATAACTGGGTTGATTTAGCCTGGGCTGCCGCCTTATTAATTACATTTGCTGTGCTCGGCTTAAATATTTTGGCGCGAGTAGTTTTCCGTGAAAAGGTTCAGGCATGATGAGTAATATGAAAACAGTTTTTGACTTAAATCAGATTGATAGTCAAGGAGGTAAAGTGGAAACAACAGATCAACAATCAGACCAGGTTGCTATCAATGCTCTTGAAGTTAGAAATCTTAATTTTTTCTATGGCTCATTCCAGGGCTTAAAAGATATTAATCTTGATATTGAGCAAGGTAAGGTGACTGCATTTATCGGCCCTTCAGGTTGCGGTAAATCTACACTGCTCAGAACCTTGAATCGTATGTATGACTTGTATCCTGGTCAGCGTGCTGAAGGGGAAATCAAATTTTATGGCCAAAATATTCTTGAGCCAGATCAGGACTTAAACTTGCTGCGCTCACGTATTGGCATGGTTTTTCAAAAGCCGACTCCATTCCCAATGTCTATCTATGAAAATATTGCTTTTGGTGTACGCCTCTATGAAAGACTGTCTCGCTCTGAAATGGATGAGCGCGTTGAATGGGCCCTTAATAAGGCAGCCCTGTGGAATGAAGCCAAAGATAAACTAAACCAAAGTGGTTTGTCACTCTCTGGAGGGCAGCAGCAACGTCTTTGTATCGCTCGTAGCGTAGCTGTAAAGCCTTCAGTGATGCTTCTCGATGAGCCTACCTCGGCATTGGATCCTATTTCGACAGGAAAAATCGAGGAGTTGATTAATGAACTCAAGCATGAGTACACCATTGCCATTGTGACCCACAATATGCAGCAGGCAGCGCGCGTATCCGATTACACTGCTTATATGTATCTTGGTAGTTTGGTTGAATACGGTAAAACAGATGAAATATTTATTAAGCCCAAGCGTAAAGAAACAGAAGATTACATCACCGGCCGCTTCGGTTAATTGGAGACACTAATGCCAGATAAACACCTATCATCACAATTTGATGCCGATTTAAACTCCCTCTCCAGCCGTCTTCTAGAAATGGGTGGACTTGTAGAGTCACAAATTGCTACAGCAATGCGTGCATTTACACAGATGGACATTGATACTTGTAATATTGTCATTGAGAACGAAAAGCAGGTTAATGACCTAGAGATTCAAATTGATTCAGCCTGCACCGAACTCATTGCACGTAGACAGCCTACCGCACGGGACTTACGCCTTGTCATGGCTGTCTCAAAGGCGATTACCAATCTAGAACGCGCTGGCGATGAAGCCGAACGGGTTGCTAAGCGTACCAAGCGTCTGATCGAATCTGGTGTGCCCAACAATATTAATGTTGCAGAAATTCGTTTATCTGGGCAAATGGCAATTTCTTTACTGCGTCGCAGTTTAGATGCTTTTGCCCGTTTAGATACAGTGGCAGCGGCAGAAGTTGTGCAAGAAGATCGCCAGATTGACGAAGAGTTTAGGGCATTTGTACGCAAGCTGATTACTTATATGATGGAAGATCCACATACGATTACTACTGGTCTAGACATGCTAACTATTGCCAAAGCCATTGAGCGCATTGGTGATCATGCTAAGAATATTGCTGAATTTGTGATCTATATTGCCAAGGGGTCTGATGTGCGTCATATGCCCCATGAGGATTTAGTTCGTGAAGCCAATAAGCAATAAATCGAGATAAGAAATGACTCATCGAATACTCATTGTTGAGGATGAGCCATCAATCGCTGAATTAATTGCGATTAACTTAACTCATGCTGGTTATGAGGTAGAAAGGGCGATGCAAACTGAGGTCGCCTTAAGCCTCATGAAGGACAGTTTGCCTAGTTTGTTGATTTTGGACTGGATGCTGCCTGGCAAGTCTGGAGTTCAGTTTGCCAAAGAGCTTAAGGCAAATGAGAGAACCCGTGGCCTACCCATTTTGATGCTAACGGCCAAGAGCGAGGAAATGGATAAAGTATCCGGCCTTGATTCTGGTGCAGATGACTACGTTACTAAGCCGTTTTCCCCGAAAGAATTGGTTGCTCGAGTAAGAGCATTACTGCGTCGGCAAACCCCTATCGAGCATACTGGGCCGCTAACTCTGGGGCCTATAAAAATGGATCCTAGTGCGCATCGTGTCTTTGCAGTGTGGCCTGACCACGATCCTAAGCCGATTTCCTTAGGACCAACTGAATACCGGCTCTTGCAGTACTTTATGGCAAATCCAGAGCGAGTCCATTCTCGTGAAAACCTGTTAGATAAAGTCTGGGGTAATGAGGTCTATATTGAAGAGCGTACCGTAGATGTGCATATCAAGCGCTTGCGTGCGGCTCTAGTGCCTGTCGACTGTGATCGGTATATCGAGACCGTGAGGGGTAGCGGCTACCGAATTACCAAAACACCAACCGAGACCTAGGGATTAGGGGATAACCCAAGCAATTTGGGTTATTTTGTATGCATTCTTGAGATAGTCTAAGATTGCAGCATGATTTCCGCCTTAACCCGTTTTGCCACCATCATTTGCTTAGCTTTTATAGGCGCCTATATCGTTTCTGAAAATTGGGGCAATGCATGGAGTATTGCTGTAGGTATTGCTATTGTGTCAGTGCCTTTGCTTTACTCCTATATCAATTTAGCTCGCCTCAGGAAGCACACACTCGATGATTCGGTCGAGAATATGTCCCTACCTAGCGGTTATTGGGAAGAAATCTTCTTTAGGCTTCAGCGCTTATTGCGTAATCTAAAGCTCAAGATTCGAACAATCGAGCAACAGCATGATCACTTTATAGAGGCATTTCAGGCATCACCAAACGGCATTGTGATGCTCGATGAGAATGACCAAATTGAGTGGTGCAATGCTATTGCAGAGCGTTTCTTTGGGCTTAATTTCAAGCGCGATGTCATGCAGCGGATTAACTTTTTAATTCGCAGACCTGAATTCGTTCAGTACCTCGTTAAACGGACTTTTGACGAGCCCTTACTGTTAGAGCGTATGGGTGCAGACAGCAGTCTGAGTCTGATGCTACAAGCATTCCCATTTGGCCAAAACCGCCATCTATTATTAGTGCAAGATATTACGGATTTACAGAAGGCTGATGCCATGCGTCGCGATTTCGTGGCCAACGTCTCGCATGAGATGCGAACCCCAATCACCGTGCTGATGGGTTTTCTAGAGACGGTTCAATCATTAGATCTGGATAAGGCGCAACAAGAACAGTATTTTGAGTTAATGATGTCTCAGGCCAAAAGAATGAAAAGCCTCGTAGAAGACTTATTAACGCTGGCTAATTTGGAGGCAAATTCACTACCCGCTAGCATGGCACCAATCAAAATTGAAACGGTTATGGCTTTACTAAAGAATGATGCACAGGCCTTATCAGAAGATAAACATACACTCAATTTTGAATGTCTTGCGCCCAACGATTTATTGGGTGATGAGCGAGAGGTACTTTCTGCATTTAGTAATCTCGTATCTAATGCAATTCGATATACGCCGGACATTGGATCCATACAGGCGACCTGGAATGTGAACGCTGAAGGTCAGGGTGAGTTTGCTGTTAGCGATACAGGCCCTGGTATTGCTGCAGAGCATTTATCACGATTAACTGAGCGTTTTTACCGGGTAGATAGAAGTAGATCTCGAGATACTGGCGGCACAGGATTAGGTTTAGCTATTGTTAAGCATATTGCAAACCGCCACCAAGCACAGCTGTTAATTGAAAGTACTCCAGGTAAAGGTAGCACATTTATGTTGCGCTTCCCAAAAGAGAGAGTCGGAGCCTAAGCCTTAATCCTTTTTCTTTTTCTTCTTCTTTTTAGATTCTTTGCTGAGTTTGTCGATCTTTCCATTCGCATAGAGACACCACACTTTAATTTCTTCCAATAGCTCTACAAGATCCTCGTATGGCAGGCTCTTAAAATCATTAAGTCCAATAGCCCCAGTTTCTTGCAACTGTTTTACCGCATCTTCGTATTGGTATTTGCTCATTTTTTATGCGCCAGAATTGATAATCTTTAATGCTAGCAAGCAATTGTGACAGTAATAAGTTGTAGCTAATAGATGTCACAAGGCGGTCATATTTCTAGCTCAGTATTGCCAGGTGATTAAAAATACCGCATATCAGTACTCCACCATTACCTGTCCACATTGTCTTGGACTTGAAAGCATCCAAATTCCTGAGGGCTCATCTCAGCACCTCTATCGATGCCCATCATGCCAGTTGATTCTCAAGCCAAAATCTGGAGATTGCTGTATTTTTTGCAGCTTTGGCAGCGTCAGCTGCTCAAGTTCAGAACAAAATTTAGCTGTGTAAGCCCTTAGCGGCAGTGCTGGACGTGATTTCATGTCAATCTCATGCTTTATACATAAAATAGACATATACATTTAGCATATTTTATTGGTACATCATTTGACAGCCGACTCCGCATTAAACTCCTCTGATCTCGTTGCAGCGGTTGATATTGGATCCAATAGCTTACGTTTATTAGTGGCGCAAGCCGTTAATACACCCTCGGGTACCCAACTACGACCAATTGATACCTTACGTGAGACGGTTCGTCTTGCCGCCGGGTTGACCGAGAAGAAATTCTTAGATACGGATGCATATGAAAGAGGACTAACAGCAATACGTCGCTTTGGAGAGCGCATTCGCGGCTTTGATCCTACCAATGTTCGGGCTGTTGCCACCAATACTCTTCGTGTTGCAAAAAATGCTTCTCAGTTTGTAGCAGACGCTGAAAAAGCGCTAGGTTTTCCAATTGAGGTAATTGCCGGTGTTGAAGAGGCACGCTTAATCTATATTGGCGCTGCGCATGAAGTCCAGGCAGTTCAAGGCAATCGATTGGTAGTCGATATTGGCGGCGGCTCTACCGAATTTATTATCGGTAAGGGTTATGAGCCAAAGCTCATGGAAAGTCTTTATATTGGCTGCGTTTCTCATAGCATTCGTTTTTTTCCGAATGGGAATATCGATGCCCATTCGTTCAAAGAAGCAGAGTTAGCAGCACGTAGAGAAATTCAGGTGATCTCGGGCGCTTATTTGAAGAGTGGCTGGAACCAAGTGATTGGTTCATCTGGCACTGCAAGAGCTTTAGCTGAATTAATAGCCAATAACGATTTCAGTGGACAAGGGGATTCTTTGTCTATGGGTCGGGTTAATGGGGTAGGTGGCCTCATCACGCGAGAGGGTTTAAAAGCACTCAAAAAACATCTATTGAAGTATGAACATGTGAGTCAAGTCGAGCTGATTGGTTTAAAAGATGACCGCAGGGCAGTATGGCCAGGTGGTTTAGCAATTATGTTGGCAGCTTTTGATGAGCTAGGGATCGAGAGCATGGAGGTGACTGACGCAGCCCTTCGCATTGGTGTTTTATATGACTTATTAGGCCGATCCCAGCATCAAGATATGCGCTTTGTCACCGTAGAACAGTTTATGCAGCGTTATGCTGTGGATCGAGAGCAGGCTGCTCGTGTTGGAAATTTAGCGGTTGAGTTTTTAAGTCAGTTACCTAAGCCAGAAGGCGAAAAGAGGTCTGACAATATTGCACTTTTGCAGTGGGCTGCCAGCCTTCATGAGATTGGCCTATCGATTTCTCATAATGGCTATCATAAGCATTCGGCCTATATTGCTGGTAATGCAGATATGCCAGGCTTTTCTAAAAACGATCAGGCTCGTTTAGCTTCACTCCTTATTGGGCATACCGGAAAGTTGGGCAAGCTAGCCAATAACCCTGCGTTTAATGATTGGCGGATGTTATTTTGCTTGCGCTTAGCTCAGGCCTTATGCCGCGGTAGAAGTGATGCAGATCTACCCAAAGTGAAAGTATCTGAGCATGAAGCTACTTTTCATATTAGCCTCTCCAAAGAATGGACTGATAGCCACCCATTAACTGAATTTAGCCTCCAAAAAGAAGCAGCCGAATGGGAACGTGTCAGCCGCTCATATAAGGTGAGCTTAAAGTAGCTTACTAGCCTAAAAAATGCTTTGCGTAGCGGGGATTAATTTCGGATAAGCGCAACATCGTTAGCAAATCGGCTGTATTGAAATCAGGGTCCCAAGCAGGAGAGCTACAAATTTTGGCACCTAGCTTGAGGTAGCCTTTAATCAATGGAGGAGCCTCTACCTCAAGTCCACCATTGAGCTTATCTAATGGCAATGCTAGCCTAGGGAAGGCATGAAACTCTACGGGTGCCATTTGATCATTACTGAGGGAGTTATATAGACTGGCAGCAAAGTGACCACCATCAGCCATCGGGATACTGGCACAACCAAGCATGATCTCGTAACCATTCTTTTGCATGTATTGGGCTAAGCCGCTCCATAAGGCCATGATGACTGCTCCGGAACGGTAGTCCTGGTGTACGCAAGATCTGCCCACTTCAACCAGCTTTGGACGTAAATGATCTAAACGCGTTAAATCAAACTCGACATCAGAATACAAGCGGCCGATTTCTTGGGCTTTATGGGGTGGAAGTACACGATAGGTACCAACGACCTTGAGAGTATCTTGATCGCGGATCAAAAGGTGATCGCAATAAACATCAAATTCATCTACATCTAGACCTTCTGCATTTTGAGCAAGGTTTGCGCCCATCTCTTCAGCAAAAACTTTATAACGTAATCGTTGCGCTTCTTTTACTTCGCTTAAGGAGCTTGCCCACTCGACATGAAAAGCTGGCCTTTTCGATTTAGTAATCGGGCTTACTTTAGATGGCACTTGAGCAGTAGCCAATTGCACACGTGCTTTGGTAGCAAACTTTTTACCAAAGAGCTTTTTAGCTAGCTTTTTAGAAAGCTTCTTAATCGGATTTAGTTTGGAGGCAGATAGATTCTTTTCCCTTTTGAAAGAAAAGATCTCAAAAGCGCCAAATGGGTTTGGGATATCTGACATAGTTAGCCTTAGTAAAGGTTTAGATAATCTTAGGGGGAGTTTATGACAATTTGAAGACAAGTGGTATGCATACTGCAGACCACATTAAAAGGGCTATAAACAAGGCCAACATCACTGCTGCTGAGCCAAAATCCTTCGCTCTTTTGGATAAATCATGGTGCTCAAAGGAGATGCGATCAATCGCTGCCTCAACGCTGGAATTGAGTAGCTCTACCACCAAGACCATAATCAGAGATGACACTAAGAGTGCTTTTTCCAGATAGCCAACGGGTAGAAAGAAGGCAATAGGTGTTAGTAGGGCAAATAGACTTAACTCCTGCCTAAATGCGCTCTCTTCTAGAAAGGCATATACCAGACCGCACCAAGAGTTCTTAGCTGCATGCCAGGCTCTGGTTAATCCTCGATTACCTTTATGAGGATTTTGATCGATGTGATATTTAGTATTCAACCGGGTCTCTCTTAGGCTAGAGCAGTGACGTGTACTTCAGGCGAAGGGACAGGCTTGAGATGATGTAAAAATTGCTCAGAAGCAGCACGCCATGAGAATTTCTCAGCATGCGCACGAGCTACTTCACGTGGGATCTTTAATGCCGCAATGCAGGCTTCCCGCAAATCGGTATTCATAGCGCCAGCAGGTGAGTCTCCCAGCACATCTATTGGGCCAGTGACAGGATATGCAGCCACAGGCGTGCCACACGCCATTGCTTCTAGTAGGACAAGGCCAAAAGTATCTGTTTTGCTCGGAAATACAAATACATCCGCTGCTGCATAGACTTTCGCTAAATCATGTTGTTGCAATACGCCGAGATAATTGATATCAGGATATTTTTCTTTGATGCCTGCCATAGCAGGACCATCACCAACCACCCATTTGGAGCCAGGCAAATCGATTTCTAAGAAGGCATTGATATTTTTTTCAATGGCGACACGACCTACATACAAAAAGATAGGGTGGGCTGTGTTGAGGGTCTTAGACTCTTGCATCTTAAAGATGTCCAGGTCTACGCCTCTAGACCATAAGACGACATTATTCAGACCATATTTTTCTAAGTCATCTTTAACGACAATCGTTGGCGCCATAACTGCCATAGATGGGCCATGAAACCAGCGAATAAATGCATATGTAATGGCAAGTGGAATACCAGTACGTGCTTTGACATACTCCGGAAAGCGTGTGTGATAAGCGGTAGAGAAAGGCAGGTTGTTCTTCACAGCATAAGAGCGTGCAGATAGGCCTAAAGGACCTTCAGTGGCAATATGCATTGCATCCGGAGCGAATGCTTTAATGCGACGCGCTACTTCTTTACCGGGGAATAATGAGAGTGCAATATCTGGATAGGTAGGGCAAGGAATTGACTTAAAGCCATTGGGCGTAATCATGTCAACTTCATGGCCCATGGCAGTTAATTCAGCACGGGTTTGCTTTAGGGTGCGCACCACGCCATTGACCTGAGGGTCCCATGCGTCGGTAATGATCATAATTTTCATAGTACGGCCTCTTTGAGAAGTGATGCAACAGCAGGTTGGAAAGACAGTTCTGGCGTTCCAACTGGTTCGCCCTTGATATGGGTCCAGTAAATAATTTTGAGCTCGCCAGTGTGAGTTTCAACGAGGGCGCTCAGACTTTCTACCCAATCACCATCGTTGCAGTAGAGCAGGCCATCGATTTCACGGATCTCTGCTTTATGAATATGGCCACACACCACGCCATCACAACCGCGCAGGCGGGCTTCTCTAGCCATGATGTGTTCAAAGTCAGCGATATAGCTGACCGCATTTTTAACTTGGTGCTTTAGGTATTGAGAAAGGGACCAGTATTGCAAGCCCATTTTGACTCGCAACATATTGAAGTAGCGATTGACATACAGAATGAAGGAGTAGAGCGTATCGCCTACATATGCCAGCCACTTAGCATATTGCATGACACCGTCAAATAAGTCCCCATGAGTTATCCAGAGTTTCCTGCCATCTAAAGTGGTATGAATACACTCCTCGACAACTTTGACATCGCCAAATGACAAGCCAAAAAACTGTCTGGCACTTTCGTCATGATTGCCTGGTACATAGATAACTTCTGAGCCTTTGCGCGCTTTGCGTAATAGCTTTTGAACCACATCGTTATGGGTTTGGGGCCAGTAGAATGATTTTTTCAATCTCCAGCCATCAATGATGTCCCCTACTAAATAAAGCTTATCGGCCTCATTGTGCTTTAAGAAATCCAAGAGGTAGTTTGCCTGACACCCCGATGTACCTAGGTGTACGTCTGAAATCCAGATGGCTCTGTAATGCATCATGAGTTTGTATTAGGCCAATGCACTATGTAAGCTTCATGACACTTCTGAGTCACTTTTATGACTATGCCTGTATGCTTTAGCATATGACATGAAAATAGCTTTTATGACCCATACAAAACGACCCACGGCCAGCATTACCCCATTTTTTATTTATGTGGCACTTTGGATTGCAGTCTGGCTACATGTTCTAAGGGGAGTAATTACACTGCTTTTGTTATTTCCATTTTTAAGCGTGGGTACTAAGAGTCAGCATATACAAAGATGGTCAAAGCGGTTGTTGAAGATATTCGGGGTTGAGTTGCATATTAATCATGCTAACTTATTGCCACAATCATCTTATTTGCTTGTATCAAATCATGTGTCCTGGATGGATATTCATGCCATCAATGCGTTTAAGCCAGTTCGTTTTGTAGCTAAGTCGGAAGTTGAACAGTGGCCCATCTTTGGGTGGATGGCACAGCAACTAGGCACTGTATTTATTAAAAGAGATAGCTCAAGACATGCTAAGCAGGTAGTTGATGGCATGGCAGCGATACTCAAAACGCAATCGGTTTGTATTTTTCCTGAAGGTACTTCTACCATTGGTAAAAGTGTTCAGTCTTTTAAACCTAATTTATTTGAGGCTGCAGCAATCTCAGAAGTTCCGGTGTGCGCATTGGCGCTAGCCTACTTTGATCGATATACAGGACAACATTCTGAGGTACCGGCCTTTATCGGGGATATGGGTTTGATCGAATCTATGGCCAAGATATTAAAAAACCGTAGGCTCAGGGTGGAATTAACCATTTTTACACCTGTAAAGGCCACCCCCGATTTATCTATTGATCGTAAGGCGCTTGCTTTGCATAGTCAGGAGCAAATAGCCCAATACCTTGCAAAACACTGTAATTAGACAGAATGTAATAAATATGTCATATATATACTCTAAAACTGTAAATGTAAAAATGGTATAGAGCAAATGACATCAAAGCATAAAGAGATGGCCGAGTGGTACAGACGTGCTCAAGAAGAAATTCTCGATAGCATGGATGAAGAGCTTGAGATGGAGCTCGATGATGATCGCCTTGCTCCAGACGGGGAAGTGGGTTCATCCATACCCCGCAATCTCTACTTTAAAGAACTGTTTAGATTACAAGGTGAGCTTGTAAAGCTACAAGATTGGGTTGTGGCTAACAAGGTTAAAGTCGCTGTACTATTTGAAGGTCGAGATTCAGCGGGTAAGGGCGGTGCCATTAAGCGTATTTCCCAACGTTTAAATCCACGAGTCTGTAAAGTAGTTGCCTTACCGGCACCGAATGAGCGCGAGAGAACGCAGTGGTACTTTCAGCGCTATATCTCACAGCTTCCCGCTGGTGGTGAAATCGCTTTATTTGACCGTAGCTGGTACAACCGTGCTGGCGTTGAAAAGGTCATGGGATTTTGTACCAAGAAAGAATATGAAGAGTTTCTGAGAACCGTTCCCGATTTAGAGCGGATGATGATCAACTCTGGAGTCATTCTGATTAAGTATTGGTTCTCAATTTCAGATGATGAGCAGTACAACCGCTTCATGATGCGTATTCATGATCCCTTAAAGCAGTGGAAGCTTAGCCCCATGGACTTAGAAGCTCGACGCTTGTGGGAGGCATACACCAAAGCCAAAGAGACTATGCTCGAGCGTACTTCTATTCCAGAAGCGCCTTGGTGGGTTGTGGCGGCAAATGATAAGAAAAAAGCACGCCTTAACTGTATTAGCCACTTGTTGGCACAAATTCCCTATAAAGAAATACATCATCCGGTCATCAAACTACCTGCAAGGGTGCATAACCCAGATTACTTACGCGGCCCAGTGCCGCCAGAGATGTACGTGCCAGATCTGTATTAAAACGTCCCACGCAGTCCCAACATCACACTTCTTCCAGGCTGTGGCGCATATAGCCTGACTGCCATTGGAGTCGTGGCATAACGAATTTGCTCATTGAGTAAGTTCTTCAGATTCAGATACACCGTCCAATTTACCTGCTGAATTCTTTCTGTATAGGAGACTCCGGCATTGAGTAAGTTGTAACTTGGGGCTGGACCTTGTTCCCAACTAGCAAGCCGGTTTTGCTGGTAACTATAGATATAAGTGGCATTGGTGAGCCAACCATTTTTTTGGTGGGCTAATTCAGCGCCAAGTCTGGGTGCTGGTTGAAGTGGTAGATTACCGCCCGCATCAAAGCTTCCTTGCGAGGCATCTCCAAAAACTCTGCCACCAAGGCCTGGCTCACGCCATTTGTATGTTAATTCACCTTCAATGCCTTTGATGGTGGCAGCAGCTTGCTGAGCAGTTACCACATTAAAACCATCTCCTTCTTCGCCGCCATTGCTAATAGAATTACCCGTGTAATAGCCATAGATGTAATTATTAAATCGATTGGCATACACACTTGCCTTACCACGCAGTAAACCAATATTTCTTTGTAAATTGAACTCTAAGTTATGAGAGGTTTCTTTGCTGAGATTAGGATTGCCAATATCAAAAGTGGCAGTCGATTCATGAGCGCCATAGGAGTACAGCTCTTGCGCACTAGGCGCGCGTTGCGATACTGTATAGGCAACGCCAATACCATGACCTTGTATAAAGCTCCACAATCCACCTGCAGAATATGACATCAAGTTAAAGTTCCGATTTTGCAAAGTGATGCCTGGAGTAGGAGTGCCTTCGGCAGTATCCTGCGCCTCTAAAACTGTGGATGTATTTGGATTTTGGGAAACGCTGTTATAGCGTAAACCCAAGTTACCTTGAAGAGAATTCCATTTACCTTCCTCAATCCAAAATAAGGCATTGGAATTGGTCTTAGTTTGCGGAACGATCGCATAGCTTCCACTGCCAACTTCCGTTGCATTGAGAGAAGAGGCAGTTACTTGAGCGCCAAAGGTGCCTTTCCAGCCCAGAAGGGGGTTGTGAGCTAATTCGAAGCGTGCTTCATTGGCAATATTTTTCCAGAGAGATGCTGCTTCCCCAAGATTATTAAATTCAGTATGGTTGTAATTACTATTAGCAGCACTAAATTTGAATGATGAGAAGCCACTAAATGGGTCACGGGTTTGATGCTGTAAGTCGTAGCGATTCTGTGACTGATTTATCGAGCCACCTTCTGGAGTCGGAATGCCATAGTTATTATTTAAACGCTCAATCGATACACCGGTGTAACCGTTTTGTCCTATATAAGAAACTCCAACTCCTAAATTATTCTGATTGCTAAAGCTGTTGGGAAGTTTTCCTGTGTAGTTATTGCCGCCATTTCCGCCTGGTGGAACTGTCCAACCGCCAACAGGTTCACCTTGCGACTGTGTCGAGCTGCCAGGTATACGGTAATTGTTGGCGTTATTAATTGCAGTATCTACGTGAATGGCTACTGATCCGATTGCACCATCTACTTCAAGCGAACCAGCACGGCCATTATTCACAGTTTCATAACTGGTATTGATTGCGCCAGTTGGTCTATCAGGAAGAATAGTCAAAATACGATCATTCACTACGTTGACTAGGCCACCACTAGAGCCTGATCCATAGAGTAGGGCAGCTGCACCACGAAGGATTTCTACTTGGTGTGCGTTTTGCATATTGTTACCAACAGCATGGTCCTGGGAAATATTGGAGACATCACCTACAGAAAGACCATTTTGTAAAATTTGTACACGCGATCCCTCAAGACCACGTATTACTGGACGAGAAGAGCCGGCACCATAGCCTGTAGCAGAGACACCCAATTCATTGGCTAGGGTTGCCCCGAGTGTTGTGCCTAATTTATTGAGTAACTCATCGCCTTGTAACACCTTGGTTGGTGTCAGGATACTTTGGGTGGCCTCTTGTGAGCCAGTAGCAGTAATTTCTAGTGAGGACTGAGATTGTGCGAAGGCAGTAGTGCCAATAAATCCTGATAGCAGAATATAGATTAGCTTTTTCTTAGCCAAGGGCTGATTAATTTGATACATGATATTTCTTTCATTCCAATAGCGCCAACCCAAAGAGGTAGACGCAATAAATCAAACATCCAAACAAAGTGTTTGGCTAGCTAAATGATTTACAAAATGAAAGTAGGCGGAGCTCTAGATTGATATAGCCCAATATGAATCAGGGCTAAAGGAGAATTGCTTGTTGCTTTGAATACTGTAGTAGATGAAGCAATACTTAATTGGGTATGGGTATCCGATGCAATAAAACCTGCAAGTGTCAGCGCATCAAATAAACGGCAGGTATCCGAGCCATGAGTAATCTCATCGGAAGAATCAGTAGCAGAACATTGCTCAATATTGTGAGCAGATAGCCCAGCATGCGAAATACTATGAGCAAAGCCAAGCCAGTGCGTTCCCAAAAGGCAAAAGAGGAGCAAGGCTACTGAAAAAGCAGCGAATAAGCGTCTCGGATATTTGCAGGATAAATAGGCAACCATGCCCCGAATCTTACAGGATTTGCCCCAAATGGCCTCGTCAGTGTAGAATATCGATTCCGTCGGAGTGTAGCGCAGCCTGGTAGCGCACCTGCTTTGGGAGCAGGGGGTCCAAGGTTCGAATCCTTGT
>CAIUOP010000026.1 GCA_903900805.1 uncultured beta proteobacterium | reverse complement strand
TGGGCAACCTCGGTGACGTAGTTCGCGTTAAAGACGGTTTCGCTCGTAACTTTTTAATCCCACAACGTAAAGCGCGTCGTGCGACTGAAGCAGCTATTGCTGATTTCGCAACTCGTCGTGCTGAGTTAGAAAAATTGGCTGCTGAGAAATTAGCTGCTGCTGAAGCGGTTGGTACAAAGCTCAAAGACTTGGTTCTCGAAATCGGTCAAAAAGCGGGTGTTGACGGTCGTTTGTTTGGTTCTGTAACCAACCATGACATCGCTGATAGCCTGAAAGCCAAAGGATTTACGATTGAGAAGTCTTCAATTCGCATGCCTACTGGCCCGTTGAAAATGGTTGGCGATCACCCTGTAGCGGTTGCAGTTCATACCGATGTAGTGGCTAACATCACCATTCGTGTAGTTGGCGAGCAAGCTTAACTTTAGTCTGTAAACTAGCCTCATGGCTGAATCTCGTTCACGTTCCGTTACGCTGAATCCCGGCATGGCGGGTTCTGGGGATGCAGTCGTGCAGGCTTTAAAAGTCCCACCTCATTCTGTAGAAGCCGAGCAATCATTGCTTGGTGGTCTACTGATCGATAACACTGCCTGGGATCGCTTGGGCGGCGTTTTAAGCGATAAAGATTTCTATCGTCCTGAACATGCATTGATCTATAAGGTCATTACACGTTTAGTTGGCGACAATCATCCTGCTGACGTCATCACTGTTCATGATGCAATTAAATCTGAGCAGGGCTGTGATTTAGTCAGCGTTGACTATCTCAATTCACTGGCGCAAAACACCCCTAGTTCTGCGAACATCAAAGGTTATGCCGATATCGTTCGTGATCGCAGTATTTTGCGTCGCTTGATTGAAGTGTCAGACAGTATTGTTAATTCTGCTTTTGTTACAGAAGGGCGCTCAGTAAGAACACTTCTCGACGAAGCAGAATCACGAATTTTGCAAATTGGCGAAGATGGTAGCCGCAAGGCTGACTACCTTGAGATTGAGCCGCTCCTGCGCTCTGTAGTTGCGCGTATTGATGAGTTATATAACCGTCAAGGTGGTAGCGACATTACTGGCATTGCCACAGGCTTTATTGATTTAGATAAGCAAACGAGTGGCTTGCAAAAAGGTGATCTAGTGATTGTTGCGGGTCGTCCTTCCATGGGTAAGGCGCAACCACTAGATGCAAAAGTAAAAACGGTGGATGGTTGGAAATTGATGGGCGATTTGCGTTTTGGCGATCGCCTCGCTTCTGTGGATGGCCAGCACTCGATGGTGACCGGCATTTACCCGCAAGGCATTAAGCAGATATACAAAGTTACTTTTTCTGATGGTCGTCACGCTGAGTGTTGCAATGAGCACCTATGGCGTGTGATGTATCGAGATTGGTCTGAGCCACGCGTCATCAATACTGTTCGCCTAATGGAAATGCTGCAGTGTGTTCGGTATAAGAATAGATTATGGATAGACCCTGTCTCAGGTGATTTTGGCCACTCGAATGAATTGCCGATTCATCCGTGGGTTTTAGGGGCATTGCTAGGTGATGGCACTCTAGCGTTATCTCATGGCTCAGTTATGTTTTCAACTAAGTCACCTGAGCTTGTAGAGCGCATGAATTTGCTTGCAAACTATGAGATGGAGCTAGTTCATGCAAATGCGTACGACTGGAGATTGGTCTCCAAAGCCAGAATCGCTGTAAATGGAGAGCGTCAAGCAGTTCCACAGAATTATTTTAGGTCTGCGCTGCAAGATATAGGCGTCCTGGGTTGCAGAAGTTTTGATAAATTTATTCCCGCGACTTATCTTGAGGCTAATAAGAATTCTCGTCTCGCATTGTTCCAAGGTCTGATGGACACTGATGGCTGGATTGAGAAATGGGGCTCCATTCGCTATTGCACTGTCAGCAAGCAATTGTCTGAAGACGTTGCTTCTTTAGCTAGATCTTTGGGGGGCTTTTGTTCAATAGCGCATAAGCAGACTAGCTATACCTACAAGGGTGAAAAGAAGCGGGGTCGCTTATCTTATGTTTTAAATATGAGTTTTGGTCCAGCCTTCCAGGCTTTTACCTTGCCTGAAAAGAAAGAAAGATTAAGAGCTAGCTGGGATCGACAGCGCAGGCTTTCATTTCAGAGCATTGAGCCGTCCAGGGTATCTGAGGCGCAATGTATTTCAGTTAGCCATCCTCAAAGAACCTACATAACCAATGACTATGTAGTTACCCATAACACTGCCTTGGCACTCAATATTGCAGAGAATGTTGCGCTTTCTGAAGGTTTACCAGTAGTGATTTTCTCAATGGAAATGTCTGGTGAACAATTGGCATCTCGTTTACTTGGTTCAGTAGGGCGCGTTGACCAAAGTCGTATGCGTACTGGTAAGTTACAAGATGATGAGTGGCCACGCGTGACTGATGCTATTGCCCGTTTAAGTAATACCCAAATTTTGATTGATGAGACTGGCGCTTTATCTAGTCTTGAATTGCGTGCAAGAGCACGTCGGATTGCCCGAAATTTTGGCGGTACCTTGGGCTTGGTAGTGATTGACTATTTGCAGCTAATGAGTGGCTCTGGTCAGGAAAATCGAGCGACTGAGATTTCTGAGATCTCTCGCTCCCTCAAGTCACTTGCAAAAGAATTGCAGTGTCCAGTAGTAGCGCTTTCCCAATTAAATCGTGGTCTAGAGCAACGCCCAAATAAGCGCCCCATCATGTCAGACTTGCGTGAGTCGGGTGCGATTGAGCAAGATGCCGATGTCATTATGTTTATTTATCGTGATGAGGTCTATCACCCAGATACAACGACCGATAAAGGAATGGCAGAGATCATTATCGGCAAACAGCGTAATGGACCGATTGGTACGGTCAGATTAAGTTGGCAAGGCCCATATACCAAGTTTGATAACTTGGCGATGGGTTCAGTTGGATATTCTTCTGGCGGCTACGAACCCTTCTAAGAACATCATTCTCAGCGAGGCGCTATACGACGTGCCTCAGTAAATTTAGCGGCCCAATAGGGTGCTGTAATGTAATCAAGACGGACAGTTCCGCCGGCACTGGGGGCATGAACAAAACGCCCTTGCCCAACATATATTCCAGCGTGTGAATATTTTTCTCCAGTGGTATTGAAGAATACTAAGTCGCCTGGGGCAGGTGTCTGCCCATCAATACTTTTGCCTTGGCCACTCATCAGTTGAATAGTGCGAGGTAGCTTAATGCCTGCCGCCTTGTTGTACACATAAACGATGAGCCCGCTGCAATCAAATCCGCCTTTAGGAGTATTACCACCATAGCGATAGGGCACATCTACTAGGCCAAGTGCTGCAATTGAAATATCTTCAGTGCCTACACTAGTGTCTTGCTTGAATTGCGAAACCTTGGAAGGACTTGATTTAGAGCTGAAGGTGCTACATCCGCTGAATGTGATGACGCAAATAAAAATGCCGCACCCAATCAGAGTGCGGCATAAGAAGGTTTGCTTAGAGTGCGTCAGCAGCATGATCCGCAAGACGTGAACGCTCGCCACGCGCAAGAGTGACGTGGCCACCATGACGCCAACCCTTAAAGCGATCAACTACATACGTCAAACCTGATGAGCCTTCGGTTAAATAAGGCGTATCAATTTGAGCAATATTGCCTAGACAAACTATTTTGGTTCCTGGACCCGCACGAGTTACCAGAGTTTTCATTTGCTTAGGCGTTAAATTCTGGGCCTCATCAATGATTACGTACTTACTAACAAAAGTTCTACCACGCATAAAGTTCATGCTCTTTACCTTAATCCGTGAGCGGATGAGCTCTTGGGTTGCAGCACGACCCCATTCGCCAGCATCATCATTACGCTGCAGAACTTCAAGATTGTCATCAAACGCACCCATCCATGGCTGCATTTTTTCTTCTTCCGTTCCTGGCAAAAAGCCAATGTCTTCACCAACAGGAACGGTAGCGCGCGTAATAATGATCTCGTTATAGCGTTTACTATCTAACACTTGCTCAAGTCCAGCAGCTAAGGCTAATAAGGTTTTACCAGTACCAGCTTGACCTAGTAGGGTCACAAAGTCGATATCCGGATTCATTAGTAAATTCATGGCAAAGTTTTGCTCACGATTTCGAGCGGTCACGCTCCACACATTATTTTTCTGGTGAGAGAAGTCCCTGAGGGTTTGCAGCAGGGCAGTTTTGCCATTGATTTCTCTGACGTGGGCGTAGAAGGGTGTTGAGCCGTCAGGGTTCTCTTGGTAAACAAATTGATTCACCAGCATGCTTAGTACAGCAGGGCCAGTCACTCTATAGAACATCGTGCCAGACTTAGGGTCCGACCAACTTTCCATGTCCTTGCCATGCTTTGGCCAGAAATCGGCTGATAAAGCCATGATTCCGGAGTACATCAAGTCACGATCTTCTAAAACCTGATCATTGAAATAATCTTCAGCAGGTAAACCTAGTGCGCGCGCTTTGATGCGCATATTGATATCTTTGGATACCAGCACTACTTCTTGGCCATTGCGAGTTTTTTGCAGTTCGCTAACTACTGCCAAAATCATGTTGTCACCTTTACCTTCTGGAAGTCCTTCAGGTAAAGCTTGGGTAGATAACTTGGTTTGGAAAAAGAGGCGCCCTGAAACATCTTGATTACCAAGCTTATTAAGAGGAATGCCTTCATCTAATGTGCCGCTCGTTCCCGCGACTAGCTGATCTAGAGATCTACTAACGGTACGGGCATTGCGGGCTACCTCAGTCATGCCCTTCTTGTGGTTGTCTAACTCTTCAAGCGTAGTCATTGGCAAGAAGAGGTCATGCTCTGAGAAGCGGAACAAAGAGCTAGGATCATGCATTAAGACATTGGTATCTAAAACGAATAAGCTTGGTGGTCCAGTGCGAATAATCCGTTTGGGTTTTGCAGGTACTACTACTCTGTCCTCATTGCGAGTAGGCGCATGATCTGCTTTAATTTTCTCTAGAGCTACTTCAGCTGCAGATAAATCTTCTTGTGCATCATTGGCCCAATTTGCAGTTTCCATCACCACTGGTTTTGCTGGTGCAGGACGTTTCTTTAAATCTGGTGTGTCCTTGTGAGTCAGTTTGACTTGATCAGCAATTTGAGTTGGGATGGGTGGCAGTGGCATGCAGACTCTCCTAAAAGAAAAAACCGCCAAGCGAATTGCTATGGCGGCTGATTGCGAAACTGGTTGCAGTGAGTTCTAAAAAACGGCGGGGGTTGCTCCCCGAACCTGTTCTGTAATATTCAGGCTGCTGATTCAAACGGATTGTCAGACTTTCCCGTCGTTTGCGGTGCATATGACTTTACTTTACCCCAAATTTTGGGGTTTGCAAGCACCTCAGAACAAATTGTTGTAAAAATTATTTAGCTGCTTGGGCTGCCTGTAATACCTCTGTCACATGGCCCGGAACTTTAAGACCGCGCCATTCTTTGATGAGCTTACCGGAGGAGTCAAAGAGGAAGGTGCTGCGCTCAACCCCGCGGACCTGCTTGCCGTACATATTCTTCATCTTCATGACACCAAATATTTGGCACAGCTTTTCTTCGGTATCGGCAACAAGCTCAAAAGGGAGGCCTAATTTGCTGCGAAAGTTATCGTGTGACTTCAGACTGTCTCGGGAAACTCCAACCACCAGGGTGTTGGCTTTGGTGAAGGCATTAATGTGGTCACGAAATTCACCGGACTCTGCTGTACAGCCAGGAGTCATATCTTTTGGATAAAAGTAGAGGACCAGTTTCTTGCCTTTAGCTGAGGATGGAGAGAAAGTCAGCCCCGAAGTTGCCGGAATAGCGCACTGAGGCATAGATTGACCAATAGCTACTGTCATGATGATCCTTTGTTATTTGTCTCTAAATTATATTGATTAAGTCTTCTGAATAATCAGCTCACCGCTACGGTTGGGTATTTCACCCCACGTTAATGGCAATACGGCTATTTTATCGAGTTGTTTGGTGACTTCCCAAGATTGATGTAGTTCGCCCATGGTAACTAGCTCATGGCCTTGATTTAGCCATCCAGCTAGCAGTTGTTCAAAGGCTGGCAATAGCTTTTGGCCTTCAAGCTCGGCATGCAGGGTGAAGACTTGATCATTGGGGTTACTTTGGGTGATTGCTAAGAGTTTTTTGACTGCACCGAACTCATCTGCGCCATCAATACCAATGAGTTCATCAAAGGTTGGCAGGGTGGTTGGGTATTGCACGTGCTTTGCTTTGCCTAAAGAGAGATTTAAGCGGTAGGGCATCAGATTAGGTTCAGCTCTACCATCGGAAGAATAGGCAATACCCCATTGATCTAGTTGCTCAAACGCAGCTTCATTCATTTGCCAGCCAGCAGCGCCATAGGTCACTGGTGCGTGGCCAAAAATTTCTACAAAGCGATCCCAACTTTTTTGCATCATTGCTTTAGTCCACTGCGAACTTTCATAACGGACTGCATCTTGCCAGGCGACATGGTCCCAAGTATGAATGCCGGTTTCATGACCAGCATGATCGATTGCACGCATCTCTACAGCAGCTTTTTTACCAATGTCTGGGCCAGGGATGAGAACGCCATAAAGCAAAGTCTTAATACCGTAGTGTTCTACAACAGAGGTACGACTTACTTTTTTCAGAAAGCCTGGACGAAAGACACGCTTCAAAGCCCAGCCAGTATGGTCTGGACCAAGGCTAAATAAGAACGTAGCTTTGAGGCCAAAGCGCTCTAGAGTGCGAGCTAGGTTGGGCACACCTTCTTTGGTCCCGCGTAAGGTATCAACATCAACCTTGAGAGCAATCTTAGCCATGAACTCTTGAATGTATTTTCTTATTCTTTATCTACTAAAGAGCGGGCTTTTTCTACATCCTGACGATAGGCTTCAAAAATATTCTTGAGGGCATCACTCATCGTAGTAGTTGGTTTCCAACTCAACTCACTTATCGTGTTGTCAATTGCTGGTACACGGTTTTGAACGTCTTGATAA
Source organism: uncultured beta proteobacterium (assembly GCA_903900805.1). Taxonomy (GTDB): domain Bacteria; phylum Pseudomonadota; class Gammaproteobacteria; order Burkholderiales; family Burkholderiaceae; genus Polynucleobacter. The sequence continues at coordinate 27,945 of CAIUOP010000026.1, read as the reverse complement.
CCTTCACCGTAATACGCACCAGAAGTAGTTTCGACAATCTTTACTGCATTTGCAGTTTTTGCATACTCAGGAATACTGCGGGCAATCTCTAGCATTTGATTCGCTAGCTCACGGACAGAGTGATTGTTCTTAGGATTGCCGATGTTGTAGATCTTGCCGTTGGCAACACCATCTTTATTGTCAATGATCTTCATGAGTGCATCAATGCCATCATCAATATAAGTAAAGGCGCGTTTTTGAGCGCCACCATCCACCAAGTTAATAGGTTCACCGCGAACGATGTGCCCTAAGAATTGGGTCACTACACGGGATGAGCCTTCTTTAGCAGTGTAGATGCTGTCAAGACCAGGACCAATCCAGTTAAATGGACGGAAGAGAGTAAAGCGTAAGCCTTCCATGCCATAACCCCAGATCACGCGGTCCATTAGCTGCTTGGAGCAAGCGTAGATCCAGCGCGGCTTATTGATTGGGCCGTAGACCATATTGGATTTAGCAGGATCAAATTCACCATCCTCACACATTCCATAGACTTCAGAGGTAGATGGAAATACCAGATGTTTTTTGTACTTAACAGCAGAGCGCACGATAGGAAGATTAGCTTCAAAGTCGAGTTCAAATACTTTTAATGGTTGTTGTACGTAAGTCGCTGGAGTAGCGATTGCAACCAAAGGCAGAATAACGTCACACTTGCGAATGTGATACTCAACCCATTCTTTATTGATGGTGATATCACCTTCAAAAAAGTGCATGCGGGGATGGTTGATCAAGTCACCTAGGCGGTCATTCTGCATATCCATGCCATAGACATCCCAGTCGGTTGTCTCCAGAATGCGCTTGGAAAGGTGATGACCAATAAAACCATTAACACCAAGAATGAGTACTTTTTTCATCTTTACTGCCTCGTTTAATCTAATTTGGGGTTGCTAAATACAGTGTTTATTTGTTTACAGGAAACCATTCCAGAATTTCAACTGCCTGGCGGTCACCGCAAATACCGAATACCCGATTATCAACCACTTGGATGCCTTCAATAGCAAGATCTAGAGTGCTGGGAAAGGGTCCTGTGAGGCTGGTACGCGCAATAATCATGGTCTTACCCTGATGATCTGTGAAGGCGCCTGGGTAAGGGGGTGCAACGGCCCTGACTAGGTTATGAACCTGAACAGCCTTCTGGTTCCAATGAATTTGCCCGTCCGCAGGCTTTCTGCCACCAAAATAACTACCTTTTTGAAGTTCGTTGGCTTGGCGGGGTAACTGGCCCTGAATCAGGTTTGGTAGAACTTGATTAATGACTGCTACTGCCGCTTGGCTTACCTTAGTAAAAACATCAGTAGCAGTTTCATCGGGGCCAATGCTGACAGCAGATTGACCAACAATGTCACCAGCATCAGGTTTAGTTTCCATGATGTGTAAGGTGGCACCGGTTTGGGTTTCCCCATGCAAAATTGCCCAGTTCACAGGCGCCCGACCGCGATACTGTGGCAGTAGTGAGCCATGCATATTTAAAGCAGCAATCTTCGCGCAAGCCAAAATCTGCGCAGGAATCATATGGCGGTAGTAGAAAGAAAAAATATAGTCAGGTGCTAAGGCTTGTAGTTTTGGAACTAAATCAACCAATTCACTTGCATTGGGAGTGATGAAGGGAATATTTTGATCAGTGCAGAGTTTAGCGACACTAGCAAACCAAATATTCTCATTAGGGTCATCTTGATGAGTAACTACAAGATCCACTTTAATGCCTGCAGCTAATAAGGCTTTAAGGCAGTTGACACCAACATCGTGATAAGCGAAGACGACCGCGTGCAATTATTTTTTCTCTAAAACAGTTTGCACAACGTAACGTGGACGATTACGAATTTGCTGATAAATGCGGCCAATGTATTCGCCTAAGAGGCCAAGGCCAAAGAGCATGACGCCAATCAGGAAGAAGGTTAAAGCAAAGAGGGTGAAGACTCCCTCAACCTCAGCACCCAGAAGGAAGCGGCGCACCAGTAGATATGCAAACAAGCTGCCTGCAGCAAGCGCTAGCAGCATCCCCAAAATAGAGAAGATCTGCAGTGGCATCACTGAGAAGCCGGTTACCAAATCAAAGTTCAAGCGAATGAGTTGGTAGAGGCTGTATTTGGATTCACCAGCAAAACGCTCTTCGTGTTTTACATTGATCTCGATCGGGTTGGCCGAAAAAGTGTAAGCCAATGCAGGAATAAAAGTATTGTTCTCATCACATTGACGCACTAAGTCGACGATGCGACGGCTATAGCCGCGCAACATACAACCCTGATCAGTCATTGTGATATGGGTAATATTTTCACGTAAACGATTCATAGCGCGTGAAGCAAATTTTCTGAAGAAGCTATCGCGCCGATCTGCACGAATGGTGCCTACATAATCATGACCCTTTAACAACTGCTCGGTCAGGGCATCAATTTCTTCAGGAGGATTTTGTAAGTCTGCATCTAAGGTGATCATGTATTCACCTTTAGCGTATTCAAAACCAGCCATGATGGCCATATGTTGTCCAAAGTTGCTGTGGAACAGGACGGCACGTGTAACGTCAGGACGTAATTCCACTTGTTTCGCCAAAATGCCTGCTGAGCGATCTTTACTGCCATCGTTTACAAAAACTACCTCATAAGAAATATTGCGTTTGGCAGCCAGGGCATCCAAGGATGGATAGAGGCGATCAAAAAGTGCTTGAAGGCCATCTTCCTCGTTATAAACGGGAATAACAATGGAAAGCTTTGGATTGGCAACTAGATTTGCAGTCATGCCGCAATTTTGCCTGATTCTTGGGGCTAATCCCAATTAGGCTAGTTTTTGTAGTGTTTCTTGAGGATTCTGACTAATCCACCAGCGATACGGCCAATATCTTTATCTGCCATGCCAGGGAAAAGTGGCAGAGTGAGGATAGAGCGACCAATGCGTTCTGCTATCGGTGTATCACTTGTTTTGTAACCTTGGTTTTTATAAAGAGTAAATCCAGTAATGGCGGGGTAGTGCACTCCTGTGCCAATACCAAGATCTTTTAGCTCAGTCATCACTTGTGCTCGATCGCAATTCAATTGCTCAAGTGGCAGCACTACCTGAAACATATGCCAATTGCTATCAGTAAAGTTTTCAACTGGTAGTTCTAATTTAAGACTTTCCAACCCTGCGGATTTAAGTTCTGTGCGAACAGTATCAAAGTATTGATGCGCCAGTGCTGCGCGGCGCGCTTGATATGTAGGTAATTGTTTGAGCTGTTGTAGACCAATCACTGCATTGACATCGGTGAGATTGTCTTTGCCACCAAGGACATCCACATCCATTCCATCTATGCCTTGGCGCGTCAAACCTTGCAGACGGAATTTTTCAGCAAGTTTGGCTTCCGCATCGTTATTGAAAACTAAGCAGCCCCCTTCTACAGTAGTGAGATTTTTATTAGCTTGGAAACTAAAGCTCACTAGGTCACCAAAGCTACCAATCTTCTTATCATGCCACTTTGAGCCAAAAGCTTGCGCGGCATCTTCAATCACGCGCAGATTGTGCTGCTTCGCTATTGAGTAAAGCTGATCCATGTCTACCGGTAAACCGGCAAGATAGACTGGCATGATTGCTCGTGTCTTTGATGTAATTGTGGCTGTAATTTTATTGAGATCAATATTGCGTGTAATAGGATCAATATCAACAAAAATAGGTGTAGCACCAACACTCAAAATAACATTGGAAGTAGCAACCCAAGAAATGGGGGTTGTAATAACTTCATCGCCAGCGCCAATGTCAGCAACTTGTAATGCAATCTTCATCGTTGCCGTGCCATTGGCAAAGCAACGTACAGGACGACCGCCAAAATAGGCACTTAAGGCAGCTTCAAATTCTGCTAATTTAGGACCCGAGGTTACCCAGCCAGAGTGCAACACGTCCGCAACAGCATCAATGGTTTCTTGATTAAAACTGGGACGCGTGAAGGGGATGAATGAGGGGTCGTTTGACATGATGTCTTATATTACTTCGCATTCGATGCATCTGGATGTTTCACAATCACTCTGCGGGAATCGCGATCTACCTCTTGCATTGGCAGGTTTATCCCTTGAAGCGCTACATACTGTTCTGGCACCATTAAGGCATAAGCAGTCGGGTCTTCTTTCCAGCGCGTAATGAAGGCATCTAAGGTAGGCATCCAAAGCTCAGGTTCTTGGTTCACGCCAAACCCCAATTCATCAGGAGATTCGACCATGATCATAGTTCTACCAAGATAAAAAGGCACAGTGTGATCTAAGAGGCGGACAGAATAGAAATTCACCTTTTCTGGAATAGATGCTTTCACTCGGTTCACAAGATCTATTCCTGAAACAGCACGACCTAAGCTTTCATGACCAGTGCCTGCAATGATTGCGCAGAGAAAAAATCCACAAGCAAAACTCACGATGCTTTGAATACCGTTACGCTGACTTTGCCATGCTGCAAATAAGCTAAAGCTAATGAGCGTAGCTAATGCACCAATGACCCAAACAGTATATTGAGCATACGCTTCAATCTCATCAGGTCTCGCTTGCCGACTAATATCCGATAGGAAGAAAAATCCAATGCATCCCAAGACTGCAAATCCGATGGTTTGCAGTTTCCAGGGGAGCTCCATCGAATTGGTTTGGGCTAATAGTTGATCTAGACGATTGCCAATTAATAATGCGAGCGCTGGAAAAATCGGAATGATGTAGCCAGGCAACTTGGAGCGTGAAACGCTAAAGAAAGCAAAGATCACCACAAACCAGCATACCAATAACCAGCCGCTGGAGAACTCACGCCGACGTTCGTTCCATGCCTGCACAATCGATCCGGGGATTTGTAAAACCCAAGGCAATAAACCCATGATGAGTAGGGGCACGAAGTAGTAGATCGGCCCTGTTCTGCTGTGAGCATCTTGTGTGAAGCGTTGCAGATGCTCGTGAATGAAGAAGAATTCCAGAAATTCAGGGTTGCGCTGCGCAACTAAAATAAACCACGGTGCAGTAATCGCTAGAAATAATACTGTGCCGCTGAACAGGCGTAAGCGCGCCCAGATTTTCCAATCCCAAGTACTGATGGAGTAAGCAATTAAAACCATCACTGGAATAGCGGCACCAATCAGCCCTTTAGAAAGTGTTGCAAGCGCCATGAAAGCCCAACAGGCCCACATCCAATTGCGGCGTGTGCTTTTGTTCAGAGATGTTTGCGCTAGCAAGACGCTGCACAGGGCTGCAACTAAAAATGCAGATAAGCCCATATCAAGAGAATTGAAATGGCCGCTAATGACCCACATTGGACTTGATGCGAGTATGACTGCAGCCAGCCATCCTGCTCGAGCGCTGTAGATGCGTGCTCCAGTAAAGCCAATGAACAAAATTGTTAAGAAGCCAGTGAGCGCAGTCCATAGGCGTGCTTGCCAATCACCAATACCAAATATTTGAAAGCTTGCTGCAGTTGCCCAAGCTTGCAGTGGCGGCTTTTCAAAATACTTATAGCCGTTGTAACGCGGGGTCACCCAATCACCAGTGACTAACATCTCTCTGGCAATTTCTGCGTAGCGTCCCTCATCGGATGGAATGAGGTGACGGTAGTTCAATGTGCCAAACCACAGCAAGCCATAAATGATGAACAACAATAAAATTTTGCCAGGGTGCAGAGCAGACGATTGCCGAATTTGTCCAAATTGCATTAGATTGGCTCCACGATCAAGGCCAGCAGAACTTGACGTCCTTCCCCCACCAAAATGTTGTATGTACGGCAGGCCGCTTGAGAGTCCATGATTTCAAAGCCAATTTTGGCCGAAATAAGAGATTTCAGGAGTTCGGGCTTCGGAAAACGCTGCCGACTGCCTGTACCAATCAAGATTAATTCTGGTTTGAGAGCAATCATTTGGTCAAAATCAGACGCCTCTAGACTATCGAATGACTCTACTGGCCACGCAGAGATTGCCCCATCAGAGCTCAGTAAGACGGCATGGGCATATGGGATCTGGTTGATCTCGACATAGCCATCTCCATAGCCGGTGATCGTATTGGCGCCAGAATGGGGGTCAGATTGAAGCTTCAAGTGGACTCTCTGTCATAATTATGTGGATTATAGCTAGCTGTTTTTTCCAAGATTTCAAGAACTTACCCTTTAATTTATTGTGAAACCCATCCTAAAGTCCTTAAAACTCAATGATGTCTGCTACGACATACGCGGGCCAGTGCTTGAGCTCGCCCAGCGCATGGAAGAAGAGGGCCACAAGATCATCAAATTAAACATTGGAAACGTAGGGGTTTTCGGGTTTGATCCACCTGAAGAAATTCAGTTGGACATGATTCGAAATTTAAGTAATGCCTCAGCGTATTCTGATTCCAAAGGTATCTTTGCTGCCCGCAAAGCCATCATGCAGTATTGCCAAGAAAAAGGCATTCAAGGGGTGGCATTAGATGATGTTTATACCGGTAACGGTGTTTCTGAGCTCATCGTACTTTCAATGAACGCATTACTCAATGATGGTGATGAGGTATTAGTACCTGCACCCGACTATCCGCTTTGGACTGCTGCGGTGAGTTTATCTAGCGGCACTCCAGTTCACTATATTTGCGATGAGTCTAAAGATTGGGCGCCAGACTTAAACGATTTACGTAAAAAAATTACACCTCGTACTAAAGCGATTGTGGTGATTAACCCAAATAATCCAACAGGTGCTATTTATTCCAAAGAAGTATTGCTCGAGATGACAAAAATTGCGCGCGAGCACGATTTGATTCTCTTTTCTGACGAGATCTACGACAAGATGTTGTATGACGAGGAGAAACATATCTCTCTCGCCGCCTTATCCACTGACGTAGTGACAATCACTTTTAATGGCCTCTCCAAGAACTACCGCTCATGCGGCTATCGCGCCGGCTGGATGGTGGTTTCAGGCGATAAAGAGATGGTGCGTGATTACATTGAGGGTCTGAATATGCTTTCCTCAATGCGCTTATGTGCAAACGTACCCGGGCAATACGCAATTCAAACCGCGCTTGGTGGTTATCAAAGTATTAATGACTTGGTAGCCGAAGGTGGTCGCTTGGCAAGGCAACGGGATCTCGCATGGAAATTGATTACTGATATTCCGGGTGTCACATGCGTCAAACCAAAATCTGCTTTGTATTTATTTCCAAAGCTAGATCCTGAGATGTATCCCATTGAAGATGATCAACAGTTTGTTGCTGAATTCTTAAAAGAAGAAAAAGTATTACTAGTGCAAGGCTCTGGTTTTAACTGGGGCAAGCCTGATCACTTCCGTGTCGTATTTTTACCTCACGAAGATGTTCTCAAGGAGGCCATTGGTCGTCTTGCGCGCTTCCTGGAGCGCTACCGTAATAAGCATAGCCGCAAGGCTTCTGCCGCTGCAGCAAAGGCATCATGAAACCGATCCAAGTAGGTCTCTTAGGTATTGGCACTGTTGGCGGTGGTGTGTTCACTGTGCTCGAGCGTAACCAGGATGAAATTACCCGTCGCGCTGGCCGCGGCATTCGGATCAATACGGTTGCCGATCTCAATGTAGAGCGCGCTAAAGAAATCGTTAAAGACCGAGCGCAGATCGTGACTGATGCTCGTGCTGTGATCAATAATCCCGAGATTGACATCGTCGTTGAGCTGATTGGCGGCTACGGCATTGCTAAAGACTTAGTTTTAGAGGCGATTGCTGCTGGTAAACATGTGGTTACAGCCAATAAAGCCTTGATTGCTGTTCACGGTAATGAGATTTTTAAAGCAGCTCATGCTAAAGGCGTGATGGTGGCATTTGAAGCCGCAGTTGCTGGCGGCATTCCCATTATTAAAGCTTTGCGTGAAGGTTTGACGGCAAATCGAATTGAATGGATTGCCGGCATCATCAACGGTACAACCAACTTCATTTTGTCTGAGATGCGCGATAAAGGTTTGGACTTTGAAACTGTTCTCAAAGAGGCACAACGTTTAGGTTACGCCGAAGCAGACCCTACATTTGATATTGAAGGTATTGATGCTGCTCATAAGGCAACGATCATGAGCGCGATTGCATTTGGCATTCCAATGCAATTTGATAAAGCCTATGTAGAAGGCATTACCAAGTTAGCTGCAATCGATATTCGTTATGCAGAGCAATTGGGTTACCGGATCAAGTTATTGGGTATCGCTAAGAAGACACCAACGGGTGTTGAGTTACGTGTACATCCAACTTTAATCCCTACAAAGCGTTTGATTGCTAACGTTGAAGGCGCCATGAACGCCGTGCAAGTATTCGGGGATGCAGTAGGTACTACTCTGTATTACGGCAAGGGCGCTGGCTCTGAGCCAACTGCATCGGCAGTGATTGCAGATTTGGTAGACATTACTCGTCTTTTGAGCGCTGACCCTGAGCATCGTGTTCCATATTTAGCGTTTCAGCCAAATGCAGTTCAAAACACACCTATCTTGCCGATTGGTGAGATTACGACTGGCTATTATTTGCGCATGCGTGTCGCTGACCAAGCCGGTGTGCTGGCTGAGATTACCAAGATTTTGGCCTCACATAGCATCTCTATAGACGCCCTTTTGCAAAAAGAGGCTGAGGAGGGCGAGAGCCAAACAGACTTAGTGACCTTAACTCACGAGACTAAAGAGAAAAGTATGCTTGCTGCCATTAAAGAGATCCAGAATCTCAAAACTGTAGATGGCGAAGTGGTGAAGATTCGCTTAGAAAATCTGTCTTAAGTAAATTAATGCGTTACCAATCTACTCGTGGCAATAGTCCACAACAATCCTTCTTAGAAATTCTATTAGGTGGATTAGCACCAGATGGCGGATTGTATTTACCAGTCCAGTATCCAAAAGTAAGCGCATCTCAACTGGATTCTTGGCGTGGTCTTTCTTATCCTGATCTTGCTTATGAAGTCTTGAGTTTATATTGCGACGACATACCTGAGGCAGAGTTGCGCGCCATCTTACGCAAGACCTATACCGAGCAGGTTTATTGCAATGGTCGCCCCCAAGACAATACCAAAGACATTACGCCGATACATTGGTTAGGTGAGGAGCATGGGACTCGTATTGGGCTCTTAAGTCTTTCGAATGGTCCAACCTTAGCCTTCAAAGATATGGCCATGCAATTGTTAGGCAATCTTTTTGAATATACCCTCAAGAAAAAAGCTCAGCAGCTCAATATCTTGGGCGCCACATCTGGTGATACGGGTAGTGCTGCTGAATACGCGATGCGCGGCAAAGAGGGTGTAAAGGTATTTATGCTCTCGCCACGCGGCAAGATGAGCGCTTTCCAATCTGCTCAGATGTATTCCTTGCAAGACCCTAATATTTTTAACTTAGCAGTAGCTGGTGTATTTGATGATTGCCAGGATATTGTGAAGGCAGTGAGTAACGATCATGCGTTCAAGGCTAAGAATCAAATCGGCACCGTGAACTCCATTAACTGGGGTAGGGTAGTTGCTCAGGTGGTGTACTACTTCCAAGGCTATCTCCTCGCTACTAAGTCGAGTAATGAGAAAGTGTCATTTACTGTGCCGTCTGGTAACTTTGGTAATGTCTGTGCTGGCCATATCGCACGCATGATGGGTTTACCAATCGCACATTTGGTCGTTGCAACTAATGAAAATGATGTGCTCGATGAATTCTTTCGAACTGGTGTATATCGTGCACGTAAGTCTGCTGAGACACTGCATACCTCTAGCCCATCAATGGATATCTCCAAGGCAAGTAACTTTGAACGCTTTGTATATGACTTCATGGGCCAAGATGGTAAAGCAACAGCAGGCATATTTAAGCAAGTTGACGAGACGGGTGGCTTTGATATTTCTAAGGAAGCAGTCTTTAAAGAGCTTGGCCAGTACGGTTTTCAATCTGGTCGCAGTACACACCAGAACCGCCTAGATACTATTCGTAATATTGATCAGCAATATGGTGTCATGATCGATACGCATACTGCTGATGGTGTGAAGGTAGCACGCGAGCATTTGCAGGCCGGTATTCCAATGCTGGTCCTTGAGACTGCGCTCCCAGTGAAGTTTGAAGAAACGATTCAGGAAGCTTTAGGTCGTCCTGCTGACTGCCCGCCTGCATTTAAAGATATCAAATCTCAGCCTCAGCGTGTAGAGAATATTGATGCTGATGTCAATCAGATCAAAGCATTCATCACAACGCATCTTAGTTAAAACACAAGCAATTAATCATCATCATGACTAAGCCTCCAATGTTGACTGCGCAGCAGGCCTTGGATCATTTACTGGCTCACGCTAAGCCAGTTTCTGAAAATGAAAGCATTGCAATGCAAGCAAGCTTAGGTCGTGTTCTTGCTGAAAACGTGAATAGCTTAGTGGATGTACCTCCACTAGATAACACTTCGATGGATGGCTATGCAGTTCGTACTGCTGATACTCAAAAACCTGGAAGTATCCTAAAGATTGCACAACGTATTCCGGCAGGTTCAGTGGGAACAGAGCTCCAAGTAGGAACTGCTGCCCGGATTTTTACAGGCGCCCCCGTCCCTCTAGGTGCAGATGCGGTAGTCATGCAAGAGGATTGCGCTATCCCTGAAAATGCAACTGATCAAGTACAGGTCAATGTAGTGCCAACATCAGGCCAATGGATTCGTCGTAGGGGTGAAGATTTAACGATGGGAAAAATAGCTCTGACTGCAGGCACTTTCTTGCGCCCACAGGAGCTAGGTGTAGCTGCCTCTGCTGGCTTAACGCACTTAAATGTGAAGCGTAGAGTGAGAGTCGCTGCATTCTTCACTGGTGATGAACTATCTCTTCCTGGTGAGCCGCTTAAACCTGGTGGCATCTACAACTCCAATCGCGATACTTTATTGGCATGCCTTAAGTCATTAGGGTGTGATGCGAGCGATTTCGGTATTGTTCCTGATAATCTTAATGCTACAAAAGAGACCTTACGCAAAGTAAGTAAAGATCATGACCTCATCATTACTTCTGGCGGCGTATCGGTTGGCGAGGAAGATCATATTAAGCCTGCGGTAACTGCTGAAGGTAGATTGGATTTATGGCAGATTGCGATTAAGCCTGGTAAGCCCTTGGCATTTGGTGCAGTTCGTAAATCAGATCAACCCAAAGATGGCGAAGCTTGGTTCATAGGCTTACCTGGTAATCCAGTTTCAAGCTTTGTAACCTTCTTGTTATTTGTAAGACCATTTATTCTGAAGTTGCAAGGTCGCGAAGCAAAACAAGCCCAGTCTTACTTGATGCGCGCAGATTTCGATTGGCTTAAAGCAGATCGTCGTAATGAGTTCTTGCGTGTCAAACTCAATAGCAATGGCGGATTAGATTTATTTCCAAATCAAAGTTCCGGCGTGCTCACTAGCGCATCTTGGGGCGATGGTTTGGTGGATTGTCCGCCAAATCAGCCCATTAAAGCCGGTGAGCTTGTGAAGTACATCCCCTTTGATACGCTCCTTCGATAATCGGTTTACGATTTCCCTATGAAACTCCAATTACGATTCTTTGCCTCCCTGCGAGAAGCCCTTGGTGTTTCGCAAGAAGAGATCACTATTCCAACTGCCATTAAAACTATTGCAGATCTCAGAGTTCACTTAACAGAGCGCGGTAACCCTTGGGCGCAAGTTCTGGCGCAGGGCAAGGCCTTGCGTTGTGCCTTAAATCAGCAAATGGTTGATCCTAGTGCACCCCTGCAAGAAAATGCTGAAGTCGCTTTCTTTCCACCAGTGACTGGGGGTTGATATGCCCATCCGAATTCAAGAAAAAGATTTTGATGTCAGTGCAGAAATAGTAGGGCTACGCAAAGGCGATCCCAGAGTTGGTGCAGTAGTGAGTTTCTTAGGTACTGTGCGCGATGTGAATGACGGTAGTCAAGTAAAGGCCATGACCTTAGAGCACTACCCGGGCATGACTGAAAAAGCATTGCAAGAAATTTTGGATCAAGCCAAGGCGCGTTGGGATATCTACCAAACCTTAGTCATCCACAGAGTTGGCCCACTGTTACCTGAAGATCAAATTGTTTTAGTAGTAGTGACTAGTGCGCACAGGGGCGAAGCATTTGCAGCCTGCGAGTTCATCATGGACTATCTCAAAACAGCAGCTCCATTCTGGAAGAAAGAAGATACGCCTGAGGGTACTCGCTGGGTTGATGCCCGCGTGACCGATGATGCTGCAATGGCACGCTGGGCGAAGAAGTAAACTCAACTGCTTTTAAAAAACCCCAATTTCTCGCCTCTCGGAAGCCTCTTTAATTTTGCCTCTGCTTTGGATGCCTCTGATCGGTCGGGGTGCTCTTGAGTTGCCAAGAGGACAACTGGTCTACGAGATCTCGTATAGCGAGCACCTTGCCCTAAATTGTGGGCTTCTAGGCGGTGTTCTAGACGGTTCGTAATGCCGGCATAGTAAGAGCCATCAGCGCATTCGAGGAGGTAAACAAGCCAGGTCAAAGTAGGGGTAAATTTGCTTAAAAAGAGGGTGTAAAAACCTTGAAATATGTCATATTGCCCTTATATTCTATAGATAGCTATATGGAGTACAAAAATGAGAATAGATAAGTTAACAACTAAATTTCAAGAGGCCTTAAGTGAGGCCCAAAGTATCGCTTTAGCCAAAGATAACCAATATATTGAACCAGCCCATGTATTACTGGCAATGCTGCGTGATTCTGATGGGGCTGCTAAGAGCTTGCTGACTCGCGCCGGTGTAAATGTATCAGGCCTTGAAAAAGGTATTGAGAAGATTATTGGCAATCTACCTGAGGTACAGGGCACGAGTGGCGAGGTCCAAGTTGGTCGTGATTTAAGTAACTGGCTCAACCTCTGTGAAAAAGAAGCGAACAAGCGCAATGATCAATTTATTGCTGGCGAGTTATTTTTATTAGTAGTTGCGGATGATAAGGGCGAGCTTGGTAAGCTTGCTCGTGAGAATGGATTAAATCGTAAATCGTTAGAAGCGGCTATTGATTTAGTACGCGGAGGGGAATCAGTGAATAGTGCAGATGCTGAAGGTCAACGTGAAGCCTTAAAGAAATACACCATCGATTTAACTGAGCGTGCTCGGATGGGCAAGTTAGATCCTGTGATTGGTCGTGATGATGAGATTCGTCGCACTATTCAGATCTTGCAGCGTCGCGGCAAGAACAACCCTGTTCTGATTGGTGAGCCTGGTGTCGGTAAGACTGCGATTGTTGAAGGTTTAGCGCAGCGCATTGTGAACGGCGAAGTTCCTGAAACTCTGAAGAACAAGCGTGTCCTGGTCTTGGATATGGCATTGTTATTAGCAGGCGCCAAGTATCGCGGTGAGTTTGAAGAGCGCTTGAAGGCAGTGTTAAGCGATGTTGCTAAAGACGAAGGTCAAACCATCATCTTTATTGATGAGATTCATACGATGGTTGGTGCTGGTAAGGGTGACGGCGCAATGGATGCGGGCAATATGCTCAAGCCTGCCCTAGCACGTGGTGAATTACATTGCATCGGCGCAACTACTTTAGATGAATACCGGAAGTACATTGAAAAAGATGCTGCATTAGAACGGCGCTTTCAAAAGGTCATGGTCGAAGAGCCTAGCGTTGAAGCAACGATTGCAATCTTGCGCGGTTTACAGGAGCGTTATGAGCTTCACCATGGTATTGAGATTACTGATCCTGCGATTGTGGCTGCTGCTGAGTTATCGCATCGCTACATCACTGATCGTTTTTTGCCAGACAAAGCTATCGACCTCATTGACGAGGCTGGTTCACGCATTCGGATGGAGATTGATTCCAAGCCTGAGGTGATGGATAAGCTAGAGCGCCGTCTGATTCAACTCAAGATTGAACGTGAAGCAGTGAAAAAAGAAAAAGATGAAGCCTCTCAAAAGCGCCTTGGTCTTATAGAAGATGAAATCAAGCGCCTAGGTGCTGAGTACGCTGATTTAGAAGAAATATGGAAAGCAGAGAAGGGTGCCGTTTTGGGCGCCGCCAATCTGAAAGAGGAGATTGAAAAAGTACGCGCTGATATTACTAAGTTACAACGTGAAGGTAAGCTGGAGCAAGTCGCAGAATTGCAATATGGAAAATTGCCAGAGCTTGAGGCCAAGCTCAAGTCTGCAGCAGCAGCCGAAGCTAAGGGCGATAAAAACGGCGTAGTGAAGAACAAGCTTTTACGTACTCAGGTAGGTGCAGAAGAAATTGCGGAAGTGGTATCTCGTGCTACTGGTATACCGGTATCGAAGATGATGCAAGGTGAGCGCGATAAGCTACTCAAAATGGAAGAACTCTTACATAAGCGTGTGGTTGGGCAGGAGGAAGCGATTCGTGCGGTATCGGATGCTATCCGTCGTTCCCGTGCCGGCCTATCTGAAGAGAACCGTCCTTATGGATCTTTCTTATTCTTGGGGCCTACTGGTGTGGGTAAGACCGAGCTGTGCAAAGCCTTAGCAGGCTTCTTGTTTGATAGTGAAGATCATCTTATCCGTATCGATATGAGTGAGTTCATGGAGAAGCATAGCGTTGCACGTTTAATTGGTGCTCCTCCAGGCTATGTAGGCTATGAAGAGGGCGGCTATCTCACCGAGCAAGTTCGCCGTCATCCCTACAGCGTAATTCTCTTTGATGAAATTGAAAAAGCACACCCAGATGTCTTTAATGTACTCTTGCAAGTATTAGATGATGGCCGTCTAACAGATGGTCAAGGTCGTACTGTGGACTTTAAGAACACCGTGATTGTGATGACTAGCAATATTGGCTCGCATCTCATTCAGTCGATGGTTGGTAAGAAACAGTTAGAGATTAAAGAAGCTGTATTTGAAGAGTTGAAGAGTCATTTCCGTCCAGAGTTCTTGAACCGTATTGATGAGATTGTGGTCTTCCATGGTTTGGATAAAGGTAATATTGCCAATATCGCCAAGATCTTGCTCAAGAACTTATCAGCTCGCTTGGCAAAGGTAGATATGCAGCTTGAGGTAAGTGATGCTGCCTTGAATAAGATTGCTGAAGTTGGCTTTGATCCTGTCTTTGGTGCAAGACCACTCAAGCGAGCTATTCAGCAGTACATCGAGAACCCGGTTTCCAAGATGATTCTGGAAGGCAAGTTTGGACCTAAAGATGTGGTGCCTGTAGATGTGGATAAAAAGGGTGACTTTAGCTTCACACGGCAGGTTCACTGAGTGGTAACTAAGTAGTTCAGCAGAAATCTTCCTGCGCCAGTAAACTCGGTACATGACTGTTGCGCTTAGCAGGCGTGCTAGTGATGTCCGGGTTATTGCTCTCATTAGCCTGGCGCACGGTAGCTCCCACTTCTTTCATTTGATTCTGCCTCCCATGTTTCCATGGTTGAAGGATGCTTTTGCTTTGAGTTATGCCGAACTGGGTTTGCTCATGTCGGTTTTCTTTTTAATCTCCTGTATCGCGCAAGCTGCCTCTGGTTTTTTAGTAGATCGCATTGGAGCAAGGCCAGTTTTATTTGGCGGTATTGGGTTGCTGATTCTTGCGGCCCTGGTTTATTCCCAAAGTAATGGTTATGCAATGCTCTTATTGGGCGCAGTAATCGCTGGCTGTGGTAACGGTATTTTTCATCCAGTAGATTACACGCTGATTAATCACAAAGTTTCACCGCCTAATTTGCCCTATGCCTATTCAATGCATGGAGTAACTGGCTACTTGGGTTGGGCAGCTGCACCAGTGTTTATGGTTGGGATTGCGCAGTTGACGGATTGGCGTATTGCTTTTCTGTCAGCAGCTGTCCTAGAGGCTTTTATTCTATTGATTCTCTGGCTGAATAGGTCTCAGTTAATTGATGATGTCCAAGAGCGGCATACCCAATCTCATAGCAGTGCGCAAGCTATTAGCCCTGGTAGTGCGCCTGTAAGTAGTTTTGCTTTTCTCAGGCTCCCGGCAGTATGGTTCTGTTGGATATTCTTTTTCTTTAGCATGGCCTCAACCTCGAGCCTGCAATCATTTGCTCCTAGTTCACTATTTAAGATTTATCAGATACCGTTAGATGTCGGTAGTTATTTCATCACTTTATTAGCGCTGGGAAGTGCTAGTGGAGTTTTATTTGGCGGTTACTTAGCCGCTAAATTACAGGCTCCAGACCGTATCGTGAGCTTTTGTTTATCTATAACAATAGTGATATGTTTGCTGCTTGGCACAGGTTTAGTTTCTGCAGAAGTTATTCCACTCATTTTCTTTGCACTGGGATTTGGTTATGGTGTTGTTGCACCATCACGTGATCTATTGGTAAAGCTAGCAACTCCTAAAGGTGTAGCAGGACGAGTGTATGGAATTGTTTATTCAGGAATTGATTTGGGCGCAGCAGTAGGCCCATTTATCTTTGGTTTCTTTATGGATGCCGGCCTACCTAAGGCTTTATTTATTGGCATTGCCTTGTTCCAGTTGATGATTATTCCAACCGTCTTTAAGGTATCTGCTGTTACTGCGCCTAAGGCTGCTTAATAAACCTTTACTTTTCATAATATGGAATGCCATTACACTGCGTAAAATACAGTGCAATCTGTCTGGACCGATTTCATTTCGAGCGGTGAATTCTCATTCCGCATTATAAAAATGTATATATAAGTTATTGTTTTTAAACAACTAAATATTTTTATAATTTCTTGTAATACCCCTTGTTTGCTTTCTTGAACTGTCTAAACTCTTATATAAGACATAAGAGTTAAATGTCTCAATCTTTGAAGTACTTGTTTAACTTAGGGAGAAAAACATGGCAGATCGTAAAGCAGAAATCGCAGCGCTACAAAAGGATTGGGATACCAACCCACGTTGGCAGGGCGTTACCCGTGGCTACACAGCAGAGGATGTTGTTCGTCTGCGCGGTTCACTCAAGATTGAGCACACTTTAGCTAAGCATGGTGCTGAGCGTCTCTGGCAATTGGTGAATAACGAAGCTTACGTTAATTGTTTAGGTGCATTAACTGGTGGCCAGGCAATGCAGCAAGTGAAAGCGGGTATTCAGGCAATTTATTTATCAGGCTGGCAAGTTGCTGCCGATGGTAACTCTTCTGCTGCTATGTACCCAGACCAATCTTTGTATCCAGTAGACTCAGTTCCTAAGATGGTTGAGCGGATTAATAATTCATTCCAACGTGCGGATGAAATCCAGACAGCAAAAGGAATTAATAAAGGTGATGCAGGCTATATTGAGTACTTTGCTCCAATCGTTGCTGATGCTGAAGCTGGTTTTGGTGGTGTATTGAATGCATTTGAGTTAAGTAAAGCTTTGATCAAGCAAGGCGCTGCTGGTGTTCATTTCGAAGACCAATTATCTTCTGTGAAGAAGTGCGGTCACTTGGGTGGGAAGGTATTATTGCCAACAGCTGAATCTGTACAAAAATTGATCTCTGCTCGTTTAGCTGCCGACGTGATGGGTGTACCAACCATCATCTTGGCACGAACTGATGCTGAAGCTGCTGATTTGTTGACCTCTGACTATGATGAAAACGATAAGCCATTCTTAACGGGTGAACGGACTCCAGAAGGCTTCTATAAGACTCGCAAAGGTTTAGATCAAGCAATTTCACGTGGTTTGGCGTATGCCGCTTACGCTGACATGGTTTGGTGTGAGACTGGTACACCAGATCTCGATTTTGCCCGTAAATTCGCTGAAGCAATTCGTGCAAAGTTCCCAGGCAAGATGTTGGCATATAACTGCTCACCCTCTTTCAACTGGAAGAAAAACCTCGACGATGCAACGATTGCGAAGTTCCAACGTGAGTTAGGTGCCATGGGTTACAAATATCAATTTATTACTCTCGCTGGTATCCACTCCATGTGGTACAACATGTTTGATTTGGCGCAAGACTACATGAAACGGGGTATGACTGCCTATATTGAGAAAGTACAAGAACCAGAATTTGCTGCTCGTGATCGTGGTTACACTTTCGTTTCACATCAGCAAGAAGTTGGTACCGGTTACTTTGATGATGTCACTACCGTTATTCAGGGCGGCAAGTCTTCCGTAACGGCATTGACTGGCTCAACCGAAGAAGAGCAGTTCCATTAATCCTTAGTTGATCCCTTAATAGATCCCTAAGTAGTTTGTATTAGCAGTAGCACCAATACTGCCACGGCATCTAAATTACCTCACGAGGGTGACTTAGATGCCGTTTTCGTATACATTCTTCTCATGACCAATTGCGCACTTTGTAAAGACGAGCTTAAGCCTGAAGAGGGGCAATTGATTTGGCGCGGTGATGACGCTCGTATCATTCTTGTGAACGATCCTGATCTACCTGGTTTTTGCAGAGTAATCTGGAATCGGCATGTCGCAGAGATGACTGATCTTAGTCATGGTGAGCGCGAGCATCTGATGACGCTCGTGTTTGCTGTTGAAGAAGCGATACGCCACGTTATGTATCCCGATAAGGTTAATATTGCAGCCTTAGGTAATATGGTCCCGCATATTCATTGGCATGTCATCCCTAGATTTGAGGATGACACTTTTTATCCAGGCTCAGCTTGGTCAAAAAGAGTTCAAGAAACTCCGCTAACCGTATTGGCAGATCGCAAGCAAAAGGCAGTTGAGTTACCAGAAGTCATCAAAGCTGAGATTACATCGTTGAGCTAAGTCAGCTTTTGAAGAGCCTCGAGATATTTTTCGGGATTGAGGGGTACGCTTTCACGCTGCGCTTCCCACATGACCTGTCCCAGGCATTCCATAATGACGTGTTGCGCTTCATGCATCGAGCCTAGCTTCTGCGATAACTTGTCTGCAATCTCTTTAATGCCCGGTGGCTGATTAATCGAGATCTGCTCACTAATCGATAGATGCATCGAAAGATGTAAGAAAGGATTCGTTTCACCACGTTCTGGTGTGTAGTCCTCTGCTAAAGCGCCTTCAGGGTCTCCCAGGAGCGTATGGTATTCAGGATGCTCTGCCATCCAATCACTCGCAAGTGTTTCCATTGGGTCTAGGATGTGGCCATCAGTTTTCTTTTTCCAGGTATCGCAGAAAAAACGGCGAACTTCTTCTCGAGTTGGGTTAAATATCGCCACGAACTTTTCCCTTGCTAGTTTTTTGTTTAAACCCACACAAAGGCTCAACAATACATTGGGCACAATCAGGGTTGCGCGCCTTGCAAGTGTATCTACCATGCAGGATAAGCCAATGATGTGCGTCTAGTAAATACTCTTTGGGTACGCGTTTAAGTAACTGCTCTTCCACTTTCCCTACATCTTTACCAGGTGCTAAGCCAGTACGATTAGAGACTCTAAAGATATGGGTATCAACTGCAATAGTGGGTTGCCCAAAGGCAGTATTCAGAATCACATTCGCAGTTTTTCTACCGACGCCTGGTAAAGCCTCTAACTCTTCGCGCGTTTGCGGAACTTTGCCATGATGTTTATCGAGTAGTAGACGACAGGTCTCTTGAATATGCCTGCCTTTAGAGTTAAATAAACCAATGTGTTGAATAAAGGGTCGAACTCCATCTTCGCCTAGCTCTAATAAGGCTTGCGGAGTATTGGCAACCTTAAAGAGTTTGCTGGTGCCTTTGTTGACTAATACATCAGTCGCTTGAGCTGAGAGTAATACTGCAATGAGTAGCTCAAAAGGTGAGCTGTACTCTAGTTCGGTCGTAGGTTTTGGATTGTTGGCTTTGAGCTGCTCAAAAAAGGCGCGCCGCTTATCGGGATTCATCATTTCTTTTGCTGAGAACGTGCAATCGCAGCAGCAATAATGGCGCGTTTGCGTTCCTGCTCTTTCTTTTGCTCATCGGATGTTGGGTTATCAGCGTTGACTGCAATGAGTTTGGCCGCAGCTTTTTTGGCTAAACGATCATCATTATCTTTTTGCTCTCTATCAAGGCGCTGCTCTCGCTCGTGATAACGCTGACGTGAAATATCTGCCAGGTCTGTTGACCAGGCATTCCAACCTGTTTGATTACCTGTGACATTGATCATGCTGATGCAATCGACTGGACATGGTGGGATACAAAGATCACAACCAGTACACCACTCAGTTAAAATAACGTGCATTTGTTTTGATGCGCCAACAATGGCATCTACCGGACACGCCTGAATACATAGCGTACAACCAATACATTTTTGAGGATCAATGAAGGCTGCTGGTCTGGGGCGTTCCATACCGTAGTCGGGATCAATCGTTGGGTGCAGCTCAAAAGCATCTTGTGGATAAATAGGAATAAGGATTTTGCTTAGACGCGCAATGCCATCAATACCTCCTGGCGGGCAACGATTGGGTAATGCTTCCCCATTGGCCATCGCTTCTGCATAGCCTCGGCAATCGGGATAACCGCACTTAGTGCATTGGGTTTGAGGAAGAGTGTCTTCCAAGCGATCAGCAAGTTCGTTCGCTTGTGTGGTCTTCATTGCGAGATAGTGGGCTAAAAAAGTGAGGGCCTTAGCCCCCACTGATTAATGCTTAGTTAGAGCCTTCTAATTTAGGAGGCCTTGCTTTAGTTTCATGGTGCGCAACTTGGTGATCGCGAATGAACGATTTAATCTTTGGATAAACCTTATCACGCCAACGACGACCAGCAAAGATGCCATAGTGACCAGCACCAACAACTTCGTAGTGGGCTTTATGCTCTTTTGGAATGCCAACACATAAGCCATGAGCTGAGCGAGTTTGTCCGCTGCCAGAGATATCATCAAGCTCACCCTCTACAGTCAGAAGTGCGGTCTCTTTAATATCTTGAGGCTTTACTAGATCACCGGCTACTTCCCAGGTGCCATTCGGTAAGGCATAGTCTTGGAAAACAGTTTTAATAGTATCTAAGTAGAACTTAGCATCTAAATCCAATACCGCGTTGTACTCATCATAGAAACGAATATGTGATTCGGTATCTTGTTCGTCACCCCGCACGAGGTCTTGGAAATAGTCCCAATGAGACTGGAGATGATTCTGTGGATTCATGGCGATAAAACCAGTGTGCTGCAAGAAGCCTGGGTAAACTTTGCGACCTACGCCAGGATAGCTTGGCGGTACTTTGTAAATCACATGACTTTGGAACCACTCATAGGATTTTTGCTCAGCCAAGTTATTCACAGAGGTAGGCGATTTACGGGCATCAATTGGGCCACCCATCATGATCATCGATGCAGGCGTTACTTCACCAGCAGAAGCCATTAAAGAGATGGCGCCTAAGGTTGGGACGGTAGGCTGACAAACAGAAATAACATGCAAATCTTTTGCGCCAATCGCACGAATAAATTCTTGGATATATTGAACGTAGTCATCCAAGCCAAACTCACCATCTGCCACTGGTACATTACGCGCATCGATCCAGTCGGTAATGTAAACCTTATGATCTTGCAAAAGGGTACGTACAGTATCGCGCAACAAGGTGGCGTGGTGTCCAGACATAGGAGCAACTACTAATACAACAGGGTCTTCCTTGAGGCTCTTGATAGTTTCTACATCATCTGAAAAGCGCTTGAAGCGAACTAAGTTACAAAAAGGTTTTGCAACGATAGTTCTTTCATGTATGGCTACTTCTTGGCCATGCGCTTGCACTGAACGAATGCCAAATTCGGGTTTTTTATAGTCTTTACCTAAGCGGTAAAGGAGTTCATAGCTAGCAGCTAAACGCTCGGATCCTGGAACCTGCGATGCTGGATTGGAGGCATTGATAAATGCCTCAGAGGCTGCTCGTGCCCATGAGCTCATGGGTTGAAGTAAGGCTTTTTGGAACTCGTGTAACTGATATAACATTCTAGCTCCTGTAATTCACTATATCCGCTTGTTATCCTAAAACGCGGGCGATTGCTTTGGCTACTTTATCAATATTTTTAGTATTCAGCGCCGCAACACAAATGCGTCCAGTGGAGAGGGCATAAATACCATCTTCTTTCTGTAAGCGTTCAACTTGCTCAGCTGTTAAGCCTGAGTATGAAAACATTCCACGTTGCTGTTCGATAAAAGCAAAATCTTGCTTCACACCAGCAGCAGCGAGTTTTTCAACGAGACCATGACGCATGGCTTTAATACGGTCACGCATTTCTGCTAACTCATCTTCCCAGAGCTTGCGCAATTCTGGAGAATTCAAAACAGCAGCAGCAATAGCAGCGCCGTGAGTTGGAGGGTTTGAATAGTTGGTACGAATCAAGCGCTTCAATTGAGAGAGCACGCGAGCAGATTCATCTTTACTTTGAGTCACGATAGACAAAGCACCGACACGCTCACCATAGAGTGAGAATGACTTAGAGAAAGAGCTCGATACAAAGAAGGACATGCCAGACTGTGCAAAGAGGCGTACTGCAATTCCGTCTTCTTCAATTCCAGCTGCAAAACCTTGATAAGCCATATCTAGAAATGGAATCAAACTCTTATTCTTACAAATATCGATTACTTGAAGCCACTGGGCTTCAGTAATATCCGCACCCGTAGGGTTATGGCAGCATGCATGTAAAAGCACGGTTGTGTTCTTCGGGAATGATTCTAAGGACTTCACCATGCCGGCAAAATCAACGCCACGAGTTTTGCCATCAAAGTAGGTGTAGTCAATAACTTCAAAGCCAGCGGATTCAAAAATGCCTCGATGGTTTTCCCAGGTTGGGTTACTGATAGCACAAGGCGCATTGAGATTGAGACGCTTAATAAAGTCACCGCCAACTCGTAATGCACCAGTACCACCCAAACATTCTGCAGTTACCACGCGGCCATCTTTGATCAGCGCTGAGTCAGTTCCAAACAATAAAGTTTGCACTGCACTGTTGTATGGGTTTGGGCCTTCAATTGGTATATAGCTACGTGGTGAATGTTTAGCAACAATCGCTTCTTCGGCTTTGATCACCGCTTTGAGGAGAGGAACTTTACCTTCATCTGTGTAATACACGCCAACACCAAGGTTTACTTTGTCAGGACGTTGATCTGCTACGTAGGCTTCTGTGAGGCCAAAAATAGGATCTTTAGGGGCTAATTGGACTGAGGCAAACAGGGTCATTGGAGCTCGTAAATAATGGTTTAAAGGTAGTTTTGCTAGTAATTGCCGTTGAATTCAGCTTAATTGACAGTTTTAGATTCCAGAATCAACTATTTCCAAATAAAAACGGCAAAATCATTGTTTGTACAAAATTCGCTGTGAAGAAAGCTCACAGATGAAATGATAGCCGAGATGCCCCCTAAGTCCCCCAAAACTGCCCCGAATCCTGCAGCTAAAGAAGATATCAAAAAGCCGGTTGCTGACCCATTGGGTGAGGCTGGCCATGATCTAGATCCTGCCAAATTTGTTCGTTTTCCAGATTCCCCATATCAGCTTTATCAACCCTTTAAGCCCGCTGGGGATCAACCAGAGGCTATTCAGGCTTTGGTGGAGGGGATTGAGGACGGGCTCACTTTTCAGACTCTTTTAGGCGTTACGGGGTCCGGAAAGACCTTCACTATGGCCAATGTGATTGCCAGAACGGGTCGTCCAGCCATTATTTTTGCCCCAAACAAAACCTTAGCTGCTCAGCTCTATAGCGAATTTAGGGAGTTTTTCCCAAAAAATGCGGTTGAGTACTTTGTCAGTTATTACGACTACTACCAACCGGAGGCTTACGTCCCTCAGCGTGATCTCTTTATCGAAAAAGATTCATCGATTAATGAGCACATCGAGCAGATGCGTCTCTCCGCAACTAAGAGTTTGCTAGAGCGACGTGATGTCATCATCGTCGCAACGGTTTCTGCAATTTACGGTATTGGTAATCCTGGTGACTATCACAGCATGGTGATGACATTGCGTCCTGGCGACAAAATGAGTCAACGGGATATTTTGATGCGCTTAATTGCGATGCAATACGATCGTAATGAGACAGACTTCAAGCGTGGCGTGTTTCGAGTACGCGGGGATACGATTGATATTTTCCCAGCTGAACATAATGAGTTGGCAGTGCGGGTTGAATTATTTGATGATGTGGTCGAGAGCTTGCAATTTTTTGATCCGCTCACTGGTAAGATTCGCCAAAAAATTCCCCGTTTTACGGTCTATCCAAGTTCGCATTATGTGACACCTCGCGAGACGGTACTCAAAGCGATTGAAACAATTAAGACAGAATTGCGCTCACGCTTAGATGAGTTTGTTAAAGATGGCAAACTCGTCGAGGCACAACGCTTAGAACAGCGCACACGGTTTGATTTAGAGATGCTCAATGAGTTAGGTTTTTGTAAGGGCATTGAGAATTACTCCCGCCACCTATCTGGTGCCTCTCCGGGTGACGCTCCACCAACCCTGGTGGACTATCTCCCAAATGATGCCTTGATGTTTTTAGATGAAAGCCATGTCTTAATTGGACAGCTTAATGCCATGTATAACGGCGATAAGTCGCGCAAACATACTTTGGTGGAGTTTGGTTTCCGTTTACCTTCGGCAATGGATAACCGGCCACTCAAATTTACTGAGTTTGAAACCAAGATGCGTCAAACTATTTTTGTTTCTGCTACGCCAGCGGATTATGAGAAAACTCACCAAGGTCAAGTTGTTGAGCAAGTGGCAAGACCAACAGGATTGGTTGATCCAGAAATTGAAGTATTACCAGCAAGTACCCAAGTAGATAATTTGCTAGATCAGATTCATGAGCGCGTCAAAGTAAAAGAGCGCGTTTTGGTAACGGTGCTAACTAAACGGATGGCAGAGCAATTAACAGATTACCTTTCTGATAACGGTGTGAAGGTACGTTACGTTCACTCAGATATCGATACCGTTGAACGGGTTGAAATTTTGCGGGACTTACGTTTAGGAGTTTTTGATGTCTTAGTGGGCATCAACTTATTACGCGAGGGTTTAGATATTCCAGAGGTTTCTCTTGTGGCTATTTTGGATGCCGATAAAGAAGGCTTCTTACGCTCCGAGCGTAGCTTGATTCAGACGATTGGACGGGCGGCACGAAACATTCGGGGTAAAGCCATTTTGTATGCCGATCGGGTGACCGACTCCATGCGCAGGGCAATGGGGGAAACCGAAAGACGCCGTACCAAGCAAATTGCTTTTAACAAGCTCCATGGAATAGAGCCCAAAGGGGTCCAAAAGCGAATTAAGGACATTATTGATGGTGTATATGACGTTAAAGAGAAGCGTGAGGAGATGCAGATTGAGCAGGAGCGGGCTCGCTATGAGGATATGAGTGAGAAGGACCTGGCGGGTGAAATCAAGCGCTTAGAGAAACAAATGAACGCTGAAGCTAAGAATCTGGAGTTTGAGAAGGCTGCCAGCACCCGGGACCGTCTCACCAAGGTCAAGGAAATGGCCTTTGGCGCCCGTTCTAGGGACTCTATAGGCTAAAGCACTTGATTCCAGAGGGGTTTTTGGGATAATACCTAAGCGGATTGCTAGGCTATATGGTAAAGTTGAGTGAATTGGTCGGGTATTACCAATCTGACCATGAGCTGTCCATAACAATCCATTACCAAGGTGACATATGAGACTTACAACTAAAGGCCGTTTTGCAGTAACCGCAATGATCGATTTAGCCCTGCGTGAAGCGCATGGTCCTGTAACTTTGGCCGGAATTAGCCAAAGACAAAAGATTTCCCTTTCCTACTTAGAGCAATTGTTCGGCAAATTACGCCGTTTCAATATCGTCGAGAGTACTCGCGGCCCTGGAGGCGGTTACACCCTTGCACGCACTGCTGATGCCATTAGCGTTGCTGACATCATTGTTGCTGTGGATGAACCATTGGATGCAACACAGTGTGGCGGTAAAGGTAACTGTCATAGCGACGAAGAGGAGCATGGTCACTGCATGACCCATGATCTTTGGAGCAACCTCAATCTCAAAATGGTTGAGTACTTAAGCTCTGTTAGTTTGCGCAACCTGGTTCAGCAGCAAGAAGGGCGCGGAGTAGTGATTCAAGACATGCGTCAAAAGAAAATTAAAGTTGAAAGTGCGAAAGCTGAAAAGCCAGCGCCAGCACTTGCAGCCAAAAAAGAACTTGCTCCTAAAGCACCATTAATTAATTCAGTATTTAATTTGGCGCGTCAAAGTTAATAGCAGTATTTATCTATAAGTAAATCATGAACGCACCACAAGACCTTCCAAAGCAACCTGTTCCGATGTTTAGCCCTAAGCACTTTCCGGTGTATATGGACTACTCGGCTACAACGCCAATTGATCCCCGTGTGGTCGATAAAATGTTGCCCTACTTGCGTGAACAGTTTGGCAATGCTGCGTCTCGTAGCCATGCTTATGGCTGGGCTGCTGAAGAAGCGGTTGAGTGGGCGCGTTCAGAAGTTGCACTCCTAGTTCATGCTGATCCAAGAGAGATCGTCTTTACAAGTGGCGCTACTGAAAGTATCAACCTCGCATTAAAAGGTGCAGCGCATTTTTATAAAGATCGTGGCAATCACATTATTACCGTGAAGACCGAGCACAAGGCAACTTTGGATACTTGCCGTGAGCTAGAGCGTGAAGGTTATGAAGTGACTTACTTAGACGTATTGCCAAGCGGCTTAATTGACTTTGCTCAGTTAGAGGCTGCAATGAAGCCTGGCACGATTTTGACATCAGTAATGTATGTCAATAATGAAATCGGTGTGGTGCAAGATATTCCTGCTATTGGCGACTTGTGTCGCTCACGTGGCGTAATTTTGCATGTGGATGCTGCACAAGCTACCGGCAAAGTCGAAATCGATTTAGAAAAAGTCAAAGTGGATCTCATGAGTTTTTCTGCTCATAAGACTTATGGCCCTAAAGGGATTGGTGCATTGTTTGTGCGTCGTAAGCCCCGTATTCGGATTGAAGCCCAGATTCATGGTGGTGGGCATGAGCGTGGTATGCGCTCTGGAACACTAGCTGTCCATCAAATTGTTGGCATGGGCGAGGCGTTCCGCATTGCTCGTCTTGAGATGGCTGAAGGAAACAAACGTATTCGCGCATTGCGTGATCGTCTGTTGGCTGGCTTGAAAGATATTGAAGAGGTTTATGTCAATGGTGATATGGATCACCGTGTTCCTCATAACCTCAATATCAGCTTTAACTATGTTGAAGGTGAATCGATGTTAATGGCCTTGAAAGAGTTAGCTATCTCCTCTGGATCCGCTTGCACATCAGCGTCCCTTGAGCCATCTTATGTATTACGTGCTTTAGGTCGTAATGATGAATTAGCGCATAGCTCGATTCGTTTTACTCTCGGCCGCTTTACGACCGAAGAAGAAGTAGATTTCACAATCAAGTTAGTGAAAGAAAAGATTGCGAAGTTGCGCGAGCTCTCACCGTTGTGGGAAATGTTTAAAGACGGAGTCGACTTAAGTACGATTCAATGGGCAGCACATTAAGAATTTGAAGGATTAACGAGGAAATACCATGGCTTATAGCGATAAAGTGATTGATCATTACGAAAATCCAAGAAATGTTGGCTCTTTTGAAAAGGGCGATGACAGTGTTGGTACCGGTATGGTTGGCGCGCCAGCTTGTGGCGACGTGATGAAGTTACAAATCCGTGTAAATGATCAAGGCATAATTGAAGACGCTAAGTTTAAGACGTATGGTTGTGGCTCAGCGATTGCCTCCTCCTCATTAGTTACTGAGTGGGTCAAGGGTAAAACTTTGGATCAAGCTTTAGAGATTAAGAATTCTCTGATTGCGCAAGAGTTGGCTTTGCCACCTGTAAAAATTCACTGCTCCATCTTGGCTGAAGATGCCATTAAAGCAGCCGTTGCTGATTACAAAGATAAGCATCCAGCTAAATAAGTAAAGTCAAACTATGGCAATTACCTTAACCGACAAAGCAGCTGCACACGTCAACCGTAATTTAGAAAAGCGCGGTAAGGGCTGTGGTTTGCGTTTAGGTGTTCGCACTACTGGCTGTTCTGGCTTGGCTTATCAATTAGAGTATGTAGATGAGCCAGCGGCTGAAGATCAAGTATTTGAGTCCAATGGGGTGAAAGTATTTATTGATCCAAAGAGCTTGGCTTATTTGGATGGAACAGAGCTAGACTTTGTACGTGAGGGTTTGAACGAAGGGTTTAAGTTTCAAAATCCAAACGTAAAAGATGAGTGTGGTTGTGGCGAATCCTTCCGCGTCTGACGATTACTTTCGCTTCTTTGGACTCAATCAGCAATTCA
>CAIUOP010000025.1 GCA_903900805.1 uncultured beta proteobacterium | reverse complement strand
CTGTTATGTGCAGGTAGCATTGGTAGCGTGCAAATACTGGAGCGCTCGGGTGTTGGTGCTGCTGCGCATCTATCTGCATTGGGTATTCCGGTAATCGCTGATTTACCTGGCGTTGGTGAAAATTTGCAAGACCATTTACAGTTGCGGATGGTTTACAAAGTCAATGGCATTAAGACACTCAATACCAAAGCCAATTCTTGGTTTGGAAAAATCATGATTGGCTTGGAATATCTCTTTAAGCGCTCTGGGCCGATGTCGATGGCACCCTCCCAATTGGGTGCCTTTGCTTATAGCTCGCCAGCGCAAAAGCGTGCCAATATCGAGTACCACGTACAGCCCTTATCACTAGACAAGTTTGGCGAAGACTTACATTCTTTTAATGCGTTTACGGCTAGTGTTTGCAATATTCGACCAACATCGCGAGGCAGTGTGCATATCAATTCAGTGGATCCTGAAGCGCCACCAGTCATTGCGCCAAATTATTTGGCGACGGAAGAAGATCGCAAGATTGCAGTTGAATCATTGAGACTTACCCGTCAGATTGTGCAAAGCCCAGCCCTCCAGCCATACTCTCCAGAGGAATATAAACCGGGTGCGCAGTATCAAACTGAAGCAGAGTTGGTTAAAGCTGCAGGTGACATTGGAACTACGATCTTTCATCCGGTAGGCACCTGCAAGATGGGGCGCGCTGATGATCCGATGGCAGTGCTAGATTCTCAATTGCGGGTTAAGGGTATTCATCATCTACGGGTAGTAGATGCCTCTGCTATGCCCACCATCACTTCAGGTAATACCGCCGCTCCTACAATGATGATTGCAGAGCGTGTTGCGGAGTTACTCACTAGTGAATAGCCATAAAAGCAATCAATTACCCTTAAGCCATCTTTTACTAGCCTTAGTCATTGTGGCTGTCTGGGGCACCAACTTTGTGGTGATCAAACTTTCTTTAGATGCCTTTCCGCCATTTTTATTTGCAGCGCTGCGCTTCACCTTTGCCTTTTTGCCTTTGGCATTTTTTATACCAAGGCCTAAGGTTTCTTGGGGCAATCTTTGTGCATATGGTTTGGCTATTGGAGTTGGGCAATTCGGGATCTTGTTTTTTGCAATTGATGGAAGAATTTCTCCCGGCTTAGCTTCATTAGTCGTACAGACGCAGGTATTTTTCACCATCGGCCTTGCGATGTTTTTTGCAAAAGAGCGTTTAAGGCTCTATCAAGCAGTTGCTATCTCAGTATCTATGGCTGGCCTCGCGATTATTGGACTCCATACGGACGCTGATACGACATTTATAGGATTGGCATTGATAGTTTTTGCAGGACTTTCATGGGGAGCAGGGAACACAGTGAGTCGTCGTGCTGGCTCTATTAACATGCTCTCTTATGTAGTGTGGGCTAGTGCATTTTCACTTCCACCACTCTTTTTAATTTCTTGGATTTTTGAGGGCGGCTGGGAACAGATGAGTACCTCAATCATCTCTGCATCAATGTGGGCTTGGGGCGGCGTCTTTTGGCAATCCTGGGGCAATACTGTCTTTGGTTATGCTGCTTGGGCTTGGTTACTCTCTAAGCATCCTGCAGCAGTAGTAGCACCAGCGCCATTATTAGTGCCGATATTTGGGATGGGGGCATCAACTTATTTCTTGAACGAGTCACTGCCCTTGTGGAAAATTTTGGCAGCTAGCTTAGTGATTGCTGGCCTAGTTGTGAACTTATTCTGGCCAAGCTTAAAAAAGTGGTTTAGTAAAAAATAGGTTTTTGATGAGCTCATAGGCTCAAAGCTTAGATTTTTTCTAACTGCATGCAATAAAAAGATGGCAAAGAATATCAACCCGGATAGCCAATGCGTAATCACAACACCATCTCGAATTTCTGCAGGCCCGTAATATAACAAGGCCCCAGTAGTTAATAGAGTGGCCAAAAAACTTAACTGGCTAAAGCCGCTAAACCATTTCTTTTTCGATTGAATTCCAGCCTTGAGGTGAAAGGATAGGACTGAACCTAGAGCCAGGGTTGCTACGATTGCAAAGATACCGTGAGCAGCCAATATATAGCGACTACCAAACATGGTTTGCTGAATCTGAAATTCATGGCCAATGAGATATAGAGTGCCGCTAATAGAGCAGGTAAGCATGCCACCAATCACAAAGAATCTTTGCCAGCTCGGCATTCTTCCTAAGCGACTCATGCAGCAATCCTGATGGCCTGCGCAGAGAAGTAATTTAAGCAAGGATGATCAGTTGTCTGAGAGAGCGCTACTACTTTAGTGAGCGCATCTGCATAGACACATTCCTTTGCCACTATAGAATAAGAGCCTGAGAAGTTAATGTGTACTTCAGATTCATCTTGCGCAAATGGATTGATGATGTGGCTTTGCTGTTGATCTCTATTCGTAAAGTACAAGCCACTAGTAGCGATAGCCCCATTTTGCAATGAGCCAATGTCGATTAACTGAGATGGCAGGCTTGGGTTCCGAATCTGTACTGATCTAGAGGTTTTGCCAAAGACCCGCAAGTCGCCACCCGCATTCACGCAGCCAGATTCGACTCCACTGGAGATCAAACTCTCTACTGCCTTGTCGACTGCAAAGCCCTTGGCAATACCTCCGAGATCTAAACAGATGGGCTTAGTGGATCTAATAAGCTGTGAGTCTAGAAAAGTGATATCTTCGATGCCGCCGAGTTTATGTCTAGATAAATTAATGTGGCGTGGCAATAGTCCAGCAGCTACAAGTCGATAGCCAATGCCACAATTGAATAAACCATTCGATTGCTCGTGAATCTCTTGAGCAAGCTTAAGGATTTGTGCGGTCCAGGGATGGAGCTCAAGCGAAACTTGGTGTGCCCAGCGGTTGATTTGGCTAAGTTCACTAAAAGGATGATGAAAGCCCATTAAGTCTTGAACCTGCTTTACTGCAGCAAATGCTTTATCTACAGCTTGGCTATTGTCTTGATCAGTAGAGATCTCTACATATGTCCCTAAAAGGGCTTGGCAGCGCTGCATGATTTATTTTTTCAAGGCCAACTCATATAAAACAGCTACTCGCTTTACGCCATCAGTAATGTGTTTGCAAGACAGGGTAGCGCCGCCAATATTCTGAATATCCTGATTGAGTTTGATGGGGTCTTTGGCGGTCTTGCCAATAAATTGTTCGCGCCACTGCGCTTCTGCTACCTCATAACCATAGGATTCAACGTATTCCAAAATCTCAACTCCCAAAATACTGCCATTTGGGTTAATAGCGACAGCATAAGTAATCATCTCGTGCTTACCGATCACTTCATCAATGATGAGCCAACTTCCATCGGGCGCTTTCCAGATACGATCCCCTCGAAAGGGGTATCGAATACTAGATGCAACCCGCATCTTTTCTTGTAAATCGTCGCTAATAATGATGGGTGCCTGACTGAGCTGTTTAGTAGGGAAGAATATTTTTTGTACTTGCTCTGTACTCACATAAATTTTTGCCTGAGCAATGATAGGTGCGCTTACCATTGCTAGACCAACAAGCGCAAAGGGATTGGGTTTCCAGTTCATGAATTTCTTTGTCTTTAGTTCAATGGAAAACCAACTTTGACAATAAATTCATTGACGGTATGGCTATCCCATACCCGAGCATCAGAGCATTCAGCTTCGCCGCCACCCATGCAGTTACCGCCTGCCAGTTGGTAACGCCAGGCTCCAGTCACCCACCAGTCCTTGGCGGCATAGTGCACATTAGGACCAACAAAGGTAGCGCGTTGCACTTGGTTACGCAGATTGAGTTCTGAGTAATCATTGTGAAAGCGTGCTTCAACTCCTGCAGACCACTTAGGAGCAAAGCGATAACTAGCGCCCACTAAAAAATCGAGCATGGACTCAGGCACATTGCCATTCTCAATAAACTTTAAGCGCTCATTTGCCACTACGACGTTGCCAGCGAGTATTAAACGATCGTCAATGAAATTAGACTGTAATAAGAGTCTTGCTGAGAGCTCATCTTTATTTCTGCCCCAGGTCGGCTCTAGATAAAAGCCAACGCCAACAGGAGAAGTGACTGGATTAGTGAGACGATAAATAGCCTCTAGTGAGCCACCTTCAATGCCACTCTTTCTATAAGGGGTGGCAGGATCATGTGAGGAAGGCACTGCATAACCACCCGTGCAAGTAGGATCTTCTCCACATGCTTCAGGATTGGTGTAGTTCTGACTAGCATTGGTGTAATACGAATTGATATAGCCAGCAATTTGCAAATCATTTGTGAGGCCATATTCCAATTCGGATCTCGCTGTCCATGCTTCATAAGTTCCAGCTGCCTGCTGTTGGTTCAATTGCAAACGTTGCTCAAATTCCAACTTACCTTTGGGTTGGAGGTCTAGTGTGTAGATCCAGCCAAATACACCTTCGCCTGCATGGGCGAAGGAGAGGTGAAGTGCGGTTGCGAGAATAAAGCTAAAGGCAATTAGTCTTTTGATGGTTAATTTCATAGTCATCTCAGGTTGGTGGTTGAAAAAGTCTAAATAGGAATAATTCTCAATATACCAGCAAATGAGAATGATTCTCATTTGAAAAAATGACCATAACTTGATTAATGGCGAGATTAATAGGGCTTATCTACTTTGCTTGTAAGATTTCTCATTAATGAATGCAGAAGCCCTCGAGAAACTGGTCTTAATGAAAATGCCCTTCGGTAAATATGCTGGGCGTGCTTTGGCAGACCTACCAGGAAATTATTTAGCCTGGTTTGCGCGTGAGGGATTTCCTCAAGGAGAGTTAGGTCAGTTGCTAGAGTTAATGCACACGCTAGATCACAACGGTTTGCGTGGACTATTGGCACCCATTGCCCGGGCGCATGGTTTGAAAGCTAGATCGTCACTACTTTGAGTGATCCAATTTCAGCGGCAACTGAAAATCAATTCCTGTTTTTTGAACTAGCTCTTGATAAGAGATAGGCGGCCTCATGGAGGCTTCGTTGGTATTCTCAATCCAGTATGCCCACGCCGTGTTTTTGCTTGCGTCGTATACCAATTTATATAAATGACTTGGAATGGTTACACGACTGCTGCCGATGCTGCCGCTATTACCAGTTGATCCAGTGTAGACAAAAACATCACCAGCAACTCTTTTGACATAGAGTCTGGTCGGCTCTTCCACATTTTTGGCCCAAATGCCCTGATTGTTTTGTCTGGCCTGAGGCATCATGTTTGCCAATGAGAAGGACTGGGCCATTGCCCGCTCATTAGTCATATCACCAGCAGGAGCGTTATGGCCACGGTCATAGCCGCTACCACGATAGTCTGAGAGGAGTGAGCGCTCTGCTAATGGTAGTCGCGCCTCCTCATAAAACTGATTACTTCTTTTGGGGTGAGGAGCCGATAGCTGCTCTTTGCTCAGCTTTTCAACTGTATAGATCGGTTTCTTATCGACAGGTGAGTAATAGACCGCAAAGCTATCAAAACAGAGGTCGCGTCCTACTTCTTGGGAACTAGGTATTTGCTGCTTAGGAAACAGATCTTTACATTCCTCAAATAAGGCAAAGGCACTTAGGGGGGAAAGTAGGCTTAAAAGGGCCCCAAGGACGAGAAACTTGCGAAAGATTTTCATAGGATGTCAGTGTAGGACGAGCCATCAGATCTTTCTTCTCTTTTCATCCAAACTAGCTGTAGAGCTAATCAGAATTTACGCATAAGGGAGGGTTTGCTGAGGAAAAAAGTACCTTTTTTAATCTGACATGCTTTGAAAATACTGCCTCGCAGCAATCTCAGCGGAGTACTACCGGTAGAAATAAGTTAGATCTAAAACACTAGATGTACGGTTTTGGGAGCCTATTTTTTAGGCTAAATCGTAAAAAAGTTGGAATTTGAGCATTTTTTTACACTATGAAATTAGTGCCTCCTAACTTATATAAGTTGTTGATTTAAATAGATTAAATATCAATATTAGAAGTCATATGAGGGAGATCCCGTATTTCAAGATCCAAAAGTTATCAAAATCACTTTCTTTATTCTTGACTTGATATAAGAACCTTCTTAGGATGACCCATGTTTTTTAGATATTGCGATGCAACATAAACTGGTATCTAAGTTTAAGGGGTGTCGCAAATAAATAGATGAGTAAATGTTTAACGAATAATTTGAGCGAGCCGCAAGATCAAAAGCCAGTAATCCTGATGGCTAAAGATCTGCTGGCCAATGTAATGACTCCGGTTTACCGAGTCATCAATGGAGTGCTCGTTGTCGCTGTGTTCATGGTGGTGGGTCTTTGGCTTTCTGGTAACGGTACCAATGCGGGTGCTTTTGATTTAGCCCGCTTCTTAGTGCCAGATGAAGCCCGTCATATTGTTTGGAGTAATGGCTTTGGCATGCTCGAGCAATATAAGGCCGCTAACGACAGCCCCACCCATATGGCTGATTCTGAAATTGCTGCTGTGATTTATAGCAATAAACTAAATCCAGTCCCAGCTGGTTTCAATAGCGCTAAGCAGCACACGGTTGCTTTGTTGATGCCATCAGTTGGTCAGATCCAGGTCAAATCGATTTCCCATTTGGCAGATCGTATTCCAGCTTCCAAAATTGACCCCCAAGCGCTAGATAGCAACTTGCTGGGTTCGATTCAGAATCAACGTGCGGTTGCTGATTTCTTTGAGAAGAAATATAAGCTTGATCGTGCCAAGATTGAAGAGTATGTATCGAATACTATTTTGGTTGCAAAAGAAGTCAATATTGATCCAGTACTTTTATTGGCTGTGATTTCAGTGGAGTCAAACTTCAACCCAAATACCAAGAGCCATGCTGGTGCAGAAGGCCTCATGCAGGTCATGACCTCAGTACATAAAGATAAATATGAGTTGTATGGTGGTACGACAGAAGCTGTCAAACCTGAAGTCAATATTCGGGTGGGCGCCTATATTTTGAAGTACTTGATTGCTACCGCAGGTTCATTGCGCAACGGTTTAAAGTACTACGTGGGCGCTGCCAATGCGGAGAATGATGGTGGCTATGCTGACAAAGTCTTGGCTGAAAGAAATCGCCTTATTAGTCTTTGCCAAAACGGATCTACTAATCGTGTGACCTTAAATGGTAAAGATTTACGCTCTTGATTTAGTTACTATCTCCATTGACGAATAAATAAAAAGGCCACCCTAGGGTGGCCTTTTTGCATTCCGCTAAATAGGGCGGATGACATAGCAATCAATTGACGCCATGCAATTCAACATCAAATACTAAAGTGGCATTTGGTGGGATCACGCCACCTGCACCGCGTGGACCGTAGCCCATGTCAGAAGGAATAATAAGTGTTCGCTTGCCGCCAACCTTCATGCCCGCTACGCCTTCATCCCAACCCTTAATCACATGACCAGCGCCCAATGGGAAGCTGAACAATTGGCCACGATCCAAAGAGCTATCAAACTTCTGACCTTTGTGATCAGCAGCTTTCTCATCATAGAGCCAGCCTGTGTAATGCACGTCAACGTGGTTGCCGGTCACCGCTTCTTTGCCATCGCCTAAGACGGTATCGATTTTTTTGAGTTCACTCATGATATTTTTCCTATTTCACACAAATTGACTGGCTAGTATATTCTGAGCCTTATCGATTCTGATGGTGAGCCTGATTTGGCTCCATTACATGACAAATTATTGGCCCAATTCCGCATACAACACCCTCTTAGTTAGTCCAGATCATCAACTCTTGGTGACAGATGACTTTTTACGAACCTATTTGTACAGGCCTGAGCTGAGCCTGGTTCCAGAGTCTTGCGTTATCGAGCAATCCTTGCATCAGCGTTTGGTACAAAACCCTCGTGCCGATATTGCCGACCATGAAATTGCCACTATGGCCGATGAGGATATTCGTGAAAACTACCGGGTTTGGTTGCGCTATCGAACACGACTATTGGCTGCCGGCTCCCTCGAGAGTTTTTATATGAGCTTGTTCAAGGGTGAGGGGGTAGATGTACCGCCATTATTTGTAGCCCAATTGGCACAGATCTTTGTAAGGCATATATTGGGGGAGCAAGCCCACCCTCTGGAAGCACGCATGGGCGAACTGTTCTTTCGAGCCCAAAAGATTACTGTTCTCGAAGACGCTATTGTGATGGGCGCAGACGAAGAAGTGGTAGCCCGTAATGCCCAAGCAGGCGATACCGGGAACATCATGGACTTGCTCAAGGATAATTCTATGACGATGAGATCAACCGACTTAGATGTCCTGTATGAAGAAAATGCTACTGAGTACTGGGCGCGAAATGAGAATTTTGATTTCGCAGTACAGCTGAACTTTGGACATGAACCAATCAATCACTTTTGCCGCGTCTTGGAAAAATGGATAGAGCATTTTCTGGGGGCGAAGGTACGTATTACTCCCATGCAACAGATCAGTGACCCTAAGTGGTCATGGCATGTAGGCTTAGATGCAGTGGCGACTGAGATACTCAATAAGTTATACAACAAGGAGTCTGTTGAAACAGATGAGTTAGAAAAAGTGATCTGTCTGTTCCGTCTAGACTTTATCGATGAGGCAGCCCTAGCTAAAGCGCAGGCAGGCAAGCCAGTCTATATGGCAATCGCCATGAATGAGCAAAAGCAACTCAAGCTCAAACCCCAAAACCTATTATTTAACTTACCGCTCGCAAAAACTTCTTAAGCAGATAACCGTTTTTTCTGTTTCTTATTTTGTCCAGCTAGCCATAACAAAGCTACTGCAGTTACCGTGACAGGAAAGAGTGATCCTAGGTTCAGGAAGTTCCAGCCCTGTGAGGTAACCAGAGCACCAGATCCAAATGAGGTGAATGCCATCGTAGCAAAAACAAAAAAGTTAATTGCAGCCTGAGCTTTGTCCCGCTCATTGGGTTTATAAGCGGTCATCGCCAAAGAGGTGGAGCCGGTAAATAAAAAGTTCCAACCAACTCCCAGTAAAAAGAGTGCAATGAGGAATTGATGAAGATCTGTACCAGTTAATGCAATCAAAATACAAATAAAATTGAGGAGCACGCCAACGCCCATGATCTTGAGAGTGCCAAAACGTTGAATCAGTGACCCTGTAAAAAATCCTGGTGCAAACATGCCAATCACATGCCATTCCAATACTAGGGCTGTATCTGAAAAAGGCAATCCACAGATTTGCATTGCTAGTGGTGTTGCTGCCATGAGTAAATTCATGACGCCATAACCAAGCGCAGCACCAATCACGGCCACCATAAAGATGGGCTGCTGTAGGATAGTCTTTAGAGGCCTGCCATCTGATAGCGCGTGCTGAGTTTTGAATTCTTCTGGAAAGTGAATCGATTGCATGACGAAGATCCCAATCAGTCCTGCTAATGAGAGTGTCAGGTAGGCGCCTAAAAATGCAGTATCAAATAGGTCGCGGGTCCAAGAGGCTAGGTTGGGTCCAATCACCGCACCCAAAATACCCCCAGCCAAAACCCAGGACACAGCCTTATCTCGCTGGCTAGCTTCAGTCAGTTCAGCAGCAGCAAAACGGTAGAGCTGTCCGTTGGCGCTATAGTAGCCAGCAACGAAGGTACCTAATACCAAGAGCCAGAAATTTTGAGTAACAGCGGCGTAGGCACATAAGAGCGCTGAGAGCACTGCTACCAATAGCCCCAACTGAAAAGAAATCTTCCGACCAAAGTAATTTTGGGATTTTGCAACAATCGAGGTAGAAAAGGCGCCCCCTACGACATAGCCCATCACAGGCAAAGTCGCCATCCAAGCGACAGGCGCAAGACTAAAACCCACCAAACCATTAATGGCAATAAAGGTGACGTTATTGGTGAGGAAAAGACCCTGGCAAACAATGAGCAGTAAGAGGTTTTTGTTCAGTAAGGGGTGCTTGTTGCTCATCAGATAGAGTTTACGGGGAATCTAGGATCTTTAGCTGTTTTAGTAGATTCCGTGAAATTGTGCCTCTTTTAAGGCATTTATGCTCTAAATCTACTTATTTTGCCAAGCCCGATGATTTAAAATGGAAAGCTCCCCTCATTGGCAATGGATGCGCTAAAAGCGACTTGCAAAATGGGGATGTGAGACTGGCTGGGTAAAAACCTAGCCCTGTAATTTATCAATATTAAGGAAATGTTCATGGCTGCAGAGAAATCAAAGATTATTTACACCCTGACAGATGAGGCGCCGCTCTTAGCGACTTGTGCATTTCTGCCGATTATTCGTACTTTTACTGCACCTGTTGGCGTTGAGATTGTGAAGAGCGACATTTCTGTTGCTGCTCGAATCTTGGCTGAATTTTCAGATTGCCTGACAGCTGAGCAAAAAGTACCTGATAACTTGGCCGCACTCGGTAAGATGACTTTATTGCCAGACACCAACATTATTAAGTTACCCAATATCAGCGCTTCTGTGCCGCAATTACTGGCAGCGATTAAAGAGTTGCAATTGAAGGGCTATAAGATCCCGAACTTCCCAGACGATCCCAAGAGCGAGGAAGAGAAAGTCATTCGCACCCGTTATTCCAAATGCTTAGGCAGTGCAGTAAATCCAGTTTTGCGTGAAGGTAACTCTGATCGTCGCGCACCAAATGCCGTGAAACAATTTGCGCGCAAACATCCTCACTCGATGGGCGAGTGGAGCCAAGCTTCCCGTACTCACGTATCGCATATGCATGGTGGCGACTTCTACGCTGGTGAAAAGTCAATAACCATGACTAAAGCATGCGATGTGAAAATGGACTTGGTAACCAAAAGCGGTAAAACCATTCTCCTAAAACCAAAAGTCTCTTTAATCGCTGGCGAAATTATCGACAGTATGTTCATGAGTAAGCAGGCGCTTTGTGAGTTCTACGAAAAAGAAATCGAAGATGCTTATAAGACCGGCATGATGTGGTCCTTGCACGTCAAGGCCACCATGATGAAAATCTCTCATCCGATCGTATTTGGTCACGCCGTGAAGATTTTCTATAAAGACGCTTTTGCGAAACATGCCAAGCTGTTTGAAGAGCTGGGCGTCAATGTCAATAATGGTATGAGCAGCCTATATGAAAAGATCAAGACTTTGCCAGAGTCAAAGCGTGAGGAAATTATTCAGGATGTGCACGCCTGCCATGAACATCGCCCAGCATTAGCGATGGTAGATTCTGCGAAAGGTATTACAAATCTCCATTCTCCAAGCGATGTGATCGTAGATGCTTCGATGCCAGCAATGATTCGTGCTGGCGGCAAGATGTGGGGTGCTGATGGTCGTTTACATGACACCAAGGCGGTTATTCCAGAAAGTACCTTTGCGCGCATCTATCAAGAAATGATTAATTTCTGCAAGACGCACGGTAACTTTGATCCCACTACGATGGGTACCGTACCTAATGTGGGCTTGATGGCTCAACAGGCTGAAGAGTATGGTTCACATGACAAGACTTTTGAGATCCCTGAAGCTGGTGTAGCCCGCATTGTTGCTGATGATGGCACTGTATTGCTCGAGCAAAATGTGGAAGAGGGCGATATCTGGCGTATGTGTCAACTGAAAGACGCACCGATTCGTGACTGGGTCAAGCTGGCTGTCAATCGCGCGCGCCTCTCCAATACACCGGCAGTATTTTGGTTGGACGAGTACCGTCCACATGAAGCAGAATTGATTAAGAAGGTTAATACTTATCTTAAAGACTATGATCTTAAGGGTGTAGATATTCAGATCATGTCCCAGACTCGCGCAATGCGTTACACGCTCGAGCGTGTGATTCGCGGCAAGGACACTATTTCTGTCACTGGCAACATCTTGCGTGACTACCTCACAGACTTGTTCCCAATTATGGAATTAGGCACTAGTGCAAAGATGTTATCTATCGTGCCTTTGATGGCAGGTGGCGGCCTCTTTGAAACTGGTGCTGGTGGTTCTGCACCTAAGCACGTTCAACAGTTAGTGGAAGAGAATCACTTGCGTTGGGATTCGCTTGGTGAGTACTTAGCTTTAGCAGTATCTCTAGAAGATATGGGCGATAAGACTGGTAATTCTAAAGTGAAGATCTTGGCTCGTACCTTGGATGAGGCTACTGGTAAATTATTGTTAAACAATAAGTCTCCTTCTCCGCGAACCGGTGAATTGGATAACCGGGGTAGCCAGTTCTACTTGGCGATGTATTGGGCAGAAGCTTTAGCCGCTCAGACCGAAGATAAAGAATTACAAGCGTATTTCACGCCTTTGGCTAAATCTTTGCAGGCAAACGAGCAGAAGATTGTGGATGAGTTCAAAGCGGTTCAGGGCAAGCCAGTAGATATCGGCGGTTACTTTGTAATGGACACAGAGAAATGCAAGGCAGTAATGCGGCCTAGCGCTACTTTCAACGCTGCTTTAAAGGCAGCTAGAGCCTAATCGTGCAGAGCTAGTTAAAGCTACTAGGACTGGTCATCAAAAGGCAAACTTTCGGGTTTGCCTTTTTCTTTGGGGCTTCATGAGGATCGGCAAGCAATAAATTCTCATCGGTAGCAAAATAAGCTCATTACGTTCATTGGGGGTAGCCCATGCCATTTATTGATAAGACCATTCATCCAAGCGACATCACTCCTCAGACTGTTTTTGAGAACCGTCGCAATTTGATTAAGGCTGCCGCTGCAGGGAGTTTTGGTATGGCATTGGCCCCTTGGTTTTCAAGACAAGCATTCGCTGCTAATCCAGAAAAGCTGAGCGCGGTACTCAATCAGGCTTATGCCTCTAAAGATGGCCTCACACCGTATAAATATGTAACGACCTATAACAACTTTTATGAGTTTGGAACGGATAAAGCAGATCCAGCGGAGTATGCGCATACCTTACAAACTCGCCCATGGACTATCTCGATTGAAGGCTTGGTCAAAAAGCCTGTGACCTTAGATATCGATGCCTTATTAAAGCTTGCACCGATGGAAGAGCGTATTTATCGTATGCGCTGTGTTGAAGGTTGGTCCATGGTAATCCCCTGGGATGGTTACTCTTTATCTAAATTGATCAATAAAGTCGAGCCTCTAGGCTCTGCAAAGTATGTGGAATTTATTTCTTTAGCTGATCAAAAACAAATGCCGGGCTTAAAGAGCAAAATTATTGATTGGCCTTATCGCGAAGGTCTGCGTATGGACGAGGCCATGAATCCACTCACTTTACTCACCTTTGGTTTATATGGCGAAGTCTTGCCCAAACAAAATGGT
>CAIUOP010000024.1 GCA_903900805.1 uncultured beta proteobacterium | reverse complement strand
TTGATTTTGGCTTTAGCATTTGTACCTTGGGTGAGTGCTGCTGCTGTAAAGATTGCGATTGAATGAATCAGGTAAATAACCCTTCTTTTTCGAATAGCCGCTTGATTAACTGGTTTAAGTTATCAAGCCCGAGCATCTTTTATCCGGTTGCCGGAAAACTAATTCCCGTTTTTTGGACGCTTACCGCTCTATTTGGTTTAGCCGGTTTGTGGGTGAGCCTCTTTGTTGCTCCAGTAGATGCAGTTCAGGGCCAGGGTTATCGCATTATTTTTGTTCATGTACCTGCTTCATGGATGTCGATGTTTATCTACCTTGTCATGGCAGCATGGGCTGGGCTTAGCTTAATTTTTAATACCCGCTTATCAGCGATGATGGCGCAAGCCCTGGCACCGGTAGGCGCATGGATGACATTTCTGTCTTTGTGGACTGGAGCGCTTTGGGGTAAACCGATGTGGGGTACTTGGTGGGTTTGGGATGCGCGCCTCACTTCTGAATTAATTTTGCTCTTTCTCTATTTAGGCTTTATGGCTCTACAGGCATCGATTGATAACCGACGTCGTGCAGATAAAGCGGGCGCCATTTTGGCTCTAGTAGGAGTAGTAAATATACCGATTATTTATTTCTCAGTGAAGTGGTGGAATACCTTGCACCAAGGCGCCTCTGTTTCTTTAACAAAAGCACCTGCGATGGCGCAGACCATGCTCTGGGGAATGCTGCTAATGGCCTTGTGCTTCTGGATGTACTCGATTGCAGTGGGTTTGATGCGAGTGCGAGCCATCATTCTGGAGCGAGAAGCCCATACCGATTGGGTGAGACAATTGAGCGAGGTCAAGAGCTGATGTGGAATAGTCCAGCAGAATTCTTTGCGATGGGGGGCTACGCTCTCTATGTGTGGGGTAGTTTTGGTGTTTGCGCACTCGTATTATTACTAGAGCCTTTGGTAGTTCGCGCTCGTTTTAAAGCCATTGTGCGCAGACTCAAACAAGAGCGACTTGCTGAACGGTTTGATAGAGAAGGTAGTCAGTGAAATCTAGGTATAAACGCGCATTAATCATTTTTGCTGCTCTAGTAGTTATTGGGGTTGCTGCGCTATTAATTCTGAATGCGCTTAATAGCAATATTGCTTTGTTTGTCACTCCTAGTGAAGTGGCAGCAGGCAAGGCGCCGAAGGATCAAGCCTTTCGGATTGGCGGTATGGTCAAAGATGAATCTGTAAGGCGTGATGGCTTGACGGTGCATTTTGTTATTACCGATCTCGTGAAAGATATTCCAGTTGCGTATACGGGCATTCTTCCAGATTTATTTAAAGAAGGTAAGGGTGCTGTGATTCAAGGTCGTATGAATGCTAATGGAGAATTCATTGCCAGTGAAGTACTCGCTAAACATGATGAAAACTACATGCCACCAGAGGCTCAGCATGCTTTAGAGCAAGCCCAGAAAAATGGAAGTAAAAAATGATTCCTGAATTTGCACATTACGCACTCATTCTGGCGCTTTGTATTGCCCTGATTCAGGGTGTGCTGCCATTAATAGGTGCGCATCAAGGTCGTCGCGAGTGGTTAATCCTCGCAAGACCGGCTGCTCAAACAGTTTTCCTATTGCTTGCCATTGCCTTTGTAATCTTGGCCTGGAGTTTTTATAGCAACGACTTTTCTGTGCTTTATGTCGCTGAGCATTCTAATTCTCAGATGCCTGTTATGTATCGTTTAGGTGCTGTATGGGGTGGGCATGAGGGTTCATTGCTTTTATGGGTTTTCTTGTTAAGTACCTGGACTATTTTGGTTTCCCAGCTTTCTAAAGCCTTAGATGAGTTTATGGTGGCTAGAGTGATTGGCGTTTTAGGTTTAGTGATGAGTGGGCTCCTACTTTTTGTTATCACTACTTCTAACCCATTTGAACGCTTGCTACCTGCTGCGCAAGATGGCCGTTCTTTAAATCCACTATTGCAAGATCCTGGTCTCGTGTTTCATCCTCCCATGTTGTACATGGGCTATGTTGGTTTCTCAGTAGCCTTTGCTTTTGCGATTGCTTCTTTGTTGTCTGGAAGATTGGATGCTGCATGGGCGCGCTGGTCGCGCCCTTGGACAACGGCTGCATGGGTATTTCTAACGCTTGGGATTGCTCTGGGTTCTTGGTGGGCTTACTACGAATTAGGTTGGGGTGGTTGGTGGTTCTGGGACCCGGTTGAGAATGCATCATTTATACCTTGGTTAGTCGGTACAGCGCTATTGCATTCATTAGCAGTTACAGAGAAGCGCGGGGGCTTTAAAAGTTGGACAGTGTTGTTAGCAATTACCGCTTTTTCTTTATCTCTGCTGGGAACTTTCCTGGTGCGCTCAGGCGTTCTGACATCAGTGCATGCCTTTGCTACTGATCCTAGGCGTGGTGTTTTTATCTTGATCTTTTTGGTTCTCGTGGTTGGGTCTTCTTTAATTCTTTATGCATGGCGTGCACCTAAGAGTTCTCTTGGTGGTAAATTTAGCTTGAGCTCAAGAGAAACTTTTATTCTCTTGGGCAATGTCTTCTTGGTTGTTTCTGCCGGCTCAGTTTTGCTCGGGACTTTATATCCTCTATTAATTGATGCCCTGCATCTAGGCAAAATCTCTGTTGGGCCCCCTTACTTTAATAGCGTTTTTGTACCCATCACGGCCCCTTTATTGGTATTGATGGGTATTGGCCCTTGGACTAATTGGAAAGGCTCTGATCTTCTGTTAGTAATTAAGCGCTTGTGGCTTGCAGGCTTAGTTGCAGTGCTTGCTGGTATTGGCATTCCAATGCTGATGGGTGAGTTCACCTGGCTAGCTGGCCTTGGCTTCTTATTGGCTTTTTGGGTAATCGCTTCTGGTTGCTTACAGATCGTTCGCCAAGCAAAAGCAGGCAAGCCAACACGTTCGTTTATTGGTATGCAATTAGCCCACCTTGGGATCGCTGTATTTGTGATTGGTGTCACTATGGTTGGCGCCTATCAAGAAGAAAAAGATGTGCGTATGTCAGCTGGTGACACTGTTTCAGTAGGTGGATATCAAATTCAGTTTCAAGGCGTTAATGTCGTTCCAGGACCAAACTACCAGGCAATGCGTGGAACCTTTTTGCTCGCTAAAAATGGTAATGCCCAGACAATGATGTACCCAGAGAAGCGTAATTATTTTTCATCAACCATGCCAATGACTGAGGCCGCTATTGACGTAGG
This sequence comes from uncultured beta proteobacterium, assembly GCA_903900805.1. Lineage (GTDB taxonomy): Bacteria > Pseudomonadota > Gammaproteobacteria > Burkholderiales > Burkholderiaceae > Polynucleobacter. The sequence goes on along the minus strand of CAIUOP010000024.1, from coordinate 1,178 downwards.
CTTAACGCGAGATATTTATGTTTCTCTTGGTGAGGAGTTGCCTGATAAATCCTGGGCAGTACGCGTGTATTACAAGCCATTTATTGATTGGATTTGGGGTGGCTGCTTGTTGATGGCTCTGGGTGGAATATTATCGATTTCTGATAAGCGCTATCGCATCAAATTAAAAAGACAAATCGCATGAAGGTAAAATTTTTACTTCCTCTACTGCTCTTTATAGTCTTAGTGATTTTTTTAGCGATTGGTTTAAATCGTGATCCGCAAGAAGTTCCTTCACCATTAATTAATAAGCCAGCACCAGCATTTGAAATTCCACAGTTGTCAGAGACCAACCAGACTTTTTCACCTGCAAGTATGAAGGGGCAGGTTTGGATATTGAATGTCTGGGCATCTTGGTGTGTTGCTTGCCGTGAAGAGCACCCAGTACTAGTAGAGCTTGCTAAATCAAAGATAGCTCCAATTATTGGCTTAGACTACAAGGATAAGCGTGAAGATGCGCTTGCTATGCTGGCCAATCAAGGCAATCCTTATTTGCTATCGGCATTTGATGCTAATGGACGTGTTGGGATTGATTACGGTGTCTATGGTGTGCCTGAAACCTATGTGATTGATAAAGCGGGCATGATTCGCTTTAAACATATTGGCCCTATTACGATGAATATACTGAATCAAAAGATTTATCCATTGATTAGCGAGCTTCAGAAATCATGAAATCGATTTTGCTGATCACTCTGTGTGTACTAAGCTTCGGCTCATCATTTGCCAAAGATGCAGCCCCATTAGCAGATGATCCTGTGATCGAACAACGCTTGATTAGTATCTCAGAAGAAATGCGTTGCTTAGTTTGCCAGAATGAGTCCTTGGCAGGATCGCGCTCTGATTTAGCTAACGACCTTCGCCGAGAGATTCGTACCCTCATTAAAGAGGGTAAGAGCGATGATCAAATTAGAAGTTTTATGGTTGAGCGCTATGGAGATTTTGTGCTCTATCGTCCGCCCGTCAAACCCACTACTTGGCTTCTTTGGATTGGTCCTTTTGTCATTCTTGTAATAGGAATAGCAGGGTTATTGACCTATTTGCGCCGTAGAAATAATGCCGTTAGTAATATTCGTTTGTCAGATGATGACAATAAAAAGATTGATGCTTTGCTCAATAACAAGAGTGGAAAAGAGGCCTTG
>CAIUOP010000023.1 GCA_903900805.1 uncultured beta proteobacterium | reverse complement strand
GGCTTGCTTTTGCATTGGTGCGCTAGGCGCTTTTCCAACACTCTTGCCATTACCCAAACGGGCAGCATCAACATGTCCAACAGTTGCAAATACCAAAGTAAGACTTAATAGAACTGATTTGAAAAAATGCTTATTCATCTTTATTTACTCCCTCTAATAACCTGTGAACTACTGTAATTGATAAGCGCTTAAAAGCTATATAACTGTCAGTATTTAACACCAATATGTAAGGCAACGATACCCCCAGTCATCCTATGGGTTTCGACTTCATCAAAACCCACGCCCAACATCATTTCTTTGAGAGTTTGGGCATCTGGGTGCATGCGGATAGATTCGGCTAAATAACGATAACTTTCTGAATCTTGCGCAATCTTCTCGCCCAACCAAGGCAAGACCTTGAATGAATAAGTGTCATAAACCGGCTGCAAAAATGCATCTGGCTTGGAGAATTCCAACACTAGAACACGTCCACCTGGCTTAATCACACGACACATTTCGCCCAATGCTACTTCTTTATGGGTCATATTGCGCAAGCCAAATGCTACGGTTACAACATCAAAATGATGATTCGGGAATGGAATTTTTTCAGCATCAAACTGCACACAAGGCAAAGCCATGCCACGATCCAATAAACGATCGCGACCAACACCCAACATCGAGGCATTAATATCACTTAACCAAACTTGCGCATCGGGATTGTGACCCCAATCAGTTGCTTTGGCAAATGCTGCCGCAAGATCTCCAGTACCTCCGGCGATATCTAAAATCTTTTGCCCGGGCCGAATATTTGCACGCGCAATTGTGATTTTTTTCCACATGCGATGCAAACCAAATGACATTAAGTCATTCATCACATCATATTTACTTGCTACCGAATGAAATACGTCAGCAACCTTGCCAGCTTTTTCAGTCTCATCAACACTTTGATAGCCAAAATGGGTTTTACTCATTAGTGACTTCCACAAGAATGACCAGCTACCACCATGGGCGCATCGCGATCAAGACCTGCAGCCGTCAATCTATCTAAATGCTCTTTCCACAATTGCTCTTGATTCTCACACAGGTACTGCAAGTAATCCCAAGAATATAGGCCTGAATCATGACCGTCAGAAAAGCTAGGCTTTAATGCGTAATGGCCAACAGGCTCAAGGTTCGCAATCAAAACATCACGCTTTCCAGTTTGCAAAGTCTCCTGCCCTGGACCATGGCCTTGAACTTCTGCAGAGGGTGAGAGCACTCTCAAAAGCTCAAAGGGCAGCCGATAGGTATTGCCGTTCTCATATGATAGTTCAAGTACCTTAGATTGCTGATGTACCACGATGTTATTAGGAATCATTAGACGAGAACCCTTTCAATGCCACCCTCATTTGCTTTAGTAACATAATCTTTCATCCAGTTTTCACCAAGTAATTTTTGCGCCATCTCAACCACAATGTAATCAGCAGTAGTATCGCTATCTGCATCGAAACGGCTTAGGCCTTGTAAGCAAGATGGACAACTTGTTAATACTTTAACGTCTCCAGTGAAATTATCCTTGCGTAAATCAATCGCCGCTTTTTCCATCTCAATCTGCTTGCGAAAGCGAACTTGAGTAGAGATATCTGGCCTAGTAACTGCTAAGGTTCCAGACTCACCACAGCAACGATCATTCTTTAAAATCGCTTCACCATCTTCCAATTGAATCAATTCATTAACGGTTTTCAAAGGATCCTGTAGCTTCATTGGAGAATGACAAGGGTCGTGATACATGTACTTCACACCCTTTACTCCAGAGAGCTTAACGCCTTTTTCTGCCAAGTACTCATGAATATCAATAATGCGGCATCCAGGGAAAATCTGGTCAAACTGATAGCCAGCTAACTGGTCATAGCAAGTTCCGCAAGAAACTACTACGGTTTTGATATCTAAGTAGTTCAGAGTATTGGCAACCCGGTGAAATAACACACGGTTATCCGTAATCATCTTCTCAGCTTTATCAAAATCACCATTGCCCCTCTGCGGATAACCACAACATAAATAGCCTGGGGGTAGCACTGTCTGCACGCCAACATTCCAAAGCATTGCTTGAGTTGCTAAACCCACTTGCGAAAAGAGCCGCTCAGATCCACAGCCCGGGAAATAAAACACCGCTTCGGTGTCAACAGAGGTAGTTTTCGGATCGCGAATAATCGGCACATAGTCTGCGTCCTCAATATCCAACAACGCACGAGCAGTTTTTTTAGGTAAATTACCGGGCATTTTTTTGTTTACAAAGAAAATAACCTGCTCAGTGATGGTTGGCTTACCAACGGTTGCAGGGGGGTGAGCAGTTTGCTTTTTAGCAAACTTACGCAGAACATCGTTACCCAGGCGCTGTAACTTATAGCCCCAACCAATCATGGCCTTACGAACCAAATTAATAGTCTCTGGACTAGTTGCATTCAAGAAAAGCATTGATGCTGCTGTGCCTGGGTTAAAACGTTGCTGGCCCATCTTCCGCATGAGGTTGCGCATATTCATTGTCACATCACCAAAGTCAATATTGACTGGGCAAGGTGTCAAGCATTTATGGCACACCGTACAGTGTGCTGCCACATCATCGAACATTTCCCAATGACGTATAGAAACGCCGCGACGGGTTTGCTCTTCGTACAAAAAGGCTTCTATTAATAATGAAGTAGCTAAAATTTTGTCACGTGGGCTATACAGCAAATTAGCGCGAGGTACATGGGTTGCACAAACTGGTTTGCACTTACCGCAGCGTAAGCAATCTTTCACGCTATCGGCAATCGCCCCGATATCGCTTTGCTGCATGATGATGGACTCATGCCCCATCAAGCCAAAACTCGGTGTGTACGCCATACTCAGATCCGCATGCGGCATGAGCTTACCTTTGTTGAAGCGCCCTTCAGGGTCTACACGATTCTTATAACTGCGGAAATCTTTGAGTTCCGCTTCGGTTAAATACTCAAGCTTCGTAATGCCAATACCGTGCTCACCAGAGATCACACCATCTAATGAACGGGCTAATTTCATGATGCGATCGACTGAGCGATGTGCATCTTGCAACATCTCATAGTCATCCGAGTTCACTGGAATATTCGTATGCACATTACCGTCACCAGCATGCATATGTAAGGCTATGAATACCCGTTTGCGCAAAATATTTTTATGAATCCCTTCAAGCTTAGTAAGAATAGGCTCAAAGGCTAGACCGCCAAAGATAATACGCAATTCAGAGCGCACTTCTTCTTTCCATGAGGCACGCAAACTGTAATTTTGAAGTTGTGGGAAATAGGTGTCCATCTGCGTAAGCCAATCAGCCCAACGAGTTCGGACCTTAGCAATCAGCTCTAGAGCCTGCTGAACACGATCTCCTAAGATTTCTGCAGTTGGAATCTCATACTCTTCATCGCTCTTACCCAATGGTAAAGCACTCTTTTTCAGAAATAACTCTAGGCCATCAAGAACTTGTAATTTGTTTTTTAGAGATAGTTCAATATTGATGCGTTCTATGCCATCGGTGTACTCGCCCATCCGCGGCAAGGGAATGACAACGTCTTCATTAATTTTGAATGCATTGGTATGGCGAGCAATAGCCGCTGTGCGGGCACGATCTAACCAAAACTTTTTACGAGCCTCTGCGCTGACTGCAACAAAGCCTTCACCCACACGCAAGTTCGCCATGCGGACTACTTCGCTAGTGGCTGCTGCAACCGCTTCCTCATTATCGCCGGCAATATCTCCTATCAAGACCATTTTGGGCAAACTATTGCGCTTGGATTTTGTGGAGTAGCCAACCGCTTTTAAGTAACGATCGTCCAAATGCTCAAGACCAGCCAGAATGGGGCCACCCTCTTTACTCAAGCCATCTAAATAGGCTTTAATCTCCACAATACTTGGAATAGCTTCGCGCGCTTGACCATAGAACTCAAGGCAAACAGTACGCATAAACTTGGGCATGCGATGCAATATCCAAGTGGCGCTGGTAATGAGTCCATCGCAACCTTCTTTTTGAACGCCGGGCAAGCCAGATAGAAATTTGTCCGTAACGTCTTTACCTAAACCTTCTTTACGAAAACGTTTACCTTCAACTTCTAATAATTCTGTTTTCAAAATACGTTGGCCAGGCTCACTATTTCCATCAGACCATGTCAGCTGAAAGCGGACAGTCTCAACATCATGAATTTTGCCAAGGTTGTGCTCAAGACGCTCTACATCCAACCAATTACCCTGTGGATCAACCATGCGCCAGCTGGCAAGATTATCGAGTGCGGTGCCCCATAAAACAGCTTTCTTACCACCAGCATTCATGGCGATATTGCCACCAATACAACTTGCATCAGCAGAAGTAGGATCAACAGCAAATACTAGTCCAGCATGCTCGGCAGCATCGGATACACGACGGGTTACAACTCCAGCGCCAGTAAAAATTGTAGGTACTTCATGATCAAGGCCAGGTAAGCGCTTACTCTTCACGCCATCAATTTGCTCAAGCTTCTCAGTATTGATCACCGCAGACATGGCATACAGAGGAATAGCGCCACCGGTATAACCAGTGCCGCCTCCACGAGGAATAATCGTGAGACCTAATGCAACACAAGCCTTAACCAAGCCCGGAATTTCAGATTCGTAATCAGGCTTCAGAACAACTAATGGAAACTCAACACGCCAGTCGGTTGCATCCGTTACGTGTGCTGCACGTGATACACCATCAAAACAAATGTTGTCACTGGCAGTATGACGGCCTAACTCCTTTTTTGCGCGCTTACGGATTTGCTCAACTTCTTTAAACCCGTTTTCAAAACTTTGAATAGCGTGGTCAGCGGCACTTAATAAAATTTCTACTTGATCAGCAGACTCACCACTATTCCGTTTTTTGACTTCGCCCAAGCGATGCCATAAAGCGTCGATCAATTGTTTACGACGATCAGGGCTATCTAATAAATCGTCCTGCAAAAATGGATTGCGTTGTACTACCCAAATATCACCCAAGATTTCAAATAACATTCTTGCAGAGCGGCCAGTACGACGGACGCCGCGCAAGTCATTGAGAACACGCCATGACTCCTCGCCCAGCAAGCGAATAACAATCTCTCGATCTGAAAAGGAGGTGTAGTTGTAGGGAATTTCACGAAGACGGGGAGAATCTGCCTCAGCGTCCAACAACTGGTTCAAAGCTAATGGGGCATTCATAGCGACATAATTGATAAATAAGCATTTTAATAGAGCGAAGCTGATAGTGGCAGGAAACGGGTAAAGTTGCTCCCTAAAGTGATAAACCCTTGCAAATCTAAGGGCTTAGGGGCCATCCGTGGTACGCTCATTGGATGGCAACGAACTATTTAAAGAAAATTTTATCGGCTCGCGTCTATGACGTAGCTAGAGAAACCGAGCTACAGCTCGCCCCAGAACTCACCAAGCGTTTGGGCAATCAGGTTCTCTTAAAAAGAGAAGATAACCAGCCAGTTTTCTCATTCAAACTCCGGGGTGCCTACAACAAGATGGCCCATTTACCCTCGGAAGCCTTAAAACGCGGGGTAATTGCCGCTTCTGCAGGAAACCATGCCCAAGGGGTAGCTCTGTCAGCAGCCAAAATGAAATGCAAGGCCGTCATCGTGATGCCAGTAACTACGCCTAGCCTCAAAATTGATGCAGTGAAGGCCAGGGGCGGTTCTTGGGTAGAAATCATTTTGCATGGAGAGTCTTACAGTGATGCTTTCAAGCACGCAGAACTCTTAGGTAAAAAACGGGGTCTGACTTTTGTCCATCCATTTGATGATCCCGATGTGATCGCTGGTCAAGGAACTATTGCTCATGAAATTTTTACCCAGTATGAAAAACCTATCGATGCAGTGTTTGTAGCAATTGGTGGTGGTGGGTTGATTGCTGGTATTGGCGAATATATTAAAGCGGTGAGCCCAAAGACAAAAGTCATCGGCGTTCAATCTTCTGACTCTGATGCCATGAATCAATCACTCAAAGCAGGCAAACGCATCGAAATGAAAGACGTTGGTCTTTTTTCAGATGGTACTGCGGTGAAATTGGTTGGCAAAGAAACTTTCCGTATTTGTAAAAAAGTGGTTGACGAAATCATCACTGTTGATACCGATGAAATCTGCGCAGCCATTAACGATGTCTTTACTGATACCCGCAGCATCCTTGAGCCTGCTGGCGCATTAGCGATTGCAGGCATGAAAAAATATGTTGAGAAAAAACGTATCCAAAAGAAAACTCTGGTAGCAGTTGCCTGTGGCGCTAATATGAACTTTAGTCGCCTTCGCTTTGTAGCGGAACGTGCAGACGTTGGTGAGTTCCGTGAAGCCGTATTTGCAGTGACTATTCCTGAAGAGCGTGGATCCTTTAAGCGTTTCTGCCAATTACTCGGCAAGCGCAACGTGACAGAATTTAACTATCGCATTGGTGATCAAAGCGAAGCGCATATCTTTGTTGGTCTTAGCACTCAAAAAGCGGGCGACAGCGAAGCAATTGCAAAGCATTTCCGCAAAGCCAAGTTTGCAACCATTGACTTAACGCATGATGAGTTAGCAAAGTCTCACCTCCGCCATATGGTGGGCGGTCACTCTGCACTAGCTAAAGATGAATTACTGTATCGCTTTGAGTTCCCAGAACGTCCAGGGGCGTTGATGAGGTTCTTAACTAGCATGGCACCCAATTGGAATATCAGCTTATTCCACTACCGCAACCATGGTGCAGACTACGGCCGCATTCTAGTAGGTATACAGGTCCCCAAGAATGAGCAAAAGAAATTCCAAGTCTTTTTAGAGAAATTAGCCTATCCGCATTGGGATGAAAGCAATAATCCCGCTTATCACCTTTTCCTGAAATAAATTTAATACGTAAGATGTAATACATACATGTCATACACACTCACCGGAAAACTTGTCGTCGCGATTTCTTCGCGTGCCCTGTTTGATTTTGAAGAAGAGAATCGCATCTTCGAATCGACTGATGACAGTGCTTATATGAAATTGCAGCTCGAGCGTCTTAGTGAGGCAGCTCAAAAAGGTGTGGCATTCCCCTTAGTTAAAAAACTCCTTGCTTTTAATGAGGAGGGGGAGCAACGCGTTGAGGTAGTGATCCTCTCGCGCAACGATCCAGTCAGCGGTCTAAGGGTATTCCGTTCTGCAGAACATCATGGCTTACATCTTGAGCGTGGTGTATTTACCAGAGGTCGCCCACCCTATCATTACCTGCGATCATTGCACGCCAACCTTTTCTTATCCGCTAATGAAGATGATGTGCGCGCTACGATTGATGCTGGCTTCCCAGCCGCACGCGTCTATCCAGAATCGAGCAAAACAGCGGAATCTCATCCAAATGAAATTCGGATTGCATTTGACGGGGACGCCGTACTCTTTTCAGACGAAGCAGAGCAAGTTTTCCAGAAAAAAGGTCTTGAAGCTTTTGTAGATCATGAGAGTAAAAAGGTTGATATTCCATTGCCACCTGGTCCTTTCAAACCCTTACTTGAAGCACTGCACAGACTTCAACGCTCCACCAGCGAAAATGGTATGCGTATTCGGACTGCATTAGTTACTGCGCGGTCTGCACCGGCACATGAACGCGCTATTCGCACTCTGATGGCATGGGGCATCGATGTAGATGAGGCAATGTTTCTGGGAGGCTTATCGAAGAGCGAGTTCTTACGAGAATTTGAACCAGACTTCTTCTTCGATGATCAAACTGGTCATTGCCAATCGGCAGCATCAGTTGCGCCTACCGGTCATGTTGTATCTGGTGTATCAAACAAACCAAAAATAAAATAAGCATCATGGCAATACTTCCGCTTGGGCAATCTACGCAATATCCAGATCAATATGATCCTAGTTTGCTATTTCCCATTCCAAGATCTCAGAATCGTGCAAAGCTCGGCTTTAAAGAAGGTCACGCTTTACCTTTCGTAGGCGTTGATATTTGGAATGCCTTTGAGCTCAGTTGGCTTAATCAAAAAGGTAAGCCTCAAATAGCATTAGCAGAGTTTCAGATTCCTGCAGACTCACCTAATATGATTGAGTCCAAGTCCTTCAAGCTCTATCTCAATAGCTTAAATAGTATTCGCTTTGAAGATGAGAGTGAAGTCAAAGAGAGACTCGTCACTGATTTATCAGCGGTTGCTGGTAGCAAGATCAGCACTCGAATTAATTCAATAGAATCCGTTTCGAAAAAAGGGATGCAGGAGATGGGCGGCATCCTGATGGATCGTCTCGATATTGAAGTAGATCCGAATCTACCTGCAGACCCAAGCCTGCTTGGCGTAAATGAATCCTTTGGCCCAATTGAACAGTGCCTAGTCTCCCATTTGCTGAAATCAAACTGCCCTGTTACAGGCCAGCCAGACTGGGCTAGTGTGCAGATTCGTTATCAAGGACGCCCAATTCTCGAAGAAGGTTTATTGCGCTATCTGATTGGCTTTAGACAACTCGGTGAATTTCATGAGCATTGTGTAGAAACTATCTTTACTGATATTAAACGCCAGTGCAAGCCAGAGAAACTTTCTGTCTATGCACGCTACACCAGACGGGGTGGATTAGATATCAACCCATTTAGAACTGATCACAATTCACCTTGGCCAGAAAATATCCGCCATGCGCGGCAATAAAAAACCCCTCATAGGAATTCCTAGAAGGGGTTTTGCTATTACGGTAGCTAAAATTTAGAACGGAATATCGTCATCCATTGCGCCGAGTGATGCGGCGTTAGATGCTGCTGGAGCAGACTGCTCAGCCGGCTTTGAGCGAGCATAACTCTCGCCACCATCACCGCTTCCGCTGACTGGCTTGCCACCAAGCATTTGCATTGTTTCTGCAACGATCTCAGTGGAATACTTTTCTTGGCCACTAGCATCAGTCCATTTACGTGTACGTAAACGGCCTTCACAATAAACCTGGGAACCTTTTTTAAGGTATTGACCAGCGATTTCTGCAAGCTTGCCAAAGAACGCAACACGATGCCATTCTGTGGTTTCTTTCATTTCACCAGTTTGCTTATCTTTGTAGCGATCAGATGTTGCTACTGAAATATTTGTAACGGCGTCGCCGCTTGGCATGTAACGTGTTTCTGGATCACGTCCTACGTTACCTACGATGATGACTTTATTTACCGAAGCCATGTTGTCTCCCGAAGAAAAATACTGCTGTTATTACTACTAGAAAAACTGCTCACTTTAATTAAATTGATGATGCTACGGCGATATCTTTGTGGCTACATCCTTTGAATTTGTTGCTTTCACTGGCATTTCACCCATCGACCAAGCAATTATAAGCCAGCAAACTAAGAGTACCGTACCAGCTGCAAAGACCGATAAATCACCATGGCTATCCATTAACCAACCGCCTAACAATGCGCCAGAAAAGAGGCCAATGGATTGAGTTGTGTTGTAAACCCCTAAAGCAGTTCCCTTGGACTCTTTTGCATAACGAGTGACCAATGAGGGTTGCAAGGCCTCAAGTAGGTTAAAGCCTACAAAATAAATCAGTAATGCCACCGTGATGAGCGTCACAGTTGAAGCTTGAGTAAAGATTGTTTCGGCAATAATCAAAAGAATGATGGCAATTAATAGGACAAGTCGTATGCGCTGTTTTTTCTCGCCATAAATTAATAGCGGAACCATAAATACAAAAGAGAGTAAAACGACGGAGAGATAAATTTGCCAATGTGCGGCAAGTGGAAATCCTGCTTGTTCTAGTAAACGTGGAACTACTAAGAACATTGCGACTTGGGTAGCATTTAATACAAACACACCAATATTTAGACGCATAAGCTCTGGACGTAAAAATACAACTTTGATTGAATCTTGTTGCGCAAGAACTTCAGGCTTCTTATCTGGTAATACAAAATAGGCCATTACCATCGCTACAACCCCTAGGATTGCTAACACCACGAACATTCCACTTAGGGTGATAGCACGATAAAGGGGAGCAGCAGCAACCAGAGAAATAGCAAATGAAAGAGAAATGCTAGCGCCGACTATAGCCATGGCTTGACTGCGTACTTGCTCCCGAGTCAGATCAGCAACCCACGCAGAAACAGCCGCAGAAATGGCTCCGGCACCCATCACGCCCCTACCAATAGAGATCCATAGCAAATCATCCTTGGCAGCACAAATTAAGGCCCCCACAACAAACAAGGACAAACCCCATAAAACGACTGTCTTTCTTCCAATTCGGTCGGAAAGCCTGCCCAAGGGAATATGGAAACAGGCCTGAACAATATTGAAAATTCCCAATGCTAAACCTATCAAGATAGCTTGGTCGCCTCCAGGCAAGTCTTTGGCATGAATGCTGAAGACGGGTAAAAGCAAGAAAAGGCCCAGCATACGAAGGCCAAATATGCCTGCTAAGGCCAGAGCGGAGCGGAGTTCAGAAGGATTCATGGGAAAGAGCTATATTAACAAGTTACGCTAAAAAATCATGAATAACGAAATTAAGATCCGCGGTGCCCGCACCCACAACCTCAAAAACATCAATCTAGATATTCCTAGAGAGAAATTAGTCGTCCTGACTGGATTATCTGGCTCTGGCAAAAGCTCATTAGCTTTCGACACCCTCTACGCTGAAGGCCAGCGTCGCTATGTTGAATCACTTTCTGCCTATGCACGACAGTTTTTACAGCTCATGGAAAAGCCAGACGTTGATACTATTGAAGGTCTTTCACCCGCAATCTCAATTGAGCAAAAAGCAACTAGTCATAACCCACGCTCAACTGTTGGCACTGTTACTGAAATTCATGATTACTTACGCCTGCTATTCGCACGTGCAGGCACACCACATTGCCCCGATCATGATCTTCCACTAGAAGCACAAAGCGTTTCCCAGATGGTAGATACCGTGCTATCGATGCCAGAAGATACGAAGTTAATGATTCTTGCGCCAGTTGTCAGTGAGCGCAAGGGTGAGTTTGTTGATCTCTTTCAAGACCTACAGGCTCAAGGCTTTGTGCGCTTTAGAGTACGCTCTGGTGGTGGCACGGCCAATGCTGCTAAAGCAGAAATTTTTGAAGTGGATCAGCTGCCCACGCTTAAGAAAAACGATAAGCACTCTATTGAAGTTGTAGTTGATCGCATTAAAGTACGTCCCGATATTCAACAGCGTCTTGCAGAGTCTTTTGAAACAGCCCTACGACTAGCTGATGGCAAGGCCATGATTGTCGATATGGATAGTGGTAAAGAAATGATTTTCTCAAGCAAGTTTGCTTGCCCAGTTTGCTCATACTCACTACAAGAGCTAGAGCCACGCCTCTTCTCATTTAATAATCCAATGGGTGCTTGCCCATCATGCGATGGCCTTGGTCATCAATCCTTCTTTGATCCAAAACGGATCGTTGCGCATCCCGATCTATCCCTAGCCTCTGGTGCGATTAAAGGCTGGGATCGTCGCAATCAGTTTTACTTCAAGCTACTGCAGACCCTGGCTAAGCATGGCGGCTTTGATGTCGAGAAACCTTTTGAAACACTCTCTAAGAAACAACAAGACTTGATCTTGCTGGGCTCGGGCGAGGTAACCATTCCTTTTGAGTACATCAACGAACGCGGCAAAAATACGACTCGAGAACACGCCTTTGAAGGCATTATTGCGAACTTTGAGCGTCGCTATCGCGAAACTGACTCCATGACGGTGCGTGAAGAGTTATCACGCTATCAAAATGTACAAACTTGCCCTGAATGTAATGGTAGTCGCTTGCGTAAGGAGGCGCGCTTTGTCAAAGTCGGTGAGAAAAAACAATCGCGCGCTATCTATGAGATTAGTGCATTACCACTTAAAGAAGCGAAAGAGTATTTCGAAGCCTTAGATCTCAAGGGTGCCAAACGAGAGATTGCCGATAAGATTGTTAAAGAGATCAGCGCTCGCCTACGTTTCTTAAATGACGTAGGCCTTGACTATCTCTCTCTTGAGCGCAGTGCAGACACTCTTTCTGGTGGAGAAGCGCAGCGTATTCGTCTTGCAAGCCAGATTGGCTCTGGCCTAACCGGGGTCATGTATGTTCTCGATGAACCATCTATTGGCTTGCATCAACGCGATAACGATCGCTTAATCGGCACCTTGAAGCACTTACGTGATCTAGGTAATAGCGTCTTAGTGGTTGAGCATGATGAAGATATGATTCGCGCCTCTGACTGGGTCATTGATATTGGCCCTGGTGCAGGCATCCATGGTGGAGAGATTGTTGCCCAAGGAACTCCTGCAAAAGTTGAAGCAAATCTGAACTCTTTAACTGGCGCCTATCTTGCTGGTCGCGAAGCTATTGCGGTTCCAGAAAAACGGATCCCAGTAAATGATCGATTCTTAGAAATTCTCGGTGCCCGTGGCAATAACTTGCAATCAGTCCACGCCAAAATTCCAGTGGGCTTACTCACTTGCGTAACCGGCGTTTCAGGCTCCGGTAAATCTACCTTGATTAATGACACATTGCATCATGCGGTAGCTCAGCATCTCTATGGCTCTATTGCGGAACCAGCAGCTCACGATTCAATGAAGGGCTTAGAGCATTTTGATAAAGTCATTAGCGTAGATCAGTCGCCGATTGGCAGAACGCCGCGCTCTAACCCAGCTACCTATACTGGTCTGTTTACACCAATTCGTGAACTCTTTGCTGGCGTTCCAGCATCACGTGAGCGTGGCTATGAAGCTGGTCGCTTCTCTTTCAACGTTAAAGGTGGTCGCTGTGACTCTTGTGAAGGTGATGGCGTACTGAAAGTAGAAATGCACTTTTTGCCAGACGTTTATGTACCTTGTGATGTTTGTCATGGCAAGCGTTATAACCGCGAAACTTTAGATATTCGTTACAAGGGTAAGAATATTCATGAAGTTCTGTCGATGACCATTGAACAAGCCCATGAATTCTTTGAGGCTGTACCCATTGTTAAACGCAAACTTAAAACGCTTCTCGATGTTGGTTTGGGTTATGTCAAGCTTGGACAGAGTGCCACCACACTATCTGGTGGTGAGGCACAACGCGTAAAGCTTTCTCTTGAGCTCTCCAAACGGGATACCGGTAGGACCTTGTATATCTTGGATGAGCCGACTACGGGCTTACATTTCCATGACATCCAGCTATTGCTTACTGTGATTCAAACATTAAAGAAGCAGGGCAACACTATTGTCATCATTGAGCACAACTTAGATGTGATTAAGACTGCCGACTGGATCATTGATTTAGGACCCAAAGGGGGAGCTGGTGGCGGAGAAATCATTGCAACTGGAACGCCAGAAGATGTTGCTAAAAATGTAGCAAGCTTTACTGGTCATTACCTAGCTCCACTACTGACACGCAAGCTTGTTGTTAGCAAGAAAAAGAAGTAAATCCAGAATTAGAGCAATTTCGCTTCAGCTAAATCGGTTGCCTCTGAATTTCCTGAGATCACCAAAATATCATTTGCCTCGAGCTTAAGCTCTGAAGTCAGTGGCAGCTGAACATAATCAGCGCTTGCTGTTTTACGGCGGACAGCCTGAACGCTGACGCCCTCATTTTCAAGATCAAGCTCACCCAAGGTTTTACCAACTGCCTGGGAATGCGGTAATAGCGTAATCGCATGTAGACGCCAAGACTCGTTCGATCCAAAGTCATCGTCTGCTGAGCCACGGAAATAACCCCTCAACAAGCTATAACGCTCTTCACGAGCAGTAGTAATTCTTCTTACTACCTTGCGCATTGGCACACCCATGATTAGTAAGACGTGAGAAGCAATCATCAGGCTACCCTCAATCAGCTCTGGAATCACTTCTGTAGCGCCAGCGGCTTGCAGTTTCGCAATATCAGCATCATCTCTAGTACGCACCAATACTGTCATTCCTGGGCGCAAATGTTCAACCTGACGCAACACTCGCAAACTCGCCGCAGTATCTGCATAAGTAATGACTACCGCTTTTGCTCGAGAGAGCCCAGCGGCAATCAAATAGTTTTCACGGCTAGCGTCGCCGTAGACAACGTTGTCACCAGCAGCAGCTGCCTCTTTAACGCGATCAGGATCTAAGTCCAAAGCAATATAAGGTATTTTTTCTTGATCTAGCATGCGTGCCAAGCTTTGGCCTGATCGGCCAAATCCACAAATCACTACATGATTTTCGTTGCGCACACTCTTAGCTGCTACCCGCGTCAAAGCAAGTGATTGCAACAACCATTCATTACTAGAGAAGCGCATTGCAATGCGATCACTGTATTCAATCAAGAAAGGAGCGCAGAACATTGAGATCAGCATTGCCGCTAATACTGCTTGACTCAAGATTGGATCAATTAAATCCAAGCCATCAATTTGAGTTAGCAAAACAAAGCCGAATTCACCTGCTTGAGCCAGACATAGGCCAGTTCTGATGGAGATGCCGGTGCTTGAGCCAAATACTTTAGAGAGCAAAGCAATCAAGCTGAACTTAAACACCAATGGGCCTATTAGCAAAGCCAACACCAAGATCCATTGATCTCGAATAACATTGAAATCCAGAAGCATACCAATCGTAATAAAGAACAGTCCAAGCAGGACATCGCGGAAAGGTTTAACGTCTTCTTCTACTTGATGGCGATATGGTGTTTCAGAGATCAACATGCCCGCTAAAAATGCACCAAGTGCTAAAGACAACCCAAGGTGCTCAGTCAATCCCGCCATGCCCAACACAATTAATAACAGATTGAGCATAAATAATTCTTGAGAGCGGAACTTAGCTACCAACTTAAACCAATGACTCATGAGTGATTGGCCGATGAAGAAAATCAGCACCAAGGCCACAATGATTTTGATTGATGCAGCTGTTAGAGCAACAAATAAGTCTGTAGGATTTTTTCCGAGTGATGGCAGCAAGATCAATAAGAAGACAACTGCTAAATCTTGGAATAGCAAAATACCGACGACGTTACGACCGTGTTCTGTTTCTAATTCAGCTCGATCAGAAATGAGCTTGCTCACAATTGCGGTAGAAGACATTGCCAAGGCTCCGCCCAAGGCAATCGCTGCACTCCAAGAGATCGGGTAAATCCAGTTCATGAGAAGACTAGCTGGAACTGCCAAGAGCATGGTCAAAATTACCTGACTAGCGCCAAGGCCAAATACGATCTTGCGCATAGCTCGCAGCTTATGGAGGTTAAATTCCAGGCCAATTGAGAACATTAAGAAAACGACCCCAAATTCAGCCAGATATTTGACCGTGGCTGAGTCGCTAGCTAGACCTAGGGCATGAGGCCCAATCAACACACCAATGGCCAAATAGCCCAAAATAGGGGGTAAGCCAAAATAGCGGAAAATAAGGACTCCGGCCACACCAGAGGCCAAGAGAATGAGAGTTAACTGTAGGACTGACGGCATATACTTACTTGATGATAGCTAAGACTCGTGAACGAACCCTAAAGCTTGCGCGTGACACCCTCACTATTGAGGCTGCTGCACTGCAAACGATGCGCGATCGCCTTGAAGGGGCCAATGCTGATGCCCTAGTACTCGCGGTTGAGCTACTCCATGGCTGTAAAGGCAGAATTGTGGTTTCTGGCATCGGTAAATCTGGCCACATTGCACGCAAAATTGCTGCTACTTTCGCTTCTACTGGTTCCCCTGCTTTTTTTGTTCATCCTGCAGAAGCCAGTCATGGTGACTTAGGAATGGTGACAAGAGAGGACGTATTCGTAGCACTCTCAAATTCTGGCGAGACTGATGAACTGCTCACAATTGTTCCCATCATCAAACGCACCGGAGCAAAACTCATTGCCTTGACTGGTGCTCCGAATTCATCGCTTGCAAAATTAGCAGATGCACACCTTGATACTAGCGTTGAAAAAGAAGCGTGCCCACTCAATCTAGCGCCAACTACAAGTACCACTGCCGCACTAGCAATGGGTGATGCATTAGCAGTTGCATTATTAGATGCAAGAGGATTTGAGGCAGAAGACTTTATACGCTCACATCCAGGTGGCAGACTTGGCCGCAAACAACTCACGCATGTCAGTGAAGTGATGCGCAGCCTTAATGACACCCCTAAAATTTCCATTGAAGCATCATTGCAAGACGCCCTGCTGGAGATGACTTCCAAGCGGATGGGTATGGTTGTTGCCTTAGATAAAGACAAAAAGGTGTATGGCATTTTGACCGATGGTGACCTACGTCGTTTATTGGAAAAGAAAACCAATCTGGATGGCATTACCCTAAAAAGCGCCACCACTCCAGGTCCTCGCACTATTCCACCAGAGCTACTTGCAGAAGAGGCAATTGAGATGATGGAAAAACACCGCATCAATCATTTGGTTGTGACTGATAGCAATGGACAACTATTAGGCGCACTCAATCTGCATGATTTGTTTGCAGCAAAAGTGATTTAATCTCTCATCTAGTTTAATTTTAATGCCGAGCGCTTTTAACACCCACAATACCAATCCTCTTGCTAAGTATCCACAGGCTTGGGAGCGCGCAAGCAAAGTAAAGCTCTTGGTTCTAGATGTTGATGGCGTTCTTACTAATGGTCAGGTATGGATTGGCGCTGACGGCAAGGAGTCACTAAAAGCATTTGATATCCAGGACGGTTTGGGTATTAAATTATTAGAGCAATGTGGAATCCCGACTGCGATCATCACTGGTAGAAATTCAAAGATGGTTCTAGCGCGTTGCGAAGAGCTAGGGATTAAACATGTCCACATGGGTGTTGAAAACAAAGCTATCGCCTTAGCCCAAGTGATCAAATCCTTAGATCTTTCTCCATCAGACTGCGCTGTCATGGGCGATGACTGGCCAGATTTACAAATGATGAAAAACGCCGGCTTTAGGATTTGTCCTGCACAAGCTCATGAAGCAGTAAAAGAATCTGCACATTTCGTAAGCAATCATAGCGGCGGAAATAGTGCTGTACGAGAAGTGTGCGATCTGATTCTGAAGGCGCAAAATCACTATGAAGCATTGCTCAATAAAGCGCGCGACTAAGTAATGCAATTCAATCCTCAAAAAATCAAACTCGGTATTGGGCGCACTCTATTACGTCTAATGCCCTTGATTTTGATGGGGGGTTTAACGCTAGTCACTTTTTGGCTAGTGCAAAAAGGGGCGCCCCCTGAAAAATCTTCGCTAGAGCGTGTAAGACTGCATGAACCCGATTACACAATCACTAATGGAGCACTCTCAGCACTCAATGAAATTGGCAGTACCAAATATCGAATTCTAGGTAAAAAGGTGATTCACTATGATGATGATGCCTCGATTGATATTTTGGCCCCCCGTATGCGCCTCTTCCAGATTGATAAGGCTCCGGTAACCGTCAAATCTGATACAGGTCACCTTGATGGTGATCTAACTATTTTGGATCTGATCGATAATGCATCCATCTCTCGACCAGCCCAAGCAGCAACGGCATCGCAAGCTGCAACCTTGAGAATGCTTGCATCTTCCACCTATTTCAAAGTGCTCATCAATGATGACATTATTGAAACTGATAGGCCTGTAACGCTTGAGCAAGGGATGTCAATCATGCACTCCGCCGAAGGTGGAAAATTTAATAACGTTGAGCAAAGCATGACTCTCTCAGGTCGTGTTAAAGGACGCATTGAGCGAGCGCCACGGAGTACTCAATAAAGATCATGAAAACTTATTTCATATTTCGCTTCATTGCCGTATTGTTATTGCTAAAACTCAGCCTTGTAGGACTTGCATATGCTGAGAAGGCTGACCAAGATAAGCCCATCATCCTTGAAGCGGAAAAAGTTTCTGTTGATGATGTCAAGCAAATCTATGATCTGAAGGGACAGGTCTTACTCATCAAAGGAAGCATCATCGTTACTGGCGAGGATGGGCGCATTGAAGTGAACCCTGAAGGCTATGAATTTGTAGATGTCAAGGGCGCACCGAATACCACAGCGAGCTTTAGGCAGCGTCGCGAAGGGCCTGCAGATGAATTCATGCAAGGCTTGGCAACTCAGGTTGTCTATAACGCTAAAACTGAAGTTCTCACATTAACTGGCGATGCCAGTCTTAAGCGCCTACTGAATATGCAAATGCTAGACCAATTGCGCGGTTGGAAAATTGAATACGATGATGTAAAGCAGTACTATCAAGTTTCGCCCCCTAAAGATGCAAAGCCGGATGATCTGCCCTTGGCTAGAGCAATCCTTTCACCAAGACGAAAAGCCACATTAGAGAAATGACAACGGATTTAGCTCAAACCAATAGCGCCGCAACTCTGAGTGCGCACCACCTACAAAAACGTTACGGCTCTAGAACCGTGGTTCGAGATGTTTCCATAGAAGTGAAGTGTGGTGAAGTAGTTGGCTTGCTTGGACCCAACGGAGCAGGCAAAACAACATCGTTTTACATGATTGTTGGCTTAGTTCCGCTTGATGGAGGCAATATTATTTTGGATGGTACTGACATCACACATTTACCCATCCACAAACGTGCCCGCATGGGTTTGTCTTATCTACCGCAGGAAGCTTCCGTTTTCAGAAAACTCAATGTTGCTGAGAATATCCAAGCAGTCCTTGAACTTCAAGCACAGGGTGGTAAGCAGCTGACTAAAGTCGAAATTGCTAATCGACTAGATGAGCTCTTGGGTGAGCTACAAATTAGCCATCTGCGCAATAACCCAGCTCTCTCCCTTTCTGGTGGTGAGCGTCGCCGAGTTGAGATTGCCAGGGCTTTGGCCTCCCAACCCAAATTTATCTTGCTAGATGAACCATTTGCTGGCGTTGACCCTATTGCTGTTGGGGAAATTCAGCGTATCGTTCGCTTCTTACGAGACCGTCAAATTGGTGTTCTTATCACTGACCATAACGTTCGGGAAACCCTGGGTATTTGCGACCATGCCTACATTATTAGTGAGGGCAGTGTTCTGGCTGAAGGCAAACCCGACGAAATTATCCAAAATGATGCCGTCCGAAGAGTCTACTTAGGCGAAAACTTCAGGATGTAAGCTAAGGGCCTTCTGGGCCGTTTAATTAATAAAAATGTCTTTCCCTCTTGGTTTTCAGCAAATTCGCTGATACGCTGGAGGTTCATGAAGTTCTTTTCCAAAAATACTACTCCAACGATTTCAGGGGCCTGCTGCGCACCCCAGGCATTAGCATGCGCACGCGTATATATGAGGAGATGCTAATGAATTTGAAAATTAATAGCCGCCATCTAGAAGTAACACCTGCCATGCGCATGCACCTTGAGGCTGGAATGGCCAAAATTCGTAAGCACTTTGACCATGTCATTGATGCTTCCGCCTTTCTTGTAATTGATAATGCGAAGGAAAAGGAGCTTCGTCAGAGCGCTGAAATTACCATTCACCTTAAGGGTAAGGAATTATTTGCCGAGGCTCATAATGCTGACCTCTACCATGCGATGGATGCCGTAGTCGAAAAACTAGAACGCCAGGTTGTAAAACACAAAGAAAAAATTCAGGATCACCACCACGATAAGCGCTTTGAGTGATCCCTGTAGTCAGGACACCTATAATCAATTCCCATGAATGCCCTGACCAATCTTTTCACCCCTGACTGCATTGCATTAGATAACCCTGCTACTAGCAGAGCTGATGCATTTGCAGCAGCGGGAGCCCTCTTCTTTAAAAAAGTGGGTATTGATGCAGCTTCCGTAGTGGGGTTTTTGAACGCACGTGAAGATTTAGGATCCACCGCACTTGGTGCCGGCGTTGCAATTCCACATGGACGCGTTAAAGGCCTTAAGCAGCCAAGCGCCGCTTTTATGAAGCTCAAAAGTCCGATTGAGTTCGCTGCACCCGATGGTGAGCCGGTATCTATTCTGATTTTTTTATTGGTTCCTGAAAAAGCAACTCAACAACATTTAGAAATTCTATCTTCTATTGCACAGCTATTATCTAATACAGATACCCGTGAATTTCTATCGTCCGCGAGTGATCCGGTTAAGGTATGTGACTTATTACAACAATGGGATGCAACAAAATGACACAGCCCTTGCTCCTTGAAGGAGTAACTGCACAACAGATTTTTGATGACAATGTTTCAGATCTAAAGCTTTCCTGGATTGGCGGTCTAGAGGGCGCAGATCGTACTTTCCCAGCCGAGGCAGTCAAAGCAGCTGCAGCTAGCTCAGACTTAGTGGGGCACTTAAATCTCATTCATCCAAGTCGTATCCAAATCTTTGGCGAACAAGAGGTTGACTATCATGCAGTGCTGGAGCCCAAGCAAAAACAAGAGCAGATAGCAAACTTAATCTCCAAAACACCTCCTTGTGTCATCGTAGCGGATGGCAAGGCAGCCGATGCAGACTTACAGCTCTTTTGCCAGCGTACTTCTACCCCCTTATTTACAACCCCCATTTCCGCAGCAGAAGTCATTGATCATCTGCGTACCTACCTGACTAAAATTGGCGCGCCTAAAATCACGATGCATGGTGTATTTATGGATATCTTAGGCTTAGGCGTATTGCTTACTGGTGAATCAGGTTTGGGTAAAAGTGAATTAGGTCTAGAGCTGATTTCTCGTGGCCATGGCTTAGTGGCAGATGATGCAGTTGATTTTGCTCGTCTTGGCCCAGACTATATTGAAGGACGCTGCCCAGTTATCTTGCGCAACTTACTTGAGGTCCGTGGCTTAGGCTTGCTCGATATCCGCACCATCTTTGGTGAAACTGCAGTACGTCGCAAACTGAAGTTGCGCCTGATTGTTCAACTTGTTCGTAGAACCGATGGGGAGTTTGAAAGATTACCTCTTGAAGCTCAACACATCGATGTCTTAGGCATTCCTATTCGTACGGTAAAAATTCAAGTTGCCGCAGGACGCAACTTAGCGGTACTAGTTGAAGCTGCAGTACGTAATACCATTTTGCAATTACGTGGTATTGATACCTTAAAAGAATTCATGGAACGTCAACGTATTCAAATGAATACTGAAGCTGATTCATTCAAATCTCAGGGTCGCTTGCTCTAAGCTATGCAAATTAATCTGATTACCGGAATCTCTGGCTCAGGTAAATCAGTTGCCTTGCGAGCCTTCGAAGATGCAGGCTATGACTGTGTAGATAACCTTCCAGTCTCGCTCCTTATGAGTCTGATTACTACCCTCGAAAAAGAAAAGAGTGAACGTGTAGCGGTCGCGATTGATGCACGTCGCGGTGAATCCATTGCTGAACTGCCTTCCATTCTGGAGAACTTGCGTCGCGAACATCAAGTGAGAATTGTTTTCTTAAATGCTGACACCAATACCTTGGTGCAGCGTTTTTCAGAAACCCGTAGACGCCATCCCTTATCAACCAATATTCAGCAATCTCAATCTGCAACACTGATTGAAGCAATCAATAAAGAGCGTAGCTTACTTGAACCGCTGCGCGCCCAAGCGCATAGTATCGATACTAGTAATCTACCTGCGCATGCACTACGTTCTTGGATTCAAGATTTTCTCAAAGATAAATCTCTAGGGTTGTCCGTCATTTTTGAATCCTTTGGTTTCAAAAAGGGAGTGCCTAGTGAAGCAGATCTTGTATTTGATGTACGCTGCTTGCCAAATCCTCATTACGACAAAGACTTGAAGCCTTTAACTGGCAACGATAAGCCGGTTAAAGAGTTTTTAGAAAAAATTCCTGAGGTAGTAAGCATGGAAAGCGACATTATTCAATTTATTGATAAATGGTTACCGCACTATATTGCCGATGGTCGTAGCTATTTAACAGTTGCGATTGGATGTACTGGCGGACAGCATCGCTCAGTCTACTTAGTCAATCGCATCGGTGAACACTTTCGTGCACAAAAAGATTTAATTGCTCTACAGCTTAATTTCTTAGATCGTCACCGCGAGCTAGACTCAATCCCTGTAGCAAAATCTTAATCGGCTGCGGTAAACCATATCGCCCCAGCTGGCTAAGGGGTACCCATTTCAGATCAGAGCTTAAAAACTCCACAGTTTTTGCAGATCTTCCTTCCCAAATCTGTATCCATAAACGACGATGGGTGAAGATATGCTTAATTTGATTGCCCTGCTTTAATTCTTTAATAGATTTGGCTAAAGCAACGATATTCTCCTTAGGCAAAGTGCTGGTCAGCAACTCCTTCAGGGCTGGAGCGCTCTTAGGCCCTCTTTCAGTTTTTGATTTCCATACTGACTCTGGCAAGGACCATAGCCCACCCCAGATTGCCTTACTAGGTCGCTTTTGCAAAAGCACAAAATTACCTGATCTGACCAATAACATATCGCAATCAAATTCAGGTGACTTTGCTTTGATCGCCTTTTTTGGCAAAGTAAGTACCTGGTCACTTAGGTTCGCCTGACATTCTTTTACAAAGGGACATTTTTTCTCCACCCCTATGCATACTGGCTTGCGAGCAGTACACCAAGTAGCACCAAAATCCATCAAGGCCTGTGTATACACCGGCATATTTTCTGCCTGATTTGGTAATAAATCAGTTGCTAATTGCCATAGGTGATCGTTTACCTTTTTCTCTTGTATGGCGCCATCAATAGCAAACAAACGTGCCAAAATTCTTTTGACATTCGCATCGAGTATTGGCGCCCTTTCATGAAAGGCAAAAGCGGCAATCGCACCTGCTGTTGAGCGGCCAATACCCTTTAGCTGCTCAAGCAATATAGGATCACTTGGAAAGTTTCCAGCAAATTCTTGTACAACCTGTTTTGCGCATGCATGTAAATTCCTGGCGCGAGAGTAATAGCCCAAGCCCGCCCATTCAGCCAACACATCATCAATATCAGCTGACGCTAATTTTTTCAGGGTTGGAAAACGTTTCATAAAGCGTGGATAACGCTCTAGTACTGCAGTAACTTGAGTTTGTTGCAACATAATTTCAGAAACCCAAACTGCATATGGATCACGATTACCTTGCCACGGCAAACCTGATCGCCCACTGACTCCATGCCAAGCAATCAGCTTTTTTGAAAAAGTATTCATCACCGTTTTTGGCATTGGGGGCAGAAATAGGTAGAGCGTTGGCCCTGGACAATTTGAACAATCGGCGTTTTGCAAACCTTACACGGCAAGCCTTTGCGGTCATAAACCTTGGTTTGCACCATGAAGTGGCCAGGATCGCCCTCACTGTTTACAAAATCTTTTAAGCTACTACCGCCAGCAGCTATCGCTTTCTTCAGAATGAGTCTCACTGCATTTGCCAAACGAGCACACTGAGGTTTACTTAACTTACCAGCAGCTTTTGCAGGATGAATACCCGCCTCAAATAAACTTTCTGAGCAATAAATATTACCGACCCCCACTACCGCCTGACCAGCTAGTAAAAATTGCTTCACCGCTACACTGCGCTTACGTGAGGTCTTATAAAGAAGATCGGCGCCACGCTGGGCTGCGAACTCAGCCGAAAAAGGCTCAACCCCTAACTTTTGCAAAAGCGTATTTTTCTCGAGCGGACCCTTTGTGTTGGCATGCCATAAAACTGCGCCAAATTTTCTGGGGTCGTGTAATCGTAAGCTTAGCTTGCCAAATTCAAAAGTGACGCGATCATGCGGCTTCAAAGAATCGGTGCTTGGCAACACCCGTAAAGTTCCAGTCATGCCCAAATGGATTAGCAGGTGTCCCGTATCCATTTCAAGCAATAAGTACTTCCCACGCCTTGCTATAGAGCGCACCTTTTGACCTGGCAGAATCTTTGGCAAATTACTAGGTACGGGCCAACGTAAGCGCCCATCCAGAACTTTGACGGCGCTAAGCTTCCGCCCCTCAAGATGGGGGGCAATTCCTAATCTGGTGACTTCTACTTCTGGAAGCTCTGGCATAAATGGATTGTAGATTCGCAGATTAGAATGTGCTTATGAGCAAATTCATACGCAAGGCCCTTTTACAGGGCTTATTCCTCTTAGCCCTATCTAGTGGGCTAGTCTTTTCGAATCAAGTCTGGGCGCAAATGGATGGCTTAAAGACTGGTGAAGGCGTATTTGAAGTACTTGCCTCAGAGATTGCCCTGCAAAGAGGTGAAGCTGGACTGGCTTACAACACCTATCTAGAAATGGCCCGCCAATACAAAGATCCTCGCCTCGCGCAAAGAGCAATGGAAATTGCTATTAGCGGAGGCTCGCCTGATTTAGCACTTCAAGCTGCAAAAACCTGGGATGAGCTATCGCCAGCCTCTGAAACTAAGCCTAAGGAAGTACTTATTACTCTCCTCGCTTTAAGCAATCGTTGGTCTGATGCTGTTAAACCAGCGATTTCTTTACTGCGGCAACAAACTCCCGCGCAACAAGAAACAACTTTATTACAGCTACAAACATTGCTTGCTAAGTCAAAAGATGAAACTCAGGCTTTACGTACTTTCTACGAAATTGCATCAACCGTCAAAGTGCCATTAAAAGATCCTGGGCTGCTTTACACCTATGCTATGTCCGCAGAAAAAGCAGGGCGCATCGATGTGATGGAAAAAACTTTGCGTGAAATTTTACGCAAATATCCTAACGATGCTAACTCACTAAATGCCTTGGGTTACTCCTTAGCTGATCGCAACATTAATCTCTCTGAGGCATTTACTCTGATTAGTAAAGCGCAACAGCTATCACCAAAGGATGCCTTCATCTTGGATAGCTTGGGTTGGGTGAACTTTAGGCTTGGTAAAAATACTCTGGCATTAGAGCAACTGCAGCAGGCATTCAGGATGAAGCCTGAGGCTGATATTGCTGCTCATACTGGTGAAGTCTTGTGGGTCATGAATCGTCCTTCCGAGGCTGAAGAGATGTGGAGCCAAGGGCAAAAATTAGATGCTAATAATCCCACCCTCAAGGAAACTTTAAAACGCTACAAGCCAGACTGGTCCACCCCGGAAAAAGCTCCTCAGGGTTCATGGGATGGCCGTTTTGCAGTCAAAGTGATCGGCATTACTGAATCACAAAATCAAGGTGGCTCAGGTGGCTTTACATTGACTCAAGATGCGCTCAAAGATATCTTGGAAATTCGAAATCCTGTTGGTGGCTCTATCGCCAAAATTACAATTACTCCTGGGGAAGCGACACTGGAGCGTGATGGTCAAGTAGTCACCGCAATTGATGCAGATACATTATTACAAAACACCTTGGGCTTACCCTTGCCTGCTCGTGGTCTATCAAATTGGCTGAGAGGTGAAGTGAGACCAGGTAGTGAAGCTAGCATCGATAGAAATGCTCAGGGACAAGTGAACAAAATTAATCAGGATGGCTGGGAATTAGTCTATACCTGGGGAAATAATATGCGTCTAGATAAACTGATGATGACTCGGAGCTCTAACATTGGGTCGATTGATATTCGTTTAGTTTTTGATCGTCCAAATGACTAAACCAACTTTGTTGCTACGTTCACCAGCAAAGCTCAATCTTTTTCTCCATATCGTTGGACGCAGGGCCGATGGCTATCACCTACTTCAGTCTGTTTTTCAACTGATTGACTGGTGCGACATTATTACTTTAAAAGCCACCCAAGAAAATATAGTGCGTCGAATCGACATGCTACCTGGCATACCACCAGGACAAGATTTAGTTGTGCGCGCGGCAAAATTATTAAAAGATTTTTGCAAGTTTGAGGGCGGGGTTGAAATCAGCCTTCAAAAAGAAATTCCAATAGGCGCTGGATTAGGTGGCGGGTCCTCAGATGCAGCAAGTACCTTGATTGGACTTAATACACTCTGGAATCTCCAGTTGGATAAGGAAACTTTAGCCAGTTTAGGTCTGCAACTTGGAGCAGATGTACCCTTTTTCATCTATGGCCAAAATGCTTTTGTAGAAGGAATAGGCGAAAAAATCCAAGGCATTGAGCTCGAAAATCGTGATTTTTTGGTTATTTTTCCCCGGCAAGGAATTGCCACAGTAAGCATTTTTCAAGCCTCAGAATTGACCCGAAATCACGCTCAGATTACAATTGATGGCTTTCTTGCATCGCCATGGTCGGACTTGTCAAACGATTGCCAGGCAGTAGCGATGCGGATTTGTCCTGAAGTGAAGCAAGCTTTAGATTGGATTAGCCATGCAGTACCGGGCTCTGAGCCCCGAATGTCAGGCTCTGGAAGTAGCGTTTTTGCCGTCTTAGACCCTAAGACCAATCCCGCAAAACTAGAAAATCTTTTGCAAACTCTTCCAGAGGGATGGGTAGGTCGGATTGTTCGGGGCTTAAATAAAAATCCCGCTTACAATTTGATTTCTTCAGAATGACCTGTAGGGGAATCGCCAAGCTGGTTAAGGCACTGGATTTTGATTCCAGCATGCGAAGGTTCGAATCCTTCTTCCCCTGCCAAATACTGAAGAAATGATAAAGATAACCTTTTGACCCGACAAAGCCCTTGACCCTATGACTGCCCCTACCCACTCAGATTTACTGACCCTATTCACAGGTAATGCAAATCCCATTTTGGCAGAGGCTGTTGCCAAAGAGCTAAAGCTCACTATGGGCAAAGCCTTTGTAGGCCGATTCTCAGATGGCGAGATCCAAGTCGAAATTCAAGAAAATGTCCGCGGCAAAAATGTTGTAGTGATTCAATCAACCTGCGCGCCAACCAACGATAACTTAATGGAGCTCATGATCATGATTGATGCTCTTAAGCGAGCGTCAGCTGGTCGTATCACTGCCGTGATTCCTTACTTTGGCTATGCCCGCCAAGACCGCCGCCCACGCTCTGCCCGAGTTGCAATCTCCGCCCGCATCATCGCCAATATGCTTCAGTCGGTTGCTGGTATTGAGCGAGTGCTCACAATGGATCTGCACGCTGATCAAATCCAAGGTTTCTTTGATATCCCAGTAGACAATATTTATGCCTCACCAGTACTCTTGGCTGACCTAGAGGCTCAGAAGACCCAAAAAGATCTCATCATCGTCTCGCCAGATATTGGCGGTGTAGTTCGTGCTCGCGCTATGGCCAAGCAACTTGGTACTGATTTGGCAATTATTGATAAACGCCGCCCCAAGGCAAATGTATCTGAAGTTATGCATCTGATTGGTGAAGTTGAAGGCCGCCATTGCGTCATCATGGATGACATCATTGATACCGGTGGGACGCTCTGTAAAGCCGCTGAAGCGCTTAAAGAGCGTGGCGCTAAGGGTGTTACTGCCTACTGTACTCATGCAGTTCTATCGGGTGGTGCAGTCGCTCGTATAGCGGCCTCTGAACTCGATGAATTAGTCGTGACCGATACCATTCCATTGACTCCTGAAGCCATGAAAGTGGCCAAAATTCGTCAATTGACAGTAGCTCCCCTTCTAGCGGAAACCCTTTCCCGTATCAGCAAGGGCGACTCGGTAATGTCGATGTTTGCCGAATAGGCGAAAAATCCCTGTTTTACCCCGTTTTTGGGCAGTTCTTAGGCGTTTTTCAAGCATTTGTAGGCAAAAATCCTCCTTCCCAAGATATAATCAAAGGCTTTTCTGTTTGGTCGCGAACGGAAATTAACCTTAACTAGGGAATTCATTATGAAAGTAGTAGCCTTTGAAAGAAGCGTACAGGGAACGGGTGCGAGCCGCCGTCTGCGCAATTCCGGAAAAACTCCGGGAATCGTTTACGGTAGTAAAGATGCAGCCGCTGTTATCGAGTTAGACCACAACGCACTG
>CAIUOP010000022.1 GCA_903900805.1 uncultured beta proteobacterium | reverse complement strand
TGCAAAGCAAAAAGAGGATTAGGATGCAGAGCCTCTCAGATTTGCTCTTACAAACTAAAATGTATCCCCAAAGACCTACAACACCTAAGAGCATATGGGCAGCAAAAGCATGCAAATCTGGCTGCAATCCTATGGCTGCATAACCAAAGGCATCTTTACGAAATTGCAACTGCGCCTCAGATAAGCCTAGACCTGTTGCCGCTTGAATTAATCCCGTGACGGCCGAAATAGCCAAGCCCAACATGAGTGAGCGAAAAATCCATGAATTCCTCTTTTCAGAATCAATAGACTTTAGTTTTGCAATCACTAGGATGATGAGCCCTACAGCAAGGGCATATGCTACCCAATTGCCCAAAGGTAAATAGTCTGCACGCCAGTCCATAGGACGAAAGTGCATTAGATTAAATACCACCCCCCGGAGAGAAGTAGAGCCTGCTGATAAGTAAATATTTCTAGAAATTGCCAGAACAACTGAGGCTGTGATCACTAACATCACTAAACCCAAAGGCCAAGGTGATGATGCAAGCCAGGAGCTCTGCTCGTTTAGTGGGCCTTGATCTTGGCGAACTTTACTCATCACTACTTTGAGCAAATGAGCAAGAAGCAGTCCAGCCACCAAATCTAGGCCCGGGTTTTGCATTGCTAGCGCATTTGCACCTAATAGCGTGGTTAGTAGATTAGGAATGCCTGCCGTTAAGGGTAGCAAAGCAACAACTAAAGCAAGACCCCAGACTTCTAATGAAAGCCCAATGATGAATGCCAAAAGGAATAAGACTACTGAGGGCGTAAGTCCATGATGAGCAAAGTAATAAGCATCGTTGCCCAAAACCGCCAAACTGGCTATAAACGCACAAAGCAGACCAAATCCAGCAAAAAAGCGTTCGAAAGAGCCAAAGAATGGCATTTGACCTGATTTGACTAGCAAATTCATCTGAGGATAGAGCGCTGGAAAGCTACGGGAGTTTGGGTCATATTTTGCATATTCTGTATGCGCCCTATTTTAGGGGTTCAAAGCAAATTTACGGCAAAATGACTGCTTTAGCAGGATTACACTGTTTTCAACTCAATTTTGAAGTCAGCAAAACACCATTTGAACTCACCAACCATCCTCATTACTGGCGCTAAGGGCTTTACAGGTCTTTATTTGAAGGACGCTGCCCAAAAGTCTGGTCTAAAGGTGGTTGAACTTGCCTCCAATCTAAATAGCGAAGAAGCATTAGAGAAAGAGGTCTTAGCAGCAAAGCCCGACTATGTAGCCCATCTTGCAGGAATTAGCTTTGTAGCCTCTAAAGATAATGAGGCTTTTTATCGAGTCCACGCCTTAGGAACAAGCAATTTATTACAAGCCCTGACCAAACTAGAAACTGTTCCAAAGAAAATTTTGCTAGCCAGTAGTGCTACGGTTTATGGCAACAGTGCTAATCACTTATCCCTTGAAGATCAAACCTTAACTCCGATTGATCATTACGCTACTAGCAAAGTGGCAATGGAAGAAATGGCGAAGACTTTTTTCAATCGCTTACCTATTGTGATTGCCCGGCCATTTAATTACACCGGCGTTGGACAAAAAGGAAATTTTCTAATTCCAAAACTAGTTGATCACTTTGCCAAACGTAAACCTTTTATTGAATTAGGCAATCTCAATATTGAACGTGAATTTAATGACGTCAATATGATTTGTGAGGCCTATCTTGAATTATTGAATTTAGGTAAAGCAAATGAAATTTATAATGTGTGCTCTGGACAAGCTCGCTCATTACAGCTTGTGATGGACACCCTAAAACAAATTACAGGTCACAATATTGAAATCCGCGTTAATCCAGATTTTGTTCGCGCGAGTGAGGTCCATCGCATGGTGGGCAGCCCCGAAAAACTGAAGAGTTTATTAGCTACTAGTGGGTTGTCGCTGCAGATACCGGCTTTAGAAAATACTTTCAAGCAAATGCTCAATGCCGCATCGAGCAATGCTGCCTAGGGCTTGCGTGTGAAAGTTGCATTTGGGACCACCCTGCTTGATAGAGGTTTAAATGACACCAAAAAAGATGGTATTGATGGCATTGGTCAATATTGCCAGGAGCTATTAAAGCAATACCCGAAACTCTCAAACCCGCCTTCGCTTGCACCTTATTCATTTGGGCAATTACAAAGCCAATGTGGTGCCACACTCCTGCCAAGCTATTCAAGGCATGTCATGGGCGCTCTAAGCCATATTCAGTCTGAAGCATTTTTTAAGAATGTGGATTTAATTCATGCAACCGATCAATTTATTCCGATTGCGAATAAGCCATTGCTTGCAACGGTCATGGATGTCATTCCCTTAAGTCACCCTCAATTTTTAAAGTCTCAGTCGCGTTACCTCAAGT
>CAIUOP010000021.1 GCA_903900805.1 uncultured beta proteobacterium | reverse complement strand
TGTTTTAACTCAAACCTCAAGTTTCCTCTGTTGTAAAGTGCAGTCATATAATCAGATTTTAATGCAATAGCTTTGTCGAAGCATGATATTGCCTCATCGAATTTCATTAGTTTTTGAAGTGCTGTACCCTTGTTAGAATAATAAATTGCATTCTTTGAATTCGATATTATTGCCTTATTAAATAATTCTATTGCTCCAGAATAATCATCAAATTGAAGAAAAATAACGCCAAGTAAATGATTTGCTTCTGCATTATTTGGTTCTGCATCGAGAATTGTTTTGCAAATAATTTTCGCCTCAAATAAATTATTTATTTGCTGTAGCTGAACAGCCTTATTCAATAGCTTTTTTTGATTCTCACTTAATGCCTGAGTTTTTAAAAAGGGATTTTTATATTGGTTTTTAATTTTTGACATATTCCATGATTGTCGTCTTTTAATTAATGACGAAAATTTTTGTCTTCTCTTCGGTATAAAAGTCCTCAGGCGCAATGCTCTCTTGATACCTTCTGTACATCTCAAGATAAGCATTCTCAATGTGGCGAGTGTTCGCCACAGGATCAAACAGCGCACTCGCCAACCTATTTCTTTGCACCTTCTCTTTAAGCTGCTTTAACTTGTCTGGGCTGTGAGCCAGCTCTATCGCCAGCTCTTGGTACGCCTGCGGCGTTCGCGTAATTAGCTCCGGCACCTCTAGCGCCCTTAGAGCCTCCGCTGCCATCCTGGCAACTATCGCCTCTCCCGTCTTAGTCAGCACAGGCAAGCCCGCCCACAATGCATCAATTGCAGTTGTCCCAGCGTTGTATGGCCATGTATCAAGGAACAGGTCCGCCAACTTGTAACTGGCCAAGTACTTTCCTATCCTTGCTCTTTCTTGATCGATTGAGACGACTTCTCGCGCCGTAAAGATCAGGCGCTCAGCTTCAACTCCCCGCGCTTTGGCTTCATTGATCAAATTCGTCACCGCCGTCTCGTTGGGCTTCAATAACCACAACACACTGCCTGGTACTGCTTTTAAGATCTCCATCCAAATGTCAAAGACTTCGGGCATTACCTTCTGACAGCCGTTTTGACACGTAAAGACAAACCCCTTCTCTGGCAGTCCAAACTGCGCTCTCGTTAAAGGCTCATCGCTCAACTGGCGTTGCCTGTCGTAGGTATAGATGTAGGGCACGTAAGCAATCTTCTCAGTAAAGAATTGCCTAGTACTTGCTAGCTCTTCTACATATTCTTCTGAGCTAAGTGTTTGACCAAACATATAGTCAATGTAATCCGCACCCATCGAGCCAGGAAAGCCCAAGTGGCTCAGCTGAATAGGAGCAGCTCTTGCAGCAAAGATGCCGGTTCGGCCATCTGCCGTATGACCATTTAAATCAATCGCAATATCAATACCCAGCTCTCGAGACAACTGAGTAATCTCCAGATCCGATATGCTTTGAACATCAATCCATTGATCAAACGCCGCCTCTAGCCTGTCCCTCATCGGGTCTTGCACAGACTTCAAGCAAAACGCGTACAGCTCCACCTTACTCTTGTCGTGGTTCTCTAGCTGCTCTGCCAGCCATATCGACACCGGGTGGTAGTACAAATCTGCTGAGTAATATCCAATTCGGACTCTTGCTCTCGGCTCACGCTTGGGTATTGCACCTAGTGATTGATCCGAAGAAAATTGATTAGATACATGAGCCTTTGCTGACAGTAAATGCAATTTCGGATTGTCAAAAAGCATTAGTGCCGTAAATGAATCAGCAATAGGCTTTTGTGCATTAATTCCAATCGCACAAAGTGCAAGCGCTTCTTCTAAATTGCTCCAATCACACAAAGATAGCTTTAACTGAAGCTTAATTCCAAGCAAGTAATCAATCTGAGGATTTAATTCACATGCCCTCTCGTAACTTTCAAGCGCA
>CAIUOP010000020.1 GCA_903900805.1 uncultured beta proteobacterium | reverse complement strand
TGCTGTCCAAATCATTATTGATGAGCACCTTGCTACTCCGATTTTGATTGGTCGCCCAGCTGTGATCGAACACCGTATTGAAAAATTTGGCTTGCGCATGAAGGCGGGCGATGACTTCGAGATCGTTAATCCTGAAAGCGATACGCGTTTCCGTGATTTCTGGCAAATCTATCTAGGTCTGATGGAGCGCAAGGGCGTTACAGAGTCTTTTGCAAAACTCGAGATGCGTCGTCGCAATAGTTTGATTGGCTCAATCATGATCACTAAGGGTATGGCTGACGGCATGATTTGCGGAACGATTGGCAATTCTGCAACGCATCTGAAATATATTGATGAAGTGGTTGGTCGTGAGCCAGGTGCAAATGTCTATGGCGCAATGTCTGGATTAATTCTTCCAGGTCGCCAAGTATTCTTAGTGGACACGCATATTAATATTGATCCAACAGCGCAAGAGTTGGCTGAGTTAACTTTGATGGCTGCCAGCGAAATGCGCAAACTTGGATTAATTCCAAAGGTGGCGCTACTTTCCCACTCTAACTTTGGATCGAGTAATGCCCCTTCCGCCATCAAAATGCGGGAAGTATTGGCCCTCATTCAAAAAGCAGCTCCTGACTTGGAGGTGGATGGTGAAATGCATGGCGACAGCGCCTTGGATGCAACTATTCGTGCGGGTGCGGTAACCTCATCCCCATTGAAGGGCGATGCAAATCTCTTAGTTCTACCCAATATTGATGCCGCTAACATTTCTTATAATTTATTAAAAACAGCAGCAGGTAACGGAATTGCTATTGGACCCTTGTTATTGGGCGTGGCAAAGCCAATTCACATTTTGACTCCAGCTGCAACCGTTCGCAGGATTGTGAATGTGACAACTTTGGCAGTGGTAGAGGCTGCTAGCAACGCTAGAGGTATCGCCTAAGCCATTTAAATATATGTAAGTTAGTAATAACTTACATATATTTATCCTATATAAATCAATCGTTTATATAAAATGCACTGTATTTGGACTTGATTTGGTGGCGTGTTACGGGTAACCTAGCACCCATCATGAATAATCGCACTGACAATACCGATTTAGCCAGCTTCGAAGAACATAGCCGTGCTGAAAGTTGGGACAGTAATGATCGACTTGAGACTGAATCATCTGCTGCCAATATTTACGCCCAGGGTGGTTTATCTCGTTTACAAACCTATGCAGCAAATCAAGTTTCGGGGAAAAAAGTGACTGCTTCTTGGCGTGCCGCCTTGGCCGTTCGCGATGCCGGACCGCCGGCAATGTTGCGCAGTGTGCGCACTAACATCGTGCAATCTATTCGTGCGTTCCGTACTCCAGATCTTCAGGAGGCCGCTACTGAGCTCGGTCAGCATTTCATTTATGCAAATTGCGCAAATGCCATGACTAAAGGTGAAGTATTAGAAGCCATCGCGATTGCTTACTCATTTACAAAACAACAGGCCAAAAATTTTGACCCTTTGTTAGACGCATTGACGACAACAATTGATAAGACTGGTCAACAGCCTGGATTTGTTGTCGTGCTTGAAGGCTTGCCTTGTACTCAAAAATTCGATAAAGAAGCACGTGAAACTCTTTTAGATGTTTTCCGTGACGCTGTAGATTTTTGGGCTGAGCGCCGCACGCCTTATCGGGTCTTTTACTCTTTTGCTTAATTGCTAAAGTAGCCTGAACCCCTGGAATCGCCTCTATTTGAGGCGATTTTGCATTTCAGGACTCCAGATGCTGTGAACGGCTGTAATCGCAACGGTTCCGGCGGTTTCAGTTCTGAGTACACGCTCTCCCAGAGAAACGATTTGGTAGCCCGCCGCTTCTGCTTGCGCCTCTTCCTCTGGAGAGTGGCCACCTTCGGGCCCAATCATTAAGACAATGTCTTGCGGGGCATTTTCCATCAGAACCGAATACATACTTTTAGTTGCATCAGGACTTAAGAGAAGCTTTAAGCTTGGCTTTAGATTTACTTTTAAATAAGCTTCAAAAGTTTGAATGGGCGTTAAGGTAGCAAATACAGTTCGATCACATTGCTCGCATGCTGCTTGCACAATTGCCTCCCAATGGGCAAGACGCTTTTGGGCGCGCTCCTGATCGCTAGGGCGTGTGAGTTTCAAGATTGAGCGTTCGCACTGTATGGGCGCAATAATCTGGGCTCCAGTTTCAACCGCCTTCTCAATAATCCAGTCCATTTTGTCGCCGCCGGCCAAGCCTTGGACTAGGCTAAGGGCATAAGCGGTCTCGCGGTGGATATCGATATGGATATTGCTGAGCTGAACTTGCCCCGTTTTTCCGCTTAATAAGAGCAGTTCAGCTTGGGCCACCTGGCCTTTTCCATCAAATACGGGAAAGGACTCCCCAACTTGGATGCGCCGGACACGTAAGTGATGGGCGACCTCAGTGGTGAGGGTTGTTGGCTTTTGGGATTCCCATGGCCCGGGAAGATAAAATTGAGGCATTACTGCAATATAGCCAATTTATTTTCCTCGAGAACAATTTTACGATGTCAAACCTTCAAATCCGCATGGCCAACGCAATTCGTGCTTTATCTATGGATGCAGTTCAACAGGCAAATTCAGGCCATCCCGGCATGCCAATGGGTATGGCAGATATTGCTGTGGGACTTTGGAATGAACATCTAAAACATAATCCAACCGATCCGCATTGGATTGATCGTGATCGTTTTGTCTTATCTAATGGCCACGGTTCGATGTTGTTGTATTCACTCTTACATCTTTCAGGTTATGACTTGCCTATTGCAGAGTTGAAGAACTTCCGTCAATTGCATAGTAAAACCCCAGGGCATCCTGAGTATGGAATTACACCCGGCGTCGAAACAACGACTGGGCCACTTGGTCAAGGCATTGCCAATGCAGTAGGTATGGCACTTGCGGAAAAATTATTAGCAGAAGAATTTAATCGCCCTGGCCATAAAGTCATTGACCACTACACCTATGTATTTTTAGGTGATGGTTGTTTGATGGAAGGCATTAGTCATGAAGTTTGTTCGCTAGCTGGCACATTGAAACTCAACAAGTTGATTGCATTTTGGGATGACAATGGCATCTCGATTGATGGCAAAGTCGTTTCTTGGTTTAACGAAGATACGCCGAAGCGCTTTGAGGCATACCACTGGAACGTCATTCGTAATGTTGATGGCCACGATGCAAAGGCTGTATCAGATGCTATTGCTAAGGCTAAAAAGAGCGATAAGCCTACTCTGATTTGCTGTAAGACCGCCATTGGTAAGGGCTCGCCGAATATGGCTGGCAGCGATAAAGTTCATGGCTCACCACTAGGTGCCGCTGAAATTACAGAAACCCGGGTTGCTTTGAATTGGCCGTATGCACCTTTTGAGGTTCCAAAAGATATTTACGCTGCTTGGGATTTTAAAAAGCGTGGTCAAGCAGCTGAGCATGAGTGGAATAAAGAGTTTCAGAAATATAAAAGTAAATTTCCAGAGCTCGCCTCAGAATTGCAGCGTCGCATGCAAGGTGATCTATCAAAAGATTTTTCTTCAACATTAAATGCCTATTTAAAAATCTGCCAATCGAAAGCAGAGACGGTTGCTACACGTAAAGCCAGTCAAAACGCGATCGAAGCTTTAGCGCCAGTGTTGCCAGAATTTATGGGAGGCTCTGCTGATTTAACGGGTTCTAACTTAACTAATTGGTCTGCATGTAAAGCTGTGCGTGGTGATCAATGGGGTAATCACATTAATTACGGTGTACGTGAGTTTGGCATGAGCGCCATCATGAATGGCATTGCTTTACATGGCGGGTACATTCCATTTGGAGGTACCTTTTTAACCTTCTCAGATTACAGTCGCAATGCTTTACGGATGGCTGCAATGATGAAATTGCGTAGTATTTTTGTCTTCACTCATGACTCTATTGGGCTTGGTGAAGATGGCCCAACACATCAATCTGTAGAGCATCTTTCCAGCTTGCGCCTGATCCCAAATCTCATGGTTTGGCGTCCTTGTGACACCACTGAAAGCGCTGTAGCTTGGGGTTCTGCCATTGAGCGCAAGAATGGCCCTAGCGCCTTGATCTTCAGTCGTCAGAACTGTCCATTCGTTACTCGTAATAGCCAACAAATTAAGAATATTGCACGTGGCGGGTATGTATTGCGTGACCATCCATCTGGAAAGATAGATGCAGTCATCATCGCCACTGGCTCTGAAATTGCTTTGGCACTACAAACTGCTGAGCGTTTAGAAAAAGAAGGCTATGGCATTCGGGTGGTTTCAATGCCATCTACCACGGTCTTTGATCAGCAAGATGCTGCATATAAATCAAAAGTGTTACCAGCGCATATCCCGCGCATTGCTGTTGAAGCAGGCGTAACGGATTTCTGGTGGAAGTATGCTTGTGCAGCAGTGCATGGTGTGGATACATTTGGTGAGTCAGCGCCTGCGGGCCAGCTGTATGAATATTTTGGTTTAACAGTGGATCAAATTGCAAAGACTGCCAAGCAATGTATCGCGAAGAAATAATCGTAAAGAATTTAAAATTAGTAAGGGGTAACAAATGACAATTCGTGTCGCAATTAATGGTTATGGACGTATCGGGCGCATGGTATTGCGTGCTCTGTATGAAGATCAGGTCAACGGTAAGCCTCGGCGTGATATCAAGATCGTAGCGATCAATGCGATGGGTGATATTGCCATCAATGCCCACCTTACCCAGTATGACTCAGCACACGGGCGCTTTCCGGCAGACGTTTCAGTAGACGGCGATTACATGGTGGTTAATGGTGATCGCATCAAAATGTTCTGCACTCGTAACCCTGCAGAAACTCCATGGGGTGAATTAGGCGTAGGTTTAGTTTTAGAGTGCACTGGTAAATTTACCTCTAAAGAAAAAGCCATGATTCATATTGCGCAGGGCGCAAAGAAAGTATTGATTTCTGCTCCTGGAGAAAAAGATGTAGATGCAACTATTGTTTATGGCGTTAATCAAAATGTATTAAAGCCAAGTGATGTGATCGTCTCTAATGCAAGCTGCACCACAAACTGTTTGGCGCCATTGGTCAAGCCACTATTAGAAAAAATTGGCATTGAGTCTGGTTTGATGACGACTATCCATGCATTCACTAATGACCAGGTTTTAACTGATGTGTATCACAAAGATATGCGTCGCGCGCGTTCCGCAGTGAGCAGTATGATTCCAACGAAAACTGGTGCAGCAAAGGCAATTGGTTTGGTGTTGCCAGCTTTGGCAGGGCGTTTTGATGGTTTTGCGATGCGCGTGCCAGTGATTAACGTTTCCGTAGTGGACTTAACTTTTGCAGCAAGCCGTGCTACTAGCCTAGATGAAGTTAATTCCGTCCTGAAGGCTGCCAGCGAAGGTGAGCTTAAGGGAATATTGGGCTTTAATACCTTACCCCTTGTTTCGATCGACTTCAATCACGACCCTCGCCCAAGTATTTACGATGCCTCACAGACCCGTGTTTCTGCTGACGGTAAGTTGGTCAAAGTATTGGCTTGGTATGACAACGAATGGGGTTATTCAGTGCAAATGCTGAATGCAGCCGAGGCACTGATGGCTGTGAAGTAAGCCAAGCTGGCTTGAAAGCAAAAAAGACCTCAAATTGAGGTCTTTTTCTTCTGTGGGCAGGGTAAAAGTGCTTATTTTTGCTTATTTCGGCAATTTTTCTTTTGGCAGTGGCCATACATTGCTAAAGAATGCTCCTGGAGCTTAAATCCTAGGTTTTTAGCAATATCCCGCTGCCTCTTCTCAATAGCCTCATCTACAAACTCCTCAACATGGCCACAATCCAGACAAACCAGATGGTCGTGGTGTTGACCCTCATTAAGCTCATAGATCGCCCTACTATCCCCTTTGCTAGACTCAAAATGGCTGCGGAGCAGTAGTCCGGCCTGCTCAAATTGGGTAAGTACACGATAGACCGTAGCAAGGCCAATTTCTTGGTCATCTTTAGCTAGGGCCATAAAGACGTCCTCAGCACTAAAGTGGGTACCACCATTCTGATGAAAAAAATCCAGAATTTTCATGCGTGGACCGGTGGCTTTTAGGCCAATGTCGCGCAAATCTGCGGGGGTAGGGTTTTGGTTCGTATTCATGGCTTTGGGAGCTAAAATCAATGTCTTAATGATACGGCTAGCCATGCGAAATTGCCTTGAACTTTTTAGTTGTTTTTTGAATCCTCGTTTTAAGGGGGTTTCTACCCCATCTCGCCTTGGGTTAGCTGCTTTTGCTATAGCTGCTTTGCTGGGACTTTCTGCTTGTACGTCTGCAGTTGACGATACCCAACGGGCCTGGGTAAATAAAGTATTTAGACCTTATGTTCCAGATGTTGTTCAGGGTAATTTTATTTCTAGCGAGCAATATTCGAAATTGCAATTAGGTATGGGTCGAGAACAAGTCCGTCAAATTTTAGGCACACCTTTGTTAGCGAGCTATTTTCACGTTAATCGCTGGGACTACATCTTCGAATTCAAGCGTCAAAATCAAGCTCTTACTAAAGAGCGTCGCGTTACTGTCTTTTTTGATGGCGATAAAGTCGTTAAGTTTGAGGGTGATGCCTTACCAACAGATATTGAGTTGGTTGCAGAGATTGATGGCTATGCCAAAGTTAAGCGCTCATTCTGGGATATCTTTACGGGGTCTAATAAACCGCCAGTAACACCTCGATTACAGCAACCAGAGTTACTGGTTCCGAGCCCAACAGATAACTTAGCGAAGGGCGCGGCCATACCAGCAGTGCCTCCCGCAAGCAAGGGTTCATTTTGGGATTATTTTAGCTTTTCAAAACAGCCAGGTGATGCACAAGTTGCACCAGCAGCAGAAACTTTAGGGCCTGGCGCTATGAATATTCCACAAGCAACAGAGACTAAACAGTAATAATGATTTTTGCGTTAATACCCAATGAGGTCTGTATCCACCTTTAATTTGAAGTGATGAAACACATGATGAAGATTGCAATCGCTGGAGCAACTGGTCGTATGGGCAAGATGTTGATTGAGGCCGTGCTCAATACCCCTGACGCCCAATTAGTTGGTGCGCTTGAACATGCTTCTTGCCCTCAATTGGGTGAGGATGCTGCTGCATTCTTGGGCAAAAAAACAGGCGTAATAATTTCAGCTGACATTGCTCAGGTTTTAGCAAATGCAGAGTTTCTGATTGACTTTACTAGGCCTGAAGGTACGATGGCGCATTTAGCTCTTGCTGAGAAATTAGGTACCAAAATGATTATTGGCACAACGGGTTTGAGTGTCGAGCAAATCGATGGTCTTAAAAAATCATCTGCAAAGTTAGCGATTGTCTTTGCTCCCAATATGAGTGTTGGCGTGAATGCCACATTTAAATTACTTGAGATTGCCGCCAAGATGCTCAATCAAGGATATGACATTGAAATTATTGAAGCCCACCATCGTCATAAAGTAGATGCGCCTTCAGGTACTGCGCTCAAGATGGGCGAAGTGATTTCTGAGGCTTTAGGTAAAAAGTTGGATGACCTTGCTGTGTATACGCGCGAAGGCCATACTGGCGAACGCAAAGAAGGTTCGATCGGGTTTGCAACCATTCGAGGTGGCGATATTGTTGGCGATCACACAGTTTTGTTTGCGGGTGATGGTGAGCGCATTGAAATTAGTCACAAGTCCTCCAGTCGCCAATCTTATGCGCAGGGCGCATTACGAGCTGCACGCTTCTTGCAAACCCAAGCTTCTGGCTTGTATGACATGCAAGATGTTTTAGGTTTGCGTAAATAAGAGCTAACAGTCACTAATTAGCCAATCCATCAAAATAGAAGAAAAGAGTTGTCTTGAATGAGTAAGGATTACGACTACCGCAGGATTGAGGCGGCTGCACAAGCTGATTGGGAAGGCGCGCAAGTCTATCAAGTTTCTGAGAATGCGGTAGATCCCTCTGGGAAGAAAAAACCAAAGTATTACGCTTGTTCTATGTTGCCTTACCCATCCGGTAAGTTGCACATGGGGCACGTACGTAACTACACTATTAATGATGTCATGGCTCGTCAACTTCGTATGCAGGGCTATAACGTTTTAATGCCAATGGGTTGGGATGCCTTTGGCATGCCTGCTGAAAATGCAGCCATTCAGAATAAAGTGCCGCCAGCTAAATGGACTTACGACAACATTGCTTATATGAAAAAGCAAATGGTTGCGATGGGACTTGCTATTGACTGGTCACGTGAAGTTGCTACCTGCAGTCCAGATTACTATCGTTGGAACCAGTGGCTCTTTTTAAAGATGCTCGAAAAGGGCATTGCTTATCGCAAAACCCAAGTCGTGAATTGGGACCCAATTGATCAAACAGTACTGGCAAATGAGCAAGTCATCGACGGTCGTGGCTGGCGCTCTGGCGCATTAGTTGAAAAACGCGAAATCCCTGGTTACTACTTCAACATTACTGCGTATGCAGATCAATTACTTTCCGGTTTAGATAATTTGGGTTGGCCTGAGCGTGTCAAAACCATGCAACAGAATTGGATTGGTAAAAGCCATGGTGTACGTTTTGCTTTCAAGCATGAAATCGCCGATGATCATGGCAAGTTTATTCAAGACGGCCTTTTGTATGTTTTCACGACTCGAGCTGACACCATCATGGGCGTCACATTTTGCGCCGTGGCTGCAGAACATCCTTTGGCGGCTAAAGCAGCCTCTGATAATCCAGCGCTAGCCGCCTTTATTGAGAAATGCAAAACGGGTAGTGTGATTGAGGCTGACCTAGCCACTCAAGAAAAAGAGGGGATGTTTACGGGCCTTTATGTTACACACCCCTTAACTCATGAGCCAGTGCCCGTTTGGGTTGGTAATTATGTGTTGATGTCTTATGGCGATGGTGCTGTGATGGGTGTGCCCGCCCACGATGAGCGTGATTTTGCTTTTGCGAATAAATACGACCTAGCAATTAAACAAGTGATTGCGCTCAAAGGCGAGTCACCCATTTTTAATTCCAGTCGCTGGGAGGATTGGTACGCTCAAAAAGAAGGCGTGGTTTGTTTCAATAGTGATCAATACGATGGTCTTTCGCATGAGGAGGCAGTCAGCGCTGTCGCTAAAGATTTAGAAAAGATGGGTATTGGTGAAATCAAGACTACCTATCGTTTGCGTGATTGGGGTATTTCTCGTCAGCGTTATTGGGGAACCCCAATACCGATTATTCATTGTGGCGATGATACAAATCCTGGTTGTGGGGCTGTGCCGGTGCCTGAATCTGATTTACCAGTGGTGTTGCCAGAAGATTGTGTGCCAGATGGTAGTGGGAACCCATTAAATAAGCGTGCAGATTTTCTAAATGTAAAGTGCCCCAAGTGTGGCAAGCCTGCACGCCGCGAAACTGACACCATGGATACCTTTGTAGATTCGTCTTGGTACTTCATGCGCTATACCGGCCCCAATGCTAAAACGATGGTAGATGCGTGTAATGAGTATTGGATGCCAATGGATCAATATATTGGCGGCATTGAACATGCGATTTTGCACTTGCTCTATGCGCGTTTTTGGACGAAGGTCATGCGTGACCTCAATCTCATTACTTTTGATGAGCCATTTCAGAATCTATTAACTCAGGGCATGGTTCTGAATGAGACTTATTACTCTGAAGATGCTTCTGGTAAGAAAACTTGGCTCAATCCTTTAGACGTT
Organism: uncultured beta proteobacterium; assembly: GCA_903900805.1. GTDB lineage: Bacteria > Pseudomonadota > Gammaproteobacteria > Burkholderiales > Burkholderiaceae > Polynucleobacter. Next base: position 12,934 of record CAIUOP010000020.1, on the reverse strand, counting down.
GAATTAGAGCTTGATGAAAAAGGCCGACCAAAAGGTGCCAAGTTAAAAGGTGACGCATCAAATTCTCCCGTAGTTGTAGGTGGTGTTGAGAAGATGGCCAAGAGCAAGAATAATGGGGTAGATCCCCAAGCCTTGATAGATGAGTACGGCGCTGATACTGCACGCTTATTTGTTATGTTTGCAGCGCCACCTGAGCAGCAGTTGGAATGGTCTGGTGCTGGTGTTGAAGGCGCTTCACGCTTCTTGCGCCGTGTTTGGCTCTACTCGAGTAGTCAGGCTGACGCTATTCGTGATGCACAAGATTCTGCACCTAATAATTTGAGTGGTGCTGATAAAGAACTGCGCCGCGAAGTGCATACTATTTTGAAACAGGCTAATTTTGACTATCAGCGCCGCCAATACAACACGGTAGTTTCTGCGGCGATGAAGATGCTTAATGTACTAGAGCCAATCAAGTTAGGCCAAGATACTGCGATTAGCACTTCAGTATTGCGTGAGTGCTTAAGTATTTTGTTGCGCATTCTATATCCCGTAGTTCCTCATTTAACCCATGTGCTCTGGAAAGATATGGGTTACGTAAAGACCTTTGGCCCACTCCTAGATGCACCTTGGCCTATGGTTGATGAAGCTGCGCTAGTTCAAACTGAAATCACTGTGATGCTGCAAATTAATGGCAAGTTGCGTGGTGATATTCGTATTCCGGCAGATGCTAGCAAAGAGCAGGTCGAGGCTTTAGCATTACAAAGTGAACCTGCAATTAAGGCTCTCAATGGCGGTGCACCTAAGAAGGTGATTGTTGTTCCCGGTCGCCTAGTCAATATTGTGGCCTAAAGGAAAATAAATATATGAGCGTAAATCACCTTCGACGAACGTTGCTGGGTGTAATGGCCACAACACCATTGAGCGGATTAATCGCCTGTGGCTATCGCATGCGTGGCGTAGTCGATTTACCTTTTAAGGTAATTGCGATTACAGGCGCTCCATCTCCTCCATTGCGCGCTGACTTGCAAGCTGCAATTTTGACGGGTACCGATGTAAAGATTGCTATTAATCCTAAAGACGCAGACTTAATTTTGGATATTAGTAATGAAATTAACGGCCGAGAAATTTTGGCCTACACCTCTAATGGTCAAATTTCTGCTTATCGACTCACTATTCGTGTCACCTTTAGAGCCTATGATATTACGGGGGCAGATATTGTTCCTGACAGTGAGATCTACATCACAAGGGATATGGACTTCTCGAATACCACCGTTTTAGCAACCGATGTTCAGCAACAACAATTTATAACGCTAATGCGTAAAGATTTAGCTTTACAGATCTTACGTCGCATTTCTGCTGCGGCTAAAAATCCAAAAGCAAGATCTTTCTAAAGATAGATATAGAACTCGCATGGTCAAAGTTGATGCTTTGCAAGCGCACTTCAAATCACTTAGTTCTGGTGGCGCTATGTTGCCGCTCTACGTTTTTAGTGGTGACGAACCACTATTAATGATGGAGGCAATGGATCAGTTACGCTCAACTGCCAAAAAATTAGGCTTTACTGATCGTGAAGTGATGTTGCAAGAACGCGGGTTTGACTGGGGCGGCCTAATGAATGCTGGCCAAACGATGTCCTTGTTTGGCGATAAGAGATGGGTAGAGTTACGTATACCAACTGGCAAGCCTGGTCGCGATGGGGCGGATGCCTTAAAACAATTTGCAGCACAAATAGCCTCTCAGCAAGATGGTGCAGATGGCCCAGATACAGTGTTTTGTATTGTGCTGCCAAGATTGGATGGAAAAACTAAGACATCAGCATGGTTTAGCGCTTTAGATGATGCTGGCATGGCTATTCAGGTCGATACCTTGGATCGTAGTCACTTACCGCAATGGCTTGCGGGTCGGCTAAAGAAGCAAGGCCAAGAAGTTGAGGCTGGACCTGAGGGCCAGCGTGCTTTAGAGTTTATTGCTGATCAGGTTGAAGGTAATCTTATCGCTGCCCATCAAGAAATATTGAAATTAGGCTTGCTATATCCCACTGGTAAGTTAACTGAAGAGCAAATTCGCTCCTCTATTTTGAAGGTAGCGCGCTATAACGTTTTTGAATTAACCGAGGCGATGCTTGCTGGCGATTTACCAAGGTTAAATCGCATGCTAGATGGCTTAAAAGGCGAGGGTGAGCCTTTGGTATTAATTTTATGGAGCGTAACTGAGGAGCTTCGGCTACTATCTAAATTGAAGGCTGCAAGTGATGCTGGCGAATCCGTTCAACAACTCATGCGAGCCAATCGGATTTGGGGTAATAAAGAGCGTTTATACCCGGCTGCTATCAGAAGGGTGCAGGCGCCAAAGTTGCGCAGGGCAATGCAGCTTGCTGCAGGTTTAGATCGACAGTCGAAGGGTTTGCATGCGGCAGAATTGCCGGCCGATCCATGGGATGGTTTACGGTTGCTTGGAAATTTATTACGGTAATGGTTTAAAAAATAGGAATATGAGTGTAGTGATGAGTATAAATATTCAAGAGATGATGCAAGACATTGGTAAGCGAGCACGCAATGCATCGCGTGCAATGGCACGTTCATCATCAGAGCAAAAAAATCAAGCTCTATTGCATATTGCTAAGCTTATTCGTCAAAAAGCAGGCGAGATACAGAAGGTCAATCAGATCGATGTAGAGCGTGCAAAAGCAAATGGTCAAGATGCTGCTTTTGTGGATCGCTTGACGATGACCTCTAAGACAATCGAAACGATGGCTCTAGGTCTCGAACAGATTGTTTCTTTGGATGACCCCATTGGAAAGATTTCTGCTTTTCAAAAACAAGCCTCTGGTATTGAGATTAGTCAAATGCGCGTTCCGCTGGGCGTGATTGGAATCATCTATGAGTCGCGGCCAAATGTCACAATTGATGCAGCAGCGCTTTGTCTGAAATCAGGCAATGCTGTAATCTTGCGCGGCGGTTCAGAAGCAATCGATTCCAATACCTTATTGGCGCAAATGATTCAAGAGGGCTTAGCTGCAGCTGGTCTGCCTAAGGATGCTGTGCAGGTCGTCACTACAACAGACCGTAGTGCTGTGGCTGAAATGATCACCATGACTCAATATATTGATGTCATCGTTCCACGAGGCGGCAAGAGTTTAATCGCTTTACTAATGGCTGAGGCACGCGTACCAATGATTAAGCATTTGGATGGTATCTGCCATACCTATATTGATGCCGATGCCGATATTACGATGGCTATAAAAGTCTGTGATAACGCTAAAACTCAGCGTTATGCGCCTTGCAATGCGATGGAAACACTTTTAGTAAATAAAGATGTTGCGCAAAAAGTATTGCCAACACTTTGTAAGATCTACCAAGACAAAGGTGTGGAATTAAGGGTAGATAGCTTGACTCGTAAAACGCTTGAGTCAAATGGCTTTCAAGGTTTGGTAGATGCTACCGAAGAAGATTGGTATACAGAATATTTGGCTCCAATTCTATCTATTAAGACGGTGGTTGATATCGACGAAGCGATGAATCATATCGAGCGCTATGGCAGTAAGCATACTGATGCGATTATTACTAATAACAAAGCTCTCGCAGAGCGTTTCTTGCGGGAAGTTGATAGCGCTAGCGTGATGGTGAATGCCAGCACTCGTTTTGCTGATGGCTTTGAGTATGGCTTGGGTGCAGAGATCGGTATTTCTAATGACAAGTTACATGCCCGCGGTCCAGTTGGGTTGGATGGCTTGACCTCGCTGAAATATATCGTTATGGGTCATGGCGAAATTCGTAGTTAAAAAATATGGCGAATCCTTACCTCTGGGTTAAAACTTTCCACATCGTCTTGATCACTTCATGGTTTGCAGGCTTATTTTATTTGCCCCGTATCTTTGTGAACTTGGCTGATGAGAAAAATCCAGATGCTTATGCACGTCTTTTGGGGATGGCTGATCGTCTCTACCGCTTTATGACTATCTTGGCTGTTCCGGCTCTACTGCTTGGGATAACACTTTGGCTTTACTTTGGCGTTGGTGCAGGCGATATCTGGATGCACGCCAAGTTATTTTTTGTTCTTTTACTCATTGCTTACCACCATATTTGCTATAGCTTACTCAAGAAGTTCCGTGCTGGCGTGAATACGAAGTCAGGTATTTGGTATCGCTGGTTTAATGAAGTGCCAGTCATTCTGCTGGTAGTCATTGTTGCTCTAGTTATTTTTAAGCCCTGAGTTCGACTCAATATTACGACTCCTGTATTTTTTATTACTCTTTTTAGACTGTTAGCCCCATGAGATTTTTTGTTGTTTGTCCAGGCGGTTTAGAAGTACCGCTTGCTCAGGAGCTCGCAGAGATTGCTCAGCGCCCCGATTCTAAAGCCTTGGGGACTTGGGTGATTGATCCAACCCCGACCAGCCCAACAGGTGGAATTGGTCTTGCTGCTCCGATTTCAGCAGCAATGGCCCTGAATTTACATTCCAGAATTGCCAGTCGTGTTTTATTGCAGATGGCGCAAGCCTCTTATCGACAAGAAGAAGATCTGTATAAATTGGCAAGCGGCTTAGCCTGGGAAGATTGGTTTACCTCTCAGCAGACTTTGCGTGTTGACGTGACTGCCCATCGATCTCCACTAAAGAGTTTGAACTTTGCCACTCTAAAGATTAAAGATGCCATCGTGGATCGCTTGCGCGATGTTACCGGTGATCGTCCCAGTATTGATACAGCATTTCCAGATGTGCGTGTACAAGCACATTTAACTGCAACTCAAATTACGATCTATTTAGATACTTCTGGTGAAGCGCTCTTCAAGCGTGGTTGGCGTGATGAAAAAGGTGATGCACCACTTAAAGAGAATTTAGCGGCAGGTATTTTGTCCATTACCGGTTGGAAGCCAGGCCAGTCCTTGTTCGATCCAATGTGTGGCAGCGGTACTTTTTTGATCGAGGCCGCTCAGATAGCCCTGTCTATTCCGCCTGGAGCGATCAGGGCTGGAATGTATGGTGACGATAGCAAATCTAGTAGATTGGCCTATCGCCCCTTAGTAACTTCTGCAAATGGTTTTGGTTTTCAGAGACTCAAGCCATTTCAGGAGGCTGCAGAACAAAAGCGTTGGAGTAATTTAAAAGAAGCATCGCTTGCAGAAATACTAGAAAAGCGAAAGCAATATCCCAATGTGGATTCCTTGAGAATTAGCGGTGGTGATATTAATGAAAAACTAGTCTCTATGTCTAGAGCTAATTGGCAGAGAGCGCAGTTACCAGATCAACCGCTTGTTCGACAAGTTGATGCTCTGGCAAGTAAACCCCCGACTAATACTAAAGAAGGTGTGATGTTATTAAATCCACCTTATGGCGAGCGCCTTGTCATTAAAGGCGGCAGAGGGGGCGGTCAAGATCGTGATGCCCGTGACGAAGGTGATACTGACTATGACGCTGAGCCAGAAAATCGCTTTGAGATGAATTTAGAAACAGGCCGTCAAAGTGCCAAGCGCTCTAGTCGCGAGTCTTTGAAAAAACTTCAAGCCCAGGAAGAGCAAGATCCCAAGTTTGTAGAATTCTTGCGTCAATTTGGTCAGCACCTGAAAGATGCTTTTGGCGGATGGAATATCTTTGTATTGACTGCTGATATGGCTTTGCCCGGACAAATGCGTATTAAGGAATCTAAGCGCACCCCATTATTTAATGGCCCACTCGAATGCCGTTTGTTTAAATTTGAGATGCATGTAAAGCGCTCCTCTTCAAGCGAAGACTAGGTGCTTTAAAATATAGTGATTAATGAAGAAATAGAGCGGAGAGTTAGTTAATGGAATTTAAAACGTATATGTGCCTCATCTGTGGATGGGTCTATGACGAGTCTGCTGGCTTGCCTGAGGAGGGTATTACTCCAGGCACTCTCTGGAAGGATGTGCCGATGAATTGGTCTTGTCCAGAATGTGGCGCTCGTAAAGATGATTTTGAAATGATGGCGATTTAATTAGGAATTGATCGTGGCAAAAGTAGATAAAAACGAAGTTTTATTTGAGCGCGCCCAAAAGACGATACCTGGGGGTGTGAATTCCCCAGTTCGGGCTTTTCGTCAAGTCGGCGGTACACCCCGCTTTATTACTAAAGCGAAAGGGCCTTACTTTTGGGATGCGGAGAACAAGCGTTATATCGATTTGATTATGTCTTGGGGTCCCATGATTGTTGGCCATGCAAACCCAGAGGTAGTAGAGGCAGTTCAACGGGCCGCAGAAACGAGCTTTAGTTATGGTGCTCCAACTGAAGGAGAGATTGAGCTTGCAGAGCGTATTTGCGCCATAATGCCAAGCGTTGAGCAAGTACGAATGGTATCAAGCGGTACTGAGGCAACGATGAGTGCTCTGCGCCTTGCGCGTGGTTATACCGGTCGGGACTTAATTATCAAGTTCGAAGGTTGCTATCACGGTCATGCAGATAGTCTTTTAGTGAAGGCAGGTTCTGGCTTATTGACCTTTGCTGATTCGACGCAAAATGCCCCGTCTTCTGGCGGCGTTCCTCAAGATTTAGTGAAGCACACATTGGTGTTGCCATATAACGATGTTGCTGCAATTGAAGAGGTGTTCAAAAAACAGGGTGATCAAATTGCAGCAGTAATCATAGAGCCCATTGCTGGGAATATGAATTTGATTAAGCCATCAACAGAATTTTTATCAGTGATCCGTAATCTCACTAGCAAGCACGGTAGTGTTTTAATTTACGATGAAGTCATGACTGGCTTTAGGGTTGCTTTAGGTGGTGCTCAGTCGTTGCAAGGTATTACTCCTGACCTCACTTGTTTAGGTAAGGTAATGGGCGGTGGCATGCCTATGGCCGCTTTTGGTGGCAAAAAAGAAATAATGTCCAAGCTCGCCCCTTTGGGAAGCGTCTATCAAGCAGGCACCTTGTCTGGCAATCCAGTAGCTGTGGCAGCGGGCCTCAAGACTTTAGAGATTATTTCTCGAGCAGGCTTTTATGAGTGCCTTACTGGTCAAACTGAAAAGTTAATGACTGGTCTAAAGCAGGCTGCAGATAAAGCAAATATTCCATTTGTAGTCGATAGCGTGGGCGGCATGTTCGGCTTTTACTTCACCAGCCAGATTCCGACTTCTTATGAAGCAGTGACTCAATCTGACATCGAAGCGTTTAAGAAATTCTTCCACCTCATGTTAGATGAGGGTGTGTATCTTGCGCCATCAGCTTACGAGGCTGGATTTACCTCAATTACACACGACAATGAAGTAGTTGATGCCATCATTGCTGCAGCAGAGAGCTCATTTAAAAAACTATAAACTATCAAGCCTTCATTGATACAGTAGTTACATTCTGAGTGGATGGTCATAGCCATCTACTTGAATAATCTTAAGTCCTTTTGAGTCTTTATTCGTATTGGCAATTTCCAAGGCTGTCAATTTGCCACCCCACACACAACCAGTATCTAGTCCAATGACATTGTTATGTCTTAGTAGGCCCAATGTAGACCAATGGCCAAAGTAAATCAGGGTGTCTGCGGTTTTGCGTTTAGGTGTGCTGAACCAGGGGATGTAGCCTTTGGGACCATTCTCTAAGCCCTCTTTGCTTTCAAACTCCATCTGTCCATTTGGGGTGCAAAAACGCATGCGGGTAAGTGTATTGGTGATGAGACGTAAACGCTCATAACCTTTTAAAGAATTACTCCATTTGTTTGGAGTATTACCATACATATTGGCTAAAAATTCTTTATAGGACTTACTACGCAGAGCCTTCTCAACTTCTTGTGCACATTCAATAGTTTGCTGCAAGTCCCATTGAGGTAGCACTCCAGCATGCACTGTAAGCACTTTGCCATTACTGAGCGCCATCGGGCGATGGCGTATCCAATCGATGAGTTCTTTGCGATCAGACGCTTTTAAGATGGCGTCCACCGTATCTAAACCTTTGGCCTTGCGCAGCCCAGCTTCAATGGCTAATAAGTGCAGGTCATGATTCCCTAAGATGCATTCAGCACGGCCAGACTCTTGAAGAGATTTAAGTTGCCTTAAGGCGCCAAGCGAATCAGGACCACGGTTCACTAAATCTCCTAAAAAAATCAGATTAGATTTTTTGGGAAGCTTTTTTAGTAGGGCTTTGAGTGATGGGCTACATCCTTGAACGTCGCCCACAGCATAGATTTTGCTCATACCCTATCTTAGCTGAAAAGCGAAGCTAGGCACTCAGGAGTTGACTTTTTTGACCACGCTATAGCGCACCAAAGTTTTCTTACGGGCCTCATCGTGATCAACCACAGGCATTGGATAGTCTCTGCCTAGCACTACACCAGCAGCCTCAAGTTCAATATGGCCAGATTCCCAAGGAGCATGAATTGATTTTTTTGAGAGCTTTTCAAGTTGCGGCAGATAGCGCTTGATAAATTTAGCCTCAGAATCAAATTTTTCAGATTGAGTAATCGGATTAAAAATCCGGAAATAGGGCTGGGCATCGCAGCCTGATGAAGATGCCCATTGCCAACCACCATTATTAGATGAGAGTTCGAAGTCATTAAGGTGCTGGGCAAAATACGCTTCGCCCCAGCGCCAATCAATGCCGAGATCTTTGGTGAGAAAGCTAGCTACTACCATGCGCAGACGATTATGCATGTAGCCACTTTGATTCAGTTGATGCATTGCTGCATCGATCAGTGGATAACCTGTTTTTCCTTCGCACCAAGCTGCAAAGAGTTTCTTAGCATTGGCGCCGCTTTCCCAGGCAATGTTGTCATAGTCGGGCTTGAAAGAGGCACCTTCCGCTAGTCTTGGGTGATTAGCCAAAATCATGAAATAAAAATCACGCCAAATCAGTTCGCTTAACCAGATCGTCGCACCCATACTGCCAGCTAGCATGCGACGATGCGCTTCACGTACCAGTCCTCTTATAGAGAGCATGCCAAAACGCAAGTGGGTTGATAAATAGCTAACACCTTTAATCGCAGGAAAGTCCCTGCCGATTTGGTATTGATCAATCCGGGACAGGAAGTCTTCCAGAAACGCTTGTCCGCCCTCAGAGCCAGGTGGCAAATAGGCCTCAATGCCAGTAGCGCAAAAGCCCATAGATTCCAAAGAGGGGAACAGGGTATCTAGCTTTTTTGGAATAGCGGCAAATTGGCCAGGCTGAGGATTGCATTCATATGCGGCTAAATCTTTTTCTTGCAGCGTTTTGAGCCAATTATTTTTATAGGGCGTGAAGATAGAAAACACAGTATTTGAGTTGGTGAGAATTTCTTTTTTCTCAAAAATGACTTGATCTTTAAAGTCTTCAAACTGAATGCTCATTTTCTCTAAGAGAGTTTTAACGGAGCTATCCCTCGCAATAGCGGATGGCTCATAGTCGTGATTAGTAAAGACGGCATCAACGCCAAGTTCCTTAGCAATCTGAGGAATGCATTCAATAGGCTTGCCAAAGCGAACGATCAGGCCACCACCCAAACTACGCAGTTCCTCATCTATTTGTTTTAGGCCTTGCCAAATAAAGTCAACACGGCGCTCATGTTTTAGGCCTTTAGCATCCAACTCCCCCTGGATGAGGGGCTTGAGAATATCAGTATCAAAAATGAAGGCGAGCCAAACTTGCTTGGCCTCTTTCAGGGCATGGGATAGCGCAGCATTGTCATAAAGACGAAGATCGCGACGGAGCCAAACTAGTGCTTTTTGCATAGACCCTATATTAGGGCTAATTTGAAGGGGCTGCTGAGAGAGCGACTGTCAAGCAGGTTAAGATCGATACTAATCATGGATACGATCTTTTTTATTCTCTCAAAGACGGTGCAGTTTTGTATTGAGCCCCTGAATTGGGTCATTATTTTCATTTTCTTTGGCTTACTCTTTTTAGGCCTAAGAAAACCCCATCTTTGTAAACGGTTTTTAGTCTTAGCGCTTCTAGATTTACTCATTGTTGGATGGTTGCCTACATCTGAGATTTTTCTAAGACCCCTAGAGAATGCTATTTCGAAGATAGATATTGGAAAATTATCAGCAGATGAAATTGGTGGGATCATTATTTTGGGCGGCGCAATTGAGGGAGGGGAAATTGCTGTAGATCGCGGCGAGATCTCCATTTATTCATCTGCTGAGAGAGTGACTAAAGCCTTTGAGCTCATTAGGAAATATCCTGATGTACCTTTCATCTTTACTGGATTTTCTGGGCGTATTACGCCAAGAGGCGTATCTGAAGCTGATGCATTTAAACAACTCATCCAAGAACAGGGTTTGGCAGGTAGAGATGGATATTACGAAAATCAGTCTCGTAATACCTATGAGAATGTAATCTTGATCAAACCTATGATTGCGGAGATTGAAAAAGGTAGACCTGCAAAACCATGGCTTTTAGTTACCTCAGCTAGCCATATGTACCGATCGGTCCAGATTTTTCAAAAGCAGGGTTTAAATGTCATTCCTATACCAGTGGATTACCAGACAGCTAATAGTCTTCAGTGGACTGCATTTGATTTAGTGGATGGGGCTCAAAACTGGAATAAGCTAGCCCACGAAATAATTGGTCTTTTTGCTTACTGGATTACTGGAAAAATCTAGATATTCTGTAAAATAGACCTATATGACTTCGGCTAAAAAAGCACCTCCTGCTTCAGACCCACCGTCTGCGCTACAGCCTTCGATTTCCTTTTCAGCCACCCATTTAGCAAATCAATTTCTAGTTGCTATGCCTGGCATGGTCGATCCTAATTTTTCACGGTCTGTTATCTATCTTTTTGAACATACCGAGAGAGGTGCAATGGGCTTGGTTGTTAACCGGCCAACTGAATTAGATCTTGCAACTTTGTTTGACAAGATTGAACTTAAATTAGAAATTGCTCCTTTGTTGAAGCAATCAGTATATTTCGGCGGCCCAGTTCAAGTAGAGCGAGGTTTTGTTTTGCATGAATCTCACTCCAGCCCATCTTATAGCTCCTCATTGATTATTCCTGGTGGTTTAACAATGACAACCTCCAAAGATGTTTTAGAAGCCTTAGCTATTGGCAACGGCCCCCGCAAGTTTTTGATGACTCTAGGCTATGCCGGTTGGAGTGCTGGCCAGCTTGAAGAAGAGATTACATTGAATGGATGGATGAATGTCCCTCTTTCACGTCAACAGATGGGTGAGATTATTTTTGATACCCCCTCGAGTCAACGCTATGAAAAAGCAATGAGCCATTTAGGTTTTGATCCATCACATTTATCTGGAGAGGCAGGGCATGCCTAATCCAATCAATAGGCCGATGACAATACTGGCTTTTGATTATGGAACGCGTCGGGTTGGCGTGGCAGTGGGCAATACAGAGACCAAGGTAAGTCAGGCATTAAAGACCATAGCCGCTGCTAATGCAGATGTACTCTTTCAGGAGCTTGAAAATCTTGTGAAAGAGTGGCAGCCAGATCAGATCGTAGTGGGGCTCCCAACTCACCCTGACGGTTCTGAGCATGAAATGACCGCCAAAGCGAAGCGTTTTGGTAATCAGCTGCACGGGCGCTTCAATTTGCCCATCAGTTGGGTAGATGAGCGCTACACATCAGTAGTTTTGGAGGGAGATCCCCAGATGCACGACAATCTAGATGCGCATTCTGCTGCGCTCATTTTGGAGCAATATTTTGCAGAATACCAATCAGTATCAGGGCTAAAGAATGAACGCTGAATCCTTATATCAAAAATTACTAGAAAATCTGCGCAGTAGGTTGCAGTGCGGACCTTTTGAGCTTGCTGGCCTGGCTATGGGAGGAGCGTGGATTGCTGAGCGTTTAGTCCAAGATTTAGGATTACCTCACTATGGCGTGATTAATGTAGCCTTTCATCGAGATGATTACGCAGAAAAAGGGATGACTGCTTTAAGAACGTCGAGCACTATGCCTACTAAGCTGCCTTTCGATGTTAATGGGGCAAATATCATTTTGATTGATGATGTTTTGTTTACCGGAAGAACGGTAAGGGCGGCTTTAAATGAATTATTCGATTTTGGTCGGCCCGCACAGGTTGAATTGATGGTCTTGGCTGATCGCGGTAAACGTGAATTACCTATCCGTGCCAATTTTGTAGGTGAAGCAATTGAAGTTCCAGACCAAAAAATCTTAGTGCTAGAAAAAGATTCAGCTGGCAAGTTTAGCTTTCAGCTTGAGGAGCGTGAATCATGAACTCAGTTAATCAATTCAATTCAGCTGGTGAGTTAACCCACCTTCTGACCTTAGAGGGTCTACCCAAAGAGCAAATTCTCCATATTCTGAATACTGCCCAACAATTTGTCAGCATTACCGATCCATCGAGAGAGGTGAAGAAGGTTCCCTTATTGCGAGGCAAGAGCGTATTCAATCTTTTTTTTGAAAATTCAACCCGTACGCGCACTACTTTTGAGATTGCTGCAAAACGCTTATCTGCAGATGTCATTAATTTAGATATCTCTACTTCTTCGACTGCTAAGGGCGAAAGTCTTTTAGATACAATTGATAACTTAGTAGCGATGCAGGCAGATATCTTTGTTGTACGCCACGGTGTTTCTAAGGCGCCAATTGAAATTGCAAATCATGTACCAGCACATGTCCACGTAGTCAATGCAGGTGACGGTAGCAACCAGCATCCTACTCAAGGTTTGTTAGATATGTACACGATGCGCCACTTTAAGAAAACCTTTAAAGGCTTGAAGGTTGCTATTGTTGGTGACATTGTTCATAGTCGGGTAGCTAAATCGAATATTCATGCTCTCACCACCTTAGGTTGTGAAGACATTCGTGTGATTGGCCCGGAAAGTTTACTGCCAAGTAATTTGGATATGTTGGGTGTTAAGGTATTCCATAGTATGGAAGAAGGTCTCAAAGGTGTCGATGTTGTGATGACCCTCCGTATTCAGAAGGAGCGCATGGAGGCTGGTCAAGTTCCTGAGGGTGATGCATTCTTTAAACAATATGGCTTGAACCCTGTGCGCCTAGCATTGGCAAAATCAGATGCCATTGTGATGCATCCTGGCCCCATGAATCGTGGT
>CAIUOP010000019.1 GCA_903900805.1 uncultured beta proteobacterium | reverse complement strand
CTGCTCTCATAATCCTTTGGTCGCTGGTTCGAGTCCAGCTGGGCCCACCAACAAAATCAATGACTTAGCGTGAGAGCGCTAGGTCATTTTTTGTTAATGTGCAATCGGTGTGTAGCAAATATCACCGCTAGACCCCAATAGATATATGGCTCTAGCCTGGAACAATAAACTATCAAACACCGGCAGAACGTTTTGCCCAATCTGTTGCATCGACGGGTTGAAATCAAGGCTAAAAGCAGTCGCCGAGGACCATCAAAATTTGAATCGTTTGTCTTCATATTTACTTCCCAGTTAGTTCACCAGAAATGAAGATACAAATTTCAGAGTTGGTATTTTTCTGAGTATTGCTTTAAGTAACTGCGGAGTGGATCTAGCAATATCAGGATCATTCAGTCACATGCTGATTTTTTAAGATCATTAAAAGAATCTCGATCATCAAGCCCCCAACTTTCCCAGCCATCCCCGAATAGTTCATGTGGGTGCTGTGTTCTATCAGACCCGTTTCCACATGCCATTGAATTCGACGGGCAATATCTCTCGCATCCCCAGCATACTCGTTCAGGGTGTGGTGGTTGAGGGGAAATTTTTTTAGCATATCAATTTTTATGTGTATTTAAATGCATGTTTATTTCCGGGAATTTGATATATAGCAAAAGAACTCTGCATTTCAAGCGTTTAAAGAGGCCTTATTGTTGGGCATAGTTCTATAGAGCTATTTCAATAACTCATCGTTACGGGGAGAATTCAGGAGGCTATAAACAATAGATATTTTGATCTTTAGCTTACGGAGTTTGTCTGAATATGAAATACCAAGTTGATTTTGAGAAGTTAGCCAACGCGATGGGTGATGGTGTTGTTATTTCAGATGCCAAAGGCGATATTGTTTTTTGGAATGCATCTGCAGAGAGAATATTCGGATACTCAGCTATTGAAGCTTTAGGTAAAAGTTTGGACATTATTACGCCAGAGCGTTTTAGAGTGCGGCACTGGGACGGGTATAAAAAATCCATGGAAACGGGAACGACCCGCTACGGATCTACCTTACTCACCGTGCCGGCCCTTCACAAGGAAGGCAAAGCTTTATCAATTGCTTTCACTGTGGCAATGCTGACGGATGATGATGGCAATGTAGGAGCTATCGCAGCCATTGTTAGGGATGATACGGAGCACTTTAAGACGGATCGCGAACTCAAAAAACGCATTGCAGAACTAGAGGCGAAGTCTTAATTAAAGTAGATATGACAAAAAAGACCATTCCTCTTTTTGCGTTAGGCTTTAGACCATTTTATTTGTTGGCGGCATTTTGGTCTGTAGCGGCTATGTTGGAATGGCTGTTGGAGCTTAGTGGTTCAGGCATTCGAGGTATTGGCTCCATCCCTGGAATTCAGTGGCATGCCCATGAAATGATTTTTGGGTTTGCAACAACAGTTGTGGCTGGCTTCTCGCTAACTGCAGTTAGATCATGGACGGGGCTTGAGACCCCTAAGGGTAGACCGTTAATGCTGCTAGCAATTTTCTGGATTGTGGGACGACTTGGTCCGTTATTTAGTTCGTATTTTGTGATTATTGACATTCTGTTTTTGCCAATCATCGCAATGATTATTGGTAAGTTGATATTACAAAGAAACATGGTGAGAAATCTTTTCCTGCCTCTTATTCTCAGTGTTTTAGGGATATTGAATGGATTGTTCTATATGTCTGCTTATGGATATATCAGCATTGACAGCAATACTCCTTTGATCTCATCGTTATTCTTAATTGTGATGATTGAAATCATGATTGGTGGTCGAGTTATCCCAAGCTTTACCGCGAATGCCATTGTGGGATTAAGGCAGTTTCGCAATAAATCATTTGCAACTGTTGTGCTGGCATTAAGTGCGATGTCCTTTTTGCTTTGGACATTCCTTCCAGTCAGTGCTGTTACTGCTCTCATATGCATTCTGACCGGCGTATTACAGTTCATTTTGCTTTTAGGTTGGAAGCCCTTAGCTGCACGATACAAGCCAATCGTATGGATCCTACACGCTGCCTATTTTTGGATTCCCATAGGTTTTCTTTTGCTTGGGCTTTCTTCTTTTGGTCTGATGTCAATATATATCGCGCTACATGCATTTGGCATTGGCGCTACGGGCGGCTTAATTATTGGCATGATTACCAGAACGGCTATGGGGCATACAGGCAGGCTGATTAAGGCAGGGGCAATAGAAGTGAGCTGTTATGTATTGGTGCAGGTGACAGCAGTGATTTGGATGATTGCGCATTTAACAGTGGGCGTTTGGTTTTATGCAACTATTGGACTAGCTGGTATCTGCTGGTGTTTAGCCTTCAGCCTTTACATTCACAAGTACTTTCCTTGGCTCTCCAAGCCTCGCTTGGATGGGCAACCAGGTTAGCGTGCTATTTCATTAATTGCGCTGTCTTTTTTACGGGTATGTCAATGAATATTCTGATTCCTTCCTTTTCAGGAGATTTATTAACTAAGAGTGGGATTACACCGCTAGTCATAAAAGGCAAGATAATTCTTCCCATTGTGCAAGGCGGTATGGGTGTAGGGATATCGGCTCATCGTCTTGCGGGCGCTGTTGCAAAAAATGGAGGAATGGGAACTATCTCCTCCATCGATTTGAGACGTTTGCATCCAGACTTAATGCAAGAGACTCAAGACCTCTCTCCTTGTTCGGATAGCCGAGAGGTAATAAATAAAGCGAACGTTGAGGCATTAAAGCGAGAAATTACCCAGGCAAAATCAGATTCTGAGGGTTTTGGTTTAATCGCAGTGAACATCATGAAGGCTGTGAATGAATATGCTGCTTATGTACAGTGCTCTCTGGAAAATGGCGCTGACGCAATAGTAGTTGGCGCAGGATTGCCACTCGACTTACCAGACTTGGCAGCAGATTTTCCGGATGCTATTTTGATTCCAATTTTGTCTGAATCGAGAGGCGTACAAATACTGGTGAAAAAGTGGATGAAGAAAGGTCGCTTACCAGATGCCATTGTTATTGAGAATCCAAGATTAGCCGGAGGGCATGTAGGAGCATCTAGCGTTGGGGATATTCATAACCCAAAATTTAATTTTGAAAATGTTATTCCTGAAGTCATTGCCTTTTTTAAATCAATCGGCATCGAGGGGCAAATTCCGCTTATTGCAGCAGGCGGAGTCTCTTCCTTAAAAGATATTAGGCGCTTGCAGGCGCTTGGGGCATCTGGTGTTCAGTTGGGCACTGCCTTTGCAGTAACTTGCGAGAGCGATGCTGACGAGGCATTTAAGCATGTACTTGCCAATGCCAAGAAAGAAGATTTGGCTGAGTTTTTGAGTGTTGCAGGACTTCCAGCGAGAGCAGTCAAAACACCTTGGCTCGGAAAATATCTCAAAGTTGAGAGCATTCTTCAAGGTAAGGCTCATAAAAAACCACGCTGCACAATGATTTTTGATTGCCTTCATGATTGTGGCTTACGTGATGGTAATAGTTCTTGGGGTCAATTTTGCATAGATAAAGTTCTTGGGAGCGCACTAACTGGCAATATACAGAAGGGACTCTTCTTTAGAGGGGCAGGCGCCTTACCTCTT
>CAIUOP010000018.1 GCA_903900805.1 uncultured beta proteobacterium | reverse complement strand
GTTTTAAGATTAAGTAATGGAGTTCGCATGGCGACCGGAATAGTAAAGTGGTTCAATGATGCAAAAGGTTTTGGCTTTATCAAACCTGATGATGGTGAAGAAGAGTTGTTCGCGCATTTCAGCGCAATTACTATGCCTGGGTTCAAAACCCTCAAGGAAAACCAAAAGGTAACGTTTGATATTACCCAAGGCCCTAAAGGCAAGCAAGCTACCAATATCCAAGCGGCTTAATAGTCCTTAGATCATTATCAAAAACCCAGGACTTGTTCCTGGGTTTTTTTTCGTCTGTAAATTACTCACATAAAATGCACTACATGCGTATATCAATCAATATTTTTCGCCAGCTCCTTCCTTTTGCCTTTTTAGTCAGTTCAAGCCTAGCCTTCTCGCAAGTGAATACCGGCTTACCAACGGTTGAGTTGAAAACAGGTATCTATCGCATACAGGCAGAAATAGCCGATACACCAGAAAGAAGGCAGACCGGCTTAATGAATCGCACCAGCATGCCGACGAATTCTGGAATGCTCTTTGTGTTTGAAGAAAAAGCAGGGCATTGCTTTTGGATGTTTAGCACCAAAATTTCCCTGTCGATTGCTTTCATTGCAGATGATGGCAAGATTGTGAATATCGAAGAGATGCAAGCGGGGACAACAAACAATCATTGCCCTAAAGCACCCATCCGCTACGCCCTCGAAATGAATCAGCGCTGGTTCTCTGATCGAGTGATTGGGCCTGGATCAATCATTCTAGGTCTACCAAGGGCTAGATAAAAAGCTAGCTCCTTTTGATCCAAGCTTTGATCTTATTTACTACCTCCTGCTCTATGCCCCTGTAGCCATGGTGGCCAGCCGCCTGACAAGGATCACCCTCATCTATACCGCCTTCAGCTATAAACAACTCTGTTCCATATCGTTCATGATTCTCAATTGATGAGCCTGGAGGGGTCACTCGGCACCCATCATATTTATGGGTCACTATCAAATTTCGGCTTTTGCGATTTCTAGTATCTAGGCCACCTATTGAGCCTACAGAAGAGGTATGAATGAATCCCGCTACTTCGTTATCTATATTTTCAGCCATGTAAATAGTTTCAGTTGTACTAAGACTTGTACCAGCTATAAATATTTTTGCAGATGGAAATTTTGTTTTAACGTCAGCAATTACCCCGCGCATACGGTCTAAACTTCTGCCTCGATCAATAACAATGACCGCTAATTCATCATCTGCAAATAATCCACGGGTTCTGATTAGAAAGTTGCCTTTACCACTATAGAAAGGGGATCCATCTTCGTTTTTCTTTAGGCCAATGGTACCCTTCCCTCCAGGCATCATGATCAGCACATATTTAGGCGGCAAGCTACTGGATGGGACAAAGACATAAGGAATGACGTCCCCATCCGAAAAGCGGGCACTATCAATGTACAGGTCTAATTTATCAGTTTGAGCGCGGAGTAATGATTGAGGAAACAGTGCGCATAAAAAAATAGCTATCAATCCAAAGTGATGGCGCTTTTTCATAAAATTATCTTACCCTCAGTAAAAAGCTGCCCTCAGGCAGCCTCATAAATCAGAACGCTATGACTTAGCTTCACTCAAAATGGCAAACATAGTGCACTGGCTGTTCAGTGCGAATAATGAAGTAACCGCCCTTTTCCACTTCCCAGCTTTGGCCAGCATTAAACTCTTGCTCTGGTGCGCCATTGATGCTCACGAAAGCAGTGCCATCTACTATCTCCATTGCTTCTTTGGTGCTGAGGTCAAAACGTAGGGTGCTTGGCAAAACAACGCCAACCGACTTCCGAATACCATTGGGCAGCGTAATAGTATGAGATACGCACTTACCATCAAAAAACACATTGGCTTTTTTACTTACTGATACTTGATCAAATTGCATCTTGGTTCTTTCTAATCCAGTGATTGGTAATTACTTTTTTACGCGCTTACGTTTTGCTATTTCAGCAATCCGCATACGCAAAGCATTGAGTTTAATAAATCCGCCAGCATCAGCTTGGTTATATGCGCCACCATCATCATCGAAGGTTGCGATATTTTGATCAAACAAGGTATTTTCTGAATCACGGGAGATCACGGATACAGAACCTTTATAGAGCTTCAATCGAACAACGCCATTGACCATCTGTTGAGAATGATCAATCAGAGTTTGCAAAGCGATACGCTCTGGCGACCACCACAAGCCGTTGTAAATTAAGCTCGCGTAGCGTGGCATAAGGTCATCTTTCAGATGAGCTACTTCACGATCAAGAGTAATGCTCTCGATACCACGGTGAGCCTTCAAGAGAATCGTGCCCCCTGGGGTTTCATAGCAACCGCGACTCTTCATCCCAACGAAACGGTTTTCAACTAAATCAAGACGGCCAATGCCATGCTTGCCGCCGACACGATTTAACTCAGCTAACAGCTCATGTGGTTTATAGCTCTTGCCGTTAATGGCAACTGGATCACCCGCCTTGAATTCAATTTCAACAATCTCTGGGGCATCTGGAGCCTGCTCAGGAGAAACCGTCCAACGCCACATAGACTCCTCTGCCTCGGCATTAGGATTTTCTAAATGACGACCTTCATAGCTAATATGCAATAAGTTGGCATCCATGGAATAGGGTGAACCGCCTTGCTTATGCTTCATCTCAACTGGAATGCCATGTTTTTCTGCGTAAGCCATCAACTTCTCACGCGAGAGCAAATCCCATTCACGCCAAGGAGCGATCACTTTAATTCCTGGCTCTAGAGCGTAATAACCCAACTCAAAGCGAACTTGGTCATTGCCTTTGCCTGTAGCGCCATGTGACACAGCATCAGCACCAGTCAAACGGGCAATCTCAATTTGGCGCTTAGCAATTAATGGGCGTGCAATCGATGTGCCCAGCAAGTACTCGCCTTCGTAGACAGTATTTGCTCGAAACATTGGAAATACAAAATCACGCACAAATTCTTCGCGTAAGTCATCAATGAAAATATTCTCTGGTTTGATGCCAAACTGCAGAGCTTTAGCGCGCGCAGGCTCTAACTCTTCACCCTGACCAAGGTCGGCGGTAAATGTGACGATCTCACAACTGTAAGTATCTTGCAGCCATTTCAAGATCACACTAGTGTCAAGACCACCAGAATAGGCTAAGACTGCTTTTTTAATATCAGACATGTTTTTTATTCAACCAAAAATTAATTAAAAATAAATAGTGAAAATTACTAAACTCAAGACATGCATTAATCTAAACGGCCGCAGAGTAAATACTCCATTAAGGCCTTTTGAACATGCAAACGGTTTTCTGCTTCCTCCCAAACAATACTTTGCGGACCATCAATTACACCAGCAGATACTTCTTCACCACGATGGGCTGGTAAGCAGTGCATAAATAAAGCATCCGGCTTTGCTAACGCCATTAACTCTTCATCGATCATCCAATCCTGGAAAGCATTCATACGCGAGGTATTTTCAGCCTCATAACCCATGCTAGTCCAAACATCAGTTGTCACTAGATCGGCGCCTTTGCAAGCATCCTTGGGGTCAGCGCAAATGGTTAAGTGTTTTGTAGCTGTCTTTGTTAAACGAGAGGGGTCTAATTGATAACCTACTGGCGCAGAGAAGCGAAACTGAAAATCCAAACACTCAGCAGCCTGTATCCAGGTATAGGCCATATTGTTAGCATCACCGACCCACGCTACTGTCTTACCTTGAATTGGGCCGCGAGCTTCCACAAAAGTGAAGATATCGGCCAATACTTGGCAAGGATGATGTTCATTGGTAAGGCCATTAATGACTGGCACCCTAGAATTAGCAGCAAAACGCTCAATAACGTCTTGGCCAAAGGTACGAATCATGATGATGTCAGTCATCCGTGAAATCACCTGTGCAGCATCCTCTACAGGCTCACCACGGCCAAGTTGAGTGTCGCGGGTGTTCAGGTATACGGCATGTCCACCAAGCTGATGGACGCCTGCCTCAAAAGAGAGACGAGTACGTGTGGATTGCTTCTCAAAAATCATTGCCAAGGTACGGTCATGAAGCGGATGCCAAGTCTCATAGCTTTTGAACTTGGACTTGAGCCATGCTGATCTTTTCAGCAAGTAGTCATATTCTTCCCGAGTAAGGTCAGCAAACTGCAGGTAGTGCTTGACCTGACCAGGCACTTGAGGCTTTGCAAGAGATTTCATAGTTGAACTTTCTACTAAAGTTTTGGCTTGCATTTTTTTCTGAAAACAGTTGACTGCACGAAAATAGAATCTAAAGTCATCTTACGGCTAACCCTAGCTGTTAAGCTAGAGGGCTTAGTAATACCGATTCCTACCACCTTCTTTATGCGAACTTGAACCACAAAAAGCTTTTCATTCAAGGCATTACCACTTCTGGCAAACCATTTCGACCCAGTGACTGGGCGGAGCGTCTATGCGGGGTTATGGCTAGCTTTCGCCCTCCAGGAGACTCTGGAGACCCTCGCTTCACCTATTCACCCTATGTCACACCAGTAGTGATTGCTACAGTGAAATGCGTTGTTATTGATACCAGACTGGGTGATCTTGATCCAAGAGCGCTAGACTTTGTAACAAACTTTGCCAAAGATAACGGTCTACCGATCGAAGAGGCATGTGAGTTTGAGCCCAAACCACTAACCCAGTCCTAAAAACAAAAACCCGCTCTGATAAGGAGCGGGCTTAGATCGAAATTTACTTCGACCAGCCTAAAACTAATTTCGTATTACGCTGCCATCGCCTTAATAGCTGCAGACAAACGTGACTTCTGACGAGATGCAGTATTTTTGTGAGCAATCTTTTTGTCAGTAATCTTGTCGATTGTCGCTTGAGTTGCTGCAAATACTTTCGCTGCAGACGCTTTGTCACCAGTTTCGATCGCTTTACGTACTGCCTTAATGGAAGTACGGAGCTTTGAACGCAAACTGGAGTTGTGCTCGTTCTGTTTTACTGCCTGGCGTGCGCGCTTACGCGCTTGTGCTGTATTAGCCATCTCTAAACCTTGCCTCTATAAATTACAAATTTGATTAGTTAAAAATCCTACGGTCTTGCCAAATTCATAAGCAAGCTCGCCAAAACCCAAGATTTTACCTGAAAGGGGCAAAAAAGCCCAGTCGACCCATAAATAGGTGAAAATCGGCTCATGAATCTGCTTTCTGCCGCTGCCAAGGTAAGCTCCCTCACCATGCTGTCCCGTATTACGGGGCTGCTTAGAGAGACTCTGATTGCCCGTAGTTTCGGGGCTTCAGAGTGGACGGATGCCTTTAATGTGGCTTTTAGGATACCGAACTTACTGCGCCGACTCTTCGCTGAAGGGGCCTTTTCTCAGGCTTTTGTACCGATTTTGGGTGAAATCTCCAAGGATGGAGACCAAAAACAGGCTCAAATTCTGGTTAATGCCGTCGCTACCCTCTTATTTTGGGCTTTAGTACTCACGGTATTGCTCGGGGTAATCGGCGCCCCCTTGCTCATTCTGGTCATTGCTACGGGATTTAGTGGTGGACCAGCCTATGAGGCTAGCGTAGTCATGACTCGAATCATGTTTCCTTATATTGGCCTGATTTCCTTGGTTTCACTATCAGCGGGAATTCTCAACACTTTCCAGCGCTTTGCAATCCCTGCATTTACTCCTGTTTTATTGAACCTAGCCTTAATTGCTAGCGCTCTTTTCTTGGCACCCCATTTAGAGCAACCAATCTACGCGCTAAGTATTGGCGTGCTCTTGGGTGGTGTCTTGCAATTAGCAATTCAGATTCCTGCGCTTTCTCGTTTGGGACTTTTGCCACGGATTGGTTTACTACCTGGCGCTATTAAAACTGCCATTTCAAATCCAGAAGCAAAACGGGTTTTGAAATTAATGGGGCCAGCAGTCTTCGCAGTCTCTGTTGCACAAATCTCACTCATCATCAACACCAATATCGCATCACGCCTACAAACAGGGAGCGTTTCGTGGCTTTCCTATGCCGATCGCTTGATGGAATTTCCTACTGCATTATTAGGTGTAGCTTTAGGCACTGTTCTTCTTCCAAGCCTCAGTAAAGCTAACGCTAAAAATGACTTAGTTCACGCTGGTGAATTACTCATTTGGGGATTGCAGTTGACATTCTTGTTGGCTGCACCCTGTGCAATTACACTCTTTATTTTTGGCGAGCCATTAGCAGCAGTGTTGTATCACTATGGCAAATTTAACGCGCTTGATGTTCTGATGACACAACGTGCATTAGCTGCTTATGGGGTTGGGCTGATTGGGCTCATTTTGGTAAAAATTTTGGCGCCAGGGTTTTATTCGCGCCAAGATATTCGCACCCCCGTCAAAATTGGTTTGTTAGTTCTTGTCGCAACCCAATTAGCTAACCTTGTTTTTGTGCCTTGGCTTGGGCATGCGGGTCTTGCCCTCTCCGTCGGCGCTGGCGCCTGCCTCAATGCTGCCCTCCTATGGATTGGCCTTCATCAGCGTGGCGCCCTGCCTAGCGCGGCTTGGGCGAAATACCTTGGACAGCTATTTTTGGCCCTGATCCCCTTCTCTGCAGTCCTTTTTTATGCTGCTGGCGCCCATAATTGGATCGCCCTGCAGGCAGAGCCTTGGATTCGCATCGGTCTATTGGCAGCATGGTTGACCGCTGCAGCCTTGGTTTACTTTGGCGCCCTTGGTCTAGTTGGAATTCGCTGGCAAAAATTCTTGCGTCATGCAAAATAGGACTTATGCCAACACAACAACTCGACTATTTCACGTCTTTAGTTGCTGAAGACGAACACCTACCGCTAACTGAGGCAGTAATTGCTGTAGCACAACATGCCTATCCGGATTTAGATGTTCAAAATGTACTAGATCAATTAGATCAAATGGGCAATAAGTTGAAGTCAAGGATTACTTCAGACACATCCCCAATTCAGCGTTTGCAAATTCTGAAGAATTTCTTTTATACCGAGCAAGGCTTTGGACCAAACCCAAATGATTTTTATGCTCCAGAAAATTCTTATTTGCACTATGTACTTGAGAATCGCCGAGGAATTCCGATTTCACTAGCTATTCTAATGATGGAGTTAGGCCAACAAATTGGCTTGAAGATTCGTGGCGTTTCATTTCCGAATCACTTCATGATGCGCATCTCCTTGCAACAAGGTGAAGTCATCATGGATCCGCTTACTGGTGACTCGCTTTCCAAAAATCAACTACAAGAAATGCTTGATCCCTACTTAGATGCCAAGGGCTACCGTGGGGAATTGAGCCTGCCTCTCAATATCTTCCTGCGAGCCTCTAACCCTCGTGAAATCTTGTCTCGCTTCCTGCGCAACCTCAAAATGATTTACTCAGAAGATGAGCGGTGGGAGCGCCTACTTGGCGTTCAAGAGCGTTTAGTGATTTTGCTGCCAGACTCGATTGAAGAAGTTCGTGATCGTGGACTGATCTTTGCTCAACTAGAATATTTACGCCCTGCCTTAGCAGATATGCATCGCTATCTCAGTGAATCGCCAGAAGCAGAAGATGCTGGTGATATCCGTGAGCATATTGCCACCCTAGAGAGTCAGGCTAAGTTTCATTAAAACTTAAGCAAAAATAGCAACTGCTATTGCTTGCGTTGAAAAATTTTATAGAGAGCGGCCAAGACAACTGGTACAGCTGCAGCTCCAACACCGATCAAAACGATCACGTTTAAGTTTTGACGAATGATGGGGATATTGCCAAAAAAGTAACCAGCAATTACGAGGCCAAATACCCACAGCACGGCACCAGTGATATTAAAAAACTGAAAACGCGAGAAGTTCATTTCTGATACACCCGCAATAAAAGGCGCAAAGGTCCGAAAAATCGGTAAGAAGCGAGCCAAGATAATGGTCTTGCCGCCATGCTTCTCATAAAATTCATGGGTCTTCAGTAGGGCCCGCTGATCAATCCAGCGTGACTGACTGCTAAACACTCTTTTGCCAATCCAACGGCCAATGAAGTAATTGACGGTATTGCCCGCCACTGCAGCAATAAACAATCCAATGCAAAGGGTCCAGATATTGAAATGTTCGGTAGCGCAATATGCCCCTGCAATAAACAGGAGGGAGTCACCTGGCAAAAATGGGGCAACTACTAAACCTGTTTCAGCAAATATGATCGCAAATAGCAAGCCATAAGCCCAAGGACCATATTGCGCAATAACTACATCTAAATGACGGTCAATATGCAGAAATAAATCACTGAGTTGTAAAAGGGCATCCATCCGCTTGCACTCCAAATATTGGCTTGATGCGGATATTAACAGGCTCCTATAATCAGGTATGCAAACTGAACCCTACATTCAGCGGATGCATGCTCCAGAGACCATACCGGTACTTTGTATTGTTGGCCCCACTGGTGCAGGCAAAACCCATCTCGCTATGCTACTGGCCGAGCATGCTAACTCTATTGGCTTGACCATCGAACTTATCAGCATGGATTCAGCATTGGTCTATCGCGGTTTAGATATTGGCAGCGCAAAACCTACAACAGTAGAACGGGCATCTGTCATCCATCACTTAATTGACATCTTGGAGCCCACCGAGGTCTATTCAGCTGCACGCTTTGCGAAAGATGCAAAACGTCTCTGTGAAGAAATTCGCAACAGAGGCAATATTCCTATCGTGGTTGGTGGCACGATGTTGTATTGGCGAGCTTGGGCTCACGGACTATCTTCATTGCCTCCTGCTAATCCAGAGATTCGTACGCGACTGGATGAGGAAGGTAAAACAATTGGCTGGCCAGCCATGCATGAAAAACTTTCTAGCATCGATCCAGAAACTGCAGCACGCTTAAAGCCTAATGATTCGCAACGGGTGCAACGCGCTCTAGAAGTATTTGAGATTACCGGCAAACCCATGTCTGTCTTGTTGGCTGACTCACCCAGTGAAGATGGTAGAGAAGGATCAAGTATTCCTGCTTGGATCAATTTAGTTTCTCTTGAGCCCAGTGATCGTGCAAAACTTCATGCCAATCTAGAAAAACGTTTTGATGAAATGCTATCTACTGGATTTATGGACGAAGTCAAAGCCTTGCGCGCCAATCCTAACTTGCACGCAGACTTACCGGCAATTCGTTCTGTAGGTTATCGGCAGGCATGGGAATTTTTAGATAATCAAATTGACTTTGACCAGATGCGCTATAAAGCCTTGGCAGCCACTAGGCAGCTAGGTAAAAGGCAGTTAACGTGGCTGCGCGCAATTGCAGGCAGAAAAACCTTTGATCCCTTCAAGCTAGAAGAGCTCAAGGCAGCGCTGGATTACTGCAAAAGTACTTTAAAGAAATAGACGCTATCGTCTTAGATAACGATAGTTTGTGGGGCATCTTTTGGGCGCTCCACTACTTCACCCACCACCCATGACTTCAAGCCTTGTGCTGTCAATGATTTAATTGCAGCATCTGCCTGATCTGGAGAAACAATTACCACCATACCAATGCCGCAGTTAAATACGCGCACCATTTCTGCATCGGCAACGCCACCCTTCATTTGCAACCAGCGGAAGAGCTCAGGCATCTGCCAGCTATCGCGATGCAGAACTGCTTGGGTATTTTCCGGGAGAACGCGCGGTACGTTGTCAACTAGGCCGCCACCAGTGATATGAGCCATACCCTTCACATTAATTTCAGAAATCAACTTTAAAAGAGGCTTCACGTAAATCTCAGTTGGCGCCATCACCACATCACCCAGTGGTCTACCGCCTAAATCATCGCTTGGTTTCGCGCCTGCGCGCTCAATAATTTTGCGCACTAAAGAGTAACCATTAGAGTGTGCGCCACTCGAACCAATTGCTAATACAACGTCGCCGGGAACAATCGTATTACCAGTAATAATTTTAGATTTTTCAACTGCACCAACTGCAAATCCAGCTAAGTCATATTCACCTGGTGGATACATGCCAGGCATCTCGGCAGTTTCTCCGCCGATTAATGCACAACCAGATAATTCACAGCCCTTAGCAATACCACCAACAACAGTAGCCGCAGTATCGACAGTGAGCTTGCCGCAAGCAAAGTAATCCAAGAAAAAGAGAGGCTCTGCACCTTGGACCAAAATATCGTTCACACTCATCGCAACCAAATCTTGGCCAATGGTGTCATGACGGTTCCACTCAAAGGCGAGGCGAAGTTTGGTGCCTACACCATCAGTGCCAGCTACTAAAACAGGTTCTTTGTAGCGCTTAGGTACTTCAAAAAGGGCCCCAAATCCCCCAATTCCAGCCAAAACACCCTCTCGCATCGTTTTCTTAGCCAGAGGCTTGATGCGGTCGACTAAGTCGTCACCAGCATCGATATCAACGCCAGCATCGCGATAAGAAAGGCCTTTTGAAGGGGAATTAGTAGATGAGGTCATGTCAGAGTCGGAATATTAGTGAAAAATGTCACTTGATCAGTAGAATCATTGAATTCTAGAGGATTACTCGTAATGGCTGAACTTTTTACCCCTTTTCTGACTGCTTTCATTCTGGCTTATATCCTCAGGCCCGCTTTTCTGTGGCTGGAGAGACGTCAGTTGCCAGCTTCCTTAGCGGCTCTACTGTCCGTTGTTTTTGGCTTGGGTGTCATGATTGCCATTTTGGGCCTCTTTATCGGCCTACTCAAAACTGAGCTGCCTTTAATTAAGGCGCAATTGCCAGAATGGATTGCAAACACTCAAGCATGGCTCGGCCCCAAATTATCTGAATTTCATATTGACCTTGATTGGGGCGCCCTCAAAACCGCTGCTTCTCAAAAAATCTCCGCGCATATTAGCGATAACGCTAATGCCCTCGTATCCGGCACTTTAGAAACTGTACTCATGTCTGGCAGCTCCGTCATTGCTGGCTTTGTAAATTCTGTTTTGATTGTTTTTGTGATGTTCTATTTACTGATTGACTGGCAGCACTTCTTTGGGCTTATTAAGAAGATGGTTCCATTGCGCGCCCAAGAAACAGTTCGCCATCTTGCAATGCATGCCGATGGACTGCTTTCGCAATATTTAAACGGTATGGTAATTGTGATTGCCATCATGTCCGCCTTCTATAGCGTAGGTTTAATTCTCATTGGCATCCAAGGAGCGGTGGCTTTAGGTATCTTTACTGCACTCATGATTGTGATTCCCTATATTGGTATTGCCTTGGGACTTTCACTGGCCCTTTTGTCGGCCTTACTACAATTTGGTCCTCAATATGAAATCATTGCCGTGCTCGCTTTGTATGGTCTTGGGCAATTTATAGAAGGCTTCGTACTCACGCCCCGCTTGGTTGGTGAGCGTATCGGCCTCCATCCAGTTGCAGTCCTTTTTTCTTTGCTACTCTTTGGAAAACTCTTTGGCTTTTTTGGCATACTACTTGCTCTGCCAATTAGTGCTGTAGCCTTAGTATTGGTTCAGTATCTTTGGTCTGTTTATACACAGAGCTCTTGGTATAAAAAATAATTCTGCAGGAATGAATACACCTCCGCTTCCAAGGCAGTTTGCTTTAGATCTTAGTCATATCCCCAAAGCTAGTCTCGCTAATTACTTACCCAGTAAAGACCTGGCATTGATTTCTACTTTGCAAAGCCTTTGCAAAGCTTGGCAAGAGAATCCTATCAATCAAACTAGCAATCCACTAAATCATCGCTGGATCTATTGGTGGGGACCAGAAGGGTCTGGACGCACCCATTTGCTTGAAGCAATGACAAATGCTGCGCAAAGTGCTGGTATGGAATATTTCTTTCTCAATCCTAGAGAACCTATCTCATGGGTTCGTCTTGAAGAAAAAATGAGCGCCCTAGCGCAAAGTGATGCCCCCTCAGTTATTACCGTCGATGATGTAGATGCCCTCGATGAGCGCTTCGTTGGAGCCCTATTTCGTATTCTCAATGGTGTTCAAGCCAGCAAGAATATCCATATCTTTATGGCTGGTAAGGCAGCGCCAGCTAATCTGGAGTTGCGTGAAGACCTGCGGACTCGTCTAGGGTGGGGTTTAGTCTTTCAAACGCAGCTTTTAGATGATGGTGAGAAAATACAAGCCTTAGAACAAGCCGCTAAGGCACGAGGATTGGTTTTATCTCCAGAAGTATTGCCTTGGTTAATAAACCGTTTTTATCGTGATATGCCTAATTTAATGGCCTTGATTGATGCTTTAGATGCATATTCACTAGAAACAAAACGTGCTGTAACCTTGCCGCTAGTGCGTGAACTCTTGCAGCCAAAATAATTTACTTGATATTTAATTTGTGACCCAGTTAGCCCTTTTCGATTTAGATTACACCCTCCTACCATGCGATAGCGATTATGAGTGGGGGCAATTTTTGGCGCGTACCGGCGTAGTCGACGGCGAGCATTACGCTAAACAAAATGAGCGCTTCTATCAGGAATACAAAGAGGGTAAGCTCGATATTCATGAATTCCTTCGCTTTGCCCTAAAGCCACTTTCCGAACATTCACGGGCCCAACTCAAAGACTGGCATGATGCCTTCATGAGAGAAGTGATTATTGGTCAGCTACGCCCGCAAGCCCTTGATTTGGTAAAACGCCATCAAGATGCCGGGGATCTTTGCTGCGTCATCACTGCAACTAATAGCTTCGTGACTCGCCCGATTGTCGAAAGTTTTGGTATTGAACACCTGATTGCAACCGAACCAGCCACCATCAACAATGATCCTTTAGCCAACTACACCGGTAAAGTAAAAGGTATCCCTAATTTTCGGGAAGGCAAGGTTCAAAATTTGCATACTTGGTTAGCAGCCCAAAACCTCTCTTTCGATCAGATGCCTTGCAGCTATTGCTACTCCGACTCTATGAATGACCTGCCTTTGTTAGAGGAAGTGAGTAATCCTGTTGCCACCAATCCAGATGAGCGCCTTCGCAATGAGGCCCATAAACGCAATTGGCCAATTCTTGAACTGTTTGCATGATCACTAAATTCATCAAACGCATCTTGCGGCGTGACCCTATGGTCAAGCATACGCAAGCGAATAACACCGGAGCGCCAAAACGTATTGCCAAAAAAGCACACCGCATTGATCCACATCTTCTTTCGAAGAATGCTGTCAAAGTAACGCACACACTTCAGCAGGCTGGTTTTGAGGCCTTTATTGTTGGTGGTGCGGTTCGTGATCTTGCTTTAGGAATTGGTCCAAAAGATTTTGATGTAGCCACTAATGCAACACCAGATCAAGTGCAAAGGCTATTCCGTAAAGCGCGTCTAATTGGCCGCCGCTTTCAGATTGTGCACGTCACTTTCTTTGGCAAAGGCCATCCTGAAATTATTGAAGTCTCTACCTTTAGAGCGTTACT
The DNA here is from genome assembly GCA_903900805.1 of uncultured beta proteobacterium. GTDB lineage: Bacteria > Pseudomonadota > Gammaproteobacteria > Burkholderiales > Burkholderiaceae > Polynucleobacter. The sequence goes on along the minus strand of CAIUOP010000018.1, from coordinate 46,238 downwards.
AGATAACGCCGGCGACCATGTTGCTGAAAGTGGTCGAATTTTGCGCGATAACGTCTGGGGCTCACAAGGTGAAGATGCTGCCAGAAGGGATTTCACGATCAACGCAATGTATTACGACCCATCTAGCGAGACTGTTCTCGACTATCACGGTGGGATGGCAGATATGCAAAAGAAAACCTTGCGCATGATTGGTGATCCCACAAAGCGCTATCGTGAAGATCCGATTCGTATGCTGCGAGCAATTCGCTTTGCCGCTAAAACTGGCTTTACTTTAGATACTGCAACGCGCGCGCCAATTGCCAAGCTCAGCAATCTTTTACAAGATGTACCATCGGCAAGACTCTTTGATGAAATCCTCAAATTACTTATGTCTGGATATTCCTGGGCTGCCATTCAGGGCTTAAGAGATGCGGGACTGCACCATGGTCTATTGCCATTGCTAGATCATATTTTGGATAGCGGAGAAGACTCTAAGGATGCAAATGATTTTGTGAAACTGGCATTAGCTAATACTGACCAACGAATTCAATCAGGCAAAAGTGTTTCTGCTGGATTTTTATTTGCCACTTTACTGTGGCCCGACCTACTCAAGAACTGGAAAGCCAATATTGCTAAAGGGGTCTCCAATATTGCTGCGCTAAATAGCGCCATGGACGATACGATCGCGACCCAAAGTAGTGGCATGACGATTCAACGGCGTTTTGAAACTGATATGTGCGAGATCTGGTCAATGCAACCGCGCTTTGAAAAACGGGTGGGGCGCTACCCATACCGCCTCATCGAATCCCCCCGCTTTAGGGCTGGGTATGACTTTATGCTCCTGCGCTGCGCTACCGGTGAGCAAAACCCCAGTATTGGTACATGGTGGACGGATTTCATTGCCGCCGATCCGGCCGGACAAGAAGCTCTGATGACTACTGCTAAGACAGAATTAGGCAGTAGCGCAGGCTCTCCTACCAAACGACGTCGTCGTAGAAAACCTAAATCTGACTCATCCCCCGAACCTGAAGCAGCTTAAGCAAACTTAGAGAAATTTCAGTAAAGTACTTCTATCTCTAGTTTGGAGTCTTATGACACGAGCTTTTATCGGATTTGGTGGGAATATCGGCGATACACGTCAGATCATTACTGACGCGATTGTTTGTCTTGCGTTGCGCTCTGAATTGCAAATTCTTGCCAAAAGCTGCTTTTATCAAAGTGCGCCCATGGAGGCTACCGGCGGCGACTACATTAACGCAGTCATTGAAGTTGAAACTGAACTCACCCCTTACGGTCTCTTGCATGTCTGCCAAGCAATTGAACAAGAGTTTGGCCGAGAGCGCCCCTACTCAAATGCGCCTCGCACACTTGATCTCGATATCTTGTCTTTTGAGGGCATTACCCAAAACGAAACTGAGCTGATACTGCCTCACCCAAGAATGATTGAGCGCTCTTTTGTTCTTCTCCCACTTTTGGAAATCGCTCCTAATTTCTTTTTGCCAAATCTAGGCGAACTGAAGACCTATTTACCCAAAGTAGCTGACCAGAGAATTCAAAAACTACCCTGCAGGAACTGTAATTGCGGGGAAAAAGACGTTTATAGACCATCGTCGCATTAATTCATTAAACTCTCGCCATGGGTTACTTACAAGGCGATAAGCCAATCACTATTACCAAGCTCCTCGCTATGCATGCTGAGCGAGAGAAAATTACTATGCTCACCGCATATGACTCGACCATGTCAGCGCTACTGAATCGCTGTGGCATCGAGACAATTTTAATTGGTGACTCTATGGGTAATGTGATTCAAGGTCATTCCTGCACAACCCCAGTTACGATTGAGCAAATGGTCTATCACACAGAATGTGTAGTTCGCGCAAACACACATGCGTTTTTGATTACTGATTTACCATTTGCTAGTTATGGTGATCCGGTCCAAGCATTGAAGTCAGCTGCTGCAGTGATGCGCGCTGGTGCAGATATGGTCAAAATAGAAGGCGGTGGAGATTGGCAAGTAGGCATTATTCAATATCTAGTTGAACGAAGTGTGCCTGTTTGCGCTCATCTTGGCTTGTTGCCCCAGTCAGTTCATCTCTTGGGTGGTTACAAAGTGCAAGGTAAATCAAAAGATGCTGCCACAATCATGCTTGAACAAGCGCTTGCTTGCCAAGCAGCTGGTGCACAAATGGTAGTGCTTGAAGCAATTCCCTCTTCGCTCGGAGAAAAAATCACTGCTGAACTTCATATTCCAACTATCGGAATCGGTGCAGGACCAGATTGCTCTGGTCAGGTATTGGTACTTCAAGATATGCTGGGAATTAGCCCGGGTAAACCACCCAAGTTTGTCAAAGACTTTATGGATGGCCACCACTCGATTGAGGCTGCCATTAAATCCTATGTTCGTGAAGTGAAATCTGGAAAGTTTCCCGGACTAGAGCACAGTTTTGCTGGCTAGTTTATTTTTAACTAAAGAAGCTCTTTACCCCATCAAACCAGCCTTTTTGCTGTGGGCTGTGTTTATCCCCGCCGGACTTCAGACTCTCATCAAACTGCGTAAGTAATTTTTTCTGCTCATCAGTTAATTTCACTGGCGTCTCAAGCAGGACATGTACAAAAAGATCGCCCACTAATGCAGAGCGCAATCCTTTAATACCTTTATTGCGCAAACGAAAAGTTTTGCCAGTCTGTGTGCCCTCTGGAATCGGAAACTCAACGCGACCAGATAAAGTTGGGACTTCGATTTGACCGCCAATGGTTGCTGTTGCAAATGAGATGGGCATTTGCACATGCAAGTCGCTACCATCGCGCTCAAAGACTGGATGCGGTTTAACGCGAACCTCTACGTAAAGATCGCCAGAGGGTCCGCCATTCAGGCCGGGCTCACCATTACCAACTGAACGCACGCGCATACCATCATCAATACCCGCAGGAATTTTGATTTCTAGGGTTTTTTGTTCTTTATGTTTACCGCTGCCGTGGCAAGTTTTGCAAGGCTTTGGAGTGTACTCACCTGTGCCACGGCACTTAGGGCAAGTCTGCTGCATAGAAAAGAAACCTTGTTGTACACGCACTTGGCCATGCCCATCACAGGTAGAACATTTTTCCGCTTTGCTACCAGGCTCTGCACCCGTACCATGACAAGGCTTGCAATTACTCCAGCTTGGTACGCGAATTTGAGTTGTGTAACCCTCAGCCGCTTGCTCGAGACTGATATCCATGTTGTAGCGAAGGTCAGCACCTTTATAAACTTGCGGACCAGCATGGCGCCCACCACCGCCTTGTCCAAAAATATCGCCAAAGATATCGCCAAAGGCATCGGCAAATCCACCGCCACCACCAAAGCCACCGCCCATTGAAGGGTCAACACCAGCATGACCATATTGATCATAGGCTGCCCGCTTATTAGGATCAGTGAGTGTTTCGTAGGCTTCTTTGGCCTCTTTAAATTGGGCCTCTGCAGTTTTACTATCAGGATTGCGATCAGGGTGATGCTTCATTGCCATCTTGCGATAGGCTTTTTTAAGCTCTTCATCGCTGGCACCTTTTGCTACACCAAGCACTTCATAAAAATCGCGTTTACCTTTAGCCACAGCCAATTCCTCTCAACAACCTGAATGACACAAGTCGGCACGAGGCCGACTTGTTATTTAAGTACTTCAAAAATACGTTAATGAATACGTCTTTTTAAGATTAAATGACTTGATTATTTCTTGTCATCTACCTCTTTAAAGTCAGCATCTACCACGTCAGCATCTGGAGCAGCTTGTTGCGCGCCACCTGGGGCAGCACCAGGAGCGGCACCACCAGCTTTTGCTTGTTCAGCAGCCATTACCTTCTCACCAAGTTTCTGGCTAGCTTTACCTAAAGCCTCAGTCTTCGCTTCAATGGCAGCCTTATCGCTGCCTTTGATTGCTTCATCTAACTCTTTAAGGGCTGCTTCAATCGCTTCTTTGTCAGAACCTTCTAGGCTAGCACCGTGCTCTTCCAAGGCTTTCTTGGTAGAGTGAGCTAAAGCATCAGCAGTATTACGAGCTGTTACCAACTCAAGCACTTTCTTATCTTCAGCTGCATTAGCTTCGGCATCTTTAACCATGCGCACAATCTCTTCTTCGGTCAAACCAGAGTTTGCCTTGATAGTGATCTTGTTTTCTTTACCAGTGGTTTTGTCTTTTGCAGTGACATGCAAAATACCATTGGCATCGATATCAAAAGTCACCTCAATTTGTGGCATACCACGCTGTGCAGGTGCAATACCTTCGAGGTTGAATTCACCGAGCAATTTATTAGCTACAGCCATCTCGCGCTCACCTTGGAAACACTTAATAGTTACCGCAGGCTGGTTATCTTCTGCAGTGGAATAAACCTGGGAATGCTTGGTTGGGATGGTCGTATTCTTCGGAATCATCTTAGTCATCACGCCACCAAGAGTCTCTATACCCAATGACAATGGAGTAACGTCCAAGAGCAATACGTCTTTACGATCACCAGACAATACCGATCCTTGAATTGCAGCACCAACGGCAACTGCTTCATCAGGGTTGACGTCTTTGCGTGGCTCCTTGCCAAAGATTTCTTTTACTTTGTCCTGAACAGCAGGCATACGGGTTTGACCGCCAACTAAAATCACATCATCAATATCGGCAGTGCTTACGCCAGCATCTTTAATTGCGGTTAAGCAAGGGCCAGCCGTACGGTTGATCAACTCTTCTACCAAAGATTCTAATTTGGCACGGGTGAGTTTCAAATTCAAATGCTTAGGGCCGCTAGCGTCAGCTGTCACATAAGGCAAGTTGATTTCTGTTTGTTGCGCAGATGACAATTCGATCTTGGCTTTTTCAGCAGCATCTTTTAAACGCTGTAATGCCAATACGTCTTTACTCAAATCTACACCTTGTTCTTTTTTGAACTCAGCAATAATCCAGTCAATGATGCGTTGGTCGAAGTCTTCACCACCCAAGAAAGTATCGCCGTTGGTAGAAAGCACTTCAAATTGCTTTTCACCATCCACGTTAGCGATTTCGATGATGGACACGTCGAAAGTGCCGCCACCTAAGTCGTATACAGCAATCTTGCGATCTACTTTGTCTTGCTTGTCTAGGCCAAATGCCAACGCTGCAGCAGTAGGCTCGTTAATGATGCGCTTGACATCTAAACCAGCAATACGACCAGCATCTTTAGTTGCTTGACGTTGACTATCGTTGAAGTAAGCAGGCACAGTAATCACTGCTTCTGTCACCTCTTCGCCAAGATAGTCTTCAGCAGTCTTTTTCATCTTGCGCAAAATTTCAGCGGATACTTGTTGTGGCGCCATTTTCTTATCGCGCGCTTCAACCCAAGCATCACCATTCTCTGCTTTAATAATTGAGTAAGGCATCAGACCGATGTCTTTTTGCACTTCAGCATCTGCAAACTTGCGACCCATTAAACGCTTAACAGCATAAATGGTGTTCTTAGGATTAGTGACTGACTGACGCTTAGCAGGCGCACCGACCAATACTTCGCCATCTTCAAGGTAAGCGATGATAGATGGGGTTGTACGCCCACCTTCTGCGTTCTCGACAACCTTAGGTGCATTGTTTTCAACGACTGAAACGCACGAGTTAGTAGTTCCTAAGTCGATTCCGATAATCTTTCCCATAATTGCTCCAAAAAATTAAGTTGCTATGTTGTGCTTCTAATGTGTTTTCGGTAATTACTACCGTGAATATTCCAATATTGAGTAAATGGGGTCTAAAAAGGCAAATTCAAGGGCTGGAATAGCAAAAAAAGGCAGAAATCTGCCTTTTTGATGCTTTATGAGGGTTTTGGCCCTACTTTTTTAGTTTATTTGGGGGCGCTTACTATGACTAAAGCAGGTCTGAGTACCCGGTCAGCCACTGTATAGCCCCGTTGCAATACAGAAACCACGGTATTAGCATCTTGCTCAGATGGCACAGAGGCAATTGCCTGATGATGGTGCGGATCAAACTTGTCCCCTACCGCAGGATTGATTTCAGTCATGCGGCCTTTATCAAAAGCAGATAAAAGCTGCTTCAGTGTAATTTCTAAGCCCTCTTTAAAAGCCTTAGCATCACCAGTCTCCGTACTCAAAGCTGCATAAAGGCTATCAGTGACCGGCACTAAATACTCAGCAAAACTCTCAATTGCAAACTTATGCGCTTTAGCAATATCTTCAACGGCGCGGCGACGAATGTTTTCACCTTCAGCTTTGGCGCGCAAAAAGTTATCTTCCAACTCAATAATTTTTTGCTTGAGTTCTGTAATTTCTTGTTCTGGAGTCTTAACAGCGGCATCTTCAGATACTGCTTCAGCCGGAGTCTGTGCCGAAGAGTTTTCTTGCTCTGGATTTGGGGATTGATTTTCTGGTGTCATGGACGCTGATTCACTTTTCTGTATTTTGTTCTACCTAATTTGCTCTATCTAAGGCTAGTGCTTTTTAATATTGGGACATTTTATTCAATTTCAAGTCTTCGCTTTGTCAGCCAAGTCTGCCCTTTTTGCACGCTGAGTCAACACATCTTCAGATTCGACCTCCAAAGTCCATCCCAGCAAGTGCTGATAAGCGATGTCACGCAGGGCATCGATCCATTTTGGATTGCTGTTTAAGCAAGGAATGTAGCGGTAGTCCTTGCCGCCATGCTCCAGGAATATTTCCTTTGCTTCCATGCCAATCTCCTCCAAAGTCTCCAAGCAGTCTGCTGGAAATCCTGGGCAAAAAACATCTACTCGGGAGCAACCTTCTTTTGCCAGCTTCTCAATAGTTGGAGCGGTATAGGGCTTTAACCATTCAGCTTTGCCAAATCGAGACTGGAAGGTGACAATGTATTGCCCTGGCTCTAAACCCAAAGCCTCTCCAAGCAAGCGACCTGTTTTCAAGCACTCGCAGTGATAAGGGTCACCCTGCATCAAATTGCGCTTAGGCAAGCCATGAAAAGACATAACAAAGCGATCACCTTTTGCAAAATCTGGATTACCATCTTTGTCCCAGGCGCTTAGTACCTGATCGCGAAGTGCTGCAATATACGCTGGGTTGTCGTGGTAGTGCTTGACTAAGCGCAGCTCGGGTTGATTTCTCCAGGTGCTAAGTACCCGAAAGACTTCATCAAAGCTAGATGCGGTAGTAGTCGCCGAGTATTGGGGATATAAAGGCAACAGTAATAATCGCTCCATGCCCTGCTCCTTCAAGCTCTCCAAGACTTCCTGCGTAGAAGGCTTGCCATAGCGCATCGCCAGATCAACTAAAACAGTTTGTCCCTCATTGGTAAATTTATCGCCCAGCTCTTTAGCTTGTAAACGAGAGTAATGCATCAGGGGTGAGCCCAATTGTGGCAACCAAATAGATGCATATTTTTTTGCTGACGTATTGCTACGAATCGGCAAAATAATGGCATTCAAAATGAACCACCAGATAAAGCGCGGTATTTCTACGACGCGAGGATCAGAGAGAAATTCTTTTAAATACGCTCTCACCGCTTTTGAAGTTGGCGCAGATGGTGTCCCTAAGTTCAACAGAAGGACTGCCGTCTTAGTAGCGCGTAGATGTGGATTTTGATTCAAAATAATTTATCTCTAATAAACAGAATTTTAGGAGCTCAGGGCACCTGATAATAGCTTGGAGGTGATATCCACAATGGGAATGACCCGGTCATAAGCCATACGGGTTGGGCCAATTACCCCCAAAGTACCAACGATCTGGCCATCCACGCTATATGGAGCACTAATTACCGCCAGGTCTTCATAGGGCAATAAGTCGCTCTCGCCCCCAATAAAGATTTGAATACCATCGGCATGACTCGACACATCAAGCAATTGCATCAATACCGATTTTTGCTCCAGCATGTCAAACATCTTACGTAGCTTATCGAGGTTAGAGCTCAAATCACCAACATTTAATAAGCGCCGCTCACCAGATAGCACCATGTCGCCTTGGCTCATATCGTATTCAGCAACACCACTTTGTAGTGCCAAAGTCATTAAGCCAGAAATATCTGCTCTTAAATTGTCTAGGTCGGATTTAATATGCAGGCGCACTTGATCAAAACTTTTTCCAGCAAACTGTGCATTGATGTAATTACCAGCCTCAATTAATTGACTGGGAGTGTAATCCTGAGTGGTTGGCAAAATTCGATTTTGTACATCTCCCTCTGGGGTCACCATAATCAATAAGATCTTGCCTTCGCCTAAGCGTAAAAACTCAATATGCTTAAAAACCTGGGCTCGCTTTGGAGTCATCACAACCCCAGCAAAATGGCTTAAGTTCGACAAAATCTGAGCGGCAGAACTCAAAACCCGCTGAGGGGAGTCTGGCAAAAGTCCTCTTTCAAGTTCGCGGGTAGCGATTTCTTCTAGGGGGCGAACTGTCACCATGGTGTCTACAAATAAGCGATAGCCTCTGGGGGTTGGAATTCGGCCTGCAGAAGTGTGAGGGCTGGTAACTAGGCCCATATCTTCTAGATCTGCCATCACATTGCGAATGGTGGCAGCCGAGAGGTCTAAACCCGAGAATCTGGATAGCGTTCGAGAGCCAATAGGTTGACCCTCCTCGATATAACGCTCGATGAGGGTTTTTAGTAATGCGCGGGAACGTTCATCCATGGTGGAAGGGATTTTATGCCTATGGTTTAATCGTTATATGTTAAGCCCATCCCCCAATTCCTCCAAGAAGGCATTTAGCCGGGTGGCGCTCGTCGGCAAATTTCAGGCTGACGGCATTGGGGAGCACCTCAAAGACCTCGCCAAACTGGTCTTAAGCCTAGGTTGTGAGGTTTTTATTGAGTCTGCCACTGCTACTCATCTTGGCTTGAACGGCTACCCTACTAAAGCCCCCCAAGACTTTGCGGGAACAATTGACCTAGTGGTGGTCTTGGGTGGCGATGGAACCATGCTCGGCATTGGTCGTCAACTAGCAGGTAGCAATGTCCCGCTCGTGGGAATCAATATGGGTCGTCTTGGCTACATGACAGATATTCCCATTCAGTCCGTAAAAGATACCTTACCTAAAATCATTGCTGGCGAATATGAAGCCGACACTCGTACATTGCTTGATGCTGTCGTACTTCGTAATGGCAAAGCCATTAATCGCGCATTAGCGCTAAATGATGTTGTCGTAAACCGCTCTGGTATTTCTGGAATGGTGGAGCTAGCCGTGCACGTCAATGGCTCTTTCATGTACGACCAACGTTCCGATGGCTTAATTATTTCTACGCCGACCGGCTCTACTGCATACGCCTTATCTGCCGGCGGCCCTATTTTACACCCTCATGTTGCAGGCATTTTGTTAGTACCCATTGCACCCCACTCACTTTCTAATCGGCCGATTGTCTTGCCACAAGATAGCATTACCGTAATTGAGGTAGTTAATGGGCTTGGGGTGATCGTCAATTTCGATATGCAGTCCCAAACAAACTTGCAAAGCGGTGATAAGGTTGAAGTGCGTCAATCCGATAAAACAATTGCCCTTTTACACCCTAGCAATCACAGCGACTACAAAACTTTGCGTGAGAAATTGCATTGGAATGAATACCCATCGACTTTCTAATGTCGAGCTCTTTGCTACGCTAATACATGCTTCAAACTATCTCACTTCGTGATTTCGTCATTGTCGATCAGCTAGAGCTGGACTTTTCTCCTGGCTTTACTGTCCTGACCGGCGAAACTGGCGCTGGAAAATCCATTCTTTTAGATGCTCTTAGCTTAGTTTTAGGAGAGCGCGCTGATAGCAGCCAAATTCGGGAGGGCAGCAGCCGAGCAGAAATTTCTGCCCTCTTTAGAATTGATCCAGAACTCATTCAATCTTTTGGCCAATGGCTAGATGATCAAGGCTTTCCTACTGAAGATGATGGCCAAAGTCTCTTACTCAAAAGAACTGTAGAAAGTGGCGGCAGAAGTCGTGCTTTTATTAATGGCAGTATTGCTACTTTGGCACAACTGCGTGAGGCGGGTGACCAACTGGTTGATATTCATGGACAGCATGCGCACCAACTATTACTCAAGGGTGGCGCGCAACGTGAGCTACTAGATCGTCATGCTGGCTTATTACCGCTCGCTACCGAAGTATCACAAGTTTTTAAAGTCCTGAATGATTCACGTCGTCGCCTAGAGCAAGCAGAAAACGCAGGCCAAGATATTGAGCGTGAGCGTGAGCGCTTAGAGTGGCAACTTGAAGAGCTTAATGAACTATCACCCCAAGAAAATGAATGGGCAACTATTCAAGGTGAGCATACGCGACTTGCCAATGGCGCCAAAATTATTGGTGGCTGCCAAGAGGCTATTGAAGTCTTAAGCGATGCTGATAACTCGATTGAATCGAGTCTTACAAAGGTGTGTAGCACTATCAGTGTATTAGCGGAGCACGATCCAGCTCTGAGTCATATTAGCGAAGCCCTTGAATCTGCACAAATTCAATTAGATGAAGCAATTCATAGCCTTAATCGATATTTGCAAAAGGTAGATCTTGACCCAGCACGACTAGCTCAAGTTGAAGAGCGCATGCAAGCGCTGCATAGCGCTGCTCGAAAATATCGTACTGAGGCAGATGCACTACCAGCACTGCTTCTAGAAACTACTGAGCGCTTAGACGCCCTAACAGCATCACAAAATATTGAGGCCTTACGCGAAAAAGTGAGGCAAGAAGAAGCTGCCTATCTCAAGCTTGCAAAACAGCTCTCGCAAAAACGGGGTGGCGCTGCATCCGAACTAGGAAAATTAGTCACTGATGCAATGCAGGATCTATCAATGGCAGGTGGCAGACTAGAAATTGCCTTGACATCACTTAGTGAGGGTGGCTCGCATGGCTTAGAGCAAGTTGAATTTTTGGTTGCAGGGCATGCTGGTAGCACACCGCGCTCCTTAGCTAAAGTTGCCTCTGGTGGTGAGCTTGCTCGTATCAGCCTTGCAATTAGCGTGATTACCAGCAAAGCTTCATTCACTCCTACTTTAATATTTGACGAAGTTGATGCAGGTATTGGTGGCGCTGTTGCAGAAACAGTTGGCAAGCTGTTGCACCAATTAGGGCAATCTCATCAAATTTTATGTGTGACGCATTTACCTCAAGTTGCTGCACAGGGAAATCACCACCTTAAAGTCAGCAAATCACAGAGTGGTGAGAAAACTATTTCACAAGTTCAACCTTTAGCTAGGGTAGAACGCGTGGAAGAAGTAGCGCGTATGTTGGGTGGTGCAACAATCACCGATACCACACGTCGCCATGCTCGCGAATTGCTTGAGCAAAGCTAAAACTTACTAAATATTAGAAGGTGCTTGAAATATTTCTAGCCAGAGTGTCACAACAGTAGCTCTGGCACTACTAAGGGCCAGTTCATTTGCAAGGTTGATGCGTGTTTTCTCGGCTCCATCCAAACGCAAGCGATGTTGACGCGACCTCAAGAGACGATAAGCATCCCCAACGGAGGTAGCAATTTTTTGATCGATCAAATTTGCTTCTCCAGCAATTCGAAGTAAAGCAATATTACCCAGATTACCGATCAGTTGTGGATGTTGATGCGAGTAGGCTAGGACTAAGAACTGCACAATAAATTCAATATCTACCATGCCACCAGAGTCATGCTTTAAATCAAACTCGCTAGTGTCATTAGGATGTCCTGCATGAACTTTGCGGCGCATCTCCAAAATTTCAGTACGAAGCTGATCAATATTGCGTCTCTGACTTAATACCTGTGAACGTACAAGATCAAACTCCGAACCTACAGCCAAATTACCGGCAGAGAAACGCGCCCTAGTTAACGCTTGATGCTCCCAGACCCAGGCGGCGTTATCTCCCTCACGCATTTGATATTTTTTAAAAGCCTCAGCATTGGTAACTAAAAATCCAGCTGATCCATTAGGGCGAAGTCGAGTATCAATTTCAAACAAACTGCCAGTAGACGTAAACGACGTTAACCAGTTAATCATGCGTTTAGCTAAAAGCGCATAGATTTCTTGGGCGGCATAATCAGACTCTGCTGATTGATACAAAAATACCAAATCTAGATCAGAGGCATAACCAAGCTCTTTACCCCCCAACTTGCCATAAGAAATTATTGCAAACGGTGCAAGCAAATCTTTGGATAAGCCAAACTTCTGAGCTACACCAGGCCATACACGTTCAAAAGTAGTCTGCAACATCAGATCTGCTAGAGCAGATAAGTGGTCGCTCACCTTTTCTACAGTGAGAGGCTTATCAACACCAATCCCAAGATCAGCTAAAAGCGTGATAAATATCTCGTTATGGTGAGTCACGCGCAAAATATCCATAGCCTGCTCTGAATCATTACCACCAGTCATGACATCATCTAGACGCATGTTCAGAGTAGCTCTGACTTCTCGCCAATATTCTTCAGGTTGCTCGATTAAAGCCTTCTCAGTTCCCGAATGGAGTAAGTGATCTAATAAATGTGGGTGCTGCGTAAGGTACTGTGCGCCCCATTGAGAAGCCTTTAGCAAATCCAGTACATTCAAAAGCGCTCTTGGATATTCAGCCAAGATCGATAAATAAGCACTTCGTCTTGCAATTGCTTCAAGCAAATCAAAAAAACGGAGCAAGGTTTGATCAGCATGCACTTGATCGCCACCAGCAAGCTGCAAACTCTCTGCCGCTTTACGCATGAGATTATCAAAGATGAGTCGACTTTTCTCGGGCAATTGTCTTTGCTTTGGGCTATCAACCCATCCACGCCAGCGCGCGAGAGTTTGCGGGAAATATTGCACATCTGGCTCCCAACTTAAATCGAGAGAAGTAAGCTCTAGCCGAGAGGTACCGTCCAATAAGAAAGCTTTTTCAAAAAGACGGGCAACATTATTTTGATGAAGATCCAACTTAGCCATAAAAGATTTGCTGTCATGGTCCAGATCTTCCTCTGCCATTGACATCGCTAAGCGCGAGCGGACTAACTCATCATCTGGCAAGTAATGCGTTTGTTGGTCATCCCAAACTTGGATACGATGCTCTAGACGCCTTAAAAAGATATAGGCTGCTTTTAAGGCATCCACGTCTTCTGCAGGCAGGATTCCTTGCTGGCTAATCAGACTGAGAACTTCTAAAGTAGGACGGGCTCTAAAGCGAGGGTCTGTACCGCCACGCATTAACTGAAACATTTGCGCCAGAAATTCAATCTCTCGAATGCCGCCGCGACCCAATTTGATATCGCGTGAGCGTCCCTGATGCCCAGCTGATCTTTTATCAGCCTCATGCTGAATCTGCGCATGTAAATCTCGGATGGAGGCAATCACGCCATAATCTAAATGGCGTCGATAGACAAACGGACGAATCAGCTGCTCCAACTCCTTGACGCAGTAAGCATGCTCTAGTGATTCGGGTGCTGGCGCGATCAAGCGGCCTTTAATCCAGGCATAACGCTCCCACTCTCTGCCTTGAACTAAAAGATATTCTTCAAGCATGTCTAAGCTGCATGCCAGTGGTCCAGAATCGCCATTGGGACGTAAGCGCATATCTACCCTAAAAACAAAACCATTTTCATCATGCTCAGATAAAAGCTTGATTAAACGCTTGCCCATGCGAGAAAACCATTCGTGGTTTGAAAGACTCTTTGGTCCGCCTTCGGTCTCACCTTCATGCTCATATAAGAAAATCAAATCGATATCAGATGAGAGGTTTAATTCAAGGCCGCCCAATTTGCCCATTCCAACAACCATCAGCGGCATCTCGGCATTATTTGGCCTACTCCATGGCAGCCCAAACCGACTTTTTAAATCTTCACGGATAAAGGCAATAGAGGCTGTTACAGACAACTCGGCGAAATGACTCAAGGCATGAGTGACCTCATCCAAGCCCGCCATCCCATTCAGATCCCGAAACGCTATCCAAATCATTAAGCGTTGTCTGGCCAGACGCAAATTAGCCATAAATTGCGCTTCATCTAGCACTGCCCCCTGCTGAGAAAGCCCACAGGGTTTCAACAAATTTTGGACGCCCTGAAGATCCACCTTTTGCTGTCCACAAGTCTTCAGCCACCCCTGCCATTCAGGGCGAGCATTTAGCCAACGCTGCGCATACGTGGAATGCCGCTCTAGAAACGCAATTTGCCGAGAAAAATCATCCATTCCCCCATCTTAATCCGTACCCTAAATCTCATGGCAGAAGCTTGGCGACCAGCCAAAGCCTGACGGATAATAGAGGACATGCTGCAAAACATCATTCCGCCCCGCCTCAAGAGCGTGCTTGCTAAACGTCCTCAAGGTTCTGGCGGACCTTGGCGTAAACGCGCCCTGATACTTTGTGGCTTTGTTTTAGCATTATTACTAATCGGTCACTTTGGCATTCGTTTCATTATTTGGCCCCAAATTGAGAAATCAAAAGCCTCAGTAGAAAGACTCCTTAGTGCTCGTATTGGCGTAGATGTCGCCATGGATGATTTAAGAGTTTCTTGGACTGGCATCAGACCCGATTTTGAAATCGATGGTTTACGCTTCAACAGCCCTGACAAATCACAAGCTCTACTGCAGATTAAAAAAATTCGTGGCGAACTCAGCTGGAATTCTTTCTATCACTTAGCGCCATATTTTCATGAGCTCTACTTTGAAAATGCTGAAATTTATGCGCAGCGTGACAACAAAGGCATCATCAGCATCGCCGGAATGCCTATTCATGGAAATTCGAATAATCATGAATTTGAGAATTGGCTAATGTCTCAAGATAAGATTGCCGTTAGTAATGTCAAGTTGTTTTGGACGGATAAGCTAGACAAAAAACTAACTACCTCTGTTGAAATTCAAAATCTAGATCTCAGCAATGGAATTCGTAGCCATGAGGCCACGCTGACCACAACAACGCCGTGGACTAATGGCCCTTTAGAAATCAAGGGTGACTTTGTTCATCGCCTTGGTGGTCAAGCCGGCAATTGGCGCGACTGGATTGGAAGTATTTCCTGGGACGTATCCGATCTCAAGCTCGATCAAATCACAAAAGAGTTTTCTCTTCCACTAAATGCCCTCGAAGGAAAGCTCAGCTCCAAGGGAAAATTAAAAATTGATAATGGTCAGCCCGACGGCGGAGAAGTTTATATAGCTGCAGACAATCTCATCGTTCAGCTAGTAAAAAATGAAGATGCTATTGCTTTAGGTCGAGTGGAGACTAATTTCTTGCAAGAAAATGATAGTGGTTTAATTTCAGTTACCACTAAGACATTTGCTTGGCGAGAAATGGCGAGTTCACAAACTACACCATTAGAAAATTTAAGCCCAATGACTTTTAGCTGGAGGCCGCCCGGAGCAGATGGCGAGATTAAAGAGTTTGGATTTTCTTCCCCCAAAATTCTAGTCAAAGATATTGCCTTATTCGCGTCAAATTTACCCTTATCCAAAAAAGTACGTCAATGGATTAAAGCTTCTAAAGCAGCTGGTGAGTTACAAGATCTCAATCTCCGCTGGTCTGAGGGCAAATCTGCTTTATCGACTCTACATATTCCTGGCGCCTGGTTTAAATCAAACAAGTTGGATTTTTCTGTGAACGCTAAGCTAGTAAACCTCAGCTTCGTTGGCATTGACAAATCTATGCCATCTGTCTCAAACCTCTCTGGGTCGATTACGAGCGATCAAAATCAGGGTAGCTTCTCAATTAACTCGTCGGACTTGGGCTTAGATATTAATAACTTATTAGCTGACCCTAAAATTAAATTAGATCGGGCAAATGGGCAGGTGAGCTGGTCCAAGAAAAAGGGTAACTGGGTCATCAATGCAAAGCAACTTGCTTTAAGCAATCCAGAAATAGATACCACCCTAAATATTAATTACGTCATCGGTGATCCCAAAAAACCAGACCAGATGACTTTAGATATGGATTTTGCAAGGGCCAACTTAGCCACTGCATACCGCTACTTACCTATTGAGATTGGAAAGGATGTACAGCAGTACCTGAGTAAAGCATTTTCAGCAGGCACGATACAAAAAGGGAGCCTTCATATTAAAGGTGACCCTAATGACGTCCCCTTCTCTAGCAGCACCCAGGGAGAGTTCACTTTAAATCTGCCGATCATGGGAGCCACATTCAGCCCCGTTCCACTGTTGCCAAGCAGTCAAGGGGTGTGGTCTGCTTTTAGCAAAGCCAACGGCCTCCTTACAATGCAAAACTCTCGGTTTATGGTTGACATTTCTCGGGCTAATTACAAAGATGTTGTGCTCAATAAATTTCATGCAGAAATTCCAAATGTCAGTGCAAAACAATTAGTTTTATCTGTGAGTGGCAATGTGCAGGGTAATGCGCCACAGATGCTGGAATATTTATTTGCCTCCCCATTTGCCAAAAAAGAAAGTAGGCTAGAAAAGAATTTACGAGTTAGCGGACCCATTAATCTTGATCTTGGATTAAAGGTACCTCTATCTAATAATGATGATGTCAGTGTTGATGTCAAGGTAGCTTTAACTGGGAATAAAGCGCAGTGGTCTAATTTACCTCCACTTGAAAATCTGAATGGCAAAATTCGGATCACTGAAGTTAATCCCGAATTTGAAGATGTCTCTGCTAAATTCTTGGGCGGCTCCTTAAAAATAAGTAGCTCTTCATCGACTCCAGGAAATCAAAACTTCAATATTGCAGGTGATATGACTGCACGCTTTATTAAGGGCTACCTTGTCAATACAATGAAGACTGAGTCCACCTCAATTCTCGAGGCAATGAGTGGCTCTACAAAATATGAAGGTACCCTTAGCTTTAATAAAACTGGTAGCGAGACCAATCTCAAATTTGATTTACGCGACTGGGCAAGCGCAGCACCTGCACCTGCAAAGAAGTTGATGGGTGCACCAATGATGGGTCAAATTACCCTTAAAACCATATCTAACAATCAATCTGGAGCAAATCGTCTTAGCTGGAATGGCAAGCTTGGTGATATATACACAGTTCAAGGAGACTTGAATAATGAGGGTGAGGTTCGCTATGCCTTAGGGATAGGTGCGCCAGCCAACTTATCTCAACCTGGGTTCCAACTGAACCTAGTAAGTAATGAGCTCAATTTAGATGATTGGTTGGATTTTTTCAGCAAGCAAAAACAAAAAAATGATGCGGCACAAGTAGATGTTGATAGCGCAAATAATATTTATGTGACTGCCAATGTTAAGGAGCTCACATTATTTGACCGTACCTGGCAAGATATAGGCCTATCTGTAAGCAATCAAAATATCGACTGGCGGATGCGCATTAACTCACCGCTCATTGCCGGACAAATTCAGTACGAAATTCCTAATGCAACAAATCCCAGCGGCTTAATCAGCGGCCGTTTAAGTCGCCTCAAAGTTCCAGACGAGCCCGCCATTTCTAACGATACTAAGAATCCCGCCACAGATACCACTAAGTCCGCGCAAAAAAATAGCGTTGGCAAAAGTAAACTCTCACCTAATGCTATTCCTAGTATTGACTTAACTATCGATGATTTCAATTGGTCCAAAGCCCATCTTGGACAAACTAAGCTTAAAACGAAGACTAGTAACAATTTACTTACTATTGAATCTATTCAGTTCAATAATCCGCAGGGCAGCTCAATTACCTCCGGTCAATGGATTGGCGCTACTGCAAATCAGCAAGAACATAGCAATATCAAAATTGACTTAGATATCAAAGATGCCGGCCAAATTATTGCTAACTGGGGCTCACAAAAATCTGTTGAAGGTGGTCAAGGCAAAATAACAGCAAATGCTGAGTGGGATGGCTCGCCCTTTAGCCCAAAATACGAAACCCTTACTGGCAAGGTTAATTTAACTCTTGAAAAGGGCCGCTTGCTAGAAGTGAATACTAGTGACGCTCAAATTTTAGATGTACTGAGTCTTCAAAGTCTATTCCGGTTTGCCACATTAGATCTTCAAGGTAGTCTTGGTAATATTGTTAGCAAGGGCACACCCTTCAACACTATTAATGCCAGCTTTGATATTAATAATGGTATTGCCCAAACCAAGCAATTCACCATGGGCTTAGATCAGGCTAGAGTAGCTATGACAGGACAAATCAATGTCCCAAAACAAACACAAGACCTGCGTATCACCATCTTCCCAACTATCGATGCTACCGCCGGTTCCTTAGCTGCATTTGCAATTAACCCAATTGTTGGATTAGGCGCATTAGTTGGGCAGTACCTGATTACCAATCAAATTAATCGAAATCTACAATCCGACTATTTGGTACAAGGCTCCTGGGAGAAGCCAGAGGTTATCCCGCTTGATCAAAAGGGTCAGCCGATTGATGCTAAAACTTTAAATACGATACGGAGTAAGGATTTACTAAAAGAACAAAGTAAACCTAATACTACTATTGCACCAATACCAAAATCTCAAACGCAGGCCTTATGAGTGCATCAGCAAACTCCACAGAACTAAAGATTGCCGCGATTCAAATGGTGTCTAGTGCGTCACTGCAACAGAATCTAGTAACGGCTGAAAGGCTTATCAAAGCTGCGGCAGCAGATGGTGCGCAGGTTGCTGTTTTACCGGAGTACTTTTGTATGATGGGACTGAAAGATACGGATAAAGTTCATGCCAAGGAAAAATTAGGCAGCGGTCCGATTCAAGAAAAACTTGCAGCGATTACTAAAGACATTGGCATCTATTTAATTGCGGGGACAATTCCTCTTGAAGCAAAAGATCCAAATAAAGTATTAAATACAACTCTAATCTTTAGCCCAGATGGTCAGAGAGTTGGACGTTATGACAAGATTCATTTATTTGGTTTTCAGACGAGTACAGAGCGTTACCAAGAATCTGAAACTATTGAGGCAGGCGAGCAACCTGGCATTGTCAAGATTAGCATCAATGGTACTGATTGGACTCTTGGGTTAAGCATTTGCTATGACTTACGCTTTCCAGAACTCTATCGCGCCCTAGGGCAAGTAGATTGTCACATCATTCCTGCTGCATTTACTTATACAACCGGCAAAGACCATTGGGAAATTTTGTTGCGGGCTCGTGCCATTGAAAATCAGTGTTACGTCTTAGCTTCAGCGCAAGGCGGCATACACCAAAACCAAAGACGCACTTGGGGTAACACTATGCTAATCGACCCATGGGGCGATATCCTAGCCACTCTTCCTGAGGGTGAGGGTTTTATTTCTGGGGTATTAAGCAAAGATAAATTAAACGAGGTACGCTCTAAGCTACCCGCACTTGCACACCGTAAGCTTTAAAGAAAAATATACCTACTCACATGAACGTACCTGAAGCACTATTTCCAGTTAACTGGACCAAAGCCAAAAAGCAGGCAGACCTTCTTAAATTAGCCAAGTCTATTCTGCTTGAGCCGACTGGACTCTCAGAGCAAGATCTTCATAAGACATTTGGCAGCATGTTCACACATCATCTAGATGATGCTGATCTTTACTTTCAACATACTCGCAGTGAAAGTTGGAGCCTTGAAGAAGGAATTGTGAAGTCTGGCAGCTTCAACATTGATCAAGGTGTAGGTGTGCGAGCTATTTACGGTGATAAAACTGCCTTCGCTTATTCAGATGAGATTAATTTAGAAGCGCTAAGCAAAGCTGCCATAGCGACTCGCGTCATTGGTCCCCAAGGTGGCAAGCAGGCGGTTGCCAGCAAACTATTTAATCCAATATCCAATAAGCTGTACTCCGATTTAAATCCTTTGGACTCATTAAAACCCAAAGAAAAAATTGCACTCTTAGAAAGTATTGAGCGTCGTGCAAAAGCACGTGATCCCCGCATCATCCAGGTGATGGCAAGTCTTGCTGGTGAGTTTGATGTTGTTCTAGTGGTCCGCGCAGATGGTTTACTAGCTGCAGATATAAGGCCACTAGTCCGGGTTTCAGTTCATGTCATTGCAGAGCAAAATGGCCGTCGTGAATCTGGATCTTCGGGCGGTGGCGCAAGACATGACTATCATTATTTTGATACTACCCTGATCAATCAATATGCCGACGAAGCAGTTGATGGCGCTTTAGTAAATCTAGAGTCGCGTCCTGCGCCTGCAGGCCCCATGACGGTTGTGATGGGGCCAGGCTGGCCTGGCGTCCTCTTGCATGAGGCTGTGGGTCATGGCCTGGAAGGTGATTTCAATCGTAAAGGCTCTTCTGCTTTTGCTGGTCGTATTGGACAACGTGTAGCTGCTAAGGGCGTCACTGTTGTCGATGACGGCACTCTCTCTGGTCGCAGAGGATCCCTGAATATTGACGATGAAGGCACTCCCACACAATGCACCACTTTGATTGAAGATGGGATTTTGAAGGGCTACATTCAGGACAGCTTAAATGCCCGACTTATGAAAATGCCTCTAACAGGCAATGGTCGCCGCGAAAGTTTTGCATCACTACCAATGCCCCGCATGACTAATACTTATATGCTGGCCGGCAAAGATGATCCCCAAGAAATTGTGGCCAGTATCAAACGCGGTCTATATGCAGTTAATTTTGGTGGTGGCCAAGTAGATATTACTAGCGGCAAATTTGTGTTCTCAGCGTCGGAAGCCTATTGGGTGGAAAACGGCAAAATTCAATATCCAGTCAAAGGCGCCACCATTATTGGCAGCGGTCCAGAGTCCCTAAAACAGGTCTCCATGATTGGCAATGACCTTAAATTAGATGGCGGGATTGGGGTTTGCGGCAAGGAAGGACAAAGCGTTCCAGTTGGGGTTGGGCAGCCCACTTTGCGCATCGACAGCCTCACTGTTGGTGGAACTGCCTGATATTACTGAATTACGGCTTAAAATAACCCTATGAGCCAACAAAATACTAATCCCGCTAATTGGTACTCTGCCGTTGATAAGACGTCAGATACTGACGATCAACGCATTGACAAGATTACTGTCCTGGCTCCGCCAGAGCATTTAATTCGCTTCTTTCCGATCTCTGGAACGCCAACTGAAGCATTGATCAGTAAAACCCGCAAGAAGATTCGCGACATTATTCATGGAAAAGATGATCGCTTACTCGTCATCATTGGGCCTTGCTCGATTCATGATCCACGCGCTGCACTCGAATACTGTCAACGTCTTTTAGCTGAGCGTAAGCGCTTTGCTGGCGAATTAGAAATTGTGATGCGTGTTTATTTTGAAAAGCCTCGCACTACTGTTGGTTGGAAAGGCCTAATCAACGACCCCTATCTAGACGAGAGCTATCGCATTGAAGAGGGCTTACGTCTGGCACGTCAAGTTCTAATGGAAATTAATCGTCTTGGCATGCCAGCGGGTAGCGAGTTCCTTGATGTCATCTCTCCACAATATATTGCCGACCTGATCTCTTGGGGCGCAATTGGTGCTCGCACTACTGAAAGTCAAGTTCATCGCGAACTTGCTTCTGGCTTGTCTGCACCTATTGGATTTAAGAATGGTACCGATGGCAACATCAAGATTGCGACTGATGCTATTCAAGCGGCGGCTCGTCCACACCACTTCTTATCTGTTCATAAGAATGGTCAGGTATCGGTTGTGGAAACTAAGGGGAATAAAGACTGTCACGTCATTTTGCGCGGCGGCAAAGAGCCTAACTACGAAGCATCACATGTACAAGCGGCATGCGCTGAGCTAGCAGCAGCAAAGCTTCCAGCCAGTTTAATGGTTGACTTATCGCATGCTAATTCAAGTAAAAAACATGAGCGTCAAATTGTTGTGGCAGACGACATTGCTAAGCAAATTGAGTCTGGTTCACACGAGATTTTTGGTGTGATGGTGGAAAGCCATCTTAATGATGGTGCACAGAAATTTACCCCTGGTAAAGACGATCCAAGCAAGTTGGAATATGGCAAAAGTATTACTGACGCCTGCATTAATTGGGATGATTCAGTGAAGGTTCTTGAGCGTTTGGCTGGTGCAGTAAAAAAACGCAGAAGCAAGAAAAAATAGGTAGCAATGAATGCAATACTAAAAGAGACTAATTTATTTAGTCTCTTTTTTTTCATGCTTCCAAAGTACATCAGTCCCGCCGGCTGCCCGGTTCAAAATACGTGAGAGTATAAATAGTAGATCGGATAAACGATTGACATACTGGCGGGGAGAATCATGCAAAGGCTCCGCCCAACCTAAGCGCACAATTGAACGCTCTGCTCTTCTGCAAACTGTGCGACATACGTGAGCCTGTGCGGCAGCGCGTGTACCACCAGGCAGAATAAATTCGGTTAAAGGAGGCAGTTGCTTGTTGTACTTCTCTAGCCATACATCTAACTGAGCTACGTGGTCTGGCTTTAGGAGCTTGTAATTGGGAATGCAAAGCTCACCGCCCAAATCAAATAAATCATGCTGTACCTGCAAGAAAAGCGCTATTAACTCAGGGGCAATAGCCTCTGGGATCTCCTCAGTCATCAAAACACCGATTTCTGAGTTCAACTCATCTACATCGCCCATGGCACAGATCCGCAAATGATCCTTCTCAACGCGACTTCCGTCACCCAAGCCAGTCATGCCTTCATCACCAGTTCTAGTGGCAATTTTTGATAGTCGATTTCCCATAAGCTTAATTATAAGTAAATGGCTAAAATGATTCCTATGAATATGGTGAGCCCACCCCCCGATCTAGCTGTTATCAGCGCACTTCAGTTAAAACTGGTTACGGCCTTACGTCCGATCCTCCCTGACCATGCCTTGCTATGGGAGCCTGAGGATACGATTCCCTATGAATGTGATGGTTTAGCTGCCTACAAACGCATGCCTTTGGCAGTGGCCCTCCCAGAAACGGAAGAGCAGGTCACTCAAATTCTCAAAGTCTGCTTTGACATGCAAATTCCTGTGGTTCCGCGGGGAGCTGGCACCGGCTTATCTGGAGGGGCAATGCCAATCTCCCAAGGTTTGGTGCTCTCCCTTGCCAAGCTCAAGAAAATTCTCAGTATTGATCCGTTTACTCGAACTGCAGTAGTTCAACCTGGTGTGCGCAATCTCGCTATTTCCGAAGCAGTTTCTCACTTGGGTCTCTACTACGCACCAGATCCATCATCACAAATTGCCTGCTCTATCGGCGGCAATGTAAATGAAAACTCTGGTGGTGTGCACTGTCTTAAATACGGTCTCACTCTTCATAATGTTCTGCGCGTACGCGGTGTCTTGATGAATGGAGAGATTGTTGAATTTGGTAGTCTAGCCCCAGATTCCCCAGGCTTAGATTTACTCGCTATTGTCATTGGCAGTGAAGGCATGCTAGCAGTTGTTACGGAAGTAACTGTGAAGTTAGTAGCTAAACCAAAGATGGCGCGCGTCATCATGGCTAGTTTTGACGATATAGAAAAAGGGGGCAACGCTGTTGCTGCCATCATCGCTGCAGGCATCATTCCTGCTGGTCTAGAAATGATGGATCAAGCTACTACAAGAGCTGTAGAGGAATTTGTAAATGCTGGATATGACTTAGAAGCAGTAGCTATTTTGCTTTGCGAATCCGACGGAACTCCAGAAGAAGTTGCGGAAGAAATTGAGCGCATGACCAAAGTACTTGAACAATCCGGCGCTAGCGGTATTCAGATATCAAAAGATGAAACAGAACGTCTTAAATTTTGGAGTGGCCGTAAAAATGCTTTTCCAGCAGCAGGTCGTATAGCGGCTGACTACTACTGCATGGATGGCACTATTCCACGCAGACATATTGCAACCTTGCTTAGGCGTATTCAAGGCATGGAAAAGAAATATGGTTTAGGTTGCTTGAATGTTTTTCATGCAGGTGATGGCAACATGCACCCCCTAATCCTCTTTAATGGTGCCGACCAAGATGAGTGGCATCGGGCTGAAGAATTTGGTACCGAGATTCTAGAGGCATGTGTTGAGCTTGGCGGAACGATTACTGGCGAACATGGTGTTGGTATCGAAAAAATTAATTCGATGTGTGTCCAGTTTGGCGAAAATGAACTGGAATCTTTCTGGAGCGTGAAAGCTGCCTTTGATCCAGATAAGCTGCTGAATCCAGATAAGGGTATCCCCACGCTCAGTCGCTGTGCAGAGTATGGCCGCATGCGTATTAGTGGCGGTCAATTACCTCACCCAGAATTGGAGCGCTTCTAATGGTGAGTTCAAATACCGACCCAAAGATTGATGCATTTCGCGAACAGATTCTGCATGCAGCAAAAAACAAAACACAGCTTTCTATTGAAGGTGGCGCTACTAAATCTTGGTATGGCAACGCCAATACACATCCCAAGTTAGCCACTCATGCTTACTCTGGCATCTTGGAATATCAGCCAGAAGAACTAGTCATTACAGCTTGTGCTGGCACACCTTTAAAAGAAATTGAAGCAGCTCTTAAAGAAAAAAATCAGGTGCTTGCGTTCGAGCCGCCGCACTTTGGTGAACATGCAACCTTTGGCGGGGCTATTGCAGCTGGATTAGCTGGACCAGGCCGCATTAGTGCGGGCAACTTACGAGATTTTGTTTTAGGCACACGCATTCTTGATGGTAAGGGTCAAGACCTCTCTTTTGGCGGTAAAGTGATGAAGAACGTAGCCGGCTATGATGTATCTCGCCTAATGCCTGGCTCAATGGGCTCACTAGCGCTTTTACTAGAAGCATCAGTGAAGATACTACCAAAACCCGCTGCGACTGCAACACTGCGTTGTCAGATCTCTCAAGAAAAAGCACTGCGCATCTTAAATGAATGGGCCGGCCAACCTTTACCACTATCTGCAAGTTGTTGGATTGGCAATACAAGCGGAGATGGCCAGTTAACTATTCGTTTAGCAGGTGCTGCGGCGGCAATTAAGGCCGCGATTCCTTTAATGAGCCCAATGGTAACCGCTAGTGAAGTAGATCCACAATCTGCAGAAACATTTTGGAAGGATTTACGCGAGCATCAGCTGTCGTCATTTGAGAATCTTGCTGCTGATCAAACTCTTTATCGCTTAGCTCTGCCTGCATCATGTGGTCCCCTCACTATTCCTGGCGCAGATAATGAAATTATTTTGGAATGGCACGGTCAACAGCGCTGGATTAAAGCACCTGGTGATGAAGCTACCTTTACTCTAATCAAGCAACTTGCAACGAGCCACGGCGGTCACGCAACTCGCTTCAAACAAGGAGCGAATGTTGATTCTGCATTTCAGCGCTTTACATTACTGAGCGAACAAGCTCATTCCAAAGCACTTGAGGCAGTTCAAGTGCGCCTAAGATCTGCATTCGATCCAGCTGGTGTATTCGCTACTAAACGTCTTCCATAGGTCTTGCTATGTACACTCAACTCGCCCCTCAATTTGCTAATACACCGGAAGGCATTGAAGCGGCTGATATTTTAGGAAAATGTGTTCACTGTGGTTTTTGTACAGCTACTTGCCCAACCTATCAAATCTTAGGCGATGAGCTTGATGGTCCGCGCGGCCGCATCTATCTCATTAAGCAAATGGCTGAAGGTACAGCGCCTACAGAAAAAACCCGTATGCACTTAGATCGGTGCCTAACTTGTCGAAATTGCGAAAGTACCTGTCCTAGCGGCGTGCAATATGGCAACTTAATCGATATTGGTCGTAAGTGGGCTGAAGACAGCACACCTGAACGCCCTCTTGGTGAACGCTTAACACGCTGGGCCTTAAAAGAGGGTTTAACAAAGCCGGCATTATTTAATTCAGCGATGGCTTTAGGTCGTTTAGTACGACCGCTGATGCCAAGTGGCATTAAACGCAAGATCCCACAAGTGAAGAGTAAAAGCTTAGACAGCTCAACAGACCCTTATGCAAGGCCTACTTCTTCACATGATCGCAAAATGCTGATTCTGGAAGGCTGTGTTCAACCAGGCATGTTGCCAAATATAAACTCGGCAACTGCACGGGTTTTAGATGCATTAAAGATTCAGCTCATTAGCGCTCCAAATGTAACTTGCTGTGGCGCCTTGCGTTATCACTTAAATGATCAAGCGGGCGGCTTAGATAATGCTAAGCAAAACATTGATGCATGGTGGCCTTTGCTTGAGAGTGGTGTTGAAGCAATCGTGATGACAGCTTCTGGCTGCGGCGTCATGGTGAAGGATTATGGCCATCTTTTTGCGAATGATTCTGCCTATGCAGCTAAAGCTAAAAAGATCTCTCACTTAACTAAAGATATTTCTGAAATACTGCCAGACCTACAAAATGAATTAATCCAGATACTTGGTATAGACCAAAAACCTGGCGTGGTTTATCACCCTCCTTGTACCTTGCAACATGGCCAACAGATTCGTGGCAAGGTAGAAAGTTTGCTATCTAGTATTGGTATTAGCGTTCGCTTGTGCGCTGATAGCCATCTATGCTGTGGGTCTGCAGGGACTTACTCAGTAACCCAGCCTGAACTCTCAGAACAGCTGCGCAAGAATAAGTTGAGTCATTTAAATGCTGCCTGTGAAGAATCTGGTGCAGAAATGATTGTTTCTGGAAATGTTGGCTGCATTACCCATCTTCAGCAAGAAGATATACCAGTACTTCATTGGATTGAGATCGTGGACCAATTAATCAGTAAATCTTCTAAGGCCAAATGAATTCTATTGTTGTTAACCTCATGCAGGTTCGGCAGCGTATGGAGCTTGCTGCCCTTGCAGCAAAGCGTGAGCCCGAAGAGATTGAACTCTTAGCAGTCAGTAAAACCTTTACAACCTCCGCAATTGAAGAGGCAATGCACGCAGGACAAACTGCTTTTGGTGAAAACTACGTTCAAGAGGCTGTTGAAAAAATTACTCAGCTCACTAAATTACGTCCATGGCTCGTATGGCACTTCATAGGACCGCTTCAAAGTAATAAGACTAGAGAAGTCGCAGAGCATTTCGATTGGGTACATAGTATTGACCGCCTCAAAATTGCAGAGCGTTTATCTGCACAACGCGGTGAATTTCCTAGCCTTGCAGAATTACAACTGTGCGTTCAAGTTAATGTGAGCGATGAGGATAGTAAAGGTGGTGTACCCCTTTCTGAAGCTGAGGCACTCTGTGATGCCATTGTTCAATTGCCTAATATAGTTCTCAGGGGTTTAATGGCTATCCCCGCTCCAAGTCCAGATTTGGGTGAGCAGCGTAAAGCTTTTGCTCAGGTCCAGGATTGCTTTAAACGTATTCAGGCTTCCCGATCAATGAATCCCAGGTATCAATTCTTTGACACCCTATCGATGGGTATGTCCGATGATCTTGAGGCTGCGATTGCCGAAGGCAGTACTATTGTTCGCGTTGGAAGCGCCATTTTTGGGAAGCGCGATAAGATTAACAAATGAGCACAAATCAGAACAGCCAAAATAATAGCGACGTACACATCACTTTTATTGGTGGTGGCAATATGGGCCGCGCCTTAATTAGCGGCCTACTTGCCAATGGATTTAACTCTAATCAAATTTCTGTAGTCGAAGCCAATGCAGCAACTGCACTAAAGCTACAGGAAGACTTTGGTATTCAAGGTATTGGTGGCTTAGAGCGGCTTACTTTTGACTTCTCAAAAAATAATGCTGTAGTCATGGCGATTAAGCCCCAAGACTTTCACATAGTTGCTCGAGACTTAGCTCCAAAACTCAAACATGCATCTGCATCTAGCCCACTGATTTTGAGTATTGCCGCTGGTATTCGCTTAAAAGATATGAGTCGCTGGCTGGACCATGCCCGCTGTGTGCGTGCTATGCCCAATACTCCAGCATTAATTGGGAAAGGCATTACCGGATTGTTTGCCGATACGGCCGTCAATCAATCAGATCGGAATTTGGCAGAGACTATCTGCAATGCGGTTGGCCAAACAGTTTGGGTATCTGAAGAAAAACTGATGGACGCTGTTACGGCCGTTTCCGGTAGCGGTCCTGCTTATGTTTTTGCCTTTTTAGAGGCCATGCAATCGGCTGGAGAGAAATTAGGCCTAGATACAGCGAGCGCTCGCCAACTGGCCTATGCAACCCTTGAGGGTGCAACCCAACTTGCCCATAACTCTGATGAACATGCTGGCGCACTTCGTGAGCGTGTTACCTCTAAAGGTGGCACTACAGCAGCAGCGCTAGAGGTCATGAAACAAGAAGGTTGGAATGAAATTTTAGAAAAAGCAATTGATGCTGCAAGTCAGCGCGGTAAAGCAATGGGTGATGAATTGGGTAAGAACTAATTACCCTCATTAGGTCTTAGCGTAGACTAAGGCCCAGTACAATTCCTAGAAATAAAAATCCACCTAGCCAATTGTTATGGCGAAATGCCGCAAAACATTCTTCACGCTTGCGGGTGGAAATGAGTTTTAGATGATAGGCGGCACAAGCTAAGGCCGTAAACCATCCCACTAAAAAGTAATTACTCAAATCCGCTAATTGCGCTACCCAAATTTGGCTGATAAACAAGATGGCATAACTCACTGCAATTGCAGCAACATCATATTGCCCAAAGGTAATTGCGGAGGTACGTAAACCTAAGCGCAGATCATCCTCGCGATCAACCATGGCATAGGCAGTGTCATAAGCGATAGCCCAAAAAATATTCCCTACAAATAAGATCCAGGCTTCCAGAGGAATAAAATTCAAAATAGCGGCATAAGCCATCGGTATACCAAAACCAAAAGCAACCCCTAAAACAGCTTGAGGCATCGCAAAGAAGCGTTTAGTAAAAGGGTAAACAAAAGCGACTGCAATTGCAAAAACTGAAAGTATCTTGGTATAAGCATTCAGTGGTTGAATTAACAAGAAAGCAAGTAAAGCCAGAATCGTAGCAACTATTAGCGCTTCTTTTCCTGAAATCTTGCCGCTTGTAACAGGACGAGCTTGCGTTCTTTGCACGTGCCGATCAAAATCGCGATCAGCGTAATCATTCATTGCGCAACCTGCGCTACGCATCAAGAAGGTCCCAGCTACGAATATCAGCAAGATATTGAGATCAGGCACTCCAGTGCTGGCGAGCCATAAGGCCCAAAGGGTTGGCCATAAAAGCAGTAAAGTACCAATCGGCTTATCTAAGCGAATCAGATAAGCATATGAGATAAGGCGTTCATTTAAGGACATGGAGTAATTATCATGCCTTTAGAAATTCAGCGCGAGATCCTAGCCAACGCTCTAGATGGCGCTCTACTAAATCAGCATGCTCTGCTAGTAATCGTTCGGCTGCTTGTTGAGCTAATTCGATTAACCAGGCATCTCGCTGCAAATCTACAAATCGCAACATGCCATCTCCAGACTGCTTCGCTCCGAGGAGTTCACCGGGGCCGCGGAGAGAAAGATCCCGCTCTGCAATCACAAAACCATCCGATACTTCGCGTAGAGTCTGTAAGCGCTCTTTAGCAGCCATTGACAGCGGCTCTGCATACATCAAGATACAAACAGAATCCGCAGAACCGCGGCCCACACGCCCACGCAATTGATGAATCTGAGCATAACCAAAACGCTCTGCATGCTCAATCACCATGAGCGCAGCATTCGGCACATCTACCCCTACCTCAATTACTGTCGTGGCGACTAATAATTGAATTTCATTTGCCTTGAAGGCCGCCATCACTGCTGCCTTTTCTTCTGCTTTTAGACGGCCATGCACTAAGCCAACTTTAAAATTAGGTAAGGCCTGTGTCAGCTGTTCAAAACTTTCAACAGCAGTTTGTAATTGCAAGACTTCAGACTCTTCAATCAAAGGGCAAACCCAATAAGCTTGTAACCCCTTTGATAGCCAACTTTGCAAACCGCCAATGACCTCATCACGACGTGAGGCTTTCACAACCTTAGTAGTGATAGGTTTTCGACCGGGAGGGAGCTCATCAATTACGGATACATCAAGGTCTGCGTAATACGTCATCGCTAAAGTACGGGGAATTGGCGTGGCCGACATCATCAATTGATGGCAATAGAATAGTTCAGATCCAAGTCTTTGCTGAATTTCTAAACGCTGTCTTACTCCGAAGCGATGTTGCTCATCAATGACTGCCAGACCTAATTTAGAAAAACTCACACTCTCCTGAATCAGGGCATGGGTACCAATAATGAGTTGAGCTTGACCACTCTCAATCATTTCTTGGGCTAATCTTTTTTCTTTTGCTTTCAAACTGCCGGATAACCAAGCAATGCGAACACCTAATGGCTCAAACCACTCTTTCATTTTTAAGTAATGTTGCTCAGCCAAGATTTCTGTGGGAGCCATGACTGCAGCCTGATAGCCATGATCCATCACGCGTGCCGCTGCTAAGGCAGCGACTACCGTCTTGCCACTACCTACATCTCCTTGCAAAAGCCTGTTCATTGGAAATGACTTTTCTAAATCATGGCCAATCTCTAACCAAACATGGGCTTGTGCGCCAGTTAAAGTAAACGGTAGTGCTTTCAGTAAGACTGCCTCAAGACTTTTGTCCTTGATAGGCTTTGCAAAGCTTGGGGCATGCCGATCTCTTCGAATAGCATGAGCACGCTTTAAGGAAATTTGCTGCGCTAGTAATTCTTCAAATTGAATACGACGCCATGCCGGATCAGTACGCTCTAACAATGCTTGCGTATTAGCATCAGAAGGTGGTTGATGTAAGTAGCTAATGGCAGATTGCAAATTAGGCCAATCATTACTTGGAAGCAGTTCTGTCATTAACCTTTTGGGCAAGAACTCGGCCAGACTATCCTGCAAGCTAGGATCGCGTAATGCTTGTGCAACTGCTTTGCGGATGACGGTTTGTGAAACTCCAGCACTTGCTGGATAGACTGGAGTGAGGCTCGTTGGCAATGGCGCATCTGCAGCTACAGCTCTGACAGTCGGATGAACCATTTCTGAACCCTGAAATCCTTCACGCACCTCGCCGCGAACTCGGATATGCGTACCCACTGCCATTTGTTTTTGTTGGCTGGGGTAGAAATTAAGGAAACGGAGCTGCAAAGTCGCACTGTCATCCTCAATGGTGACTAACAACTGTCTTCTTGGTCTAAATAGGACCTGATTTCGAATAACGACCCCTTGGGTCTGGGCCGAGCCAAATCTGCCCTGATTTAGGCTTTCTTCAATTGTGAGTAACTCAGTCTCATCTTCATAGCGAGATGGAAGATGCAAAGCAAGGGCCATAGGGCTGTCTAAACCCATTTTTTGGAGTGTGCTTGGCGCTTGTTTGTTAGTCATCGTTAAAATCCAATACCTGATGGTAATGCTATGCAACTCTCCGACTTCAATTACGAACTTCCTGCCGACCTAATTGCCCAATACCCTTTGGCAAGTAGGACCGATAGCCGCCTCCTCGAGGTCAGGGCTGAAGGGGAAAATCACGCCCAGCTAATAGATCGCCAGTTTAAGGACATCCTAAGCCTTATCAAGCCAGGGGATTTATTAGTTTTCAATGACACCAAGGTTATTCCCGCCCGCCTTCATGGCAAAAAAGAGACCGGCGGTAATGTTGAGTTACTCATCGAACGAATTAGCGGTGATAAGCAAGCTTGGGTCCAAATCAGGGCATCTAAAGTTCCTAAGACTGGCTCGATTATTCAGATATACAACCAAGCTGGGGAAACTTTTTTAGTTGAGATGATGGGATCTGACGGCCGTTTTTACGAACTGCGTTTCCCAGAAGATGTATTCGGATTACTAGAGCGCTTTGGTAAGTTGCCACTTCCACCCTATATTGAGCATCAACCTGATAGTGAGGATGTGCAGCGCTACCAAACTGTAGTAGCAAAAAATCCAGGTGCAGTAGCAGCGCCGACTGCAGGGCTTCACTTTGATGAAAATATTCTGCACCAATTAAAAGATTTAGGAGTGGGTCTGGCAACCATCACCCTACATGTAGGAGCGGGCACCTTTACTCCAGTTCGCGAAGAAGACCTCTCAAAACATCAGATGCATCATGAGTGGTTCTCGATTCCAGAGGCAAGCTTGCATGCGATTAAGGAAACTAAGAAAAAGGGAGGAAGAGTGATTGCGGTAGGCACGACTAGCCTCAGAGCCCTAGAGAGCCAAGCCATTAACCAGCAAAGTAGTGGTGAGACCAACCTCTTTATTACGCCAGGCTTTCAGTTTAAAACTGTAGATTGTTTGCTAACCAACTTTCATCTGCCAAAATCTACCCTATTAATGTTGGTGAGTGCTTTTGCGGGCACAAGCAATATTCGCGCCGCTTACCAACATGCCATTGATCAAAAGTATCGTTTCTTTAGTTACGGAGATGCGATGTTTTTAAGCCGACTTGAGAATATAAATTCATGACCAAACCTGTTCACTTTAATATTTTGGCGCGCGACTCGCAAAGTCCCGCTCGCCTTGGTCAACTTGATCTTCCACATGGAAGTGTGCAAACACCTATTTTTATGCCGGTGGGAACTTACGGCACCGTCAAAGCAATGACACCGCGAGACCTCAATGAAGCAAAAGCGCAAATTATTTTAGGTAACACTTTTCATCTCTGGTTACGCCCTGGTTTAGATGTCATCAAAAAACATGGTGGCTTACATCGCTTCATGGCTTGGGACAAACCTATTCTCACCGACTCAGGTGGCTTTCAGGTATTTAGTTTGGGAGCACTTCGCAAGATCTCGGAAGAAGGTGTGACCTTTGCATCACCGATTAATGGCGATAAATTATTCATGTCTCCAGAAGTATCTATGGAAATTCAGGCAGTATTGAACAGCGATATCGCCATGCAGTTTGATGAATGCACTCCTTATGAAATCAAAGGGCAACCCACCTCAGAAAAAACGGTTCGGGCATCACTTGAAATGTCACTTCGTTGGGGTGATCGCTCACTCAAACGCTTTCGAGATCTTAATACTGGCAATGGTCTATTTGGCATCGTCCAGGGCGGCATGTTTGAGAATCTAAGAGAGTTTTCTTTAGAGGCGGTAAGTCAACAGGGTTTCGATGGCATTGCGATCGGCGGACTATCCGTTGGCGAGCCTAAATCTGAGTTTGAACGTATTTTGAATTTCACGGCACCCAAGCTACCAGAGCATATGCCACACTACCTCATGGGCGTCGGTACACCTGAGGATTTGATTTTGGGCGTCAGCCTCGGCATTGATATGTTTGATTGTGTGATGCCTACCCGTAATGCCAGGAATGGATGGCTATTTACCCGTTTTGGTGACCTCAAATTACGCAATTCTGGTTACAAGGATGATGATCGGCCGCTTGACCCTACTTGCACCTGCTATACCTGTCAAAACTTCACTAGGTCCTACTTAAATCACCTCCAAAAGGCAAATGAGATTCTAGGGTCACAGCTCAACACTATCCACAACCTATCTTATTACCTCCAATTAATGACTGAAGTCAGGGAGGCCTTGAGTCAAGATCGTTTTAGCGCTTACCGTGAAGAATTTCATAATAATCGTCAGCGTGGTGTTGAGCCCGGGCAGGATTAATAGCCCTACCGGCGCCTATAGCTAGCCAAATCACCCCCAAAGCCATACACAGTTTAGAATTGCGGGTTTACGGCTTTACTTAAAAGTCTAAAACTGAAGTAGTTTCCAAATAGTCTTTAACGGAGGTTTTATATGTGGATTAGTAACGCTTTTGCCCAAGCTCCAGCTGCGGGCGCAGATTCCGGTGGCTTGATGAGCTTCCTACCATTGGTTTTGATGTTTGCAGTTTTGTATTTCATCATGATTCGTCCACAAATGAAGCGTCAAAAAGAAACTAAAGCCATGCTTGAAGCTTTAGCAGTTGGCGATGAAGTGCTGACAGTCGGTGGCATCATGGGCAAAGTCACTGCAATGAAAGATGTGGTGCTTACTGTTGAAATCTCAGCTGGCACTGAAGTGCAAATACAAAAAGGTGCTATTACCGCAGTATTGCCAAAAGGCACATTAAAGTCTGCTTAATACGTTTGTTTAAAAGTATCTCAACATGAATCGCTACCCTCTCTGGAAATATCTAGTTATTGCCGTTGCCTTGATGATCGGCGCGCTATATTCATTACCCAATTTTTATGGTGAGGCACCAGCGGTTCAGATCTCGTCTGCCAAACCAACCATCAAGGTTGATTTGGCGACACAAGCTCGTGTTGAAAAGATTTTGTCTGAAGCTGATATCAGTAACACCGGTATTTTCTTTGAAAATACTACAAATGTAGGCTCTATCAAAATTCGCTTTAGTAACACTGACATCCAACTGCGCGCACGTGATCTATTACAGCAGAAAATCAATGTTGATCAAACTGATCCAAACTTTACGGTTGCATTGAATCTACTTTCAAATACGCCAGATTGGCTGCATGCCATCAATGCATTACCAATGCCTTTAGGTCTTGATTTACGTGGTGGCGTGTATTTTCTACTACAGGTAGACATGAAAGGCGCAGTACAAAAGAAGGTAACTTCTTTAGCGACCGACATTCGTACGCAATTACGCGATAAAAATATTCGCCATCAGGGTATTGAGCGTGGCACCGACAGCATCACCGTTAACTTTGGCAACACTACTGATGCGGATGCTGCTCGTGCAGTGCTGCTATCAGCTCAACCTGATCTTATTTGGCAAGTAAAGCCTACTGGTCTGTCGCCAAAGTTAGTTGGTGAATTTAAGCCAACGGCATTAAAAGAAATCCAAGATAGCGCGGTCAAGCAAAATATTATTACTTTAAATAAACGTGTGAATGAATTAGCAGTTAAAGAGCCGGTTATTCAACAACAAGGTACTGAGCGCATCGTAGTGCAGTTGCCAGGCGTTCAAGATACCGCGCGCGCCAAAGATATTATTGGTCGTACAGCGACTTTAGAGTCTCGCTTAGCCGACCCATTAGTTTCTAGTATTGGCATTGGTGAAACCCCGCCTCCAGGCACGGATACCTTCCGCTTTGGAGAAAACCGATTGGGCGTATTTAAGAAGTCGGTTATTTTCAGTGGTGATCGTATTACTGACGCTAGTGCTGGCTTTGATCAAAACCAACGTCCTGCTGTAAATATTTCTCTTGATGCAGCTGGTGGCCGCGTGATGCAGGAGGTCACCCGCGAGAATCTTGGCAAGCCAATGGGCATGATTCTCTTTGAAAAAGGTAAAGGTGAAGTTCTCACCATTGCCACTATTCAAGGTGAATTTGGCTCCAAGTTCCAGATCACAGGGCAGCCTACTACCGCCAGCGCTAATGATTTGGCACTTTTACTTCGTGCTGGCTCCTTAGCCGCACCAATGGAGATTATCGAAGAGCGCACCATTGGACCAAGCTTAGGTGCAGAGAATATTGAAAAGGGATTTAAATCGCTGTTGATTGGCTTTGGCGCAATTGCGATTTTCATGATGGCTTACTACTTACTGTTTGGTACGTTTTCAGTCATTGCGTTGGCAGTGAACTTGCTCCTACTGATCTCCGTGCTATCAATGTTACAAGCAACCCTTACTTTGCCAGGCATCGCTGCGATGGCTTTAGCGCTTGGTATGGCAATTGATTCCAACGTATTAATTAATGAACGTATTCGGGAGGAGCTACGTAATGGTGCTGCTCCTCAAACCGCTATTGCAGTTGGCTTTGATAAAGCATGGGCAACCATTTTGGACTCGAACGTGACTACCTTGATTGCTGGTCTTGCCCTCTTAGCATTTGGCTCTGGACCAATCAAAGGCTTTGCAGTGGTTCACTGCTTAGGTATTTTGACCTCTATGTTCTCGGCTGTTTTCTTCTCACGCGGTCTTGTCAATCTTTGGTATGGCAGACACAAGAAGGTTCAAAAACTTGCTATTGGCCAAGTTTGGCGCCCACAGGAGAAATAAGCTATGGAATTTTTCCGGATCAAAAAAGATATCCCCTTCATGCGCCATGCCTTGGTGCTCAATGCGATTTCTTTAATTACCTTCTTAGCAGCTGTCTTCTTCTTATGGCAAAACGGCCTTCATCTCTCCATTGAATTTACTGGCGGCACAGTCATGGAGGTTAGCTATCCTCAAGCTGCACCACTTGATTCTATTCGTGCCAAAGTTGAGAAGTTAGGTTACGCAGATACCCAGATTCAGAACTTTGGTAGCTCGCGCGACATCATGATTCGTCTGCCCTTACAAAAAGATGCTGAAGGTAAACTCATCTCTTCTGCAGATCAAAGTGCTGCAGTAATGCAAGCACTTGAGCCAATAAGTAGTGGAGCCAAACTACAGCGCGTAGAGTTCGTTGGACCACAAGTTGGTCAAGAGCTGGCCATAGATGGTTTGAAGGCTCTGATCTTTGTAATCATTGGTATTGTGATTTATCTCTCGTTCCGCTTTGAGTGGAAATTTGCAGTAGCCGGCATCATCGCAAACTTGCATGACATTGTGATCATATTGGGCTTCTTCGCTTTCTTTCAATGGGAGTTCTCACTCTCCGTCTTGGCAGCAGTGCTTGCAGTTCTGGGTTACTCCGTAAACGAGTCTGTGGTGATCTTTGATCGTATTCGTGAAAACTTCCGAAAATATCGCAAGATGAATACCCGCGAGATTATTGACAATGCGATTACTAGCACAATCAGTCGTACCGTTATTACTCACGGTAGCACTGAGATGATGGTTCTGGCTATGCTGATCTTTGGTGGCCCAACACTGTTCTACTTTGCTCTAGCTCTGACCATTGGTATTTTGTTTGGTATTTACTCTTCAGTATTCGTAGCTGCAGCCTTAGCGATGTGGCTTGGAGTAACACGTGAAGATTTAGCGAAGGGCGACAAAAAGCCTGATGACAATACCCGCAATGATGACCCTAATTTCGGGGCACGCGTTTAAGTCAAGTTAGACTTAACGTAAGGAAAAGTTCTGTTGATCAAGGGTGGCGAGAATTCTATTGGTAGCACCTTGATGTTCGATGGAGTAAGTCTTTGCTGCTTCACTCATCTTGCCAAGCTCAGCAGTATTTAAGAGTAAAGCCTTCAGAGCCTCCTGCAAAGCGATTGGCTCGCCTAACAATAAGTCACCTTCAATACGCTTAGCAGCGCCAGCTTGAATTGCGTCCAGAGCAGCTTGCTGAAAGTTGTAGGTGTGCGCACCCAATAAAACTGGACAGCCAGCAGCGCAAGCCTCTATTAAGTTTTGACCGCCAAATGGCAAGAGACTGCCGCCCATTACTACTAAATCAGCAGCACTGTAATACATTGGCATTTCACCCATGGAGTCGCCCAAAACTACATCCAAGCCGCTGCAATCTTTTGGAATTCCGGGCCACTCGGTGCGACGACGGAATTTCAAGCCAGCCGAATGAATGGCATCAGCAACTTCTGTAAAGCGTTCAGGATGGCGCGGTACCAAGCAGAGTAATGGGGTAGTCTCCCAGGAGTTAGTAAGTAGCAACTCTTTCCATGCCTTCAGAATGATTTCCTCTTCCCCATCACGAGTGCTGGCAGCGCAGACCATCAAACGCTTACTAGTATGCAATCCCTGTTGCCATAGTTTGCCTTGTTGTACTAGCTGTGCATCAAGAGCTACATCAAACTTGAGGTTGCCTACGATGCTAATATTTTTTACACCAAGACTGCTATAACGCTGTGCATCAAAATCCGTTTGGGCTAAGATGCCCGCAAAGGCTTGAAATAATGATCGCCCCGCTTTACCAAAGCGGGCTATACGGCGAGCGCTTCTTTCGGAGAGCCGAGCATTTACTAAGAATAATGGTGGGCCAATTTCTGAACAACGAAAAACAACTGTGGGCCACGCTTCAGTCTCCATAAAGAGGCCAAGCTTCGGCTTAAAAGTATTTAGAAAATGCTCTACTGACCAACACAGGTCATAAGGTAAATACACCTGGCGCATCCGGCCAGAGGCAATTTCCCTGGCAAAGAGCTGTTTACCTGTTCGACGACCGTTCAAAGTCATGTGGGTTAGCAAAATTGTTTCGCCACGCGCCAGGTAAGCCTCAATTAATGGCTGAGCTGCACGCGTCTCACCAACCGATACTGCATGAATCCAAATAGATCCCTGAGTAATGGGTTTGTCATAGCCAAAGCCAAGACGCTCTGGAATGTGGTGCATATACGCAAAAGAGTGGCGAGCACGCCATGCTAGACGGACAAAAGCCAATGGCAATAAGAGATGCCATAGCAATTGATAAACAGCAAACCAGACTAGGGGGCGTGCCCCGTACCCTGAATCGGAGTTCACAGTCACTTTTTGAGACGTTCGGTCAATTCAACCGCCTTACCTAAATAAGAAGATGGAGTCATTTCAAGCAAACGCGTTTTTGCATCTTCTGGAATCTTTAAACCGCGTATGAAGTTTTGTAAATCTGCTTGATTAATCCCCTTGCCACGAGTCAATTCTTTTAACTGTTCATAGGGATTCTCAATGCCATAGCGACGCATGACAGTTTGCACTGGCTCAGCTAATACTTCCCAGCATGAATCTAAATCTGCTGCAATCGCTGCGTGATTTACTTCTAGCTTACCAAGGCCACGCAAAGCGCTGTCATAAGCCAATACGCTATGACCAAATGCTGGGCCTAAATTACGCAAGACGGTTGAATCGGTCAGATCGCGCTGCCAACGAGAAATGGGTAGTTTTTCTGCGAGGTGGCGGAGCAATGCATTGGCAACGCCTAAGTTACCTTCTGAGTTTTCAAAATCAATCGGGTTCACTTTATGCGGCATTGTGGATGAGCCAATCTCACCGGCCTTAGTGCGCTGCTTGAAATAGCCAACAGAAATATATGCCCATAAATCTCGATCCATATCCAACAGGATGGTGTTGGCACGGGCAATTGCATCAAATAACTGCGCCATGCCATCGTGCGGCTCAATTTGAATGGTGTAGGGATTAAAAGTAAGGCCAAGACGCTTCTCCACTACATTCTTGGAAAAGTTCTCCCAGTCAAAGTCAGGATAAGCAGCTAGATGCGCGTTGTAATTACCCACTGCACCATTCATCTTGCCCAATAATGGAACTGCAACAATTGAATCAATCGCACGCTCTAAACGTTTTGCAATATTTGCAATTTCTTTACCAAGTGTGCTTGGTGACGCAGGTTGACCATGCGTACGTGATAACAAGGGTACCTTAGCATTTTCAAGAGCAAGTTCAGTTAATACCGAAAGTACTTTTCGCAGTTGCGGCAGGAGCACCTCATCACGTGCACCGCGCAACATCAGACCATGTGAAGTGTTATTAATATCTTCAGAAGTACAAGCAAAGTGAATGAACTCGCTAGCCTTTAATAGATCAGGGCGGCCAGCAACCTTTTCTTTTAAGAAGTATTCCACTGCTTTGACATCATGATTAGTAACAGCTTCGATATCTTTAATGCGCTGAGCATCAGCATCAGAAAAGCCCTCAGGAAGCGATAGCAAGAAAGCTTGATCAGCAGCATTGATTTTCGGGACATCAGGAAGGCCAGCAGCTGCCAATGCCAATAACCAATGAATTTCTACAAATACGCGTTGACGCATAAAAGCAGCCTCAGAAAGCCAAGGACGCAAAGCATCCAACTTTTCGGCGTAACGGCCATCTAAGGGAGAAAGGGCATTAAGGGTAGAAAGCGGCTGACTCACGAATATTGCCTTTGCATTGAATGTATCTATAAAACTTATTTTAATGCGTTCCAAGTTAAAGCGCGCCTTCCTTAGGATGGCTATACTGTGTCCTATGAAAATAATCGGATCCCTTACTAGCCCCTACGTACGTAAAGTACGTATCGTTTTTTTAGAGAAAAAGGTCGATGTAGACCTTGAATTAGAGAGCGTTTGGGCGGCAGACACCAAAATAGCCAATTCCAACCCCCTAGGGAAGGTTCCCTGCCTGATTCTCGATGACGGCGAGGCTATCTATGACTCTCGCGTCATCGCTGAATATGCTGACGCCCTAAGCCCAGTGAGCAAGCTTATTCCAGCTGATAGCCGTGAGCGGGCAAGCGTGAAAACCTGGGAAGCCCTCGCTGACGGAATTATGGATGCTGGCATTTTGGCTCGACTTGAGCGCACGTGGCGTCCAGCCGAACAACAGAGTTCAGCCTGGGTCGATCGCCAAATGGGCAAAATTCAAAATTCTCTAGGTCAAATGTCTGAGATCTTGGGTGAGAATGCCTGGTGCCATAGCAACCAAATAACGCTTGCTGATATTGCAACAGGTTGCGCACTGGGTTGGTTATTGCTCCGTTTTCCAGATGTGAAATGGCAAACACAATTTCCAAACTTAGATCGCCACTATCAAAAGTTATTACAGCGGCCTTCTTTTACTGAAACTGAACCACCGGCGGCGTAAATTTAATTTGAGTTACTAATGGGGTCTAGGCGGAAATAATTCCGCCCCCCAAACAGATATCTCCGTCATACAAAACAGCAGATTGTCCTGGCGTTACTGCCCATTGCGCTTCTGGAAAATTCAAACTGAAATTCAAGGGTGCCTCACTTGCATTTAACATACAAATTGAATCAGTTTGGCGATAGCGAGTTTTAGCAGAATAGTTTCCAGAAATTGGGACAACGCCCGCAATCCAACTCGCATCAATAGCCTCTAGCTTGTTGGCTAGTAACCAAGGGTGTTCATGGCCCTGCGCTACATATAAGGTGTTATTTGTCATATCCTTGCGCGCTACGTACCAAGCATCGCCATTGCCATCCTGACTGCCACCTATGCCAATCCCTTTGCGCTGACCTAAAGTGAAAAACGCTAAGCCCATATGCTCACCAACGGTCTTGCCATCAGGCGTTTTGATTGGGCCTGGTGTTCGTGGTAAGTAACGGTTTAGGAATTCTCGAAATGGGCGTTCGCCAATAAAACAAATTCCAGTGCTATCTTTTTTTCGCGCATTGTGTAGGCCAATTTTTTCAGCAATCTTGCGCACTTCCGTTTTTGGAATTTCTCCTAATGGAAATAAAACATTCGCTAATTGTTGCTGCGTTAAACGATGCAAAAAATAACTTTGGTCTTTACTCGTATCAACCGCTTTTAATAATTGAACTTTGCCACCTTCATGACGCACTCTGGCGTAGTGTCCAGTGGCAATTGCATCCGCTCCCAAACTCATGGCGTGATCTAAAAAGGCTTTGAATTTAATTTCAGCATTACAGAGAACGTCAGGATTGGGAGTTCGCCCTGCAGCGTATTCACGTAAAAACTCAGCAAATACACGCTCCCGGTATTCAGCAGCGAAATTGACCGCTTCAACATCAATTCCGATCAAATCTGCTACCGAAACAACATCAAGCCAATCCTGGCGGGCAGAGCAATATTCGTCGTTATCGTCATCTTCCCAGTTTTTCATAAACAGGCCAATAACCTCATAACCCTGCTCTTTGAGCATCCAGGCAGCTACTGACGAATCTACCCCTCCAGACATGCCAATAACGACTTTCTGGGGCTTTACAGACGGGATTGCTGAAGAATTGAGAGAGATCATCAAAAAAATGCGAGAATACTTAATAGACAGATAGACCCCATTGTAGAAGTCTCAACCGGACTTCGCAGGATTTTAGGCAAAACCATAGCCGGCAGACCTGGGGGCTCAGTAAATAGGTAAAACCTTCCCTGTTTATCTATAAAATAGACTTTTAAAAATTTTGCTTTTGGAGACATGCCATGCGCATAGGAGTGCCGCTAGAAATAAGGCCTGGGGAAACTCGAGTGGCCGCCACACCAGAAACGGTAAAAAAACTGATTAGCCAAGGTCATAGCATCCTCATTCAAAAGGGTGCCGGCGTTCAGGCTAGTCAACCAGACTCTGCATATGAAGCTGTAGGCGCTACGATTGGTAGTGCTGCAGATGCATTCGGAGCAGAAATTGTTTTAAAGGTACGCGCTCCTGAAGCGGCTGAGCTTAAGCAAATTAAATCTGGCAGTGTTCTGATCGGAATGCTTGATCCATTTGATAACGACAATATTGCAGCAATGGCTGCACAAGGCGTTACAGCATTTTCATTAGAAGCAGCGCCCCGTACTACTCGCGCACAAAGTATGGACGTCTTGTCTTCACAAGCAAATATTGCTGGATATAAAGCAGTGATGATTGCTGCAAATGAATATCAACGCTTCATGCCAATGTTGATGACTGCCGCTGGTACCGTTAAAGCTGCTCGCGTACTCATCTTAGGTGCTGGTGTTGCTGGCTTACAGGCCATCGCAACTGCTAAACGTTTAGGTGCTGTCATTGAAGCATCTGATGTGCGACCTGCTGCTAAAGAGCAAATTGAATCCTTGGGCGGTAAATTTGTTGATGTTCCCTATGAAACTGATGAGGAGCGTGAAATCGCTAAAGGCGTCGGTGGCTATGCTCGCCCAATGCCAGAAGCTTGGATGAAACGTCAAGCGGCTTTAGTTGCCGAGCGCGCTCAACAAGCTGACATTGTGATTACTACCGCCTTAATCCCGGGTCGTAAGCCCCCAGTCCTATTGCATAGTGATACCGTTACCAATATGAAGCCTGGCTCTATCGTGATCG
The DNA here is from genome assembly GCA_903900805.1 of uncultured beta proteobacterium. Lineage (GTDB taxonomy): Bacteria > Pseudomonadota > Gammaproteobacteria > Burkholderiales > Burkholderiaceae > Polynucleobacter. The sequence goes on along the minus strand of CAIUOP010000018.1, from coordinate 4,169 downwards.
ACATAGCAGCAGGCAAAGGTGAAAATGGTTCAGGCAATTGTCCACTCACCCAAGCTGACAAAATTGTTGAAGTGAATGGTGTAAAAATTGTTGGTTATACCAATCTTGCGAGCATGGTTGCAGCAGATGCATCAGCACTCTACGCACGTAACTTAATTGATTTCATGAAATTAATTGTTGATAAAGATGCAAAATTACTTATCCCTGCTGATGACGATATCGTTACTGCCTGCTTAATGTGTCGTGATGGTCAAGCTGTCCGTAAAAACTAATAGAATAAATTTAGATTAAGGAAATATCATGGATCTCGCTGCCTTTCAAAGCATCCTCACAGTCCAAAACATCACTGTATTTGTATTGGCCATTTTTGTTGGTTACCACGTGGTTTGGAACGTTACCCCTGCATTACATACGCCATTGATGGCTGTTACTAATGCCATCTCCGGAATTATTATTGTTGGCGCACTTCTGCAAACGGAAGTTATTGGCGGCGATGAAATCACCCTCACTAGCATCATTGGTGCCGTAGCAGTATTCCTGGCTTCCATCAATATTTTTGGTGGCTTTATGGTCACCCGACGCATGCTCGAGATGTTTAAGAAGAAAACTCCTAAAGCAGATGCGGCTGGAACTAAATAAAACTAGAACAAGATCTATATAGAGACCAAAATGATGTCAAACATAACTGCAATTTCATATCTCATCTCCTCGGTGCTGTTCATCCTCGCATTGCGTGGACTATCTTCGCCGACCACCTCTCGCCAAGGCAATATGTTTGGCATGATTGGTATGCTGCTGGCTGTCATTACGACATTCTTTATCCCTGACTTTAAGCCAGTCTTTAGTCTCATCATTGGTGCTGTTGTAGGTGGTGCAATTATTGGCACGATCGCAGCCAAACAAGTACAAATGACCAAGATGCCCGAGCTCGTGGCATTGATGCACTCATTCGTAGGCTTGTCAGCAGTCTTGATTGCCATTGCTGCCGTATTTAATCCAGCGCAAGCCCATACTGGTGCCCAAAAGATTGAGCTCTTTATTGGCGCATTTATTGGCGCGATTACCTTTACTGCTTCTGTAATTGCTTTCGGTAAATTGTCTGGCAAGGTAAGCGGCAAGCCAGTCACCTTCTCTGGCCAGCACTTGCTCAACTTGATCTTAGCTATTTCGATGGTTGGCGCAGGCATTGCTTATTACATGGGTGATAGCCACGCTGCTTTCTTGGCGATGTGTGCGATTGCCTTGGTATTGGGTGTGACCTTAATTATTCCTATCGGCGGCGCTGATATGCCAGTTGTTGTGTCTATGCTCAATAGCTACTCTGGTTGGGCTGCAGCAGGCATTGGTTTCACTTTGAACAACCCAGTTTTGATTATTGCTGGTGCCTGTGTAGGCTCTTCAGGCGCGATTCTGTCTTACATTATGTGTAAAGCGATGAATCGCTCTATTGTTGCAGTATTGCTCGGCGGCTTCGGCGCTGAGGCTGCTAGCGGCGGGGCTGATGATGGCTCCCCTAAGAACTACAAAACTGGATCGCCAGAAGACGCTGCTTTCCTCATGGAAAATGCTGACACTGTGATTATTGTTCCTGGTTATGGATTAGCAGTTGCCCGGGCGCAGCATGCTCTTAAGGAGTTAACTGAAAAATTGACTCACCATGGTGTAACTGTGAAGTATGCGATTCATCCCGTAGCTGGTCGTATGCCTGGACATATGAATGTACTCTTGGCTGAAGCTGAAGTACCGTATGACCAAGTGTTTGAGATGGAAGATATCAACAGCGACTTTGGTCAAGCTGACGTAGTGTTAGTGCTTGGTGCAAATGATGTGGTAAACCCAGCAGCACGCACACCGGGTAGCCCAATCTTTGGTATGCCAATTTTGGAGGCATTCAAAGCCAAAACTATCATTGTCAATAAGCGCTCAATGGCTGCTGGTTATGCTGGCCTTGATAACGAACTCTTCTATATGGATAAAACCATGATGGTCTTCGGTGATGCGAAGAAGGTCGTGGAAGATATGGTCAAGGCTGTTGAATAAGTCAGTTTATGTTCAAGAGCAAAAAGGCTGCCATTGGCAGCCTTTTTATTTTCCTGTTTTACTGCAATAAAAAACGCCCGGTCTTTTGAACCAGGCGTTTTAGTTTCTACAGCGAGAGGCTGGAGAGGTGAGGCAATTACATCATGCCGCCCATACCACCCATGCCGCCCATACCACCCATATCTGGCATACCGCCGCCAGCTGAGTCATCTTTTGGTGCTTCGCAGATAGCGCAATCCGTGGTCAGCAACAAGGCTGCAACAGAAGCCGCATTTACCAATGCAGTTTTAGTTACCTTAGTTGGATCGATTACGCCTTGAGCTACGAGGTCGCCGTATTCGCCAGTAGCAGCGTTGTAACCGTTATTGCCCTTACTGGCCAATACTGCGTTCACAACTACGCTTGCTTCATCACCAGCGTTAGATACGATGATACGTAATGGCTCTTCCATGGCGCGCAATACGATACTGATGCCAGCATCTTGATCTGCGTTATCACCCTTCAAGCCCTTGATACCTTGCATTGCACGAATCAAGGCTACGCCGCCGCCAGGAACAATACCTTCTTCAACAGCAGCACGGGTTGCGTGTAATGCATCGTCAACGCGGGCTTTTTTCTCTTTCATTTCAACTTCAGTAGCAGCGCCAACGCGAATCACTGCAACACCGCCGGCCAACTTGGCAACACGCTCTTGCAATTTTTCTTTATCGTAGTCGCTAGTAGCTTCGTCAATTTGAACGCGAATGTTCTTTACACGTGCTTCGATTGCTTTAGCATCGCCAGCACCATCAATGATGATAGTGTTTTCTTTACCGATTTCGATACGCTTCGCTTGACCTAAATGCTCAAGAGTCGTTTTCTCTAAAGTAAGGCCAATTTCTTCAGCAATCACTGTGCCGCCAGTCAAAATTGCGATGTCTTCTAGCATTGCTTTACGACGATCACCAAAGCCTGGAGCCTTAACAGCACAAGTCTTGATAATGCCGCGAATGTTATTTACAACCAAAGTTGCCAAGGCCTCGCCTTCAACATCTTCTGCAATGATCAGCAATGGGCGACCAGACTTCGCTACTTGCTCGAGTACTGGGAGCAAGTCACGAATGTTGCTAACTTTCTTATCAAACAAGAGAACATATGGACTTTCTAATATAGCCACTTGTTTCTCGGGTTGATTAATAAAGTATGGGGAGAGATAGCCGCGATCAAATTGCATACCCTCAACCACTTCAAGCTCATCTTCTAAAGACTTGCCATCTTCAACAGTGATAACGCCTTCTTTGCCTACTTTTTCCATTGCTTCAGCAATACGCTGACCAATGCTGTAGTCGCTATTCGCTGAAATAGAGCCAACTTGAGCAATTTCTTTAGTAGTTGTGCAAGGCTTACTGATTTTCTTGAGCTCTTCAAGGGCAGCAGTCACCGCTTTATCAATGCCACGCTTAAGATCCATTGGGTTATGGCCTGAAACTACATATTTCATGCCTTCACGAACGATGGACTGAGCCAACACAGTAGCGGTAGTGGTACCGTCACCAGCGATGTCAGCAGTTTTAGAAGCAACTTCCTTCACCATCTGCGCACCCATGTTTTGAAGCTTGTCTTTGAGTTCGATTTCTTTTGCAACTGATACGCCATCTTTAGTAATAGTTGGACCACCAAATGAGCGCTCCATTACAACGTTACGACCCTTTGGTCCTAATGTCGTTTTTACTGCGTTAGCGAGAATGTTGACGCCTTCTACCATCTTGGTACGGGCGTTATCTCCAAATACAACGTCTTTTGCTGCCATGATTGAATTCCTCTCTTAAATACTGAAATTACTTCTGCACAACAGCCATGATGTCTTCTTCGCGCATGACGAGAAGCTCATCACCGTCAACCTTGACCGTTTGTCCAGCATATTTACCAAATAACACGCGATCACCAATTTTGACGTCCGGCGCATTTAATTTGCCGCTGTCATCGCGCTTGCCTGGGCCTACTGCCAAAATTTCGCCTTGATCTGGCTTTTCTGCAGCAGCATCAGGAATGATGATTCCGGAAGCAGTTTTTGATTCTTGATCTAAACGCTTGATGATTACGCGATCATGTAAGGGACGCAAATTCATCTCTTCTCCTATGTTAGTAAG
>CAIUOP010000017.1 GCA_903900805.1 uncultured beta proteobacterium | reverse complement strand
TCCATTAGCTACTGCTTGTTGATTCATCTTTTGAAAATCATTGAGATACATAAAGACTTCACCACGGACTTCTAAGACCTGAGGGATATTCTTGCCAGTGAGTTTGAGAGGAATGGCGCGTATTGTTTTGATATTAGCCGTGACATCCTCTCCGCTAGCACCATCACCGCGAGTAGCCGCCCTAACTAATGAGCCCTTTTCATAGCGCAGCGAGATAGCTAAGCCATCAAACTTCAACTCGCCTGCATAAGCAACTTGATTTAGATGCAGGCCTTCACGACAACGGCGATCAAAAGCGACAAGCTCAGCTTCTTCAAAGGCATTATTAAGAGAGAGCATCGGTACTTCATGAATTACCGAATCAAACTCTTTGAGAGCGGCACCACCGACCCTTTGGGACAGCGATTCTGAAGTAACCCATTCGGGATGCGCTACCTCAATATCCAATAGCTCACGATAGAGGCGGTCATATTCAACATCAGGTAGAAGCGGGTTATCAAGTACGTAATAAGCATGTTCTAAGCGAGCAAGCTCGCCCTGCAAGAATGCATAGCGCTCCGCTAAATTTGTCGGACTATTGGACGACAAGGTGATTTCCTAGCTAAAGAGTCTGCTAGCCGTAGAAGATCCAGCGGACACGCCAGACTTCTCTAAATTGGCATAAAGAACGTCGAGATGCTGACGAATGGTCACTACTGCGGCTTCACTCAAGTTAATACCATTGTCATCAACTAAGCGGCCATGGGCAGCTTGTGCAATCTCAATACCTTCGCCAAGCATTCTTTCAAAGGCATGCTCTTCTTGAGCAACCAATGGAACCTCAAGCAATAAGGTCAATTGCGATACCGATGAATTGGGATCTAAATCAGCACTATTAAAAACAACTCCACCATTAATGTAGAACTCATATTGCCTGCCGTTGCGAGCCAATTTGAAGCCACGTTGACGCATCAGGGCATCAAAATTACCCCATGGACATGGCGCATCAAATAAAACGTTAATACTTAGTTGAATATCGCTATCGGCAGCCATCACATCCAACTCTTTAGCGCTTTCCAGCATCGTATTCACACTAGGCATATCAATTTGAGAGCCTAAAGTCTCCGCTAGTGCTTGTGCTCGTGAGCAAAAATCAGACAGCTCCAATACCCCAATAGCGCCGCGGCGACTCGCTAGTTGAATGGCTAACTGCAACTCTAAATAGGAAGACTCAGGCTTAAGCGCTTCCCAATCCTCTGCAGCATCTTGGTCAGCATTAAAGCCTTCACATACCCACCTGGCGGTAGCTTGTACTTGCGAATTAGTCCAATCATGAATCTCTTCTAAGATCTCTGATCCAGCAATAGCTTCATCAAAACGAAGTGTAATAACGCAATCAATCCGAGGATCAATACTAAATTTCTCTGAAGTGGATTTTACTGCTGACATAGATCCAAAACTCGGCTCAGTGCGTCCCATCTCTGGATCAGAAAAACCAGGAGTAAAACTAGGATCGTGAGTAAATTGAGCTTGCTCTCTTGCTTGGCGACGTGCCCGCGCGTATTTAAAATTAATGATAGCTACAGCTATCAGAATCACTAAGCCAATGGCAGCTAATGCAAATTGCAAATCAGACAAGCCCAACATCGTCATGATTTGTTCCACGTACACTTAGGCGGCCTCCACCATCGATACAGCAGATGAGATATCTACTGCCACAATTCTGGATACACCCTGCTCTTGCATGGTGACACCAATGAGTTGATGAGCAATTTCCATCGTGATCTTATTGTGCGAGATGAAAATAAATTGTGTCTTTGCTGACATTTTGGCAACCATCTGTGAATAGCGCAAGGTATTCGCATCGTCTAGCGGAGCATCCACCTCATCCAGCAAGCAGAATGGGGCTGGATTGAGAAGGAAGAGCGAGAAAACCAAGGCAATTGCAGTCAACGCTTTTTCACCACCAGAGAGAAGATGAATAGAGCTGTTTTTCTTGCCAGGAGGCTGTGCCATAACCTGAACACCTGAATCCAAAATTTCTTCGCCAGTCATCACTAGTTCAGCATGTCCGCCACCAAAGAGCTCTGGGAACAGTTTTCCAAAATGGATATTGACTTGATCAAAGGTACCCTGCAAGAGGTCGCGGGTTTCAGCATCAATTTTCGCAATCGCATCAGTCAAAGTCTGCATTGCTTCATTTAAGTCAGCAGATTGCGCATCTAAGAACTGCTTGCGCTCCCGTGAGCTGGCTAACTCATCAAGAGCCGCCATATTCACTGGGCCTAAGGATTGAATTTCAGTATTCAAGCGATTAACTTCAGTTTGAAGCGCGCCCACTCTCAAGTCTGCACTGAAGCTTGCCTCTAAGGCAATGAGATCAGCCTCAGCATCAGTCAATAAGGTTGCAAATTGTTCGTAGTTCAAGCGTGCAGCTTGTTCGCGTAACTGCAAATCAACTACTTTGTCGCGCATTGGCTGTAAACCACGCTCAATTTGCATGCGGGCTTCATCAGCCTCACGCAGTTGATGCAATAAAGCATCTTGTTCGGTGCGAGCATTCGCAAGAGAGGCCTCACGTGCACTGCGTGCTAACAATAAACCTTGTAATTTATCTTGTGCTTCTTCATCGCTTAAAGCTGCCAGCTCTTGCGTAGCCAAGTCATATTTATCTTGGATCTCCATGATCTGGGTGCGGGCTGTAGTTTGATCGCGTTGCAAATCAGCGATACGCTGCTGCAAGGAGCGAGTTGCAAATGCTGCTTCTTGTGCGGCCATCTCAGCAACACGAAGTGATTCACGTAAGCGATCGCGCTCTTGAGTGTCCGACTCTAATTTTTCTTGGGCCGCCTGGAGAGACTCTTGCAGTCCTTGCTTTGACCTCTCCGATTCTGCTAACTCTGCAGTTGATTGGGCTTGATTTGTGCTTAATTGCTCCATCTGCTGATGCAACTCTGACAACTCACTCTGAATTTGTGCAGCACGCTGACTATATTGCTCTTCAGCTTGGGTGAGCTGCATTCTCTCCACTTCAAAGCCATGCGCTTCTTGCACAGCATGCTCAGCACTGATGCGCGCCTGTTCTGCTGCTTGGTGTGCAGCTTGATAATTTGCGACGCACTGATCTAGTTCGCTTTGCAACTCACTTTGCATCAGTTTTTGTGCACGTAATTGCTTCTCAAGACCTTCCATCTCTTGAGCACGCGCTAACATGCCGGCTTGCTCTGAGTCTGCAGCATAAAGCTGAACACTCACACGGCTCACTAAGTGGCCCTGTTGAGTTACAAAAGCTCCGCCAGCGGGCAATTTCTCACGACGATGCAAAGCATCTTCGAGGCTGCTAGCAATATAAATATTGTCTAACCATTCTTGTAATACAGAAGTCAGCCTTGCTGCACCAGCACTTTGAACACGCGTTAGAAGTGGTGTGAAATCAGAAGGCACATTGGTGTGTGCAGGAGTAATTTCTTCAGTCAGCAAAATTGCCAAACGGCTTGGAGGGGCATCATTAGCCAAAGCCAATGTTTCTTGAACACTCTTTGCTGTGACTGCAGCTAGACGTTCACGCAACACAGATTCCAAAGCGGCTTCCCAGCCACTTTCAACCTTAAGCTCTTGCCAGAGACGCTTACTTTCTTTGAGTCCCTTGCTCTCTAGCCATGGTCCAATCTTGCCTTGAGCCTGAACACTAGCCTGTAAAGCAGTCAGCGCTGTTAGCTTCGCTTCAGTTTGTGCAAGATCCTGATTTGCAGTCTGAATCTTTTGTTGTGCGGCATTCCGTGCCTCATCTGCAGCTGGTACGCGTTGTTGAGTAGTGGCGGCGCGCTGTTTAGCCTCATCAACCTTACGCTGGGCCATTACTTGACGATCAATTGATGTTTGCAAAGCCTCTGCATCGGGCCTGCGCATGCCATCTAATTCACTGGTGAGGCGAGTCTCGCGCCCTTTTAGCTCATCTGATTGTGCTGACATCGCACGAATACGCTCACCCAAACTTGCTAAGCGCTGTTCGATGGATGCTAAGCTCTCGCGCGCATGGTTCAGGTCCTGCACAGATGATTGATAAGCCCCTTCGCGGCCTGGCATTTGTTCTTGTAAGCCATTTAAATCTGCTAAGAGGGCTTGCTCTTTTTCTGTAGCAAGAGATAGCTCATGCTCGGTAGTGCGTTGCGCTTGAGCAGCATCAGTCTCTTGAACAGTCCAACGTTGTAACTGCGCTTGCAAATCGAGTGTTTGCTGTTGTAACCGTTGACGTGCTTCTTGTACATAATGAATCTGAGACTCAACTTGACTAATATCAGAGTTAGTTTGATACAAATCACCTTGAGCCTGAGAAACCTTATCTTGCAATGCATACTGTTGAGTACGCATTGTTTCTAATTGAGCCTCTGCATGACGTAGCTTGGCAGTTTGCTCTTCCAAACCTACTTGAGTATCGCGAATACCATTGGCATGGCGCTCTTGCTCTTTACCAGCCTCAGTCTGACGTACAAACCAGAGCAACTGCTGCTGTGATTTCATTTGTGTTGAAAGCTCTGCATGACGCTCTGCAACCGTAGCTTGTTTTTCTAAACGAGTAAGTTGCTGATCGAGCTCACGCAAGATATCTTCAACCCGAGTTAGATTTTCTACGGTATCTTCTAAACGTGATGCAGTTTCTTTGCGACGCTCTTTATATTTAGAAACACCAGCAGCCTCTTCCAAGAAGATGCGTAATTCTTCTGGCTTTGCTTCTAAGATGCGATTGATCGTTCCTTGTCCAATAATGGCGTAACCTCTTGGACCCATACCAGTGCCCAAGAAAATATCTTGAATGTCTTTACGACGCACTACTTGGTTGTTGACGTAGTAACTAGAATTACCGTCACGTGTCAGAACACGTTTGATACCCAATTCTGTAAAAGCACTCCACTGACCTTGAGCACGCCCTTCTGAATTATCAAAAATGAGTTCCACGCTGGCACGGCCAGATGGCTTACGCAAACCAGAACCGTTAAAAATGACGTCCTGCATTGATTCGCCACGTAGTTCGCTAGCGCGAGATTCGCCCAAAACCCAGCGGACGGCGTCAATAATGTTCGACTTTCCGCAACCGTTAGGGCCCACAACGCCAATTAATTGACCAGGCATTTCAAAATGGGTTGGGTCAACGAAAGACTTAAAGCCGGAAAGTTTGATGGATTTCAGTTGCACGGCGTACTTTGCAGGGAAAAAAGAGGTTTAAATAAGGGGGTAACTAATTACAGCTAAAGTGGGAAGATGATAGCAAGCTTGGGACTACTTAGACGCGTTTTCTGCCCATCGATATAATGATAAATCTACCTCCAGGGACAAAATCCCTTAACAATCTGATAGTTAACTAAAAAGCATGAGCCAATCACCACAAAACATCATTGAACAAGCCTGGGAAAACCGCGCAAACCTCTCCCCAGATACCGCTCCAGGGGATGTCCGTAATGCTGTAAATGCGGTCTTAGAAGGCCTCAATGCAGGTACTATTCGCGTTGCTGAACGCCGTAGCGTTGGCAAATGGGATGTCAATCAGTGGGTGAAGAAGGCTGTTTTGCTCTCTTTCCGCTTAGAGGACAACGTTCCTATGGGTGCTGGTGGTTACACTCAGTTTTACGACAAAGTACCGAGTAAATTTCAGAACTACACTGCGGCTGACTTTGCTGCAGGTGGCTTTCGCGTAGTTCCCCCTGCAGTAGCCCGTCGTGGCTCATTTATTGGCAAAAATGCAGTTTTAATGCCTTCATACGTCAATATTGGCGCTTATGTAGGCGAAGGTACTATGGTTGATACTTGGGCAACTGTAGGTTCGTGCGCTCAAATTGGTAAGAACGTTCACCTTTCTGGTGGCGTAGGTATCGGCGGCGTTTTGGAACCGATCCAGGCTGGTCCAGTCATCGTTGAAGATAACTGCTTTATCGGTGCCCGCTCCGAAGTGGTTGAAGGCGTAGTCATCGAAGAGAACTCGGTTCTCTCCATGGGAGTCTATCTGGGCCAAAGTACCAAGATTTATGATCGTGAAACGGGTGAAGTGCACTACGGCCGTGTTCCAGCAGGCTCTGTAGTAGTCCCCGGCTCTCTTCCTTCTGCTTGTGGAAAATATAGTTTGTATGCTGCCATCATCGTGAAGAAAGTGGATGCTCAAACTAGAGCAAAGACTGCCATCAACGAATTACTCCGCGACTAGATTTCTATGAGCGCCACCCTTGAGCTGACAGAGGCTCTGATTGCTTGCCACTCCGTTACTCCGGCTGATGGTGGTTGCCAAGAATTAATTGCTAAACGCTTGCAGGCAATTGGCTTTCATACTGAGAGTGTCATCAGTGGCCCTGATCACTTTCAGGTGACCAATCTATGGGCAATTAAAAAAGGTAAAGCTGGTGACCAAGGCAAATTATTGATGTTTGCTGGACATACAGATGTAGTGCCAACTGGACCATTAGAAAAGTGGGTGAGCAATCCTTTTACTCCGACTATTCGAGATGGCATGCTCTATGGGCGTGGCGCAGCGGATATGAAAACCTCTCTTGCAGGCTTTGTCGTTGCCACTGAAGAATTTGTCATTACTCACCCTAATCACCAAGGCTCGATTGCCTTTCTGATCACGAGCGATGAAGAAGGCCCAGCAAATGATGGCACTGTCATCATGTGTGAGCGTTTGCAAAAACAAGGGCAGCGCCTGGACTACTGCGTGATTGGTGAACCTACCTCAGTAGAACAACTAGGCGATATGATTAAAAATGGTCGTCGTGGCTCTTTATCAGGCAAGTTGATCATTAAAGGCATCCAGGCGCATATCGCTTATCCCCATCTAGGTAAGAATCCGATTCACCTTTCAGCGCCCGCAATCTCTGCTTTAGTAGAAACAGAGTGGGATAAAGGTAATCAATATTTTCAGCCTACCAGTTTTCAGATATCTAATATTCATTCTGGAACCGGAGCGAACAATATCATTCCCGGTGAATTAACAATTGATTTCAACTTCCGCTTCTCTACTGAGAGTAAGCCAGAGCAATTACGAGAGCGTCTTGAAAAGATTCTCAAAGATGCTGGTATTGATTTTGAAATTGATTGGCACTTAGGTGGCAGCCCCTTTATTACTGGGGATGGTGAGCTCGCTGGCGCATTGCGTAAGGCAATCAAAGCAGAAACCCAATTAGAAACTGAGTTATCTACTACCGGTGGCACTAGCGATGGTCGCTTTATTGCCAAGATTTGCAAAGAAGTTGTAGAGTTTGGTCCTATCAATGCTACTAGTCACAAAATCAATGAGTGTGTCATTGTGGATGATGTAGAGCCACTCAAAAATATTTATCGCAAAACACTTGAGCAACTCATTGCTTAGTCGCGAATACATTTTTTTCAACTGAATCTAATCCATCATGGATCCTGAGCCTTCACAATCCTTAACAGTCAATCAGTGCATAGATCAAATTGCACAAAAACTGGGGGCGGCAAACTTGCATTATGGGCATGGCGCAATTGATGCACAAAGCGAAGCTTTGTGGCTCGTCAGTAAACAAATTAATTTAAGTCCAACTGAAGCACTTGATCATTTAGATGGCCCCATCACAGACGAGCAACAGAAAAAAGTTTTAGCTGTTGCCGATCAAAGAATCCTTACGCGCAAACCACTCGCCTATATCTTGGGCGAAGCCTGGTTGATGGGTGTCCCTTTTTTCTGTAGCGAGCAAAGCATTGTTCCGCGCTCATGGATTGCTGAACTTATTGTGGATGGTTCATTAGAGTCCTGGTTACCAGCAGATGGCAAAGCACTGGATTTATGTACCGGCAATGGCTCACTAGCGATTCTCTTGGCGCTCTCTTGCCCCGATGTTCATGTAAGTGCATGCGATATCAGCATGCCAGCCTTATCTGTTGCCGCGCGTAATGTAGATCGCCATGGTCTGAACTCCCAGGTGGAATTATTGGGGGGTGATTTATGGAATGCCTTGCCTGAGCCTAATGATGACAATTTATTTGATCTGATCATTTGCAATCCGCCATATGTAAATGCTAATTCAATGAATGCTCTCCCCGCTGAATATCATGCTGAGCCAGTCTTAGCATTAGCAGGTGGAGATGATGGCATGGACTTAATCAGACGGATTATTGCTTTGGCAGCAGATTACTTATCTGAGCGAGGCGCTATTCTGCTTGAGATTGGCAATGAGTATGAAAACTTCAAAAAAGCTTTCCCACAAATTCCAGCAATCTGGATGGAAATCTCTGCTGGGGAAGAGCAAGTCTTATTAATTCAGGCAGAAGACCTACGCCAATAAACTGTAAGGTTTAACTCAGCTCAGCTGCAGCAGCAATTGCCTGATCAATTCGCTCAACTGGAATTATTTTCAATCCTGGAATTTTTGTCTTAGGCATATTAGCCTTTGGAATAATGGCCAGCGTAAAGCCTAATTTTGCTGCCTCTTTCAAACGCTCTTGGCCACGTGGGCATGGACGAATCTCACCCGCTAAACCAACTTCACCAAACACGATTAGCTCTTTCGGTAGTGCACGATTGCGAATTGATGATTGAATTGCCAGCAATACCGCCAAATCAGCAGCTGGTTCAGAGATTTTGACACCGCCTACAGCGTTTAAAAAAACATCTTGATCAAAGCAAGCAATACCTGCATGACGATGCAATACAGCTAAGAGCATTGCTAAACGAGCCTGCTCTAGGCCGACTGCTAGACGCCGTGGGTTAGGAACGTGTGCGGTATCTACTAAGGCTTGGATTTCTACTAATAAAGGGCGGCTGCCTTCCTGGGTAACCAGTACACAAGCGCCTGGAACCATTTGCTCATGCTGCGATAAGAAAATTGCTGAAGGATTAGTGACGCCACGCAGGCCTTTTTCGGTCATTGCAAATACACCCAGTTCATTCACGGGACCAAAACGATTCTTAATCGAGCGCACTAGGCGAAAGGAGGAATGGGTATCGCCCTCAAAGTACAAAACGGTATCCACGATATGCTCTAAGACTCTTGGTCCAGCGAGGTGGCCATCTTTAGTAACATGGCCTACCATCAATACACAGATACCGCTGGATTTAGCAGCTCTAGTTAATTGCGCAGCACACTCGCGCACTTGCGCTACGGATCCGGGAGCAGAACTCAGCACTTCGGAATACAAGGTTTGAATAGAATCCACTACCAATACTTGTGGCTTAACGGTATCCATAATCGAAATCAGTTTCTCCAACTGAATTTCTGCCAAGACCTCTAACTGTGGTGCGTTGAGTGCAATCCGTTTTGCTCTTAATGCAATTTGAGCTGCTGATTCTTCACCGCTACTGTAGAGCACATTCATGCCAGCAGCACTCATCTCCGCCAAAGCCTGTAATAGCAATGTCGATTTACCAATTCCGGGATCACCGCCCAAGAGAACTACGCCGCCAGGAACTAAACCTCCGCCCAAGACGCGATCAAACTCTTCAACACCTGTAGTAAATCTTGGCAGATCCTCTGCAGCAATTGCAGAAAGTTTTTGTCTTGGTAAAGATTGCGCTAAGCCTTGAAAACGAGAATTTGATGTTGTCTCTGGTAAACCTTCTTCCATCGTGTTCCACTCCTGACAAGACGGACACTGTCCTTGCCACTTTGCAGAGGTGCCGCCACAGGAGTGGCAGATATAAACCGTTTTGACTTTAGCCAAGAGTTACCTAGTAATAAAATTAAAAAATATTGAATCAGTAATTAATCGAGCTGCATGCCGGCTTTGTTTTCTTGCGCACGCTTGGGTGCATCTTGGCGGCGGCGCTCAAGGTCTGCTGCCCTTACAGCGGCTGCTTTTTGCTTTTCTTCAAATTCACGCTGATTATCTGCGCGCTCAGCCGCTTTCACAGGCGAAGCACGCTCAGCAGCTCGCTTAATATCTTCTTGATCTTTTAGGCTCTTGCGTAATTTTCGCTGTGCCTCATGAAGTGCAATCTCTTGCTGGGTAATTGGATCTATCTCTTTGCTATATTGGGATCTAGCACTGCCAATACAGTAATTAACCCAATACTTTTGATAGCACTCAGCTTGAGCCTTACCCCATCGATACTTAGCCCACTCGCGCTGAACTTCAAGCTCTTGTTCAATCTTATCAAGCTGCTCAAGCTCAGCCTCTTCTGCAGGTGTTGCTAGGACTAAGTTACTAAACGAACAAGCTACAAAAAAAATCCCGAGGAATATTTTTGAGCGCAGAGCCAGACTTCTCAAATTTCCACCTTCGAACCCAACTCAACAATGCGATTGGTAGGTATCTTAAAGAAGTCAGACTGACGCCCTGCATTTTTATACATCCAACGAAACAGACGCTCACGCCAGATTGCCATACCGGGTATAGCCGATTGAACAATCGTATCCCGCGACAAGAAGAAGGAAGTATCCATCATGTCAAATTTCATATCGAATTTGGCCTCAATCAAATTAAGGATTTTCCCCATATCAGGCGTCTCTTTAAATCCATAGATAGCCCTCACTATAAATATATTACCGCCCAAATCTTTCAAGGTAATGCGCTCTTTATCGTTTATATAAGGCACATCCCAAATACTGACCTTTAAGAAGAAGACTCTTTCGTGTAGCACATGGTTGTGCTTTAAATTATGTAAAAAGGAGATCGGCAAATAGTCCACATGAGCTGTTAAGAAAACTGCAGTTCCTTCAACACGATGAGGAGGGTGAGCAAGCAATGAACTAATAAAGCTACCCAGTTGAATACCACCTTTTATTGCCCGTTCACGCAAAATCTGACGGCCACGATACCAAGTAATGAGACAGGTAAAGCAAAGTAGGCCCAGGGCCAATGGATACCAGCCACCATCTTTGATCTTAATTAGGGTAGCAGTCCAGAATGCAAAATCAACCAAAAAGAAGGCTGTTGTAATTACTGCCACCAATACAAAATTCATCTTCCATTCTCGAAACATAACCACTGCCAGCAAAATTGTGGTGATGAGCATTGTGGAGGTTACTGAAATACCATAAGCTGCTGCTAAATTAACAGACTCTCGGAACTCAATAATTGTCACAACTACCATGAACAATAAAGCCCAATTAACGATCGGTATATAAATTTGTCCCTGCTCAGAATCTGATGTATGAAGAATATTCATCCGCGGCATAAAGCCCAATAAAATTGCCTGACTTACTAATGAAAAAGCTCCGGAGATGACGGCTTGGGAAGCAATTACAGTTGCGGCAGTAGCTAAACCAACTGTTGGCCATAAAGCCCACTCTGGCACCATCAAATAGAAGGGGTTTTTAATTGCCTCAGGATTAGAGAGCACTAAAGCGCCCTGCCCAAGATAATTGATTAAAAGACTTGGCAAAACAATCAGCAACCATGCATATCTCACTGGTGCGCGCCCAAAATGCCCCATATCGAGATAAAGTGCCTCAACACCTGTCACCACAAGAACTACTGCGCCCATAACAATATATGCAGTCATTGGATGCAGCCTGACAAAGTCAATAGCATATAAAGGATTGAAGGCCGAGATAATTTCAGGAGCATTACCAATGTTCCATATGCCTAAGGCAGCAAGAGTTATAAACCAAGCAAGCGTAATTGGTCCAAATAATTTTCCGACTGTAGCAGTGCCATATTTCTGAATTAGAAATAACCCAACCAAAATAATGACTGATATGGGAATAATGAATTTATGTAAGTTTGGGGTGGCGATCTCAATACCCTCAACGGCAGATAAAACAGAAATAGCTGGGGTAATAACCGACTCGCCCAACAGCATGCAGGCGCCCAACATGCCCATGATCATAAAAAAGAAATACCCTTTTGATTTGCTATCAAAAGATCGTAAAGCTAAGGCCATTAAAGATAGAACTCCGCCCTCACCTTTATTGTCTGCCCGCATCACAAACAAGATATATTTAACTGTCACGACTAGGATAAGAGCCCAAATCATCATTGAGATGACGCCAAACAAAGCTTCTGGGGTGTACGCAATGCCATGATTGGGAGCAAAGCATTCTTTTAATGCATACAGCGGACTAGTTCCGATATCGCCAAAGACCACACCAATTGCTGCAAGCATCATTACGCCCATACTTTTTTTATGCTCGCCACCAGGGCCACTCACCTCTACTGGATTTAGAAGTGTTGAACTAGAAAACTCTGGATTGCTAATAGACATCTCATAGCCTTAAGGTATGTTGCGTGGCAATATGTTACTCCTTATAGGGGCCCGCTCAATGATGAGTTAAACCTTCAAATACCGCTTTTTTATATCTCATTTGCAGGAAAACCTAGACAGAGACCCCCAAAAAATGGTAGAATTTCAGCTTCAGACGCGGGGTGGAGCAGTCTGGCAGCTCGTCGGGCTCATAACCCGAAGGTCGTAGGTTCAAATCCTGCCCCCGCAACCAGTAATTCAGTACTAAGCCCTTAATTTTTAAGGGCTTTTTGCTTTTTTGCTGACGCTAAATTGCAAGCTTCCTTGATACTAGTTTTTAGGGCCGTCAACTGCCTGCAAGAAGCCCTTCAGATACTGGGCTGGTACAAACAAATCACTGCTGATCCCAGTTTTTGAAGAAATCGTGACTTGGAATCCCTTATCCGTTTGCTCCCGTAAAAAAGCATCGGTCACCTGAATTGACATTAATTCTTTAAAAACGCATCCCCTAGCCTCACAGATCCCAGCTTCTCTAGATACAACCTTGAAAGTGCTTGCAGGTTTATTCAGCAAGTTAGCAGATTCGTAGTAACGCCAAGGCGAGAAGTAAGTTAGATGAACCAGGAGTTCGTATGTTTTAGCACCCTGAGTGCTTTTCTCAGCTCTGAGACTAAACATTTCAAACGTATTAGCAGCATCCATTGTGTTGATAGGAGGACCTTGATATGTTTTTCCACCAGTGCTTGGATTTGAGCTCACGATGGTAGATTGATAAACGTCATTTATCTCCCAAGCGCTAACGACTTTATCGTTGCCTCTGCACGCTATTAAACCAAGGCTAACTATGAGTAAAACAATTATTCTGTACATGTCTAAATCCCTTAAGTCTGCAAATCATACTATCGACCGACTAAAGAGGGATCTATTGCCGCTAGATGTAATGGCGACAAGCATTTCCGTTTTTAGCTTTACTCTATATTAAAGGCTTAATTCAACACCTTATAACCCCTGCCACTTAAGCAGCGCTTAACAACGGATTCTTGAGCTTGGTTGCCGCTAAATGCACCCCCAGCTCCCCCTATAACTGCGCCAGCACCTGCAGCTTGAACGATGCCGGTCTTATTGCCGCCCGTAACAAGCCCTAGTAAGCCACCAACTACGGCACCTGCACCAGCACCTTTTGCGGCAGTCTCACCCATACCGGACTGCTCTTTGGCATAGTCCTGACACTCTTGCAGATCCTTATCATAAGAAGCCTGATTGACTCCCTTCATATCCACAATTGGGCGAACATCAGCACCTGCACAACCCACTGTCGCTATAACAACCAAGAGACACAATGTAAATAACTTATTCATACTCACCGCCTTTTTGCTTGATGAACTTAGGATAAAAGGATTATTTTTCGACACTTCTATGCCATAGACGATTTATATCACGTCGCCAAAATTGTGTCGAAAATTTAGTGTTATTTTTAAATACCCAGATTTGTGCGCCAGTAATCGGAGTTTGATAAAAAGGGATATTTAAATCTTGATAGCGTGCGCTAACGGTAGGATGTGGATGACCATAACGATTACGGTAACCATTCTGCGCAAAAGCCTGATCAGGCTCTAAATTTTTAAGTAAGTCGAGGGATGATGAAGTTTTGCTTCCATGGTGTGGCGCCATGAAGATGAGCTGCCTATCACCAATCTCTTTAAGTCTGAATTGATTGAGTCGTTCCCTCATCTCAGCCTCACCCTGCTTTTCTACGTCACCGGTTAACCAAAAAGAAGCATTCTGGTTGCGGACCTCTAGTACACAACTCATTTCATTTGGCTTTCTAGAATATTGATCTTCGAAAAGTGTGTCTTCATTTGGATGCCACACTATAAATTCAACGTCATCCCAAGTCCAACGCTGCCCAAACCGACAAGGAATGCTTGGGATTTTTCTAGTTTGAAGATTTTGAAGTAAAAGATTATCTCTAGGCAATGAGCCCATCATGAAATCAAACTGAATTTGCTTTAGTAAGGTAGCGGCGCCACCAACATGATCGCTATCACTATGACTAATTATCATGCGATCTATTTGTGCAATACCTCTACCCCGTAGATAAGGGAGAATGACGCGCTGCCCTGCATCATCCCTTTTTCCCTGAATGGGCCCAGTGTCATAAAGTAATTTCCTATTCGCCGTCTCAAGCAAGACTACCGTGCCCTGGCCAATATCCAGAACGGTGGCTCTGAATTCACCAGCAACTAAAGAATCTAGATTCGAAAAACTGAGTGGCGGAAAAAACAATAGAATCGATAGAGATAAGGCTAAAGTACGTATTCTCCAATCGCAAACCAAGCTGCCCGGGCGAATGGCATAAATAATGCCAACTCCAGATAGTAATAAGATCCACCACTCAGGCTGCCCCGCCCAAACCACTGACCAACTCCAACTAGCCATCCAATCTAATGCCATTGCTAGATACTCCATTGACATGTGGGCTAGTAATACGAGCCACCTGCCAATAAATTCTGGTAGTAATGATCCAGCAATAGCTAATGGGGTCACAAGATAACTCACCAATGGGATTGCAAAGGCATTAGCCAGTGGTGAGACTACTGATACCTGATAAAACCAATACAAAGTAAATGGGAGTAATACAATAGTAACAACCGCTTGTACTCGACAGGCCTCACGTAAGGCTTGAATGAAGCGATGGGCCCAATGAATTTCTAACTCTTTACCGGTTGGAATACCAAGCAAGCCTGTTGAGTCACCCATGGCATACAAGATGGCTGCAACTGCGCCAAATGACAACCAAAATCCTGGGGTGTATGGCGCCATTGGATCAATCAATAGAACAAATGCCAATGCCCACCACCAAATATCAAAGGATCTAGGATTTCTGCCAGACCATAGCGCATATCCCACTACACCGACCATATACATCGTTCTTTGCGCCGGAATCTGAAAACCCGCTAACCATGCATATATAAATGCCGTCAGAAATCCAGCGATTGCAGCAATCTTGCCAACAGGAATTAGTAGTGGCCAAGACCGGCGTCGCCAAATAAAGGCTGCTAGCGATGCACCAACGCCAGCCAACATCGTCACATGTAGCCCTGATATAGAAATCAAATGTCCAATACCAGTAGCATTAAATACCCGCCAGTCATCCTGATCAATCGCATTTTGATCACCCATTACTAAAGCAATCATTACACCTGCATAGCGAGCATCTGCTGGCAACATGGATTGAATCTTTTTACGCAACTCCCAACGGACTAATTCCATGCGTAGTTCAAACTCTGTTAACCCAATATCTTTAGCTGATATCAACTCTCCTGATCGGACTGAGCCACTAGCCCCAAAGTCTTGATGAAAGGACCACCGCTCAAAATCAAAGGTATAAGGATTGAGAGACCCATAAGGGCGCTTGAGTTTTACCTTGAACTCCCAACGCTGGCCAGGAATAATCTCAGGGATTGCTTGTGGATTTCTCCAAGCAGGCTGCCAACTTAAATAGATGCGCTGAGGAAGTGTGCCTGTAGCATCATCCAGTTCAAATGCAAACTTGGCGCCCTCAGAATTCCCTTGCGGTAATGCAGCTACGCGCCCTTCTATTACTAATTCGCTACCTTCCATTGCCGGAGAAAGAATATTATGTAATCGATTTTCAGCATAGCGTGCATTCCAAGCAAAGCCCAGAATAAATATGAAAGCAATCATTGCTAATTGACGCAGCCAACTTAATGGTTTGCTGATAAAGAAAAAGAATATGCAACTGATACCAAGCAGAAAACATCCTGACATCCAATAAAGCGGAATCTTTGGCAAAAAGAAAAGGAGTGATCCCCCAGCGATAAACGCCGTAATAGCAAAGCGCAAGAATTTAAGAAGCTAGATTAGGGTTTGAGAGATCTGCGCAGAGCGCTGACCATCGGGGTAATGCCTGCATGGCATTGCGCCATGCTGCCAAGGCAAAGTCAGCCTCGTTGATCCCGCGAACAGCTGCCAAAGTCTTGACAATGCGGGGCAAGAATGCGGGTTCATTAAATGCAAGCCCTTCTCCTCTTAACCATGCCGGCGGAATATCGGGTGCATCAGTTTCCGTAACAATGCTATCAATAGGTAAATCCGTTAAGAGCCGTCGAATTTGTAAAGCGCGCTCATAAGTAGCAGCGCCACCAAATCCTAGCTTAAAGCCCATTTCAATAAATTGTTCGGCCTGCTGAAAGCTGCCATTAAATGCATGAGCAATACCACCAGGAATTTTGCGACGGCGTAAGGCTTTCAAAATGATATCCTGGGAACGACGTACATGCAGAATCACAGGCAACTGAAACTGTTGCGCTAAATCTAATTGCGCATTAAAAAAATATTCTTGCTTATGCGGATCTAAGCCTTCTACAAAATAATCTAGGCCGATTTCACCGATACCAACAAAGCGAGGATCAGCAAGAGATTGAGATATTTCTTGTTCGAGAATAGCAATATCACCCTCTTGGGCTTGATTGGTATAAAGAGGATGAATACCAAGTGTATAAACCAAACCTGAAATGAATTGACTATATTCTTTTGCAATTTCACGAACATGCTGGCAATCTCCCGCTTTTACAGCAGGTAACAAAATGGCCTGAACATTCTTTTCGGCAGCAGCCTGAATGACTTCAGGTAAAGTACGTGCAAACTCAGGTGCATCTAGATGGCAATGGGTATCGATCCACATGGGGTGGGCTGCTCCCATGATCATTGTGTAAAAGTCTTTAATACTCCGCGCTCTAAATGCAAAATACGATCGCAACGTTTAGCGCGAATTGGATCATGAGTCACAATCACAAAGGCAGTACCCTGATCGCGAGCAATATCTAGCATTAAATCAAAAACACTATCGGCAGTTTCAGTATCTAAGTTGCCAGTTGGCTCATCCGCCAATACACAAGCAGGATTACCCACCAAGGCTCTTGCAACAGCAACGCGCTGACGCTCGCCCCCTGATAATTCACCGGGGGTATGTAACTCACGTGTAGCTAAACCAACTGCTTTAAGAATCTTGCTGGCACGCTCCATGGACTCGTCGTTATCTAGGCCACGAATACGTAACGGCAAAGCAACGTTCTCAACAGCACTAAATTCATCTAAGAGATGGTGAAACTGATAAATGAACCCCAGACTTTGATTGCGGAGTTGATCTAACTTTTTGACAGATAGCTGTTTTAAATTAGAGCCAGCCAGAACAATAGAGCCTGCGCTTGGGCTATCCAAGGCTCCTAAAAGATGTAGTAAGGTACTTTTGCCTGAGCCGGACGAGCCCACAATAGCAACCTTCTCTGAAGGTATGACATCTAAATCAACACTCTTCAGCACTTCTACCGCTGTGGGGCCTTGACCGTAGGTCTTAGCTAAACCTCTAGCCATAAGAACTAAATTATCTTGATTACTCATAACGGAGTGCCTCCGCAGGCTGCACTTTGGCGGCACGTCGACTTGGATAGAGAGTGGCTAATACCGATAAACCAAATGCCATCAATCCGACGGTGACTACATCACTCAGCCTAACGTCTGAAGGCAACTCGCTAATAAAGTAAATCTCACGCGGCAAGAAACGTACGCGGAAGATTGCTTCGATCGCAGGAACGATGACATCGATATTGAGTGCAATGAGTAAACCTAAACCAACACCTGATAAAGAGCCAAGAATGCCAATAGCTAGACCTTGGATTAAAAAGATTCTTTGAATCAAGCCAGGGCTCGCACCCATTGTTCTCAAAATAGCAATATCAGCTTGCTTCTCATTCACGGTCATCACTAATGTAGATACTAGATTGAACGCCGCCACAGCAATAATTAAAGTCAGGATGATAAACATCATCTTCTTTTCAGTTTGAACTGCAGCAAACCAATTGCGATTTGAGCGTGACCAATCCGTTACCCATAAAGCTTGGGGCACTACTGCAGCCAATTGATTGGCAATTTCAGGTGCACGCTGCATATCGTCTATTTTCACACGTAAGCCAGACGGATCTTGCAAGCGCAGTAAGGCAGCAGCGTCTTTCCAATGCATGATTGCCAAAGAGCTGTCGTATTCATAATGACCGCTATCCACAATGCCCACTACTTGTAGCGTACGCATGCGTGGCATTGCACCTGCCGGTGTTAAATCACTCTCAGGAACAATTAACTTAATGCGATCACCAACATGTGCGCCGACGAGTGCTGCAAGTTGAGCGCCGAGAGCAACACCAAAACTACCGGACTTAAGATCATCAATGCTGCCAGCAACGAATTGTTTTGGCAGATCAGAGACTTTTCCTTCATCACTAGGTGCTATGCCCCGGATACTGACACCGCGCATGATATTGTCGCGACTAAGTAAACCTTGAGAGCTCACCATTGGTGCTACGCCCACTACATGTGGTTGGGCAGCAACCTTAAGAGCAACTGGCTCCCAATTAGCCAAGCCTTCTGGTGCAGTAATTTCTACATGGGAGAGAACAGATAGCATGCGGTCACGAACTTCCTTCTGGAAACCGTTCATGACTGAAAGGACAACAATCAGGGAGGCAACGCCTAGGGCAATACCTGCGGTCGAGATTCCTGAAATGAAAGATAGGAAGCCATCGCGCTTACCCACCGTCTTGCGACGCTTGGATCGGGTGTAGCGCAGGCCAATTTCTAGCTCTATAGGAAGTCTCAACATAGCCACAGTTTAGTGAATTACCAAGCCAAACTGATGGAATACCTAAATGCCACCTAAAATCAGGGAAATGACTGTAAATTCCCCATCCTCCCCCAGCTCTCAGAGCACGCTGCGGCGCTTTACCCTGATGTTGTCAGGTGAGGATGCTTTGGATTCCGAGGAAGAGCCGGCTTTGGGTGATCGTCCAGTCAAAGGACTGCCTCATGAGCGTTTTTTACTAGGGAGCCATGTACCGCTAGCACCAGTCTTATTGTTAGGACAAACATCGCAAGCCGTGAATCCCTCTGAAGCCGTTGCCTGCCTACAACCTATTCATCTGCATGCGACACGCGATCATCTTATTTTGATGGGGCAAAACCAGATCGATCTGACACAAACTGAATCTACTGAACTTCTGAAAGCCGCTCTACCCTTTATTGAGGAAGATTTTCAAAGCTCTATTCTGTTTGAGGGGCAGCACTACTGGTTCATTCCAGCAGGTCCTTTTGCGAGCTTAGCGAGCTATAGCGTCGATCAAGCGCATGGTCGCAATATTGATTGGTGGATGCCACGCGATACAAATGAGGATGGCATTGCAAAGCGTTGGCGTAAATTACAAAACGAAATTCAGATGCTCTGGCATATTAGCTCCGTCAATGAAGAACGAGAACAAGGTGGTATGCCAAGTATCAACTCCTTATGGATTAGCGGCATTGGTAAATTGAGTGATGTGCAAGCGCCCCAGGCAGTTCAACAATCAAACTGCCTCTATGGGTCACATCCCCTTCTAGCAGGATTGGCAAAGCTATGCAATATAGCTCACTCAAACGAATTCAATATTGAAGCGGCAGCGGGATCTTTTGCTTGGCTTGAGCAAGTCGAAACTATCTGGCCAGCATTAAGTGCAGCACTGATGAATAAAGAACTAGATGAAGTACTCATCATCGATTTCCCAAAAGGAAAAACGCGCGAACGTATTTTCAAAGCTAAAGATCTTTATAAAAAATCTTGGGCCTTCTGGAAAAAAGCAGAACCTCTCAACTGGAAAGAAATTATTCTCTAATGGGTCTATTTTCACAACGCCCCTTCTCAGAACGCACTGCCACCTGGTTGCAACAAAGTGGCCTTCATCCATTGCTTGCCAGACTCTATGCAGCCCGAGGTCTTGAGTCTCCCGAAGAACTCTCACTCGACTTAAAGCAATTACTCTCACCAACAGAGCTTAAGAATTGCATTAGTACGGCATCTTTGTTAGCGGATATCCTTGAACGAAAAGAGCCGATGCTCATCGTGGCTGACTATGACTGTGATGGCGCTACTGCTTGCGCAGTTGGCTTAAGGGGCTTACGGATGCTCGGTGGTTTCGAGACTCCTATTCACTTTCTAGTCCCAAATCGCTTCACCATGGGCTATGGTCTCACCCCTGAAGTAGTCGAGCTTGCTGCTGAGCAAAGCCCAAAGCCTAAATATCTTATTACTGTTGATAACGGCATTGCAAGTGAAGCTGGCGTAGACCGCGCACGTGAATTGGGCATGGAAGTCATCGTTACCGACCATCACCTACCTGGCGATCGCCTTCCCAAGGCTACAGCCATTGTCAATCCTAATCAACCTGGTTGCACCTTTCCCAGCAAAGCGCTTGCAGGAGTTGGCGTGATGTTTTATCTATTAGTGGCATTACGTGCAGAACTTCGTAAACGTGGGAAATTTACTAATGAAACTCAACCTAAAGTCGAGAATTTATTAGACCTTGTTGCTCTAGGTACTGTTGCTGATGTAGCGCAACTTGATCGCAATAATCGTGTACTGGTTTCTAATGGTTTGAAACGCATTCGAGCTGGTGTATCTCAACCTGGAATACAAGCCTTGTTTCAAGTAGCCGTTCGAGATCCTCGCAAGGCTAATACTTTTGATTTAGGCTTTGCTATTGGCCCACGTCTCAACGCTGCTGGGCGCTTAGCGGATATGACTTTAGGTATTCGCTTACTGCTAACGGATAATCTTGATGAAGCGATGATGATTGCGCAAGAGCTCGATCGCATTAATCGTGAACGTCGTGTGATTGAAACAGGTATGCAAGAGGCAGCTCTTGCTCATCTTGCAGAAGATCAATTAGCCGGAACAATAGCGCAGCGCTCCAGCATCTGCCTTTGGAATCCAGAATGGCATCAAGGTGTTGTCGGCATTGTGGCTTCACGCTTAAAAGAGCGCTTCAATCGCCCTGCTATTGTTTTTGCTCCAGCTGATAGCAGCACAGGAGAGGAATTGCGTGGTTCTGGCAGATCATTAACCGGCTTTCATTTACGCGATGCTTTAGATATCGTTTCTAAACGCGAACCTGACCTTATTCTGAAATTTGGTGGCCATGCGATGGCTGCAGGTTTAACGATTCGCAAAAGTGATTTTGAAAAGTTTGATGCCTGTTTTCAGGAAGTGGCGAGCAGCTTGCTGACAGATGAGCTATTAGAACGTCGCCATTCCCATGATGGCGCTCTTCAAGCCTCCGAGTTCACCCCTGAAATTGGTGATCTGCTTGCGCAAGAAATTTGGGGTCAAGGATTTCCGCAACCGGTTTTTTATGGGGAATTCGAGATTGCCCAGCAAAGTCTCATGAAAGACAAGCACCTCCGCCTAACGCTTCGTCCTATTGGGATGGCCGAGGACAAGATGGGCAACAAGCCTCTGAGCGCTGTTTGGTTCAACCGCACCCAAAGCCTCCCAGCCAAAGCCAAATTGGCCTACCGCTTGGTAACCGACCGCTATCAAGGGCAAGCCCGCGTCCAGCTTATGATTGAGGCACATGACGAGGGTCTTGGAGCCTAAAGGGCAAGTGCAATAACCCCCTTATAATTAGGGGATGGAAGCTGAACAACTAAACACTATTTCAAATACCTTGTCCGACCTGCTCACCCGTGAGCAAGCTCTTCGGGGGTATCTTTGACTTCGAAGTAAAGTCACGTCGTCTTACCGAAGTTAACTCCATTCTGGAAGATCCCACCATTTGGGATGATCAAAAGAAGGCACAAGCACTTGGCAAAGAGAAGAAATTGCTCGATGGCGTAGTTGCTACTTTAACCAATTTAAATACCAACATTACCAGCGCTCTTGAGCTATTTGATATGGCTAAAGAGGAGGATGATTTCGACACAATTGCAGCGATTGAGGAAGACGTAGAGACTTACAGCAAGATCATTGGTGATCTAGAGTTCCGCCGCATGTTCCATAATGAAATGGACTCATGCAATTGCTTTATTGATATTCAAGCCGGTGCGGGTGGTACAGAAGCTTGTGACTGGGCTAGTATGCTCTTCCGTCAATATCTCAAGTATTGCGAACGTAAAGGCTACAAAACAGAAATTCTTGAGGAATCTGATGGTGATGTTGCTGGCATCAAAAGCGCAACTATCAAAGTCGATGGAGAGTATGCCTACGGCCATCTCCGCTCTGAAACTGGTGTTCACCGCTTAGTGCGCAAGTCGCCATTTGATTCTTCTAATGGGCGCCATACTTCTTTCGCCTCAATTTATGTCTATCCTGAGATTGATGACTCCATAGAGATTGAAGTCAATCCAGCCGATATTCGCACTGATACCTACCGCGCCTCTGGTGCAGGTGGTCAGCATATTAATAAAACAGACTCTGCTGTACGTCTCACACACTTGCCAACCGGAATCGTGGTTCAGTGTCAGAATGACCGCAGCCAACACCGTAACCGCGCTGAAGCTATGACGATGCTAAAGTCACGCTTATACGAACATGAGATGCAAAAGCGTCGTGTAGAGCAAGATAAGTTAGAGGCGAGCAAAACAGATGTAGGTTGGGGCCATCAGATCCGCTCTTATGTTTTGGATCAAAGCCGCATTAAAGATTTACGTACCAACGTCGAGATCTCCAATACCCAAAAGGTGTTGGATGGAGATCTGGATGCTTTTATTGAAGCTAGCCTGAAACAGGGCGTTTAATTACTCACCAATATGAACGATAAAACGAATCCAAGCGCCAACCAAGCACCAGCAACTGAAGCTGTCGATGAAAATCACATCATTGCAGAGCGCCGTGAAAAACTCGCAAAGCTGCGCGAAGGTGGCATTGCCTTCCCAAATGATTTTGTTCCGACTCATCTCGCTGCCGATCTGCATACCCACTACGACAGTCTCACTAAAGAAGAGCTTGCTGCCAAGAAAGTGCATGTCAAAGTTGCTGGCCGCATGGTACTTAAACGCGTGATGGGTAAAGCCAGCTTTGCCACCATTCAAGATCGTAGCGGTCAAATTCAGTTCTATATCAGCGATGAACTGAGTGGTGCTGATACCCATGGCGCCTTCAAACATTGGGATATGGGTGACTTCATTTCTGCTGAGGGCAATCTTTTTAAGACTAATAAAGGTGAATTATCAGTTGAGTGCAGCAACTTACGCTTGCTGAGCAAGTCATTACGCCCTTTACCAGATAAATTCCACGGCCTCTCTGATCTGGAAACTAAATATCGTCAGCGCTATGTAGATCTGATTGTTAATCCAGAAAGTCGTAATACATTTAAAGCTCGTAGCAATGCAATCGCTTCATTACGTCGTCACATGCTTGCTGCGGACTTCATGGAAGTTGAAACGCCTATGCTTCACCCGATTCCTGGTGGCGCTACAGCAAAACCATTTACTACCCACCACAATGCTTTAGACATGCAAATGTTTTTGCGTATCGCACCTGAGCTTTATCTCAAGCGTTTGGTAGTTGGCGGCTTTGAGCGCGTCTTTGAAATTAATCGTAACTTCCGTAACGAAGGTGTCAGCCCACGTCATAATCCAGAATTCACGATGATGGAGTTCTACGCAGCCTATACCGATTACCGTTGGCTCATGGACTTCACAGAAGGATTGATTCGTGCGGCGGCGATGGATGCACAAGGCACTGCAACCCTGACTCATCAAGGTCGTGAACTTGACTTAAGCAAGCCATTCCAGCGCTTAACGATTACTGAAGCAATCCTGAAGTACGGACCACAGTCTAATAAGACCTATCAAGCAGCTCAATTAGAGGATGCGGATTTCATTCGTGCTGAACTGAAAAAAGGTGGTGAGAATCCAGACTCTCCAGCCCTCAAGAATGCTGGTCTTGGCGCCCTTCAACTCGCTTTATTTGAATTGGTCGCTGAAGAGCATCTCTGGGAGCCAACTTACATCATCGATTACCCAATCGAAGTGAGTCCACTCGCTAGAGAATCTGATACCCGCCCAGGTGTTACTGAGCGCTTTGAACTCTTCATTACTGGTCGTGAAATTGCCAATGGCTTCTCAGAACTCAATGATGCTGAAGATCAGGCCAATCGTTTCCGCAAGCAAGTAGCACAAAAAGAAGCGGGCGATGAGGAGGCAATGTACTTCGATCACGACTTCATCCGCGCACTAGAATATGGCATGCCCCCAACGGGTGGTTGCGGTATCGGTATCGACCGCTTAGTCATGCTCCTCACAGATTCTCCTAATATTCGAGATGTAATTTTGTTCCCCCATTTGCGTCGTGAAGAAGAGTAATTAGAAGCAAACAAAATACTATAATCATGGCTTTGCTAAGGCGAACCATTTCATTTACAAGCACCTATGGCCGCATATAACACCGAAACCGTTCTTACTGTTCACCATTGGAATGACACCCTTTTTAGCTTTACTACTACTCGCAATAAAGGCTTGCGTTTTCGCACTGGTCACTTCTTAATGATTGGCCTTGAGGTTGATGGCAAACCTTTGGTTAGAGCGTATAGCGTTGCCAGTCCAAACTATGCTGAGCATCTTGAATTCTTAAGCATTAAAGTTCAAGATGGTCCATTAACATCACGTTTGCAGAAAATTCAGGTGGGCGATCCTATCCTTGTGAGCGAGAAGTCCGTTGGGACCTTAGTGATTGACGACTTAAATCCCGGTAAGCATCTTTACCTCTTTAGCACCGGAACTGGACTTGCTCCATTTATGAGCATCATTCGTGACCCAGAAACCTATGATAAGTTTGAAAAAGTAGTTTTGATTCATGGCGTCCGCTTAGTCAGTGAGTTGGCTTACGGTGAGTACATTAAGAATGAGCTCACTCAAGATGAATACATCGGCGAGATTATTCGTGAAAAACTCATCTATTACCCAACGGTAACTCGTGAAGCTTTTAAGCACACCGGCCGCCTTACTACTGCAATCGAATCTGGTCAGCTATTTAAAGATATTGGCTTGCCACCACTAGACCAAACAGTAGATCGAGCGATGATTTGTGGCAGCCCGTCTATGCTTAAAGAAACCTCCGAGATGCTCGATGCCAAAGGCTTTAAGGTATCCCCGAGCTTAGGTCAACTGGGTGACTATGTATTTGAGCGTGCATTCGTGGAGAAGTAATCTCTAGCGCAGTAAGAAATAGACATTACGATCTTAGTCTTCAATCTCAAAGTAAACCTCTTTGGATAATTCTGGCTCTTCTGGTTCTTTGACAGATGCCTCATAGGCATTACTTACGATTGCACCCTCTTTAGCGCCCAGTAAAACTATTTATGAGGGGTCGCACTTTCCTTTTTAGAAATCAAATAGTCACTAATATTGCAGCGCACTAATTTTTTGAGCTTAAGTTCCACATTTTACAGAAATTGCTTATTTTTCGTTCAACTGAGTTGAACATTAAAGAATTTAAGCGTATTAGTAGTGTTTTTTACCTAAGGGAAAAACATCTTGTTCCGTTAGATTGAATCATGTATTGTCTTGAGACGGTGTTGATAAAAAAACACTCGACCCATAAGAGAAGAGGAGATCGAAATGCTTATCAAATTAACAAAACGCTTTTTGGCGTTTGCAGCTTTATCAGTTGCGTTATCTGGAGTAGCTATCGCACAGTCCAGTCCAATAAAGATGAAAATCCAGACGGGCGTTCCGTCTGCAAGTATTTATTTCGAATTAATGAAAAATTTTGGCGAGCGTGTTGACAAAATGTCAAATGGTCGCATGAAAGTTGAGGTTCTACCTGACGGCGCAGTTGTAGGCGCCTTTGGTATTTTAGATGCTGTTGACAAAGGGGTTGTAGATGGTGGCTTTGCATGGACTCACTACTGGTCCGGGAAAAACTCGGCTGCAGCACTCTTTTCTAACCCGGCATCAGGCTCTGGCGTTGGCTTAGACCAAGTTTCACATATGTCTTGGCTCAAAAATGGTGGTGGGGATCAACTGTATGACCGCCTCTTTACAGAAGTTCTTAAAACCAATATCAAGCCATTTATGATTCAACCCATGGGGCCAGATCCATTTGGTTGGTTTAAGAAACCTATTAACTCAATCAATGATATGAAGTCTATGAAGTATCGCTCCCCTCCTGGCTTAACTGCTGAGATCTTTAAAGAAATGGGGCTGACAACCGTAGCAATGCCAGGCGCTGAAATTGTTCCTGCTGCCCAGCGTGGGGTAATTGATGCTGCAGAGTGGATCGGACCAGCTGATGACATGATCTTAGGTTTCCAAAATGTCTTCAAGCACTACTATCTCCAAGGCTTACATCAATCAACCGACGTAGCTGAGCTATTGATCAATAAAACCTACTGGGATAAATTACCGGCAGATTTAAAGGCAATAATTGAGACGGCCGTTTCTGCAACAATTGCAGAAACCTATACATTTAACGTGTATCGTAATGCTGTTGCCTTAGAAAAACTCAAAAAAGATCATGGAGTTACTGTTCATAACACTCCAAAAGAGTTTTTTACTGCATTCCAAAAAGCAACTTCAGTGGTGTATACACGTGAATCAGAAAAAAATCCCTTCTTCAAAGAAGTTCTTGATTCTCAAAGAAAGTTTGCTGGTGTCGTAGTACCTTATTGGACTCAAATTAATGAGTTGTATTACAACATTGGTGCTACTGCGGTGGGTAATAAGAGTAAATAAGTGTTTATTTTTTAACAACTAAAGGGTGGGGATTCCCACCCTTTTTTTAAATGGAATTTATCCGTGCCTGATAAAAATCAAGGTTTAATCTCAATTGCAAGAAAAATAGATCACTTCACTGATATTGCCGGCAATATTGTTGCATGGATGATTATTCCAATGATCCTGAGCTTGGCATACGAGGTCGTCGCCCGATATGCATTTGGTGCCCCTACTATTTGGGCCTACGATATGACATTCATGCTCTATGGCGCATTTTTTATGCTGGGATCAAGCTATACACTAAAAATTAAAGGGCATATTCGTACAGATATGTTTTATGACAATTGGCCCCCCAGGAAACAAGCATTAGTTGATTTAACCTGCTACGTCTTACTCTTCTATCCGTTCGTACTCATCTTTACGATTGTTGGCTGGGAATATTTTTATAAAGCATTTACTAGTGATGAGCGATTTGTATCTAGTCCTTGGATGGCGATTACCTGGCCCTTTAAGTTGACTCTTCCATTGACGGGATTCCTGCTATGTATTCAGGGTGCTTCGGAAGTTTGTAAATGTATAGTAGCAATTAGGTCAAATCACTGGCCCATCAATACAAAAGAAGCGGCTATACAACATGGATGATCAAATTTTAGGTATCGTTGGTCTAGGGGTTTTACTCTGCGCAATCTTTATTGGATTTCCAATTGCTTTTACACTGGGAGCTGTAAGCATTTTAATGGGTTTCATTGCCCTAGGGCCTGTTGTATTTGATCTAGCCATCCTACAAACCCTCTCAGTCATGCAAGACAGTGTTTTGGCATCTATTCCATTTTTTCTTTTTATGGGATTCTTGCTAGAGCAATCTGGAATTATGGAGCGCCTTTTTGGGGCTATTCAGCAACTTTTTGCTGGTATTCGCGGCTCTTTATATTTAGCCGTCATTGTTACCGCAACTATTTTTGCTGCAGCCACTGGAATTGTGGGTTCCTCAGTGGTTTTATTGGGCGTAATGGCTGCGCCATCGATGATTAAAAGTGGTTACGACACCCGTCTATCCGCTGGCGCCATTACAGCGGGCGGCACATTAGGAATTTTGATTCCCCCATCTGTGATGTTGATTGTTATGGGTCCAGTCGTTGGAATACCCGCTACTGATTTATTTGCGGCAGCAGTACTCCCAGGCTTACTCCTAGCTTTTTTATTTGCCGCTTGGTGCATGATTCGTTGCTGGATTAATCCTGCATTAGGGCCTGCACTACCAATGGAAATGAGAGCTAAATCACTCAAGCCCGTTCTAATTGATTTGGCTATCGGAATATCACCTGTGATTGTGGTGCTCTTTGCCACCTTAGGTGTCATTCTTGCTGGAATAGCAACGCCAACTGATGCAGGTGCAGTTGGATGTGTAGCGACATTTTTACTTACGACTCTTTCTGGACGTATGACTCTTGCCAAGATTAAAAACTGTGTAATACAGTCATTACAAGTATCAAGCATGATCTTGCTTTTAGTAACCACATCCAATTTATTTGGCTCAGTATTTTCAAGATTAGGAAGCGCAGATTTAATTGCCAATTTGCTAACATCTTTGCCTGTATCGCCGATGGTGATGTTAATACTAATTCTACTTTTAATTTTTCTGTTGGGCTGGCCATTAGAGTGGGTACCCATTGTATTAATTGTGGTGCCTATTTTCCTACCGATCATTAAAGCTGCTGGCATTGACTTGATTTGGTTTAGCACTCTAGTTGCAGTCACTTTACAAACAGCATGGCTCTCACCGCCAGTCGCATTGTCAGCTTATTTCCTAAAGGGGGTTGCACCAAGCTGGAAAATTACTGATATTTATGCTGGGATGTCGCAATTTATGATTCTGCAAATTATCGGCGTTGCTTTACTGTTAATATTCCCTCAGTTAGCCACATGGCTACCGTCTGTTAATTGATTTTTCAGTTACGTTAACCATCTAACTTATTGGCAATACATATGGTCAAATTAATGACCATAGTAATGACAGGTGATATTCCCGAATGAAAGATTGTCCAGTGACGCCGGTAAATCAAATTGGGCCGGCACCATACATGCAAAGCAAGCCATCACAAATCAGCACTTAAACTTAACAGAGTAAATATGACTACCCCAGTAATTATTACCGTCGCAATGACTGGTGCAATTCCGCGCAAGAAAGATTGTCCAGGTCTCCCCGTTACGACTTCTGAACAAATAGAAGAGATCCATAAGGCATTTGAAGCAGGCGCAACCCTGGCCCATATTCATGTTCGCAATCCAGATGAGAGCCCTAGCTCAGACCCAGACTTATATGCAGCGGTACAGGCTGGTATCCAGAAGCACTGTCCTGGAATCATTGTTCAATTTTCCACAGGCGGTCGTGGGCGTGATCAGGCAGCTCGCGGCGGAATGCTCTTTCATCGTCCTGATATGGCATCGCTGGCAACAGGCTCTGTGAACTTTCCTAATAGCATTTACGAGAATCCACCAGAATTTGTTGATGGACTAGCTAGTGAAATGCTGAAGTATGAGATCAAGCCTGAAATTGAAATTTTTGACCTTGCCATGCTTTATAACGCCGCGAACTTAATCGAACGAGGCCTCTTGAAAGCCCCTGCCCATGTGCAGTTTGTCATGGGTATTCCAAATGCCATGCCCGCAAGACGCTCCATTCTAGAATTTTTGATTTCCGAATTAAAAGCTGTTATGCCAGATGCCACTTGGTGTGCAGCTGGAGTAGCGCGCTATCAACTACCGGTGAATGAATGGACGCTGGAGTTAGGCGGCCATGTGAGAACTGGTCTTGAAGACAATACCCGCTTTGATAAAACAAGAGTTGCCAAGGACAATGCTGAATTAGTTGCACGCTTAGCGCAAATCGCTCCTAAATATAACCGTAGTGTTGCCACTCCAGCACAAGCCCGTGAAATTTTGGGATTAAGAAAACACTAAATAGCATGTCCAGCACATTATTCGACTACATTATTGTTGGTGGCGGATCATCCGGTTGCGTTTTAGCCAACCGACTCTCCGAAGATCCCAGTAATTCTGTTTGTCTGATTGAGGCGGGACCTAAGGATAGCTCTCCCTGGATTCATCTTCCCATTGGCTATGCAAAAACCATGTGGGATCCGAAAGTCAATTGGAAATTTCAGACCGAGCCTGATCCAGGCATGAATGATCGCCAAATATATTGGCCACGGGGTAAAACCTTAGGGGGGTCTAGCTCAATTAATGGATTGATCTTTATCCGCGGACAAAAAGAGGATTACGATGGCTGGCGTGATCTTGGCAACTCCGGCTGGGGCTGGGATGATGTATTACCCTACTTTAAAAAAGCGGAAGGTAACGACAGATTAGGAGAGCCACTGCACTCCAAAACAGGTCCACTCAAGGCTTCATCCATTCCCAAGAAACATGCCTTAGTCGAAGCATTTAAAAAATCAGCAAATGCGCTTGGCGTCCCCAACACCGATGACTTTAATAATCTCACTCAGGAAGGTGTTGGCTACTTCCAGCTCAGCACCCACAAGGGATTTCGTTGCAGTGCTGCAGTAGCCTACTTAAAACCAGCAAAGCAGCGCTCTAACCTCACTATTCTGACAAATAGCCAAGTTAGTAAAGTCATCTTCGAAAATAAAAAAGTAATTGGAGTTGAGCTCTTCCAACAAGGAATTAAAAAAACTCTCTCTGCAAATAAAGAGGTGATTCTCAGTGCAGGAGCAATTCAGAGTCCACAAATTCTTCAACTGTCTGGAGTAGGTCCAGTAAAACTTTTGCAGGAATTTGATATCCCTGTCATACATGACTTGCCAGGCGTTGGTGAAAATTTACAGGACCACCTGCAATTTCGCTTGATATATGAATTAAATCAACCTATTTCCACCAATGATGAACTCTCGTCTTGGTTTGGAAAGCTGAAGATGGGTTTAGATTGGCTATTATTTAGAGGCGGACCTCTTTCTATTGGAATTAATCAAGGTGGTCTCTTTACCCGTGTGATGAAGGATTCCAAAACACCTGATATTCAATTTCATATGGCAACCCTATCCGCTGAAATGGCAGGGGGTAAAGTACATCCCTTCTCGGGATTCACGATGTCGGTATGTCAGCTTCGACCAGAATCTCGCGGATATGTCCGCATTCAATCTGCAGATCCATTAGTGCCTCCAAAAATGTTTGCCAACTATTTAGCTACACAACATGATCGCGATACCAGTGTTGCAGCAGTTAACTTTGCAAGAAAAATTGCGCAAACTGAACCACTGCGCTCTCTGATTACTCGTGAAGTGAAGCCCAATAACCCAAAATCTGATGAAGAAGTTTTGGAATACTGCCGCAATAATGGCGCTACTATCTTTCACCCCACTGGTACCTGCAAAATGGGTCGAAATGATGACCCAATGGCAGTTCTTGATTCCTCATTAAGAGTCCGAGGAGTGCAAGGCCTTAGAGTAGTCGATTGCTCTGCAATGCCGACAGTCCCATCAGGCAATACTAATTGGCCTGCAGTGATGCTGGCTGAAAGAGCAGCAGATCTAATCCTAGGACGAATTTAATTCTAATGAATTGGCAACTTCCCTTTAGCAGATGGCTTCCTGAATATAAAAATCCAGGCGTCATTCGTGCCGATGTTTTAGCGGGACTCACTGGTGCAATTGTGGTGATGCCCCAAGGCATTGCATTTGCATTACTAGCCGGCATGCCGCCGCAGTATGGCTTATATGCAGCAATGCTCCCTTGCTTAATTGCAGCACTATTTGGCTCTAGTCGTTTAATGGTTACTGGACCTGCAAATGCTATTTCTCTCACGACAATGGCTTTAATTACCCCGCTAGCCATACCAGAGTCTAGTCAATATGTTGCTTATGTACTCACCCTCAGTTTTTTAGTTGGCGCGCTTCAATTAACACTTGGTATTAGTAAAGCAGGCAAATGGGTAGAAAAGATTCCACATTCGGTGATTGTTGGATTCACCGTAGGTGCTGCGATCTTAATTATCAATAGTCAACTGGGTACCCTTCTTGGGGTGAGCGTCCCAAGAGGTAAAAATGTTATCGAAACAATGACTACCGTTACAAATGCCCTACTTCATAATCAATGGCAGATTGCTGCACCTGTCTTGGTATTGCTTACCCTCATCACTATTCGTATTTGGAGACGATTGAATCGATATATACCAGCGATGTTAGTAGCAGTCATATTTGGTAGCGTTGCTGCACTAATGATGGAGTCCTCTTTCCCATCCATTGAGGCGTTTAAAAAAGTACAGGATATTCCTGGTGCGTTTCCACCAATTTCAACTCCAGACTTCAGTATCGAAACTCTACAAAAGCTGTTTAGTGCCGCACTCATCATGACCCTTCTAGCATCAACTGAAGCAATGGCGATCGCCCGTGCAATGGCACTCAAGACTAAAGATAATTTCAATGCAAACCAAGAATTTATTGGGCAAGGTTTAGCAAACGTATGTGGTTCTTTTTTCTCAGCCTACCCTGCTAGCGGCTCATTTAATCGAACCGGAGTGAACTTGGCTTCTGGAGCCAAAACTCCTCTTTCTGCAATGTGCGCAGCAATATTTCTAGTCATTCTGCTGGTCTTTGTTTCTTCACTAGCAAAATATATTCCTTACGTAGTGATTGCATCACTTTTACTAGTGGTGGCGTTTAACTTAATTGATCTCAAGCAGATTCGTCATGAGATTCAGATGGGGCCAAGCGCTTGGATTCCAATGCTGATCACTGGGGTTGGCACCATCACCATTCCATTGGAATGGGCGATCCTTGGCGGAATACTGACTTCAATCATAGCCAAGCGCTTCTTAGAGAAACGCTAATGGGCTTTCAGTAAATCTAAGAGCTTCAATCGCTGAACTTTGCCCGATGGGCCTCTGGGCAAGTCTTCCATAAACAGAATCAACTTAGGCGTTCTGAACTTTCCAAGCTCTTTCAGACAAAAATCACGCATCTCATCTTCGGAACAAATAGCATCTGGTTTTAAGATAATGCAAACCATAATTTCCTGCCCATAGTTTGCATCTGGAATGCCAACTGCAGCTGCATCTAATACTGCTGGATGTTTCAGTATGGCCTCATCAATTTCACGTGGGGCAATATTTTCCCCGCCTTTAATGATGAGCTCCTTCAGACGGCCAGTAATGAAGTAAAAACCATCATCATCACGCATTCCTAAATCGCCAGTTTTTAGCCATCCCTCACCATCAAATGCCTTGGCTGTCTCGGCCTCCGCTTTGTAATAGGCACTGAGAACATTGCCACCACGTAAGCAAATCTCTCCGGCCACATTCGCGCCAAGAAGCTTACCATCAGCATCAATGACTTTGGCCTCAACTCCACAAGGCAGCCCGGGGCTTCCATAACGCCGTCTCTCATCATGAGGATTGCAAAAAACCATAGAACAAGACTCCGTCATACCCATGCCTTCTATTAGGGCAATTCCGAACAAAGCTTCGAATTCACGATGGTGTTCAGGAGGCAGTGGGGCAGAAGCTGAGCGGCCAAAGCGAATTGCTTTCAACTCCTCACGGCTAGGTAGGCTACCCCCGCTTTTTGCTGCATTGATTAAATAGGCAATGATGGTGGGTACCATATTGATCCAAGTACATTGATATTGAATTGCTAGCTTCCACCAACTCGATGCTGAGAAAGCATGAGGAGCAACAACAGATCCGCCAGAAACAAAGGGAGTAATCGTCGAAATTACTTGTCCATTGATATGGTAGATGGGTAAAGAACTTAAAACGATATCTGCCTGAGTTAATGAATGCCAAGAGGCCATAGATCGTGCTGCATGCATTAAATTAGCATGGGTAAGTAAGACTCCTTTAGGAGTCCCAGTTGTACCAGAGGTATACATCAGAAGCGCAGCCTGAGTTGGCTCTACTATTGGCAAATCCCCTGCTACACACTGCATAAATGGGCCCTCAGCCACATCAGGGTCCAGCTCTACCAACAGAAATTTTCGCTTGGTCTTTTCTAGTGCTGCAAATAAACTCTGTTTTTTATCCGGGGAATAGAACAAGACCTCTATATCACTATGATCTAAAACCCAAGCAAGTTGATTTGTAGGTGCTAATAGATTTAGGGGGGTGATCACCCGACCACAAGCCATCGCAGCCAGAAAGATCGTGCTGGTTTGACGACCATTGTGCATATATAAACCAACATGACCATGAGCATTAATCTTCTGCTCTTCTAGCCATGTTGAAAAATGATGCGACTCTTTAGCAAGTTGCCCATAACTCAGAGTGGCTTCAGTTTCAGGGGCATATAAAAAAACTTTGCCCGCTTGCACTGCCGACCAATGCAACAAAACCTCGCCCAAGCTTTGGCATGATGTGATCACTGTGAAACTTAAGCCTGAGGAAAACGTGTGAAATAATCTTTCAGGAGATCTTCAACCCTAGGCACCCGCTCAGGAATCGGCCGCACCACTCTGGTGATATTAAGGTAGTGGCGATAGGTCATATTGTCAGAAAAATTATTTTTACCCCAGGTACCACAGCCCATGGAAAGCGAAAATGGAAGCCCGTTTTCAAAGCTACCACCTGTAGCAATGGTATGCGCTTGATTCACAATCACTCTAGCTACTTTTAAATTCTCAGCCAGAGTTGCAGCGCGCTTTTCCATTACTTCACCACTGAAGGCGGTATGTAAACCAACTGAATGGCCATTCCCTTGATAGTTATACACATTAGCCACTAAGTCCTGAGCCGCCTTGAAATCAGCAGCCTTCCAAACTGTGAGAACGGGACTTAATTTCTCGCCTGAGAAGGGAGCGGATGGCCCAAAGCCATCTTCCTCAATCATCAAAAATTTGGCTTCTTTTGCCTTTGGATTTTTTAATTGCGCGTGCTCTGCAATGACCGATGGGTATTGCGCTGTTAGGGTCGATGTCAGTTTGCCGCCCTGAAACATCACTTCCTCAAGACGTTTTTTATCAGTAGCATCCAGCATAAGGCCGCCGGCCTGCTCCAACGCCATAATTGCATTCTGATAAACGTCAGCACAAATCACCACGCCGTTTTCACTAGAGCAGCTTGTTGCATTATCAAAAATTTTAGATTGAGTAATTTTTGCAGCAGCTCCATTTAAATCAGCATGCTCATCAATAATGGCCAGCACATTACCTGCTCCCACCCCAAAAGCAGGAGTGCCGCAACTATAGGCAGCCCGAATATTGGCTTGTGAACCAGTGGCAACAACTAAATCTGCTAAACGCATTAATTCATTGGTGGAATCTTTAGTAATCGGAAATGGCAACATCTGCACTAAATCACGTGGTGCATTTACCAAATCCAATTGTTGATGAACAAACTCCAACAATCGTGCACAAGTTGAATATCCTTTAGGGGATGGCGCAACTACAACAGCATTTCGACACTTGATTGCATTCAGAATTTTATTAATCGGGGTTGCGCCTGGATTAGTTGAGGGTGTGATAGCCGCCACCACCCCTACTGGACGGGCATATTCAGTAAGCCCCGTCTTCAAATCCTCAGAAATAACCCCTACCGTTTTAGCCGTACTCAAATCGCGAATCAGGCCCAGCGTTTTTCTAAAGTTCTTCGTAAACTTATCAGCAACATCACCAAGACCAGTATCTTTCACTGCAAGCTCAGCTAACTCTTGATTTCGCTTGGGCTCTAAGATTGCCCAAGCTACCGCCTCTACCACTAAGTTCACTTGTGCTTGCGTATATTGCTCATATTTTTTTTGAGCTACGCGACCTCTTTCAATAATGCTCTCTACTGGCGTCATATCTTATACTTGGTTAACATCTTTAATTGATTAGAAGTTCATCTACTCTGCTTTGATAGCAGCGTCTTTTGTTACTTTCTTCCACTTCACAATCTCACTTTTGACGATTGCTCCAAGTTGTGCAGGTGTGCTACCCACTGCCTCAGCGCCCTGGCCCAATAACTTTTCTTTTACTGCTGGGTCTGCCAATGCTTTGATCGTTGCCTTGTAGAGCGTATCAATAATAGGTTGTGGCGTTTTAGCTGGAACAAACATGGCATACCAAGAGTCAACCTCATAATCTTTAAATCCTAACTCAGCCATCGTAGGCACATCAGGAAAAATAGGAGAGCGCTTGACAGTAGAAACTGCCAAAGCACGTAGCTTCCCTGCTTTAATAAAGTTTGCTGCTGCTGGAATAGAAACCCAAAGAAGTGGCACTTGACCTGCCATGACATCAGTAACAGCCGGGCCGCCGCCACGATAAGGAATATGAGTCATGGATACTCCTGCAGAGCCGGCCATCATCGCACCAGCCAAATGTCCTGGTGATCCATTGCCTACAGATGCATAAGAAATTGAATCGGGTTTTGCCTTGGCCATATCAATCACTTCCTTCACAGTCTTAGCTGGAAAGTCTGGATTGGCTACTAATACCTGCGGTAATGAGGCTACTAATGAAACTGGCAAAAAATCTTTTTCAGTATCGAAAGCCAGCTTTGGATAGATTGCAGGATTAATCGTATGGGAAGACAGTGTGAATAAAACCGTATAGCCATCTGCCGGGGATTTTGCAACAATATCTGAGCCGATAGATCCGCCTGCACCACCGCGGTTATCAATAATAATTTGCTGACCTAAAGCTTGACCCATTGGCTCCTGCATGATGCGCGCTATCACGTCAGTTCCACCACCGGGCGGGTATGGCACAACAAATTTAATTGGCTTAGTAGGCCATGATTGGGCCCTTGCTAACTGAGCAAAACTCAGCAAGCTCAAGGCTATAGTTAGTACTGCGACCAACAGATTGCTTCTACGCATACCTTATCTCCTGTTTTAAAGACACACTATGGGCTTATATTAGCCCTTATTGGAAAGTCTACATAC
The DNA here is from genome assembly GCA_903900805.1 of uncultured beta proteobacterium. Classification (GTDB taxonomy): domain Bacteria; phylum Pseudomonadota; class Gammaproteobacteria; order Burkholderiales; family Burkholderiaceae; genus Polynucleobacter. The sequence goes on along the minus strand of CAIUOP010000017.1, from coordinate 23,525 downwards.
GATAACTAATCCTACTAAACGGAACAAGTTGTTTCGTATAAGTAAAAATACTAACATTTTCTCTGGATATTGCCAATATGTTCTATTAGAATGAACAAAATGACACAATTCTTGAGATTTTCTACTTATGCTTGAAATTGACAATAACGAACCGTTAGACATCAGTAAAAAAGATGGTGCCAACGAAAATTCGTCAATGCTCAAAGGCATTGTCATATTAGAGGCTTTAGCGGCTCTACAGCAGCCCGCAACTTTAGCGCAACTTATGCAAATTACGGGAATGCCAAAAGCGTCTTTGCATCGCACCCTAGCCATTTTCGAAGAAGCTGGACTGGTAGCTAGAGAACCCGGTGGTCGCACTTATGCGCCTGGAGATCGCTTGTCCAGTTTAGCAATGGCCACTTTGACACATGACACCGTCTCCGCGATTCGGCATAGCATCTTAAGGAAATTGGTCGCTGATCTAGGGGAGACCTGTAATTTGGCTGTCCTTAAACGTGGCGAGCTATTTTATCTAGATCGCGTAGAAGCCAATTGGGCCTTACGCTTGCATCTCCCACCTGGCACTGTGCTACCCCCACATTGCAGCGCTAGTGGCAAGCTATTGCTAGCCTTCAAAACACCTGATGAGCGCGCCAAGCTTTTAGAAAATTTACCGCTCGAGAAATTTACTCATAGAACAATTACCGATCGCGATCTACTCGAGTCTGAGCTTGAACGCATTGTCAGTACTGGATATGCCATTGATAACGAGGAATATGTTCTTGGTGTCTCGTGTGTTGCGGTGCCAGTTCGAGATGCTACGGGCGATGTAGTAGCGGCTATCGCGGTTCATGCAGCGACTGCAAGACTGCCTCTCAATCAAGCCATGGAACATATTCCAAAGCTCAAAGAAGCATCTGAGCGTATCTCTCAAACCCTGTCCTAATTCCATCTGATAACGGTAAACCCCTTAGGCAAACCTCATGGATAAATATCCCTTATTAGAAAAAATGATTGATGGGGCCAAAAGTGATGTCCCTTTAGGTGTTGTTTATCCGCTGAGTGTGCCCGCCCTTGAAACCGTTCTTGACTTAATCAAACGGCAGCTGTGCACCCCAATCTTAATTGGACCTCGAGACCTTATTTTGGAACTGGCAGCTAAGGAAAAACTATCCTTAGATGGAATTGAAATTGTCGATACGCCCAATGACCCCATCATTGCAGCCAAGAAAGCGGTGGAGCTGGTTAAAGAGGGTAAGTTGGCAGTTCTGATGAAGGGATCATTACACACCGAAGATCTGATGGGCCCTATAGTGAAGCGTGACGGATTAAGAACCGATCGCAGAACGAGCCATTTATTTTTATTTGAGCTGGAACATTACCCCAAATTACTAGGAATCAGTGATTGCGTAGTCAATATCGCGCCCAATGCCTCTCAAAAAATACAGATTCTGAAAAGTAGTCTCGAAGCCCTTAATAAAGTCGGGATCAAAGATGCAAAGGTGGCGATCATTGCTGCTACAGAGGTCATTAATCCAAGTATGCAAGCCACTATTGATGCAAAAGAGATTGTGGATACTCATGCAGTAAGCCCAATTCACCCCGCAACCATTATCGAAGGCCCTTTTGGATTCGATAATGCTATTTCTGCCCATGCTGCTAAAACAAAAGGAATCCATTCACAGGTTGCTGGTGATCCAGACCTTCTTTTAGTTCCTGACTTACAAGTAGGTAATATCCTATATAAATCTTTGGTGTATATGGCTGGAGCAGAGTGCGCAGGAACTATTTTAGGAGCTCAAGTTCCTATCATTCTCACATCGCGATCTGACTCTGTATTTTCAAGGGTGGCATCTGCTGCAATGGCTATTTTGCTTGCTAAACAACCTCAATAAATAAGTAAAGCTATGTTCAAAATATTTTCAAATGATCCTGTACATGATCCCCTCAAGAAGCAAGAGGCCATAACAGAGATTAAGAAAACGACCTGCTACATGTGTGCATGCCGCTGCGGTATTCGCGCACATCTGCGCGATGGTGAACTTGTCTATATTGATGGCAATCCAGAGCATCCTCTAAATCAAGGCGTCATTTGCGCCAAGGGTGCCTCAGGAATCATGAAGCAAAAATCCCCTGCCCGCATTACTCAACCGCTCTTGAGAAAAGCGGGTAGTAATCGCGGAGATGGTGAATTTGAAGCCATTAGTTGGGATAAAGCCTTTGAAATTCTGACTAAGCGTCTCAGCCACATACGCGCTACCGATCCTAAAAAGTTTGCACTCTTTACCGGACGAGATCAAATGCAAGCCTTAACGGGTTTATTCGCACGTCAATTTGGTACGCCGAATTATGCTGCTCATGGTGGGTTCTGCTCAGTCAATATGGCTGCGGGAATGATCTACACCATTGGCGGAAGTTTTTGGGAATTTGGTGGCCCCGATTTAGATCAGGCCAAGCTGTTTGTGATGATCGGTACTGCTGAAGATCATCATAGCAATCCAATGAAGATTGCACTATCCAAATTTAAAAGAGCGGGTGGTCGCTTTATCTCGATTAACCCAGTGCGAACTGGATATTCAGCAATTGCAGATGAGTGGATCCCAATTAAGCCTGGCACCGACGGTGCTCTTTTTATGGCACTCATGCACGAACTTATTCGTCTTGAGAAATATGATGCGCCATTCTTAAAACGCTTTAGTAATTCAGCGCAATTGGTTTGTATGGATTCTGGTGCCGAAGAAGGCTTATTTTTATATGATCCAGATTCTGATCCGATCAATCTAGATTTACCACATAACAAATACATTTGGGATGAACAGACCCAAAGCGCACAACCCTGCTTTAAACAGGGAACGTCTCCAGTTTTGCTTGGTGAATATACGATGGGCCCTGGTCCACATCAGGGCAAGAAAGTGGTTCCTGCATTTGAACTACTCAAACGACAAGTGAGTGAAACTACTCCAGAGTGGGCATCAGCAATTACCAGCATCCCTGCAGCAAGAATCCGCAAACTTGCGCTAGAAATTGCAGATACCGCATTCGGTCAAGAGTTTGAGTTACCTATATCGTGGACAGATTCTTGGGGAGAAAAACACGACTCCGTAACCGGTAGGCCTGTTGCATTTCATGCAATGCGTGGACTCTCTGCTCACTCAAATGGCTTTCAAACAACGCGCGGCTTAGCGGTATTGATGTCTCTATTGGGTACGATTGATCGCCCAGGAGGCTTTAGACATAAGGCTCCATACCCAAGACAAGTGCCGCCCAATGCAAAGCCCCCGTCTTCTGAAAATGATATTAAGCCTAATACACCCTTGGCTAAGCCACCTTTAGGCTGGCCAACACAACCAGAAGATTTAGCACTAGATTCACAAGGTAATCCACTGCGTATTGATAAGGCTTACTCTTGGGAGCATCCTTTAGCTGCTCATGGTTTGATGCATAACGTCATTACTAATGCAGTCAAGGGTGACCCTTACTCTATTGATACTTTGATGATTTTCATGGCCAATATGTCATGGAATTCCACGATGAACACGATGGAAGTACGGGAGCATTTGAATGCTAAGAATGATGATGGCGAATTTAAGATTCCATTCTTAGTCGTATGTGATGCTTTCCAATCAGAAATGGTGGACTTTGCTGATCTCGTATTGCCTGATACTACTTATTTAGAGCGTCACGACGTCATGAGTATGTTAGATCGCCCGATTTCAGAATTTGATGGGCCGGTTGATTCAGTCCGCATTCCAGTTCTCGAGCCTTTGGGAGAATGCAAGCCATTTCAAGAAGTCTTGATTGAACTCGCTTCTCGCTTAAAGTTTCCAGCATTTACAACACCAGAAGGTGAGCGCAAATTCAAAGACTATCCAGACTTTATTACCCGCTTTCAGACTGCACCTGATTCAGGCATTGGATTTCTCTCTGGATGGCGTGGCAAGGATGGTGAAAAACCTCTTAAAGGCGAACCCAATCCCAATCAGTGGCAAAAATATGCTGAAAATAACTGCGTACATCAATACCATATGCCGCCTGAACACCAATACATGCGTAATTGGAATAAGGGATATTTAGATTTTTCTAAAGAAAATGCGCTAAGGCAGAAGAATGATCCCATCATGATTGCTGTTTATTCGGATATCTTGCAAAGATTTAGATTGGCCGCCACTGGCAAGCGTCCTGGAGCTCAGCCACCTGCCCACCTCAAAGATCGAATCTATAAATATTTCGATCCCTTGCCATTCTGGTATCCACCGCTTGAAGATGAGGCAACTGATCTCAATAAATTTACTTTGAATGCGATTACTCAGCGCCCTATGGCGATGTATCACTCCTGGGATTCTCAAAATGCCTGGTTAAGACAAATCCATAGCCACAACTATTTATATGTCAATACTGCAACGGCTCTACAGCATGGTATTGCAGATGGCGCCTGGATGTGGATTGAATCTCAATGGGGCAAGGTCAAATGCATGGCCCGTCATTCAGAAGCAGTTGATCCTGGAACAGTTTGGACCTGGAATGCAATTGGTAAAGCTGAATCTGCCTGGAGCCTGTCTGATAATGCAGATGAATCCAAAAAAGGATTCTTATTAAATCATTTGATTTCTGAAAAGCTCACATTAGGTGGTTTTACTGTGAGCAACTCCGATCCTATTACTGGGCAGGCAGGTTGGTACGATGTTCGAGTGAGATTAGCCGTAGCTGGAGATGATGAAGTGCAAGAGACATGGCCTCAAGTAAAGGCACATGAAGTACCCGGCATGCCTCTCAAAAAGGAGGCAAACAAGTGAGCGCTAATAAACAACTCGCCTTAGTCATTGATCTCAATGTTTGTGTAGGCTGCCATGCCTGCGTCACATCATGCAAAGAGTGGAATACTTCTGGCTCTGCAGGACCGCTAACAGACCTGAATGCTTATGGTGCCAATCCAAGTGGGACCTTCTTTAATAGAGTGCAAACCTATGAAGCAGGATCATTTCCCAATACCCAAACAGTCCACTTTCCAAAATCCTGTCTGCATTGCGAAGAGCCTCCCTGCGTCCCTGTTTGCCCAACAGGAGCAAGTTATAAGCGCAAAGAAGATGGCATCGTATTGGTTGATTACGATAAATGTATTGGCTGTAGCTATTGCTCTTGGGCATGCCCTTACGGAGCACGTGAACTAGATGAAGAACGCCAAGTCATGACGAAATGTACTTTGTGCGTAGATCGTGTTTACAGCGAAACCTTACCTGAGTCAGAGCGTAAGCCTGCATGTGTACTCGCATGCCCAACCAGCGCCCGTATTTTTGGCGATGTTCATGATCCAGAGTCAGAAGCAAGCAAAGCGATTGCAGAGCGTGGAGGTTACGCCCTCATGCCTGAATGGGAAACCCAACCCGCTAACCACTACTTACCTCGCTCGATTATGGAAACGATTGACGCAGCAAGGAATGACAAATAATGCGCCCCCAATTTTCCATTATCTTTTTTACGACCCTTGCAGGGATGGCACAAGGCTTATTATTTTTCATTGCTCTTTTGAATATAGAGGCGCCCATCTTGTCTGCGCCATTTCTAGCAATGCTAGCCTTGCCTGTAAGTTTCATACTGCTTATATTAAGCTTAGTAGCCTCATTTTTTCATTTAGGACATCCTGAACGAGCTTGGCGTGCCGCGATGATGTGGCGCACCTCTTGGCTTTCTAGAGAAGTGATTGCCCTGCCGGCAGTGATGCTACTGACAGCAATGACATTTCTCTTTGTCGTTTCTGGGTTAGTGCCATTATGGCTCTGGATAGCATTACTGATCAGCATCCTAGCCCTATGGATCTGTACTGCCAAGATTTACCAATGCATTCGCTTTATTCAAGAGTGGTCGCATCCCTCTACTCTCAGCAACTTCATCCTGCTAGGATTAACCTCAGGCGGCTTGCTACTAGAATTTCTTCTGATGCTTTGGAATGAGCCGAGTGCTCCTTTAGCCATGAGCATGATCTCGGGCGCTAACTTTATCTTGTTATTTCTTGCTCTCAATCTCAAGCTATGGATCTGGCGGCGCAATCAAAAGTTAAAGCCTAAATCTAATTTGGCTTCTGCTACAGGCATTAAAGGTAGCAATATTCGCCAAACTTCGATGGGCTTTATGGGCGGCAGCTTTAATACTCGAGAGTTTTTCCATCATCAAACCGATCGGGTCATTAGCAATATTCGAAAGATTATTTTATTGATGGCCTATGTTGGTCCAATGATTTTGCTCGCTTTTTCTATGAATTCACCAAACATTGCCCAAATAGCGATTGCCTTATTAATGCATTACATTGGTCTATTGGCTGAAAGATGGATGTTTTTTGCTGAAGCAAATCACCCTCAAAATTTGTACTATCAGAGAGTGTCATAAAGATCGCTCATTCCATGGATGAATTTGCTGAGAAACTTATTCATGGAAGAGTACATGTCTCACCTAAGAGACTAGGCAACCCCGGTCCTGATGCAGGACAAAAGAATCAGATTCTCTTAGCAGCAAATGCTGCCCCAGACCACGGCAGAATGATGCCCTGGCGCTTTATTGAAATCGGGCAAAGTAGCCGCAATGCTCTTGGTGAAGTATTCCATCAATGCTTACTCGATCGAGACCAAAGTGCCACACCGATCCAACTTCAAGAGGCCCGAGAAAAGGCCTTACGCGGTCCCCTACTCCTATTAGCTATCGCTAACTATGCGGATGACGCTAATGAAATTAGCAAAGAAGAGAAACTAGTGTCCTTGGGGTGTGCAATACAGAATATTTTACTAAGTGCTTACGCTCTTGGCTTTGGCTCTGGACTCTCTAGCGGCAAAGCCCTACAAAGTCCAATACTAAGAAGTCTGTTTAATCTTGCAGATCATGAAGACCCAATATGCTTTATTACGATTGGTACGGTCACTCAAAATAAACCGGGTCGAGTGAGACCTGGTTTAGCAGAATACTTCTCAGTGTTTTAAAAAACTCTGCAAACTCATGCTCAAGGATTGGTTTTACGTGGATCTGTCAACAGAAAAGATGGTCTTAAACTTAAGCGTGAGAAATAAACATCTAAATTGGGATATTCCGTTCGCCATGTAATTTCAGGTAAGCGAAAGTCTAACCAATCTAGTGCACACCCTATAGCGATATCAGCAATCGTGAACTGATTTAAATAGCAAAACTCTGAAGTTCCTATTGAGTTAGATATATACTGCAAAGATATTTTGACCTTACTAATCTGTCTCTCAATCCATGCCTCACTTTGCTCTGCTAAGGGTCTAGATATTCTTTCACGGCGTGCCAAAATAGCAGCATCTAAAAGGCCGTCAGCAAGTGCTTCAAAGGTCTTTACATGAGCTTTATCTAAGTTTAACTTGGGGAATAATGGTGTGATTTCACTCATGCTATCAATGTAGTCAGCTATCACAGATGAATCAAATATGGGATGTCCATTAGGAAGAACCAAGCAAGGTATTTTTCCTAGCGGATTAATTTGATGAAGCTTGGTATGAACATCCCATCCATCTTCAATAAGCAAATCGTAAGGAATCTCTTTTTCAATAAAACAAATTCTTACTTTTCTTGAAAAAGGGCTAGTTATTGAGCCGACCAATTGCATTTTGATAGATCTACCCTCCACCTAAATTATTAAAGTAACGGTATTTACTAGAATGAATATAGCGAATGCGCATATCCACCGGCTTTCCTTTATAGGCGTAAGCAACTCTTTTTACACATAGAATAGGTAGATTAATTTTTAGCTTAAGTAGTTTTGATATGTATTTATTACCAGGAATTGCCTCAATTGTTTCGCTAATATTTAAAACTGTGATGCCATATACCCTCTGAAATAAGCCATAAAGCGTTTCATTCCTATCCGAAAAAAAATCTTCACTTAAATTTGGGAACATTTTTTCAGACAAGTAGATTTCATCGACTATTGCAGGCTGATGCTTAAAACTAAGCAAAGTTTTCACTTTATAGATTTTTTCATAGGGCTTAATTGATAGTTTCTTTGCAATAAATTGAGTAGCCCGTATTTTTTCAAAGGAAATCAGTTTCGAATGAGGCAATTCACGCACCCCCTCAGAACTCTCAATCCTAAAAAATACGTTGAGCATGTAATCAGGCGTATGACTAACAACAAATGTCCCTCTACCCTGCTCTCTCACAAGGATATTTTCTGCAACCAATTCATTGATAGCCCGCCGAATTGTTCCAATGCTGACCTGATAGCGAGCCGCTAAGATCGGCTCACTTGGAATAGCTTGATTGTGGCGCCACTTATTTTGACGTAGCAATTCTGTGATGGCGTACTTAACCCGCTTATATGCAAACTCGGATGTTTTAACCATTACCTAGCACCAACTCAAAAAGAATCTGAAAGTAGATATTCATATATATGACTTATTGAATGATTGTAACCTTAATATAAACAGGTGATCAGAAAATAATTCAATAAAAACAAATGCTTAGCATTTTAAAGTTGTAAATGAGCGGGAAACAGCTAATTGTCAATCTATAGCAAAGTAGCTAACATAAATTGAAATGAAATCACTCGAATCCATTGCTCTCCATCGGCTTGAGCTGCCCTTGAAGGTGCCTTATAAACTTGCTTTTGGGCCTGTTACGCATTTTGATACATTGATCGTCAATGTTACAGATGCCAATGGAAATCAAGGCTTCGGTGAAGCAACCATTCTCACTGGCTATACACAGGAAACTATTGCAGGTAGCTGGGATTTAATTCAAGAACTTGCAAAAAATTTAGTAGCGCAATCCGATGAGTCAAATCAACGACTTCTTGATCAATATTTAGTAAGCGATCCTTTTACAGTTACAGCCCTTGCTTCAGCGATTGAGCTGGCCAAGCATCAAGGTGCGTTGCTAAATCAATCGCATGCATCCATCCCCATACTCGGGGTAGTGAATGCTGAAACTCTTGAAGATCTTGAGCTTGAAATTGAGGCTCTGTTATCCAATGGATTTAAGACCCTCAAGGTTAAGGTTGGATTTGATGTAGATAAAGATAGTGTGAAGGTGAAGAACATTCAAAAAGTCTTGAGGGAGCGGGCAAAAATTCGGCTCGATGGCAACCAAGGCTACTCGAGATCTGAGGCCATCAGATTTATTGAGCAACTAAATCCAGCAGGAATCGAGCTATTTGAACAACCTTGTCATGCTGATGATTGGGATTCGGCTCTGGCAATTTCAAAAATCGCGAATGTCCCAATGATGCTTGATGAGTCAATTTATGGACTTGAAGATATCCAGAGAGCGGCTGATTTGAATATCGCCACCTATATTAAGGTCAAGCTTATGAAATTTGGCTCCTATAAAAACTTAACCAATGCTCTGTCCCTCATATCTAATCTTGGGATGAAGCCTGTTCTTGGTAATGGCGTTGCAGGTGAAATCGGCTGTTGGATGGAGGCACTAGCTGCGAGAACACATATTACTAATGCTGGTGAAATGAATGGCTTTATGAAGCCGGTCTCCTCTGTCCTACAAAATCCCCTTCAATTCAAAGATGGCTGCATCTCACTTGAACCCTCCTACCTACCCAATATTGACTTAAATTTAATCAATCAATTCCAGATTTCATCTAAGCAATATTACTGATCGAGGAAAAAATGCGCGCAATCCAAATTGATGAATTCGGTGGACCAGACAAATTACTAGAAAAAGATATTCCTATACCAACTCCAGCGGAAAATGAGGTGGTCGTCAAATTAGAGTACTCCGGTATTAACTATATGGACGTGTATATGCGCAATGGTTCATATGCAAAATCCCACACTTATCAAACACCCTTACCGATGACTGTTGGCATGGAGGGTGCTGGGACAGTTCATGCGCTTGGTAAAAATGTTAAGGAATTCAAATTGGGTGAGCGAGTTGCATATTGCCTCTCCAGGGGAAGTTATGCAGAATATGCTGCAGTTCCCGCATGGAGACTCGTCAAAATTCCGGAAACAGTTGATAGCAGTCGTGCTGCAGCATTAATGCTTCAAGGCCTCACGGCGCATTACCTGACTAATTCAGCATATGCTCTAAAAAATAATGACTCCTGCTTGATTCATGCGGGCGCTGGTGGAGTGGGTCAGCTTGCAATACAACTGGCTAAACTTAAAGGCGCCACTGTGATCACGACTGTTGGCAGCGAAGAGAAGGCTGAAATTGCAAAGAAATTAGGGGCAGATCATATTATTCTGTATCGCGAGTTAGATTTTCAGAAAGAGGTAATGAGAATTACTGAAAATCAGGGCGTCAACGTCGTGTTTGATTCTGTTGGAAAAGACACCATTGATAGAAGCATTCGATGTCTGCAAAAAAGGGGTTTATGCGTCATGTTTGGGGCAAGCTCTGGCCAAGTAGCGGGTATTGCACCCCTAGCTCTGGCGGAAGCTGGCTCTATTTATTTCACTCGCCCACATCTAGCAGACTACATTCCAAATGCTGAAGTTATCAATCAAAGAATGAGTGAAATTTTTTCTTTGATTTCAAACGGAAAGTTACACGTCTCGATACATGATGTGTATCCATTATCCGAAATCCAAAAAGTCCATGAATTGCTTGAATCTCGAGCAACTTTAGGTAAATTTCTTTTGAACGTAGCTTAAAACCGAAGGAGTCACATGATGAAAAATTTCAGAAAAAGCATTTATGCCCTTGTATTGCCCATCATTTCACTATTGCATATAAACCCTGTTTACGCCCAAGAAGTATATCCGGCAAGTCCAATCGAGTTAATTGTTCCTTGGGGGCCTGGAGGTGGCGCAGACATCATGGGAAGGATGGCTGCAAGATGGCTTGAAAGTGATTTAAAAACTAACATTGTTGTTCAAAATGTTCCAGGGGCGACCGGCAGTATTGGACTAAATAAAATGATCCAAAATGGAGCGAAAGGCTACTCAATAGGGGTTATGACTGGCGATACTCTTTCTTTAGATGCTTTTCCAAAATCTACATTCGCCTACAGTGATATAACACCTTTGGCAGTGCTGATTCGCCAGCCTTCAGGTCTCTTCATAAACTACGATAGCCCAATCAAATCCTGGGATGATTTAATTGCTGCAGCAAAACTAAAGCCAAACTCAATCAATGTTGCTATTACAGGCCCTAATAGCCCTGACGAATCTACTGTAATTTATTTAGGTACAAAGGGCGTTAATTTGGTTGGCATCCCTTATCCAAAACCAGCAGAACGTTATGTGGCAGTTCTAGGTAATCAAGTAGAGCTTTTGTATGAACAAGCCGGTGATATCAGAAGTCATCTAGAGGCTAAAAAACTGCGTCCCCTAATTTTTTTCGCATCAAAGAGACTTCCCCCTCCATTTGCTGACATCCCAGTATCGAGTGATTACGGATACGATATTTTATTGCCTCAAACACGTTCAATTGTTGCAAAAAAGGGTGTGGATCCTAAAAAGTTACTAGTGCTTGCAAATTCACTAAATAAACTATCTACGACCCCTGAGTTTACTAATTACTTGAAAGAGCAATATGCCCTGCCAGATAGTTATATCCCAATGGCTGAAGCAAATACCTTTCTTGAGAATGAGCTAGCGATCTTCAAAAAACTAACGACTAAATCAGGAAAATAGGAATGTCGCAGAAAACCATTGTTACTGGAGTCATAGGCTCAGATACCCATATTGTTGGAAATCGAATCATCTCTATGGCTTTAGAGAAGGCTGGCTATAAAGTCATCTCACTAGGTGCATTAACGCCTGCTGAAGATTTTGTAAAAGCCGCCATTGAAACTAAAGCCGATGCGATTCTGGTGTCGTCTTTATATGGTCAGGGAGAACTAGACTGTCGCGGCTTTCGTAGCTTATGTACTGAAGCTGGCCTTGATGGTATTTTGCTTTATGTGGGAGGTAACCTTGTGGTTGGAAAGCGCTCTTGGGATGAAGTCAACGCTATTTTCTTAGATATGGGTTTTGATAGGGCCGCTCCGCCAGGAACTAGATTAGAAGATATTCTTTCTTGGCTAGAGCAGGACCTAGGAAAACAATAACTAAAAAATGATGCTGATCCCATGAGTGAATTCGCCCTCTTGATAGATTTTGGTAGCACTTACACCAAATTAAGAGCCATTAATTTAGATGAGGCAAAAATCCTTGGATCCAGTCAAGGGCCCTCTACTGTTACGTCAGATATTAATGTTGGTATGGAGCAGGCCCTCAATAGCTTAAAAAATAGTCTTGGTAACCTTCCTCCATTTAAGTATCGCCTCGCCTCGAGCAGCGCTGCTGGTGGTCTCAAAATGATTACGATTGGATTGGTGAAAGAGCTCACCGTCGAGGCTGCCAAGCGTGCAGCACTTGGTGCTGGTGCAAAATTGATAGGTATTTTTGCAAACAGGCTGAACTCTGCAGATCTAAAACAGATCATTGACTTAAATCCAGACATCATCCTACTTGCTGGTGGAACAGATGGAGGGGATTCTCAGGTTGTTATCCATAATGCAAAAAAACTCGGTGAGAGCTCCTTAGATTGCCCATTTATTTATGCTGGCAATCGGTCTGCAGTGGATGAGGTAAGTCATGCATTTGCACATAAAAATCTGGTCATTACAGAAAATGTGATGCCGGAATTTAATGTACTAAATATCGAGCCCGCACGAGCGGCCATTCGGGATATTTTTATCAATCGCATCATTCATGCAAAAGGTATCGATAAAGCAAAAGGTCAATTTGATCATTTGCTTATGCCAACCCCATCAGCCGTAATGGAGGGTGCACGTCTCATAGCAGATGGTTACAACGACAGTACTGGGCTTGGAGAATTGTTAGTAATTGATCCTGGTGGCGCTACAACAGACGTGCACTCCATTGCCACTGGGAACCCATCGGTACAAGGTGTTATTCAGCGAGGGCTGCCTGAGACCCGCGTTAAAAGAACTGTGGAAGGTGACTTAGGAATGCGCCATAACGCAGTTACCATTCTAGAGACTGTCGGTGTTGATGAGTTAGTTAGCTTAAGCAAGATTCATGGTGAAAAGATTATCGAAATGATCACCTACCTATCAAAAAATCCTGATTCCGTTCCTCAAAGCCCAGAGGAGATTGCTTTAGATAGTGCGCTTGCTAGTACTGCATTGAAAATTGCTATGAAAAGACATTGTGGCTCTATTGAGGTTGTTTATACCGCTACTGGACCAGTGACAGCACAAGATGGTAAAGACCTTACTCAAATTAAAACTCTCATTGGGACTGGTGGAGTTATCGCTCATAGCAAAGATCCTATGGCCCTGCTCCAATGCACTCTCTCATCCTCAGATGAGCCTAACTCCCTTAGACCAACATCACCTCAAATTTTGATTGATAGGGACTACATCCTCTACGCATGTGGTCTTTTAAGTCAAGTTGACCCAAAGGCTGCATTCAACTTAGCAATAGAGCGTCTCACTAACAGTAAATAAAGAAAAATATTATGAGCAATGAATCCTCCATATCCGAAAAAAGAATTGATGAATCTGAATTTCTTGAAATGCGCAAAGCCAATCTGTTGAGATGGCCAACAGGTGCGGATGTCGATTTTGAGCGTGCTCTAGAAAGACAAAAATCACTGCCTGACCACAAAAGACTTGATCTGGTCATGAGAAAAGCAGTTACGCAAGGCAGATGCCTAGTCCAGCCTCGCGGTGGATTTGGCACCTTTAAAGATCAAAAAGAGTTGATGCAAATCATCGATAAAGAAGGATTAGCAGATATCGTTCCAACCACAACCGATAGCTACACTCGCAATGAACAATTTGCGCTAGCTCAAAAGGGTATTGATGAATCTGAAAAATTAGGACGCTCACTATTAAACGGTTATCCAATAGTGAATTATGGGGTTGCAAAAGCGAGTGAACTCATTGATGCAATCGACAAGCCTGCAATTATGTTAACTGGCACAACTATGCCTAAGTTAACTGGCGAGATTGGTTTTGCGGCTGGTTATACGGGCTATCTAGGGTCTGGTATCGCCTACACCACGTCCTATATTAAAGAGTTGTCTATCGAGGATGGCATTAAGAACTATCAGTACTTAGATAGACTTTCTGCAATGTACCTAGATCATGGTGTTGAGCTACATCGTCGCCAACCAGGCTTTTTGACTGGTACTAATATACCGCCTTCAATTGCAATCATTATTGCAATACTAGATTTACTACTTGCTGCAGCTCAAGGCGTCAAGAATTATGGGCTAGAGATGGGTGAAACACTACATCTCATACAAGATGCAGCAGCAGTAAAAGCCTGTAAAGAGCTATGCCAAGAATATCTCAGCATCAAAGGCTACCCCGACGTATTTACTCCAATCACACTATTGCATTGGATGGGGGCTTGGCCACAAGACGAAGCTCAAGCAGCATCTTTAGTGAGTTATGGCGGCACACTCGCAGCTATTTCTGGGGCAAGTTCAGTAACCACTAAAACACTGCATGAGGCTTTTGGTATACCAACCCCGAAAATTAACGCTGATGGCTTAAGAATGACAAGAATGGCTATCTATCTCGCTAGAAATATTAAATTAGACTCCATGCCTGAATTTCAAAATGAAGTGAATTTGATTAAGAGTGAGGTGCGCCCAATCGTAAATAAGGTATTGGAAATGGGTGATGGTGATGTCGCCCTTGGGTCTGTGAGAGCTTTTGAGGCAGGGATTTTAGATATCCCTTGGTCTCCAAATAAATGGGTTAAGAGCAAAGTCATGCCAGCCAGAGATGTGGATGGCTGCCTTCGAATATTAGATCCAGGCAATATGCCATTCCCCAAAGAAGTATTGGAATTTCACGAGGAAAAGCTTAGGCTACGGGCTGAAAAAGAAAACCAACCCTATGATCTTAATTTAGCAGTATCCAGTGTTTACGAAATGTCTGAATCTATGCAAACTTTATTGAGTGATAAATGGTAGTTAAAGAACTTCAACTGTTTGTTTATTAGTATCAATGCGCAAGCGTGAGCCGCTTTTAATCGCCTGCGTAATATCACAGTCAAAACCACTCAGCATTGGAATATCTGCATGTGCAGCACCTTGGGCCAAAATAGGGTTGACGGCATTAAAAATAATCGCCAATGGACAAATATTTCTGGTCTTCATCTCATACAACATCCATGCGCTCGCAACGCCGCCCTTAGCAGCGTCTAAAACTAGAATTTTATCTTTATAAGATTGACCAAAAAGCTTGTGGGCTGGTCTAGAAAAGACACCCTTAAGACGGTCTAAATCATATCTGGCAGAAAACCCGTCTGAGGCACTTAAACATTCGCCTTCGATGCTATTACCCTGTGCATGTTTAGCTTGATATATTTTTCCGCTCATTTCAACCTCCCAGATACTGCTGCATTAACGCAATCTTCCATAGAGGCTAGCATCGGCGTATAACCGTAACCGCCCAAGATATTGACTATCTTTGCGCTATTAGTTGCCAAAACCTTCCATCCATTTGCTTCAGCAATTTCTCTTGCATAGGATTGATAAAAACACATCCCTGAAAATACCGTTCCCCCAGCATTCTCAATCATTGCTGTATAACCCATTCGGTCTGCATCAGGCTTTACTTGTGGACTTGTCATCGCCAATAATGGCTTGATGAATTTCTTACCATGACATAGCTCTGCGATGCTTTTCATTTCCATCAAACTTAACTGAGGCGCTGAAAAAACTACTACATCAACCTCCTCTGCAATGCGATAAGAGTTTTGCAGGCTCATGACTTCTTCTTTAGTAATCACCACCTCTGGCAGATGGAGATACTCTAAATCTCGGGTATGCAAAGCTTCGGGCGTAACACCCAAGACATGAAATAAAGCGGTAGATCCAAAACTGGCCATTGCAGCACCAAAATGTTTCATTGCATCGGAGCCAGGATGGCCTTCGATACCTTCAAGTACCGGTACAGACCAGTAGTTACCCGATTTCTTTCCAATCACACCACCTAATGCACCCCATTCATTTAATGTTTTAGGCGTCCAGAGTGTTTTAAATCGATGGGTTGGCCTACGATGCTCATCTAGATGGTATCCATAGCGCGGCGTTCTTCCGGTATGCCCTGCAGCTAGAGCTGAGGGACCCCCCTCAAAATTAGACCTAGCGCCACAAACGCTATTTGAATAGATCACGACGCCCGTATCACCAAACGCTAAGTGCTCACCAAAAACAGGGGCCATGATAGTTTGATAATTAATACAGGTGTCAGTCATTGAGACACCCATTTTGACAAATGCATTGATTGCACGTCTTTCTAACTCAATCATTTTTTCAGTTTGACCAAGTTGCTTGGCCTTTGTAAAGTCGGTACCTCTTGGATCAGTAATAGTGGGGATGCGAACTTGTCGATCCTCTAATGTATTTAGAGCTAAGGTCTCCAACCATTCCACGCCTGACTCACCTAAGCTTTCTGTATCGGCCATGATATGCGCCTGCGATACCGGGACTAAGTCTTGAGCACCAAAAAACTCACCAACTTTAATTTGGTGTTGGATGGCAATTTGTCTGACTGGGCCAAATTCACCAGCCAGCATTGCCTTTTCTTCATCGTTTAACTTCATTTTTTCTTCTCTACTAATTAATCAACGGTGGCGCCAGAATCTCGTACAACCCTAGCCCATTTAGCTATTTCGCTTGTCTGAAAATTTCCCAAGCTCTCTTTAAAGTCAGTATTAGGCTGAACACCTAAATTTCCAAGCCGCTCTTTAAATGCTGCAGATTTGGCTACCTTCTCTGTATCGGTCCTGAGTTGTTTAGTAATGCTGTCCGGTAATTTAGCGGGTCCAAATAATGCCCACCAAGCAGTAGATTCAAATTGTGGGTAACCTAGTTCGGCTACCGTAGGGATATTCGGTAATAAAGGAGAACGGGTTTTACTAGTTACAGCTAGTGCACGTAATTTTCCCGAAGTAATATGTGGCAATACAGACTGAATTGGATCAAACATTAATGGGATTTGATTGCCGATCAAGTCGGTTACAGCTGGAGCGCTTCCTTTATAAGGAATATGCTTCAATTTAATCTGAGCAGTTGATTCAAATAGAGCTCCGGTTAAATGTCCTGGAGTTCCGTTTCCTGCAGTGCCATAAGCAATCGTATCTGGCTTTAAGCGGGCCTCTGCAATTAATTCAGCTAGTGTTTTGATGCGATCACTTGAATTTACAACGATGACCACCGGTGCAGTTGCTACTAATGCTATCGGCGTGAAGTCCTTAGTCATGTCATAGGGAAGCTGCTTATACAAACTTCCATTAATCGCATTTGTCCCTACAGTACCCATAAATAAGGTGTACCCATCTGGCGCTGACTTAGCAACGAGATCTGCGCCAATAGAGCCGCCAGCACCGCCTTTATTCTCGATTACGACTTGCTCTTTCAAACTTTCGCCCAGTAATAAGGCTAATGGTCTAGCAACAATATCGGTAGGACCGCCAGGTGGAAAAGGGACAATTAACTTAATTGGCTTATTGGGATAATTCTGTGCGAGTGCATTAGTCGAAAGTAAAATCAATCCAAAACAGATTAAAAAATGTTTTATTAAAATTAATTTAAAACTTTTCATATCAATAGACCTCAGAATAGGAGTGGGGGTGTATATGGCTAGTCTAGTACAAATAAAGAAAAAGTCCAGATCAACTGGACTCCTTCTTTTTAAGATTACCTCGTCTTAAACGTAATCCTTATACTTATCTAAGAGGCGTACTGGCTTAGAAAGTGCATCGCGACGGAAAGGGTCACCCAGTTCACGAGTACACATAATCTCAACAACACAGGTTTTACCCTCTTTCATTTGCATTTCGACTGCCTTCTTAAGAGCTGGGCCAACTTGATCAAGTTGATCAACCACAATTCCCTCTGCACCCATAGATTTCCCAATCGTTGCAAAACTTGGGCTATCTAATTCACCAGCAACGAAGCGACGATTATAGAAGTCAACTTGGTTCTTTTTCTCTGCGCCCCATTGACGATTGTGAAACACCACAGCTGTCACTGGAATGTCATGGCGGACTGCAGTCAGAATCTCCACCATACTCATCGCCCATGCACCATCACCAGCATAAGCAATTGCAGGTCGATTAGGAGCGGCCGCTTTCGCACCAATGATGGTTGGCAATGCATAACCGCAATTACCAAAACTCATTGGGGCAAAGAAACTCCGTGGCTTTTCAAAGCGGAGATAGCTATTTGCAACAGAATTAATATTTCCGATATCTGTAGAGACCATTACATCAGCTGGCATCGCTTTTTCTAGCTCGCGAAGGACCTGACGGGGATGCAAGTAGTGGCCACCGGTTGGGGTCTTTTCTTTTTTCTGCTCTTCAATCATGTCAAGGCTGAATGGGTCACGTTCATGAGTCCATTCATCTAACTCTTTTTCCCATGCAGCTTTTTCGGCAGCAATCGTCTTTGCACGCTCAGCCTTTGTTGCATCACAAACTAAAGTTTTGCTAGCTAAACGCTTAGTCAATGCAATTGCTGCTTCTTTTGCATCACCACAAATACCTACAGAAATTTTCTTAACCAAGCCCAACATTTTATTGTCAGCATCAATCTGAATAATCTTGGCATTCTTAGGCCAATAATCCATACCATGCTGTGGCAAGGTACCAAATGGCCCGAGGCGGGAGCCTAATGCAACCACTACGTCAGCTTGAGAAATCAGTTTCATAGCTGCCTTTGAGCCTTGATAGCCTAAAGGACCACACCATAGAGGATGACTTGCTGGGAAGGAGTCATTATGTAGATAGCTATTAACTACCGGGGCACCTAAGCGCTCAGCAAATGCCTTGCATTCTTCTACGCCATCAGCCATCACTACGCCACCACCAGAGATGATGACTGGAAATTTCGCATTCGCCAATAACTCTGCAGCTTCGTCTAAGCTCTTCTCGCCACCAGGGCCGCGATCCAGGCGATGAGGTTGTGGAATCTCTACTTCAATCTCACCATAGAAATAATCGCGAGGAATATTTAATTGGGTTGGACCCATTTCTGACATCGCACGATCAAAGCAGCGGCCAGTATATTCAGCCATCCGTTTTGGATTATTAACATGGCCTTGATATTTAGTGAACTCTTCAAACATCGGTAATTGATTGGCTTCCTGAAAGCCGCCCAAACCCATGCCCATAGTTCCAGTTTCAGGTGTCACAATCACTACTGGGCTATGTGCCCAATAGGCAGCTGCAATACCTGTAACGCAGTTACTAATGCCGGGTCCATTTTGACCAATCACCACACCATGCCGACCGCTTACTCGTGAGTAGCCGTCTGCCATATGTGCAGCACCCTGCTCATGTACTACTGGTATTAAACGAATGCCAGCAGGAGCAAAAATATCCATTGCATCCATAAAGGCAGAGCCCATGATGCCAAAAATATCTGTCACCTTGTTCGCGGCCATTGTTTCGACAAAAGCCTCTGAGGGGGTCATTTTTTGTGGGCCAGCAGGTAAATTAGCGCCAGTCTTAGACATTCAGCTCTCCTAGATATTCAATTAAACGGAACATTTTGTTCTACAATCCATATATTAATCGTGTATTTTCACTCGTGTCAAGCATATAAACCCCAATATGGAATATATTTGACAACGCATTAAGACTATTAAAGGACGCACCATGGCTGCCAGCCCCTCATCCATCGACTTATTGAGTTTTCAACCAGATCAGATGGTTTCACTGCATTCTGTCTTTCCAGAGTGCCGGGGCTTTGCCGATTTTCAAATTCCAGCATTTAGTCAAAAATCTGACCTAGTACCCCCAGTTGACCCAAGTTATCAACTCAATCCACAAGCCAGTGTGGCGATCCTCGCTGGTTTTGCTTATAACCGTAGAGTCATGTTGCAAGGCATGCATGGCACTGGAAAATCAACCCACTTAGAACAGGTTGCCGCCCGCTTAAATTGGCCCTGCTTACGCATCAATCTAGACGGGCAAATTACCCGTATGGATCTTATTGGAAAAGACATCATCACCCTTGAGGATGGCAAACAAGTCACCCAGTTTCAAGAAGGACTCATTCCGTGGAGCTTGCAACGCTCCATCGCACTAATACTAGATGAGTATGACGCCGGCCAAGCCGATGTCATGTTTGTGATTCAACGCATGCTTGAGCGCGAAGGTCGTCTCACCCTACTCGACCAGAATAGAGTGATCGAACCAAATCCAGCATTTCGGATTTTTGCGACCAGTAATACAGTTGGCTTAGGAAATTGGAATGGGATGTACCAGGGAACTCAATTACTAAATCATGGCCAGATGGACCGCTGGGATATTGTTGCCGCCCTCAATTATCTTGAGCCATTAGAAGAAGAAAAAATATTACTAGCAAAGGTTCCGGAGCTTTCACCTGAGACTGCTAAGCAAATGATCGCACTCGCTAATCTCACTCGAAAAGGGTTTGAGGCTGGCGACATCTCTACCCTGATGTCAACCAGAACCCTCATTACTTGGGGTGAAAACTGGCGGATCTTCAAGGACTTGCAACTTGGCTTTACCTTAGCATTTTTAAATAAGTGTGAATCAGAAGAAAAATCTTTGGTTGCTGAATACTATCAACGCTGCTTTGCAACTGAGCTAGTAATCAATCAAAACTAGAACTCTTTACTGATCAATCTTGCAAACCGAATCTCACGATGAAGTAGAGCTACAAAACCGTTATGGAGCTATCATGCGCTCCTTATCTGGGGATACCCATCTTCAAATTCGGGATTGGCAGTTGTTTCATAAAAGTCTAGTTCTCAACGCCTTAGCCCCGCACCTCAACTTCAATTATTTACAAGCTCCTTGGGCTCATCCACGAGGAGTATTAGATGGCGTTGCCTTGCGTCTTCGTTATTCAGACTATGAGCTGCATCTTTCGAATTCGCCAGATGGCTTAATTGAGTCATTGATATTCGAAGTACTAGAGCAGATCAGGGTAGAAAGTATTTGCCCAACTGGGCTAAAGGGCAGCAAGCAAAATGTTGAAAATCAATTTATTGCCTGGATGCAAGAGTTTATGGCCAATGGTGGAGTGGAAGGCAGTATTGGCCTTTTATTGCTCTCTATTTTCTCTACGGCCTGGGTAAAACTCAACCTACGACCTCTTCCGCAATTGATGCAAGATGTAGTAGAGGCAACTAGAGCGGGGCTTGCGGCAGAACTTGGACCTCATTTAGTCAAACTCAAAAAGAATCAATTTGACCAAGTCAGCTATGCAAAGACTGCTCTTGAAATTACACGATTAGTATCTAATTTAATTGATGCTGAATATCAAAATGTTCCAAGTATTCGCACAAAACAAAAAAATATTAGTAACACGTTCTTAAAAATTGAATGGATTCAACCCCCAAGTCCGAGCTCAACCTCTGAAAAGGGGCGAAACTATTCTGTGCAAGACTCTAAAAAATATTTAGAGCAGTCATTAGAGCAATACAAAGTCTTTAACTCTGCATACGACATTGAGATTGAAGCTAAAAAGAGTATTCGGCCTGCCCAACTTGCCATCTACCAGCAAGAGCTGAGCGAGGAAGTCACAAAGCTCAATATCCCTTGGGGTAAGTTAACAAGGTCTTATCAACATATCTTCAATACAAAAACACAGAAAAGGTGGGAGACTACTCAGGCTGAGGGTCTTATAGATAGACGCTATCTCACCCGTATTGCAACTGCTCCACTTGACCCCATTCTTTATAAGCACCCTTCGCAACAGATTGAGGCTTTAGGAAAGGTTACGCTGTTAATTGACTGCTCTGGCTCGATGAAAGATCAAAGGCTAAAGATCGCTACTTGTGTAGATTCTTTAGTGAGGATACTGGAGCAGGCCCATATTCAAACTGAAGTACTTGGCTATAGTACGAGCACTTGGCAAGGTGGACGACCATTTAAAGAATGGCGACGAAGTGGTCAAGCGCCTAACCCCGGTCGACTTAATGAACGTGCGCACTGGATCTTCAAAGACTTTCGTACTCATTGGCATAGGGCAAGACCTGGCATTGCCGCGCTCCTTAGACCAGAGATCTATGCAGAGAGCATTGATGGCGAAGCCGTTCTTTGGGCAGCTCGACGCCTGCAAAATGAAAGTGGAAATAAATCTATCCAGAAAAAACTCATTTTATTTTCTGATGGCTGCCCTATGGATAGAGCTACTATCGAGGCAAATGGAGAGCACTACCTTAAAGATCACCTCTTACAGGCAATTGCATGGTGTGAACAGCAAAATAATTTTGAGTTGTGGGGCTGCGGAATTGGAGAAGAACTAAGACCATTCTTTCCGCATCGCTTAAGTTGGGATCAAGAAAGTGAAGATCCCAGTGAATCCCTGATGAATTGGGCTAAAGAGCTTAAGACTGTAAAAACTAGGTAACCAACTCATTAAAATATTCATGATGAGTCGTATTGAGTGTAGAAATGCGCCATTCTAGAGGCTCATCTTGGATATTAAGCGCTACTCTACGAATATGTAGCACTGGTGAGTCTGGCTTTAACTTTAACCAAGTCGACATTTGTCTACCCGCCAAACCAGCACGCAGCCTTTCATTCGTTTTAACTACAGATTGACCATAACGTATTTGGTATAACTGGTAAATACTACCTTCTCGCCCATCAAATTCACTGCGAGTTAAATTTTTGAAACGTTTTTTATCCAAGGTGATGTGGTCAATCATCACACACTCACCCTCCAAATATAAGCGAGTGACGATGCGCCAAACAGGAGCTCCTTCCTTGATGCCTAACTTAAGAGACTCCTCCTTGCTTGCTTGCGCCGCCCCAAAAGAAGCAGTCTCCACACGAGGATACGTTTTTTTATCAGCATCCTGGCGAGCAACATGGAAAAAATAATATAGCAATCGCTTAGCATCGTGTTCTGCAACATAGGTTCCCCTGCCTTGACGGCGGACAACAATACCTTCCGCAACCAATTCCTCTACCGCCTTGCGCAGGGTTCCTATAGATACATCTAATTCATTGGCCAAATCCTTTTCGGCAGGCAATGCCTGCCCCATTGGATAACGCCCCCTGACCAGATCTTCAGTGATCTTTTGTTTCACCTCTTGATAAGCGGTCAGGGATTTCATACTCTAAGACTTAAGCAGACTCGTATAGACGGGTCATCACAAACTCACGGTGACCCAAAATCTCAGCTGCTGTTAATTCGCCATTTGCAGTTCTCAAAAGAGCATCGAGAAGCTTCTCACCAGCAGAATCTAAAGTCTCTTCGCGACGCAAAATACCAGAAACATCTACATCGATATGTTCAGACATCGTCCGCACTGTTTTTGGATTAGCACATAACTTAATCACCGGAAGAATTGGGTTACCAATCACGTTACCTTGTCCAGTTGGAAAGAAATGGGCCGCAAAACCAGCAGCAGCACAAAGAGTCACCATTTCAGCGGCAGCTGAAGAGGAGTCCATAAAATGCAAACCTGGAATAGTAGGGGTCTCGGCCTTATCTAATACGCCATCCACAACACATTTCTTGCCGATTTTCTGAATATTACCAAGCGCTTTTTCTTCGATCGTAGTGAGACCACCAGCAATATTGCCTTTGGTAGGTTGTGAATCTGATAAATCGCTGGTTTTATT
>CAIUOP010000016.1 GCA_903900805.1 uncultured beta proteobacterium | reverse complement strand
GCAACCCAAACATCACCGAGCCACATCTGCACACGGCCTACATCTAAATCGGTAATACCTGCATATCCGATTGCCGCCAAAATACGACCCAAATTTGGGTCGCTTGCGAAGAAAGCGGTTTTTACCAAAGGTGAGTGAGCAACCGCTTTTGCAACTAAATGGCACTCTGCCTGGGTATTGCCACCAAGCACTTCAATGGTGATGAATTTCGTGGCGCCTTCACCATCACGCACAATCATTTGTGCCAACTTTCTAGCGAGAGCAATCAAGGCATCACGTACCACCGCGTAACTTGGATCTGTGACTGATTGAATCTGCACTGCAGACTGACCGGTTGCGATAATGATGAATGAATCATTCGTTGAGGTATCGCCATCGATCGTAATAGCGTTAAAAGAAAGATCAGCAATTTC
This sequence comes from uncultured beta proteobacterium, assembly GCA_903900805.1. Taxonomy (GTDB): domain Bacteria; phylum Pseudomonadota; class Gammaproteobacteria; order Burkholderiales; family Burkholderiaceae; genus Polynucleobacter. Next base: position 98,627 of record CAIUOP010000016.1, on the reverse strand, counting down.
ACGAGTGAGATTACCCAGTAAGCCTGGGGCAAAACCAGCATCGGTTGCGATAAAGCCCAACATGGTTGCCATATTCGGATGAATCATCCCGGCACCTTTACAGATGCCGGTAATCACTACCGGCCCCGCTGGTGTTGATACCGATATTGAGCTTGCCTTAGGCTGGGTATCTGTAGTCATGATGGCCTGAGCAGCATCTAACCAATTGTCTTCACCTAAATTGGAGACCGCCTTTGGTAAAGCGCTAATTATTTTTTCAATCGGCAAGGGCTCCAGAATCACGCCTGTTGAAAACGGCAGAATTTGTTCTGGATTAATCTTGAGGTCTTTAGCTAGAGCGGCACATGTTTCTAGGGCATGTTTCATACCAGACTCACCAGTACCCGCATTAGCATTACCAGTATTAACTACTAAAGCACGAATTTCTCCATTGCGACCCTCTTGCGCCAAATGTTCACGGCAAACCTGGACAGGCGCAGCACAAAACCGATTTAAAGTAAACACGCCAGCAAGCTGAGATCCAGGAGCCAAGGTCATTACCAATAAATCTTTACGATTTGCTCTCTTAATTCCAGCTTCAGCAATGCCCATCTCAAATCCTTTAACTGGCTTGAGATCCGCTTTTTGGGGGAGGGGTAGATTAACTGTCATAGTCTGACAATTGTAGATGAGGGCTTAAAGGGGGGCTAGCAGGTCCCTTTAAACAGCCCCTAGCTTAAGGCGCCACAGCAATTCTTATATTTTTTGCCGCTACCGCAAGTACAGGGATCGTTACGGCCAATCTTTGGACCAGTTCGTATAGGCGCAGGGATAACCTCAATCGCATCGCCGCGGTCACCTGTTGAGCCAGCTACCTCTTTATCAGGGTCAGCATGTTGATATTGGACATCCGCTAATTTGGCTAAGTCATCATTCATCGATTCAGCAGCTTCGTCCAATTCACTAGCGCTTCTGATCTTGACGGTCATGATGCTTTTCACAACATCATTCTTAATCACACTAAGCAGCTCACCATACAGCTCAAATGCTTCACGACGGTACTCTTGTTTTGGATCTTTTTGAGCATAGCCACGTAAATGGATGCCTTGACGCAAATGATCTAAGGCTGCTAAGTGCTCACGCCAGTGAGTATCTAGGCTGTAAAGAAGAACAGAGCGCTCAAATCTTGCAAATGACTCACGGCCGGATAATTCAACTTTCGCATCATAAGTTTCTTTAGTAGCTTGAAGTACACGATCCACAATTTCTGCATCATCTACTGTCTGGGCACCCTCAACCCAATTGCGCAAGTCCACAGTCAAACCCCAATCGCTTGCCAAAGCATTTTCAAGTCCAGGCAAATCCCACTGTTCTTCCATCGATTCAAGAGGGACATAAAGAGAGCAAATCGAGCGCACAACATCTTCACGCAAATTAGTAATTAAATCGCCAATGTCTTTACTTTCGAGAACTTCATTTCTTAAGCGATAAGTTTCTTTACGTTGATCATTGGCAACGTCGTCATATTCCAATAACTGTTTACGAATATCAAAGTTACGGCCTTCAACCTTACGCTGCGCTGACTCAATCGAACGCGTCACCATGCCAGCTTCGATTGGCTCGCCATCAGGCATCTTTAAACGTTCCATTACCGCACGCAAACGATCCCCAGCAAAAATACGCAGCAGTGAATCATCTAAGGAAAGATAGAAGCGAGATGAACCTGGATCACCTTGACGGCCTGAGCGACCTCTTAATTGGTTATCAATACGACGACTTTCGTGACGCTCTGTACCAATGATATGCAAACCACCAGCACTAAGAACATGATCATGCAAACCCTGCCACTCATCTTGAAGCACTTTAATCTTGCCTGCTTTTTCTACATCAGACAGCGCAGAATCAGCTTCAATTAGTGTAGATTGCTTTCCTACATTACCGCCAAGCACAATGTCAGTTCCACGACCAGCCATATTGGTAGCAATAGTGATCATTTTTGGACGGCCTGCTTGCGCAATGATTTCTGCTTCACGTGCGTGCTGCTTAGCATTCAAAACTTGGTGCGGCAATTTACGTTGATCAAGTAATTTAGAAATCAGCTCAGAGTTTTCAATCGAAGTGGTACCTACCAGAACCGGTTGGCCACGCTCATAGCAATCTTCAATATCTTTAGTGACGGCGTCATAGCGTTCAGGAGAAGACTTGAAGATTTGGTCTTGACGATCTTTGCGCTGACTAATTCTATTAGGTGGAATGACTACTGTTTCAAGGCTATAGATTTCCTTAAACTCATACGCTTCAGTATCAGCAGTACCTGTCATTCCTGACAACTTGCCATACATACGGAAGTAATTCTGGAAAGTAATCGTGGCAAGGGTTTGATTCTCATTTTGAATCGGGACGCCCTCTTTAGCCTCTACTGCTTGATGTAAACCATCAGACCAACGGCGACCTTGCATCAATCGACCGGTGAACTCATCAACAATAATGACTTCTTTATTTTGTACTACATAATGTTGATCACGGTTATACAAACAGTGCGCACGCAATGCTGCATAAACATGGTGCATCAAAGTAATGTTTTGTGGGGCATATAAAGAAGCACCATCATTTAAGGCGCCCAACTGCACTAAAATTTCTTCAGCTTTATCGTGGCCCCGTTCGGTCAGATAGACCTGCTGCGATTTTTCATCTACCCAGTAATCACCAGGCTTTTCAACACCACTACCATCCGATTTTTCTTCACCAATCTGACGCTCTAAGTAAGAAGGAAGTGCATTGATTTTGATATAAAGATCTGTGTGATCTTCAGCCTGACCAGAAATGATGAGTGGTGTGCGTGCTTCGTCAATCAGAATCGAATCAACCTCATCGACGATCGCATACGCTAAACCCCGTTGCACGCGCTGATCCAAATCCTGAACCATGTTGTCGCGCAAATAGTCAAAACCAAACTCGTTGTTAGTGCCGTATGTAATATCTGCGGCATAAGCTTCTTGTTTTGTCTTATGATCCATCTGGGATAGATTCACGCCAACTTTCATACCCAAGAAGTTATACAGGGTTGACATCCACTCAGCATCGCGCTGAGCCAAATAATCATTTACCGTAACTACATGAACACCCTTACCAGTTAAAGCATTTAAGTAGACTGGGAGTGTTGCCGTTAAGGTTTTTCCTTCACCAGTACCCATCTCAGCAATCTTGCCTTGATGCAAAGCAAGGGCTCCCATAATCTGCGCATCGAAATGGCGCATTTTCATGACACGAACGCTAGCCTCTCGAACTACTGCAAATGCTTCTTCGGAAATATCTTCTAAAGTCTCTCCGCTAGCTAAGCGTGATTTGAACTCGGCTGTTTTTGCAGCAAGAGCAGAATCATCCAAAGATTGCAGGCTTGCCTCAAAAGCGCCAACCTTGGCAACGACTTTGCGATACTGTTTTAAGAGGCGGTCGTTACGACTGCCGACCAGGGTTTTTAGAAGACCGATTACCATGGGATATTGAAGAAAATGAAGTCCTTGAGTTTATCACCTGCCACCCCATTTTTTATGAACTTTGCCCGCAAACCATCCCGCAATCATTCAGCCCATGACTGGATGGAATACCTACGGGAATCTCATGGTCTTGGGGGTATTCTGGCTAAAACAGAAGATCTGGCCCAATTAAAGGCCAAGCTTTTGCTGGCTTTGGAGCGCTTAGATATTGGGCACTTAAGCTCGAAAATTGAGGCTGGATGGCGCTCAGGGGCTCAAGATGAGCTTTTTTTACTAGTGAGTAGTGCCAGCATTGGAACCCGTCTACAGCAAATTTTACCTAGTTTAATCAGTGAGTTAGGAAAAATTGGGCTTCATTGCAAGGCTATTAAAGTGAAAGTAAAGCCCGCTGCCATGGACTGGGAGGTGAAACCTAGACAAAGCCCTAAAAATGCGCCCCCTAAAGGCTTAAATGAGGTGGCAAAAAAATCATGGCAAGACCTCTTAGAAAAACTTCCGCCAGACTCTGATCTGCGTAGAGCAGTTGAACACCTGCTACAAAATAAATCTAAGTAGCTAAATAATTTTTAGGCCGCTCTAGAAAAAGAGGGGTTGGCTCTCTTGAGAATAGGCAACAGGAGCCTTGGCTTGGACAAAAGTCTCAATCGTATATGAGCTCGGATCATCTAAAAGCTTACGCAAAAGAGCGTTATTGAGAGCATGGCCCGATTTTTCAGCCACATAAGCGCCCACAATTGGGTGACCCACTAAATAAAGATCCCCAATCGCATCCAAAATTTTATGGCGCACAAACTCATCCTCATAGCGCAACTCTTCGTTATTCAAGATACGGTGCTCATCTAAAACAATCGCATTATCTAAACTACCGCCGCGAGCCAGCCCCATCTCACGCAAAGCTTCTACTTCATGAGCAAAGCCAAAGGTACGCGCGCGACCAATTTCACTACGGTAAGCATGCTCTGCAAAATCTACAATAAAACGTTGGCCAGTTTTATCCACTGCTGGGTGCTTAAAATCGATTGTGAAATCTAACTTAAATCCAAAGAAAGGCTCTAAGCGCGCAAGCTTATCGCCCTCGCGCACTTCAATTAGCTTCTTAATCACAACATACTGACGCGGTGCGTCTTGCTCAACAATTCCAGCAGATTCAATTAAAAATAAGAATGAGGCAGCGCTACCATCCATGATGGGAACTTCTTCACCATCAAGCTCTATCAATAGATTATCTAAACCTAGGCCAGCACAGGCAGATAGTAGATGCTCGACTGTAGAGACGCGCACGCCATCCTTCTGAATGACAGATGCAAGCCTTGTATCGCAGACAGCTAAGGCGGTTGCGGGAACTACTGACTGTTCTGGCGTATCCACACGCACAAACTGTACCCCTGAATTTGCCGGTGCAGGCTTAATAGAAATAGTCACCTTGCAGCCAGAATGTAAACCAATGCCTACAGTCTTCACTGGAGCGGCAATGGTTCTTTGTTTCATCATGGTGATATCTCTAAATTCAGGGGGTATTAATTGGCAAATTCAGAATTAGAGTTTTTTCAAAATAGATGCGGCGTCACTCACTTCAAACTTACCTGGAGCTTCACGATCCAAAGACTTCACTACACCATCTTCGACAATCATGGCATAACGATCTGAGCGCACACCTAAACCACGAGCACTGAGGTCCAGCTCTATGCCCATCTTTTTAGTAAATTCGCCACTGCCATCACCCATCATGCGAATCTTTTTCCCAACTTTTTGATCGCGTCCCCAAGCACCCATTACAAATGGGTCGTTCACAGAAATACACCAAATCTCATCAACACCCTTGGCTTTAATCGCATCATAGTGCTCAACATATCCAGGTACATGCTTTGCAGAGCAGGTTGGTGTAAATGCACCAGGCAATGCAAAGATCACAATTTTTTTGCCAGCTACAAGCTTCTCAACTTCAAAGGCATTTGGCCCTAAGGAGCAGCCTTCGCTCTCTTCATTAAAAAATTCATAAAGAGTAGCGCTAGGTAATTTTTGTCCAACAGTAATCATGACATCTCCAATAAATAATTGTTAGTAAGTATGCCAACGCAAGCGCGGGATTCGTCGTCCGGAGGGGCGCCGCGCTGGCATTTCGCAATCATCTATTGTATTGAGGTTTAGTTAGTCTGCTTGCTTACGTAAAAAGGCTGGAATTTCATAGTAATCAGCCCCCTTATCCAGCATGGATTTAGCCTGAGGTGAGCTATCTGCGCCTAAAGTAGGTGCAGGAGACGCCTCACGGGAACTGCGAAATACCCGTGGCAAATCATATTGACTGTAATCAACGCCGCTACTAGCTGCTGGTTGAGCTGCCATTGATGGAGCGGTGCCAGAACCAGTCAAAGCCATACCTGCGCTTGTACTCACAGCAGAATCTAAGCCTACCTTACTCATAACAGCAGATGCGCTAGTAGGGGCAAAAGTATTCAGATCAGCCATCGTTGGCATTGCATCGCTAGTACCCGTAGCTTGTCTCCATACTACTTCTGGCTGATGGTTTTGACGGGCTTGGGGATTATTCAAGCCAGTAGCAACCACAGTCACACGTAAGGCATCACCCAAAGTTTCGTCATACACTGTACCGAAGATCACGGTTGCATCATCAGCAGCATAGCCACGAATTGCTGCCATTACTTCACGTGTTTCAGACAATTTCAATGAACGGCTAGCAGTAATATTTACTAATACTCCACGCGCTCCAGATAAATCAACGCCCTCTAGCAGTGGAGATGCAACTGCAGCTTCAGCAGCCAAACGAGCGCGATCCATACCGGAGACAGTTGCTGTTCCCATCATCGCTTTACCTTGCTCACCCATAACAGTCTTCACATCCTCAAAGTCAACGTTAATCAAACCTTGAACATTAATGATTTCTGCAATGCCAGAGACTGCGTTATGCAATACATCATCTGCACAAGCAAAGGCTTTATCAAACTCAGCGTCTTCACCCATAACTTCAAAGAGCTTTTCATTGAGCACAACAATCAAGGAATCAACATAAGACTCAAGTTCTGCAGCACCATTCTCTGCCACCTTCAAGCGCTTCACGCCCTCAAAGTCAAATGGTTTGCTGATAACACCAACAGTCAAAATACCCATTTCTTTTGCTACTTGAGCAACGATTGGAGCCGCACCAGTGCCAGTACCGCCGCCCATACCGGCAGTAATGAACACCATATGCGCCCCTTGCAAAGTATCGGCAATGCGGGCGCGCGCCTCTTCCGCAGAAGCTGCACCTATCTCTGGTTTTGCACCTGCGCCTAATCCGCTAGAGCCCAGTTGCAAATTCACAGATGCCTCAGAACGCTGTAAGGCGCCAGCATCGGTGTTCATGCAAATGAACTCTACGCCGCTCACTCCGCGACGAATCATATGCTGGACAGCATTGCCACCAGCTCCACCGACTCCAACCACTTTAATAATGGTTTTGCCAGCTGTATCTTGATCTAACATTTCAAATTCCATATACCCTCCTAGGTAAATTACTTACAACATTAACGACGACGAAAAAAATCAAAAATTTCCTGCAAACCATTCCTTCATGCGCGACATCACTCCTTGCAGTGCGCCTGATTGAGAAACACGACGACCGCGCAAAAATTGCGCTTGACCTTCCATCAACAAGCCAATACTGGTGGCGTATCTAGGGCTCCGAAGAACTTCATGTAAGTGACCGCGGTACTCTGGTGTACCAATTCGAGCCGGCCTTAAAAAGACCTGCTCAGCCAACTCAACCATTCCTGGCATTAAGGCTGTACCACCAGTGAGCACAATCCCAGAAGAAACCATATCTTCATAACCAGAATCACGCACTACACCTCTCACTAAAGTAAAGAGCTCTTCAACGCGCGGCTCAATCACAGCAGCAAGTGCTTGCTTAGACATTGGACGTGGCTCACGATCTCCCACGCCCGGCACATCAATCATGGCAGCTGAATCGGCCATCTCTTGACGCGCAATTCCGTATGCAATTTTTAAATCTTCTGCATCGATAGTTGGCGTCCGCAATGCCATTGCAATATCGTTAGTAATTTGATCGCCTGCAATTGGAATCACTGCTGTGTGACGAATGGATCCTTGGCAATAAATAGCGATATCTGTAGTACCGCCGCCAATGTCAACTAAGACAACGCCAAGTTCTTTTTCATCATCAGTAAGGACGGCCAAACTGGATGCCAAAGGCTGCAGAATCAGGTCATTTACTTCTAAACCGCAACGACGCACACACTTCACAATATTTTGTGCAGCACTGACAGCGCCCGTCACAATATGAACCTTCACCTCTAAACGTAAACCACTCATACCAATAGGTTCACGTACATCTTCTTGGCCATCGATAATAAATTCTTGAACGAGGATGTGTAAAATTTGTTGATCAGTTGGAATATTGATCGCCTTAGCGGTTTCTAGCACACGCTCAACATCACCATCACCGACTTCTTTATCGCGAATAGCAACCATACCGCTCGAGTTAAAGCTGACAATGTGATTTCCAGCAATGCCAGTAAACACCTGGACAATCTGGCGGTCAGCCATCACTTCGGCCTCTTCTAGAGCCTTCTGGATCGATTGAACAGTTGCTTCGATATTAACGACAACGCCCTTCTTCAACCCCTTAGAGGCGGTTTGGCCGACACCAACCACATTGAATTGACCATCAGGAGTTAACTCTGCTACCAGGGCAACTACCTTAGAGGTTCCAATGTCTAAACCCACCAACAGGTCGCGATTATCTTTACTCATTCACATTCCTCATTGCTTAAGCTCACTTTTTTTTCCATCTACGTCATTCTTTTTCATACTTGTAGAGGCAAGATGAACTGCGAAACCATTTGCATAACGTAGGTCTACTGCATCAATTCGGTTTGCCCATTTCTCTTGAACTTGTGGCCAGTACTTAAACAAGCGCGCTACACGTTCCTCTGTTAAGTTCTTGTCAGAGCTCTCTTCATCGCGTCCAAATTCCACTTTCATGCCATTAGAAAGCTTGACGTGCCACGCATAGCGCTCAGTTAATGCCAAGCTCACTACCTCTACATTCCATGGCTTAAACCAGTTATTGGCTTTTTCATAAAGACTCATCACTTCTTTGCCAGCATCATCTGGACCCGAAAAATCAAATAAGTGTTTGTCATCAACAAGCTCTGAAACGCGCCCAGCAAATAACTCACCATGCGTATTCATGAGGGTATTACTGCTTTCGCCACCCCAAGTAGCAAATGGCTTTTGTTCTTCAATATTGACAATCAACCCATTGGGCCACACGCGACGGACATTAGCGTGGCGCACCCAAGGCATGCTCTCAAAACCCCGTTTAACATCCTCTAAACGCACGCTAAAGAAGTTACCTTGCACGGTTTCTATTACCTGGCGCTTCACAAGAGATTTATTAATGTGCTGAAGCGTTTGACCGGCAACAGGCTCTACTTGAATTTGCTTCAAAGTGAAGACAGGTCTTTGACTTAACCAAACCAGAACTCCAATCAGTAGCAGCACGATGAAGCAGCGCATCAAAAAACGACTGAGTTTTTGCATCCGCTCTGGATAATTCCAAAGGGGGGACATGATGATAGAGAAGATGTCTCCGAATCGGTCTAAAAGCGTACTCATTCAGTAGCGCTCTCTTGTTCTTGCAAAGTTTGCTTAAGTAACCATAAGACTAGGTCGGCATACTCAATGCCAGCGGCTTTAGCTGCCATCGGCACCAAGGAATGAGAAGTCATGCCGGGTGAGGTATTCATCTCCAATAAGTAAGGCTTACCAGTTTTTTGATCAAGCATGACATCAGCGCGACCCCATGTGCGACAGCCCAATGCTTTATAAGCAGCCAAAGCTAATTCTTGGACGTGCTCGTTGACCTCAGCAGTAAGCCCCGTAGGGCATAAGTATTGGGTTTCATTTGAGAAATACTTATGATGAAAATCATAATTGGCTTGTGGCGGAATAATTTTAATCACTGGTAATGCTTCCGCTGTTTCGCCTTGCCCAACCAATGGACAAGTTAACTCATCACCAACAATACAAGTCTCTGCAATGACTTTTTTATCTAAGCTTGCAGCCAGTTGGTAGGCAGCTGGTAATTCATCTACAGACTTTACTTTAGTCAAGCCAAGTGAAGAGCCTTCATGTGCTGGTTTCACAATCAAAGGTAAGCCTAATTTTTTTACTACTGCATTCCAGTTACTAGCTGCGGTGAGTTCTTCAAACTCTGGAGTAGATAAACCATTACTTAGCCAAATTTGTTTGGTAGCAATCTTATCAATGGATAAAGCAGAAGCCAATACACCACTACCGGTATACGGTAGATTTAATAACTCTAATAAACCTTGGATAGTTCCATCTTCGCCATAACGACCATGCAAAGAGATGAATACGCGATCAAATTTTTCTTTTGCTAGTTCAGTTGGGCATCGAAGGCCTGGATCAAAAGCATGAGCATCTACACCCTTAGAGAGTAAGGCCTCTAAAACACCATTACCCGACATCAGAGAAATTTCTCGCTCACCAGAACGTCCGCCCAATAAAACCCCGACACGCCCCAGTGATTTTGCATCCAATTTGGATAACTCGGACTTCACACGATCACCCCACATACCGAGGCCTGAATCTAACTTAGACACTTTTTGCCTCCGCTAAGGTATGTGGCAGTGCAGAGATTGACCCTGCACCCATCGTAATTAAGACATCGCCATCTTTTAATACCTGTGCTAACTTTTCCGGCATCTCGGCAATATTTGCTGCAAACACTACCGCAGCAGAATTTAAGAAACCCTTTGTAACCTTCTCTTCTGCAAGCGCTGCCTTCATCAAACTCTTACCATCTGCACCTGGAATTTTTGCCTCGCCAGCGGGATAAACCTCGGTTAACACTAAGGCATCAAAGCTTCTGAGGACTTGAACAAACTCCCCAAAACAATCTCGTGTTCTTGTAAAGCGATGTGGCTGAAATGCCAACACCAAACGGCGCTCTGGGAAGGCGCCGCGAGCAGCCTCTAAAGTTGCTGCCATCTCCACTGGGTGATGTCCATAATCGTCAATCAATGTGAAACTGCCCCCAGAGGCAAGAGGGATTTCGCCATAACGCTGGAAGCGACGGCCCACACCACTAAATTCAGCAAGCGCCTTAGTGATTGCTTCATCTCCAACACCTAGCTCTGTGGCAATACCAATAGCGGCCAGAGCATTGCGCACATTGTGCAGGCCAGGTAAATTGAGTGTCACATTGAGTGGGCCGGGCTTATTACCATGCCTACGAACTGTGCGGCGCTCCACCGTAAAGTGCATACGAGTTCCATCAGCACGCACATTGCTAGCTCTAATATCCGCATCATCTGACAAGCCGTAACGCAATACAGGTTGTGATACAAACGGAATAATGTCACGCACATTAGCATCATCAATACATAAGACTGCTACACCATAAAATGGCATGCGCTGAATAAATTGCACAAATGCTTGCTTCAGTCTCGCCATATCATGCTGATAGGTATCCATATGATCAGCGTCAATATTGGTAACCACTTCCATTGCGGGAAAGAGCTGCAAGAAGGAGGCATCAGATTCATCGGCTTCAACCACAATGAAATCACCACGACCTAAGCGGGCATTAGCACCTGCGGAATTCAATTTGCCGCCAATCACAAAGGTTGGATCTAGGCCGCCCTCCGCTAACACCGATGCAACTAAACTAGTTGTGGTGGTTTTACCGTGGGTTCCAGCAATAGCGATGCCTTGTTTTAAGCGCATTAATTCGCCTAACATCACCGCTCTTTGAATAACCGGAATTTTTGCTGCGCGCGCTGCGAGTACCTCAGGATTATTGCCTGCTACAGCAGTTGAAATGACCACTGCCTCTGCAGTACCAATATTTTTAGGGTCATGTCCAATATGAATTACTGCGCCCAGCTCCTTTAGGCGCTTCGTTGCCGCACCTTCAGCTAGATCAGATCCAGTTACTTGATATCCTAAATTCAATAGAACTTCAGCAATCCCGCTCATACCGGCACCGCCGATCCCAATGAAATGGATTTGCTGAACGATATGCTTCATATGCCTACTCCCGCACAATCAGCGCAAACCTCAGCTACTCGCAAGGTTGCATGTGGTTTAGCTAAAGCGTGCGCACGTAGGGCCATTTCTTTGAGGTCCGCACGATTAAAGTTTTGGATCATTAATGCTAAATCTTGTGGATTAAGATATTTCTGCGGCAATAAAATAGCAGCATTAGCATCGGCTAAAAATTTTGCATTAGCAGTTTGGTGATCATCAATTGCAAATGGGAAAGGAATTAAGCAAGCAGCAACGCCACAAGCAGCTAGCTCTGACACCGTCATTGCTCCAGCTCGACATATCACAAGGTCTGCCTGTGCATATGCAGATGGCATATCGTCAATAAAGGGAAGAACCTTGGCCTCGACACCTAAATCAGCATAGCGTTTTTGCAATTCGGCTAAATGCTTATCGCCTGCTTGATGAATGATCTTAGGACGCGCATCTTGAGAAATCAATGCTAACGCTGCAGGAATATTTTCATTTAAAGCGGCCGCACCCAAGCTTCCGCCCACCACTAATATAGATAGAGGACCTTGACGCTGTTCGTAACGCAATGCAGGTACTGAGATATGATCAAATTCTTCACGAATAGGGTTACCTACCCACTCGGCATCCGCCATCGTATTTGGGAAGCCAGTCAATGTACGCATGGCGATTTTTGCGAGTGCACGATTAGCACTTCCTGCTATAGAGTTAGATTCATGCAACACTAAGGGGCGCTTTAATAACTTAGTTACTAAGCCACCAGGGAAGGTAATGTAGCCGCCCATACCTAAGACCACCGATGGTTTTATGCGGCGCATAATCTTCCAACTTTGAAAGCAAGCGCGCATTAAATTGATTGGCAGCATCAATTTAGCTTTGAGCCCCTTGCCACGCAAACCACCAAACTCAATAGCCTCAAATGGAAAATCGCAAGACTTCACTAAGCGGTATTCCATGCCATTTTGATTGCCCAGCCATGACACATTCCAACCGCAGATCCGCAAATATTCAGCGACAGCAAGACCCGGGAAGATATGTCCACCCGTACCACCAGCCATTACTAAAATTGAGGGTTTTGTCACAACTTCCCTCCGCGCATCAAAATACGATTCTCATAATCAATTCGTAGCAGCATGGCAATCGCAATAGTATTCATCAAAATTGCAGATCCACCGTAACTCACTAATGGCAATGTCAAACCCTTGGTAGGTAATAAGCCTAAGTTCACACCCATATTAATAAAGGCTTGCCAACCAATCCAGATAGCAACACCCTTAGCCGCAAGACCCGCAAAACTGCGATCCAATTGCAAAGCAGTTCGACCTATTAAGAAAGCACGTCGCACGATCCAATAAAATAAGAAGATCATGACAACTACACCAACGAAGCCAAGCTCTTCACCAATCACTGCCATGATGAAATCGGTATGCGCTTCAGGCAAATAATGTAATTTTTCTACGCTGCCACCAAGTCCAGTACCAAACCACTCCCCACGACCAAAGGCCATCAAGGAATGGGTTAGCTGATAACCTTTATTTGCAGCGTTATCCGCCTGCCATGGATCCATAAACGCAAGCATGCGACCGCGACGGAATGGAGAGAGAGCGATCATCGCTGCGCCACTCATTAAACCAACCACGATCAAACCACCAAATAATTTGGCATTAATACCGCCCAAGAATAAGATCCCAAATGCAATTAAGGAGACCACTACGAATGCACCTAGGTCAGGTTCTGCCATCAATAGACCGCCAACTACTGCAACTGCAATACCCATTGGCAACATGCCCTTAACAAATGAGTGCAAGTACTCTTGACGTTGCACGGTATAACTTGCAGCAAAAATGATAGCTGCAAATTTCATTAACTCGGATGGCTGAAAGTTCATTAAGCCTAGTGGAATCCAGCGCTTAGCCCCATTGACTCCTTTGCCAATACCAGGAATAAGAACTGCAATTAATAGCAGGACGGTAAATCCAAAGATCAATGGAGAATAGCGATCCCACATCTTCGTTGGTATCTTGAAGACCCAAATACCTACTCCAGCTGCAATTACCAAAGAAATCACATGACGAATTAAGAAAAAATTACTACTGTAGTTTGCATACTTAGGGCCATCAGCTAAAGTAATCGATGCTGAATACACCATTACTAAACCAATCAACATAAGAGAGAGCACCGCCCATACAAGGAGTTGGTCGTACTCCATCATGCGTGAGCGGGTTTGCTCAACTCCAGATACCGCATCTCTTAAGCCGGTACGGAAGTTATCAATCTCGCCTCGAGAAAAATTCCAGAAACGATCTAAACCTAAACGATTGTCTGGGAAAAATTTATCTTTTAGCTTCACGCTTGAGCTCCTTCAAAACGCATCCCTAATTCTTCAACTTCACTAACAAATGCCTGGGCACGGGCAACATAATCTTTGAACTGGTCAAAACTCGCACAAGCAGGAGAAAGTAAAACTAAATCACCAGACTGCGCTTGTTCTGCTGCCGTCCTAAGCGCAGTCTCTAAGTTACCGCTCATCGTGCAAGGAACGTCATGACCAAGGGCTTCACCAATTGCAGCGCCATCTTTGCCAATCAAGAAAACGCCTTTAACAAAGCGCAGCGCAGGTTCGCGTAATGGGCTAAAGTCTTGCCCCTTGCCATCACCGCCCACAATTAACCAAATCCTTTTACCAGATTCATTGCTACCTAAGCCATTTAACGCAGCTACAGTTGCACCAACGTTAGTCCCTTTACTGTCATCGATATATTCCACATCATTGACGATCGCAACACTCTGAACACGATGAGGCTCTCCGTGATAATCACGTAAACCATGCAATAGAACATTCATAGGCAAGTTAGCAGATCTAGCCAAAGCCAGCGCAGCTAGTGCATTCAATGCATTATGGCGACCACGAATTCTGAGTGCATCAGCCGGAATTAAACGCTTTAAACGTAGCGGCTCATCTTCTTTCATTACGTCAGATTTACGACGACGTTTAGGCTTTGGCTCAAAATCTTCATCTATCTCTGCCCATACTAGCCAATCGATTCCACCAGCGCGTAAGTCATGCTCGATACCAAAAGCACCTTGCTCATTGGGTCTATTAGAGCCAAAAGTCACAATCGACTTTTCTGATTTTTGATCATCAGAAAGTAAATTCATCACAATTGAGTCGTCGCGGTTCAAGATGCAAATGGTGTCCGCACCAAATATTTTTGCTTTTGCATCTGCATAGGTCTGCATATCACCATGCCAATCTAAATGATCTTGAGTGATATTAAGAACAGTCGATGCGGTTGCATTGAGGGTATATGTATAAACCAATTGGAAGCTAGATAATTCCAGCACCCAGATATCAGGCATATCTTCAATTTGGTCGGCCCCATCCAGACAAGTAATCAATTTATCTAATGCTGCGGGGCTAATATTTCCAGCTATCGCAACCTTCTTGCCGGCACGCTCACAAAGCTGTCCAGTTAAGGCAGTAGTAGTAGTTTTCCCATTAGTACCAGTAATTGCTAACACTGATGTTGAATAAGAAGAGTTGTTTGCTTGTGCCATGCGAGCTAAGGCTGAAATTGCACGTGCAAAAAATTCGATCTCGCTCCAAACATCAATCCTAGCTTTTCTAGCCTTCACCAAGAATGATTGAGTAGGCTCCTGGAGTGGAGATAAACCAGGGCTGATCCCAATAACATCAATATCGGTTAATAGCCCATCACTCAATGGCCCAAACTGAATATCGTTCAGCCCGGCTATTTTTAATTCATCAAGCCAGGTATTCTGGCGTTCAGAGAATTGAGACTGATCTCGTGTATCTACCAAACGAACGGCAGCGCTATTGCGCAGACACCACTTAGCCATAGCAAACCCCGACTCACCTAGGCCCATAATCAAAAATCGATAGGGAGCCTGATAGCCTGCATCAGCTATAAAAGCAGGATTAGCAAAAGTATTTTGTAAGTTCAACATATTGGTTTTTAGGCTCACCGTAATTTCAGGCTAGATAAGCCAATTAATACTAATAGGATGGTGATGATCCAGAAGCGAACAACTACTTGCGTTTCTTTCCAGCCACCTAATTCAAAATGATGATGAAGTGGGGCCATGCGAAAAATACGGCGGCCCTCACCAGAATATTTCTTAGTTAACTTGAACCACAATACTTGCATCATTACTGAAACAGTTTCTGCCACGAATATTCCACCCATCACAAAGAGCACAATTTCTTGGCGAACAATCACCGCGATGGTTCCAAGTGCGCCGCCTAGAGCAAGTGCTCCAACATCGCCCATAAAGACTTGTGCAGGATGCGCGTTGTACCAAAGGAAAGCTAAACCTGCCCCACCCATGGCACCACAGAAGATCAATAACTCACCAGCACCTGGAATATAGGGAAATATTAAATATTTGGCATAGATTGCATTACCCATCACATAAGCAAATGCACCTAATGCAGCACCCACCAAAATGACAGGCATGATCACTAGGCCATCGAGGCCATCAGTCAGGTTCACTGCATTACTGCTACCAACAATCACCAAGTAACTCAAGATGATGAAGCCCAACATTCCTAGTGGATAACTAACCTCTTTGATGAATGGCAATAGCAAATTCGTTTTTGCTGGAAGATCTAAAGCAAAACCACTTCTAAGCCATTCGTAGAAAAGTTGGAGTACTTTGAGGTTATTAACCTCTGAGACTGAGAATGCTAAGTAGATCGCCGCAAATAAACCAATCAAAGTTTGCCAAAGGAATTTCTCTCTCGAGGCCATTCCCTTGGGATCTTTATGAGCAACCTTCCGATAGTCATCTACCCAGCCAATTGCACCAAATCCAAAAGTGACAATCATCACAATCCAGATAAAGCGATTGCTTAAGTCTGCCCACAACATGCAGGATACAAAAATACCAATTAGGATCAAAACTCCACCCATTGTTGGAGTACCAGATTTGACTAAATGGGTTTGTGGTCCATCAGTGCGAACGGCTTGACCCATTTTCAAGGCAGTCAACTTACGAATAACCCATGGGCCTGCAGCCAAACCAATTAACAAAGCCGTAACTGTTGCCATCACCGCCCTAAAAGTGATGTAGTTAAAGACTCGGAAGAATCCAAAATCATCCTGTAGCCATTGCGCCAAGATTAAGAGCATGTTTTAGCCTCCTCTAACAAGGCTTGCACTACGCGCTCCATGCGCATAAAACGTGAACCTTTAACCAAAATATTTAAATGCTCATTGCTACCAGTTGACTGTGCATGTAATGCATCCCTCAACTGCAAAATGAGACTATCCATCTCAGAAAAATGTTTTGCACTGGTGCCAGATGCCCCATTCTTCTTAACATCGTTAAAACCTTGAATAGCAAATTGACACTGTTCACCTAAAGCAAATAATTTAGTGACTCCCTGCTCGGCAGCGTAAGCTCCAACTTCGCGATGGAACTCAGGCCCTTGGTTGCCAACTTCACCCATATCACCTAAAACTAACCAAGATATATTGCCTGACTGCTTTAGTGCATCAATTGCTGCTCTAACTGAATCTGGATTAGCGTTGTAGCTGTCATCAATTAAAGTGTGATTAGGATCAATCTTCTTGGCCTGCATACGTCCATTTACAGGCGCAAATGATTCAAGACCTTGCTTGATTTTCTCGAGACTGACCCCAGCTGCCACTGCAACAGCGCTGGCAGCTAATGCATTCCGTGCATTGTGACTACCTAAAGCATTTAATTGGACCTCTATAGAACCTAACTCGGTCTGCACTTGTACGTGGCCATTACTTAATAAGCGCCCCATCACTGCAGCCTGTAATGTGGTCTTGCCAGATAGCAGAATAAAATCGATTACCTTACGTCCAGCAGCAGCTTCATGCCAGACACCTGCAAACTCAGAGTCTGCTGGGAAGACTGCAATACCATTATTTGGCAGAGTAGAAATTGCATTGGAGTGCTCTTGTGCCACTGCAGCTACAGTAGCCATAAACTCTTGATGCTCACGCTGTGCATTGTTAATCAATGCAATATTTGCCTGTGCAATGTTCGCTAACTGAGCAGTTTCACCTGGATGATTCATACCTAACTCAACTACGGCAAGCCGATCTGTAGAGCAGAGCTTTAATAAGGTGAGCGGTAGACCAATATCATTATTTAGATTGCCTTTAGTGACAAGCGTATGCTGCTCACCTACCGCAGCCTTGAATATCGAAGCAATCATTTCTTTAACAGTCGTCTTGCCATTACTGCCAGTCACCAAAGCCAATGGAATAAGGTGATTAGTACGCCAAGCTTTTGCCAACACTCCCAGGCTAATGCGAGTATCAGCAACGAAAACAGCAGGCAGATTTGTAGGGCATCTATCTTTGTTACTAATGAGCACTGCTGCTGCTCCTGCTTTAGCAACATCGGATAAAAAGTCATGTGCATCAAAGCGCTCACCCGCCAAAGCTATAAATAATTCTTTAGAGTCAATCTGACGGCTATCAGTTCCAACCTTTGAAATATTTAATAACTGAGCATCTTCTACAGAAATATTCAGAAGCGTACTTCCTGGCAACATGGCATGCACTTGAGCAAGCGTTGTCATTACAGACATTAAGCTATACCTCCGCTAGCCAAGCGAATATGCTCTTGGTCGGAGAAATCAAATTTCTTACCATTAATTTCTTGGGTAGTTTCATGGCCTTTGCCTGCAACCAAGACAATATCTTGAGGGGCAGCATGACGCACAGCAGCCATGATCGCTGCAGCACGATCAACAATCATTTGCACATTTGAAGATTCTTGGCTGATACCCCCCAGAATCATTTCCATAATTGCCTGTGGCTCTTCAGATCTAGGGTTATCGCTAGTAATAATGATTTGATCTGCATAGTGCTGAGCCACCGCACCCATCTGAGGACGTTTACCAATATCACGATCGCCACCACAGCCAAATACACACCAAATTTTTCCACCACGTTGCTGCGCAATGGGGGCTAATGCCTGTAAGGCCTTTTGCAAAGCATCGGGTGTGTGAGCGTAATCAACTACTACCAACAAACCTTCCGCTTTTTGTTGCTTACCCACTTGAATTAATTCCATGCGTCCAAGTACAGGACGCAATTGATTTACTCGCTTGCTTGCCTCATCACAAGTGAGGCCTTGGGTTAGTAATACAGCCCACACTGCAAGCGCATTGCTTAAATTGAATTCACCCAATACAGGAATATGTAAGGTATTACTGCCGACTCCCTCATAGGTGAACAGAGAGTCATATCCGGCACCATTTAAAATGCTATCTTTTGCGTAAATACGCTGCAAACGATTACCAAACTTTTCAAATCCCTGAAGAGCGCTTTGGTTAACTGTGTATGCCCAAACCTTAATATCACCCTTAGCTAAAAGCTTCATAGTAATCTCGCGGCCAAATGCATCATCTAAATTAATGACGGCATGCTCTAGCCCTATCAGCTGGAATAACTTTGCTTTTGTCTCGGCATAGTTAGCCATACTGCCGTGATAATCTAAATGGTCTTGTGTCAGATTTGTGAACACAGCACAATTTAATTGAGTACCGGCAGCACGGTTCTGATGCAGGGCATGTGATGACACTTCCATCACTACTTGCTTAGCACCAGCATTCAATAATTCTTTAAATTGGGTTTGTAGCTTTGGTGCATCTGGAGTTGTATAGCCAGTTTGCACTAAAGAACCTGAAAAGCCCGTACCTAAGGTACCCATTACTGCTGTGCGATGATTAGGCTCATCCAAAGCTTGTGCCAACCATTGCGTAATACTCGTTTTACCGTTCGTACCTGTTACACCAATCACTTTTAATTGTTTACTTGGATAGTCAAACCATTGAGCAGATAATTCGCCAGCTTTTTCTGCCAGGTTTTCAACCGCGATGCATTTTGGGTGATCTAGATATTGAGCGTTACAGCCTAGAGGGTCAAACACCACTACTGCTGCACCATTCTCCAATGCAGCATCAATAAATTGACGGCCATCCCGCAATGTATTGCCCTGACCAACAGGGTAAGCAAAAAAGATATCGCCAGACTGAACCTGGCGACTATCCGCACTGACCTTAGCTGTGCTATTTGCTAGGCTGTGCAAGTGTTCAATCAGATGATTGGGATCTATATTCAATGCTGCCCTCATCTTTTCAGAACCACCTGCTGCGTCTGTACATTTGCAGTACGAATCTCTTCAGGATTCTTGTCTTGCAAAACCATTTGCTTCACTTTGTTATCAGGCAATACATTAAGAGTATTAAGTGTTTCACTCACAATGGTTGAGAACACTGGTGCAGCAACCTCACCACCATAGTGACCACCAACGGTTGGCTCATCAATCATGACTGCAACCACAATCCGCGGAGCACTGATCGGTGCTAAGCCAGCAAAGTAAGCGCGATACTTATTGCCATAATCTTTACCAACCAGTTTATGTGCAGTCCCTGTCTTGCCTCCAACTCTAAAGCCTTCAGCCTGAGCCTTAATTGCAGTACCACCGGGCTCGGTTACGGTCTCAAGCATGGTGCGCATTTCAATCGCAGTCTTCGCAGAAAGTACTCTCGTGCCTGGTTTGAAATTAGTACTACGCTCAATAGTGAGCGGCACTAATTCTCCATCGCGTGCGAATACTGTGTAGGCCTGCGCTACCTGAAAGAGCGATGCAGAAATTCCGTAGCCAAATGCAATGCGCGCTTGATCGGTTGGCATCCACTTTTTAAATGGATGCACTGTTCCAGCAACAGCTCCAGGGAAGCCAATTTTTGGCGCCTGACCAAAACCAACTGCAGTATAAAAATCCCACATCTCTTCTGGAGACAGGCTGTTAATAGCAATTTTGGCAGTACCGATATTGCTGGATTTCTGAATAATCTCTGCAACTGTTAGATTCCCATAAGGGTGCGTGTCAGTAATGGGTTTAGGTCCGATAAGATACTTAGCACCAATCACCATATTGGTCTCTGGCTTTACTGCACCCTTTTCTAAAGCAATTGCAACCGTTAATGGCTTCATGGTTGAGCCAGGCTCAAATGTATCTGTCAACACGCGATTACGAAGCTGCTCACCCGTGAGATATTTACGATCATTTGGGTTATAACTTGGGTAATTAGCCAAGGCCAAAATTTCACCTGTCTGCGTATCTAAAACTACAGCACCACCAGCTTTAGCGTGGTGCTTCTCTACTGCGCTCTTAACAGCGTTGTAAGCCAGATACTGAATCTTGCTATCAATAGAGAGGTTTAAGTCTTTACCATTTTGTGGCAACTGCAAGATCGCCATTTCCTCAACAACACGGCCTAAGCGATCAACCACTACACGCCTTTGCCCGGGATGACCAGCAAGTTCTTTTTCTCTTGAAAGCTCCATGCCCTCTTGGCCGCGATCCTCAACATTCGTAAAGCCAACGACGTGTGCCATCGCTTCACCCTCTGGATAGAAGCGGCGATATTCGTTATTTAAGCCAATACCCGGAATTTCTAATTGTTTAATTTGTTGTGCAATTGCTGGTTCAACCTGACGCTTTAAGAAAATCTGCTTACGATCTTCTTTTAATTTTTTGCGCAACTCTGATTCATTTATCTGCAATAGAGCGGCAAGCTTTTGCACTTTCTCTACGGCCAAATCATCAGGGACTGTATCGTTATAAGCAATCACGGACTTTGCTTCCAAGCTAGTAGCAATGACTTGACCATTGCGATCTAAAATTTTTCCACGGCTTGCAGGTAACTCGAGTTCACGCTGAGTTCCTCGTACTCCCTTAGCTTCATAGAATGCATTTCCAGGGCCCTGAATCCAGAACGCGCGTAGCAATAGCATCATGAAAACGAAGAATAAAAGAAATAGCATTAAGCGCGACCGCCACATTGGCAGTCGTAATACTAAATTTGGCGTAGTAGAAAAACCAACCCGCCTCATTTAGCCTCCTTTAAGTACAAAGTACGTTCAGGAGAAATCGGGGACATGCGTAATTGGTTGCGGGCAACATCACGAATACGCGCAGACTTCGAAAGATTACGTTGCTCATATTCCAAGCGTAACCAGTCTTGATTTAATTTACGCTCTTCAATTTGGGCGCGCTCTTGAGCAATAAATAGTTTTCGCGCACGTTGCTGTGCCGCTACTAGCGATAAGGCACAAATCAATAACAAGGCGAGCAAAGTCAAGGTAGCGCGATTCATGCAGATGTATCCATCCGTTTTTCGGCAATACGCATGATGGCTGAACGGGCACGTGGGTTTTCTAAAACCTCAGCTTCACTTGGCTTAACACGACCAATAATTTCTAAAGCACTTTGTGGCAAGTCCTTTTCGCGCACAGGTAAACCACGAGGTAGCTCTACCTTTGAATGTGCCTGTAGAAACTGTTTCACGATACGATCTTCTAATGAATGAAAGCTAATCACTGCAAGTCTTGCCCCTGGCTTTAATAAGCTCAAAGTGGCTTTTAGGCCAAGCTCCAAATCCTCTAGCTCGCGATTGATAAAAATACGCAATGCTTGGAAAGTTCTAGTCGCTGGATCTTGACCAGCTTCACGTGTACGTACCACGCTAGCAACCAAACTCGCTAGTTGTGTTGTTGTTTTTGGTGACAAACCTTCTTCTCGCTTTGCCACAATGGCTTTAGCGATCTGAAATGCAAAACGCTCTTCTCCGTAAGTCTTAATCACGTGCGTGATTTCCTCTTGCGGCGCGTGCTCTAACCACTCTGCAGCAGTTAAACCCTGATCCGTATTCATCCGCATATCGAGCGGGCCCTCGCGACGAAAGGAGAAGCCCCGATGCGCTTCGTCTACCTGTGGCGAACTGATTCCTAGATCCAACAAAATTCCATCGACCGATTCTGCTTGCGCGTACTGATCCATCTGCGCAAAACTGTCGTGCACAATGGTTAGACGTGGATCGTTGATCTTCTGTGCCACTGCGATCGCATCTAAATCCTTGTCGAAAGAAATCATGCGCGCAGACGAGGGAAGCTGTTTGAGTAAAGCTTGCGTATGACCGCCGCGCCCAAATGTTCCATCGATTACCAAAATATTTTTTGCTGCGTTTTGTTTTTGAATAAGCGGACCACTGATTAGCGCCGTCACCGCCTCGGCCAGCAACACTGGGCGATGAGTCATGTTCATAGCACCCTGTCATCAAAAATTAAATTGCTTGAGTGCTTCAGGCATGCCTAGTGCAATCGCAGCCTGTTCTTTTGCAGCATATGTAGCTGCGTCCCATAATTCCAAGTGACTGCCCATACCAAGTAAGATCACTTCTTTTTCAATTCCTGCTGCTGTGCGCAATTCAGGGCTCACCAAAATTCGGCCAGCATTATCCAAATCAATTTCTGCTGCATTGCCAAGGAAAATTCTGCGCCACCAATGCGCATCCATTGGCAGTTGCCCAACCCGCGCTCTAAAACTTTCCCACTCGGGTCTTGGAAATAGCAACAGACAACCATCTGGATGTTTTGTGAGCGTGAGGCGACCCTCGCCTTGAACTAACAAGGCGTCACGATGCTTGGCCGGAACAGACATCCGTCCTTTTGCATCTAAATTGAGAGCTGAAGCACCTTGAAACACCATTTACCCCACTTTTTCACACTTCCTCCCACTTTAGAGGATCGCAATAAGGGGGTCAAGTCTTTTTGGGTATTTTTTTGGGAAATTCTCTAGTGTTTACAAACACTTAGCGCTATGTCTTCAGAAAATGGTGATAATAAAATAGCTACTTGAAACAATGGCTTGGAAAATATACTTAAGAATAGGTCTTAGCTATATGACTAGATAATGCTTAAATATACTGTATTTAAAAACAGTAGTACTTAAAAAATATATCAAAATTAATCTGCAATTCAAGCTCTTGATTAATTCCGACTAAATAGTCATTATTCAATTCAAATTTTGTAAGCAGTTGTTGTCATCACTTTAGACATTGCTTGCATTATTTTTTGAATTGGCTCAGGTAAGGTTGCTCCACCTGCATGCAAGGCTGCTTGCCCATGTTCGATTTCATCCATCCGCATTTGATCAACGATCGCACGTGAGCGATGATCTTCTTCGGGTAATTTTTTGAGATGACTTTCGAGATGACTCTCAACTTGTTTTTCAGTTTCAGCAACAAAACCTAAACTCCACTTATCGCCCGCTAAGCCTGCTGCCAAGCCGATTGCAAAGGATCCTGCATACCAAAATGGATTAAGATAACTAGTGTGCGAGCCAAGCTCTTTGAGACGAGTTTCACACCAAGCCAAATGATCCACTTCCTCTTGACCAGAGTGATCAAGCATCTCTTTAATTTCTGAATTTCTTGCAACTAATTTTTGTGACTGATATAAAGCTTGTGCACAAACTTCACCAACGTGATTAATCCGCATCAACCCTGCTGCATGCTTTCGTTGCTCGGAATCGAGTGCAGCATTTGCCCCAGATTCAGAGCCTGGAGTAGGTCTTTGAGCATTTGCTCCACCAACAACAGAACGAAGTGCGGTATCAAACTCAACAATGAAGCGGTCTATTGGGGTCATATGCCAGAAAAATTAAACCAAAACCTCAGCTTTGCAGCTTTGTTTCGTCTTTAGCCCCAGCTCCGCCAATAGCGCACGGTCTTCTTCTGCCTCTGGATTACCGGTAGTGAGTAATTGCTCACCATAGAAGATGGAATTGGCGCCGGCTAAGAAGCACATAGCCTGAACAGCCCTTCCTAATTGTTGACGGCCTGCTGATAAGCGTACGCGGGCCTTAGGCATAGTGATGCGAGCCACTGCAATTGTTCTGACAAACTCCAGAGGATCTAAAGGCTTCTGGTCAGCTAAAGGTGTACCAGCAACAGGTACTAAGTGGTTTATAGGAACGGACTCAGGATAAGGACTCAAATTTGCTAAACGCGCCAAGAAAGCAGCTCGCTGCTCACGGGACTCACCCATGCCCACAATGCCGCCGCAGCAAACCGACATACCCGCTGCACGGACATTGGAGATTGTGTCCAAGCGGTCCTGATAGCCACGAGTAGAAATCACTGAACGATAAAAATCTTCACTGGTATCGAGGTTATGGTTATAAAAATCTAAGCCCGCCTCTTGTAAGGCCATAGCTTGATCAGCCTCTAACATGCCTAAAGTGGCACAGGTTTCTAAGCCCAAAGCTTTAACGCCCTTGATCATTGCCGTCACTTTTTCAATATCGCGATCTTTAGGCTCGCGCCAGGCCGCCCCCATACAGAAACGATTTGATCCTGCTGCCTTAGCGGCTTTAGCAGCCTCTAAAACCTCCTCTAGCCCCATCAACTTCTCAGCCTTAACGTCGGTATCGTAGCGCGCAGCCTGTGGGCAGTAGCCACAATCCTCTGGGCAGCCACCAGTCTTGATGGATAACAAGGTGGCAAGTTCCACATCACCCTCAGGAAAATGCGTTTTGTGAGTCTCTTGAGCCTTGAGCATTAGTTGATCAAAAGGCAGGGCAAATAATCCTTCAATTTGGGCCAAGGTCCATTGGCCAGAGGCATCTAATTCTTTACGTAAATTAGCCTTAGATTTGACTAAGGTAAGAGGTTTTTCAGCAGTTTGGGCGTCCAACATGGGCAAATTCCAGAAAATAGATCAATTCAAGACATAAACATAACAGATACAAGCCGGAAATTGGAAAAACTAGTGGTCAAATATCAAACATGAAGGTTATTTCTGATTTAAATCAACCCACTCTCGTTGATCGCAGCCTAGCTGCCGTTTGGCACCCCTGCACTCAGATGAAACATCACGAGTCTTTTCCCCTTATTGCCATCACCAAAGGCAAAGGTCCGTGGCTCTATGACGAAAAGGGGAATGCCCTACTCGATTGCATCAGCTCTTGGTGGACTAATTTATTTGGCCACTCTAATCCAAAGATCAATCAAGCCATTATTGATCAGCTACAAAAAATTGAACACGTCATGCTGGCAGGATTTACACATCAACCAGTGGTTGAGCTCTCTGAAAAACTTGCCGCACTGACAAACGGAAATTTAGGCCATGTCTTTTACGCATCTGATGGTGCGTCTGCAGTAGAAATTGCCTTGAAGATGAGTCACCATTTTTGGCAACTAAATAGTAAACCTCAAAAGAAAAAATTTGTCTGCTTAGAAAATGGCTATCACGGAGAAACACTAGGCGCATTAGCTGTGACCGATGTTGCTATCTTTCGAGAAGCCTATGGATCACTCTTACAAGATGTCTACACAGTTAGCTCGCCTGATGCACGCAAAGCAAAAAATGGTGAGAGTGCAGAGAATGTTGCAAAACACGCAGCAGCTGAACTAGAAAAATTATTAGAAAAAGAACATCAACATATTGCTGCCATCATCGTCGAACCGCTAGTGCAATGCGCAGGACAAATGGCAATATATTCCCCAGAATATCTTCGGCTAGTAAGGGAGTTATGCAATCGCTATGAGATACACCTGATAGCTGATGAAATTGCAGTGGGATGTGGTCGTAGCGGTAAGTTCTTTGCCTGCGAGCATGCGGGTATCTGGCCTGATTTTTTAACTTTATCCAAAGGCATTAGCGGCGGCTACCTTCCTCTCTCGCTTTGCATGACTACCGATACGATTTATCAAGCTTTTTATAGTGATAAAACGCAACAAGGTTTCTTACATTCTCACTCCTATACAGGAAACCCACTAGCTTGCTCAGCAGCACTGGCCTGCTTGAAGATTTTTGAAGCTGAGAATGTTTTAGAGAAGAACTTAAGTCGCGCACAAGATTTAGCAAATGCATTTGCGTGGGCTAAAACAGATTCCGGAATAGAGCACTGGCGTCAGCAAGGAATGATCTTAGCTTTCGACATAAAACATGACGGCATTAAAAATATCAGCAGCTTTCCTCGTGAAATGTTTACTAAAGGTCTAGAGGAAGGGGTGCTGATCAGGCCAATCGGTAATACGATTTATGTCATGCCCCCATATATCTTGTCTACTGAAGAAACAATGCGAATGGGTGATGCTATTAAGCGTGCATTAGAGAAAGTTTTGGCATGACTAACTCATTTAACGCCTTAAAACTTGCGCAAGAACAAATTGCGGAGTTAGATTTGCAACTGCTCAAACGAAAATTGCGTATTGCGCAATCTCCTTGCGATATCACAGCAACAATAGATGGCAGGCAACTAAAGGCCTTTTGCAGTAATGATTACCTTGGGCTTGCCAATCATCCAGACTTAATCAATGCCCTAGCACAAGGCGGCCAAAAATATGGTGTTGGTAGTGGTGCTTCGCATTTAATCAGTGGTCATAGCGCAGCACACGAGTTACTTGAAAAGCAGTTAGCTTCTTTTCAAGAGCAACATATATCCAAAGTACGTGCCTTATTTTTCAGTACCGGCTACCTCGCTAATCTCGCCGCCATTACTGGTCTAGCTAGACTTGCTGAGCGGGGAGATCTCAGCCTTTACTCGGCCAAACTGAATCATGCTTCGCTGATTGATGGAGTTCGATTGGCAGCTGCGCAAATGAATGCCACAGTCAACTTGTTTGATCACACTCAGCTTAATTCATTAACTGACCTACTCAAAAAGGATACAAAATCTCTCAAACTCATTGTCACTGATGGCGTCTTTAGTATGGATGGCGATCTGGCACCAGTTAAGGCCTTGCTTAAGATAGCAGAGCAATATGATGCCTTATTGATCATTGATGATGCCCATGGTTTTGGAGTGCTAGGCAAGCAAGGGCATGGCATCTTAGAGCAAGAAAATATTGATTCTGATCGCATCATTTATATCGGTACCTTAGGTAAAGCTGCTGGCGTAAGTGGTGCTTTTATTTGCGCGCAAGATTCTTTTATTGAATGGCTAATTCAAAAGGGTCGCCCATATATTTATAGTACTGCCACCCCACCTGCTATCGCGCATACCTTACTTAAAAGCCTTGAGATTATTGCAGGCAATGAGGGCGTAAAGCGTCGTACACAACTGAATCAGCTCATCAAAATTTGGCAAGACGAAATGGTATTTTCAGAATGGCGCAAGGTCTCTTCTTGCACGCCAATTCAACCGGTAATCTTGGGTAGCAATGCCAATGCGCTCATGGCGGCAAAGTTATTAGATGAAGCAGGTTATTGGATTCCAGCAATCCGTCCACCAACGGTAGCCCTTGGTACCGCACGCTTACGGATTACTTTTTCTGCAAACCATAGTGCCGATGATTTACGTAAACTCATCACCACCTTAAAAAGAATAGAGCAAGAAGTGCATCAAAAGGCATCTCATGACTAAGATAGCTGGTTTTTTTGTAACGGGTACTGATACTGAAGTTGGTAAAACTTTGGTTAGTGGCGCGCTGATCCTCAAGTTACGCAAACAAGGAAAGCAAGCTATCGGCTTTAAACCTGTAGTTGCTGGAACATATCAAAGTAGCAGTGACAGCATTCTCAACGAAGATCTAGAAACTTTACGGATTGCTTCCCAGCTTGCACCAGGCCAATTAAGCTTATCTCCTTATGTTTTAGATATGCCAGTAGCGCCTCATTTGGCTGCGCTAAATAAAGGTATTAGTCTAGACTTAAAAACCATTATGCAAGCGCTTGATGAAATTCAAAAGCATGGTGATTGCCTTGTGATCGAAGGGGCCGGCGGATTCTTGGTACCACTAAATCATGATGAAGATCTGGGCGATCTTGCGCAGCAAATCAATTTGCCAATCGTTTTGGTAGTTGGCATGAAGTTAGGTTGCATTAATCATGCTCTACTTACTCAAGAAGCAATTAAAGCCCGTGGATTAAAAATTACAGGATGGATTGCCAACTCCCTAGCAAATGAAATGCCTCTACTAAAAGAAAATATTGCTACCTTGGAAGCAAAAATCAATGCACCCTTTTTAGGACAAATTCCCTCCCTACCTAAAACACTTCAAAAATCTCATAACAGCCCTTATTCAATAGAAGCGCTCGATTTTGCTGCACAGCACATCCAAATAACGAGTAATTAAAGCCCCTAGAGCAAGCCCTAAGATGAAACTGGTGGGAGTTTCAGATAAGATAAAGGGATGCATTTACACCCTGAAATCCTTGATTCTGCAAAAGCTATACAAGATATTCGTCGCAATATTCACGCTCATCCAGAATTGCGCTTCGAAGAAAATCGCACTTCTGACTTAGTTGCAGAAGCACTTTCTAGTTGGGGTATTACTGTTTACCGAGGCATGGGCAAAACAGGTGTTGTTGGTCGTCTTGATGGCGATTTAGGTTCTGGAAAAATGATTGGCTTGCGGGCTGATATGGACGCACTTCCGCTACAAGAGCACAACAATTTTGAGCATGCTTCTCGCAATCCTGGAAAGATGCATGCCTGCGGTCACGATGGTCACACTGCAATGCTTTTAGGTGCTGCCCAATATCTATCAAATCATCGCGACTTCAAAGGGACTGTGATATTTATTTTCCAGCCCGGCGAAGAAGGCGGTGCCGGTGCCAAAGAAATGATTAAAGATGGGCTCTTTAAACAATTCCCTTGTGATGCTGTTTTTGGATTACACAACTGGCCGGGCCTAGGCGAAGGTCACTTTGGAGTTACTACTGGTCCTATGATGGCCTCAAGTAACGCTTTTGAAATTACCATTACCGGTAAGGGTGGTCATGCTGCGCTACCTCACAACAGCGCTGACCCAGTACTTACTGGAGCGCAAGTCGTATTAGCACTCCAAAGCATTATTACTCGTAATAAGCGTCCAGTTGATGCAGCAGTTCTCTCAGTCACGCAGTTTCATGCGGGCGAAACAAGTAATGTTATTCCCGACAGCGCCTTTATCGGCGGTACTGTCAGAACATTTACCCTGGAAGTACTCGATTTAATGGAGCAACGACTTCGTGAAATTGCACATAGTGTCGCAAGCGCATTTGATTGCAAAGCAGAAATTTCTTTTAAAAGAAGCTATCCACCATTGATTAATCACGATGCTGAAGTTCAGTTTGCCAGCGAGGTAATGAGCGAATTAGTCGGCAAACAAAACGTTAATACGAATATTGATCCCACCATGGGCGCAGAAGATTTTGCCTTCATGTTGCTAGAGAAGCCAGGATGCTATGTATTTTTAGGCAACGGAGATGGAGATCACCGCTCTGTAGGTCATGGCATGGGCCCATGCCATCTCCATAATCCCTCTTATGATTTTAACGACACATTAATCCCTGTAGGTGTGAGCTACTGGGTAAAGCTAGCACAACGCTACCTAGAAAAAAGTTAAGCCCTTAAGAGTTAGTAAATTTAGCTGGACGTTTTTCTATAAATGCTGCCATGCCTTCTTTTTGATCATTCGTTCCAAAGCAAGTGTGGAACAAGCGACGCTCAAAATGGATTCCCTGTGAGAGCGTAGTTTCATAAGCAGTGTTAACTGCTTCTTTGACCATCATTAGTGTTAGCAGCGGCATATCAGCGATCTCTTTCGCGATCGCCTTTACTTCTTTTAATAAATCTGCTTTTGGAAAGACTCGGGATACTAAGCCTGAACGCTCTGCCTCTGCAGCATCCATCATTCTTCCAGTTAAAGCTAAATCCATTGCTTTAGCTTTAGAGACTGCCCGCGGCAAACGTTGCGTACCGCCAGCACCCGGGATGATTCCCAACTTAATTTCGGGTTGCGCAAACTTGGCATTATCTGCAGCCATGATAGTGTCACACATCATTGCCAGCTCACATCCGCCTCCAAGTGCATAGCCTGATACTGCTGCAATCACAGGCTTGCGAACTTTTTGCATATGCTCCCAATTGCGGGAAATAAAATTATGGCGGTATACATCTTGCAAGTTACGCTTCGCCATTGATGCGATATCGGCACCGGCAGCAAATGCCTTCTCGCTACCTGTCACAATGATGCAGCCAATATTGTCATCTGCATCAAATGTAAGCAATGCCTCACCTAGCTCATCCATGAGTTGATCATTTAGCGCATTGAGAACTTCAGGACGATTCAAGATGATGGTAGCAACCTTGCCATCAACCTCAGTCAAAATTGTTTTGTAGCTCATGAATTTCTTTCCTGTATGTAATCAATTAACGGGGTAACAATAGCCACATCTTGCCATTTTGCTTCATGCGGCCAGCCATCTCTCCTGCAGCATCGCCAGATCCCCAATAGTAATCAGCCCTGACCCCACCCACAATGGCTTTGCCAGTATCCTGGGCCATTACTAACTTTTGCAGGGGTTCAGCGCTCAAAGGTTTAGTGGTAGCAAGAAATACGGGGGCACCCAAGGGTATTGATTGCGGATCAATCGCAATACTGCGTTCGCCGGTTAATAACACCCCAAGGGCGCCGACAGTGCCTGATGTCTCTTTAAAAAAAACAAAACGGGGATTAGCGTTTAGCATTTCATTCACGCGCTCAGGATTACGCTTAGCCCACTGCGAAATACCCTGCATCGTGGCTTCTTTGCTTGTTATTTCTTTACGCTCAAGCAACCATTGTGCTGAAGATTTAAAGGGCTGCTCATTCGTTCCAGCAAATCCTAACTGTAATATTGTGCCGTTTTCGAGACGAATTTTTCCTGATCCCTGTATTTGCATAGAGGCTGCCTCAACAGGATCTTGCACCCAAGCAATTTCTGAGCCCTTTAAAACTCCTGAACTCATCAGCTCTGCCCGCGTTGGGCCTGGGTTAGGTTTAGATTTTCGCCATGCATTTGGATACGCATAGAGCGGCACACTGTAAGTGCTTGTTCGTGTTTGTGAGCCCTTCATTACAGGCTCGTAGTAACCAGTAATCAAGCCCGTCTCACTGCCAGAGTTATTCCGAATTTCATAGGCTTGGAAGTTACTTTCAAAGTAACGACGAACTGCTTGAGCGTCACGGGAAGATACACTTGCGGCTTGCATGCACGCCTGACGCCAATTCACCTCTCCACTACGCTTACGTAATACATCGCAACTTTTTAGCCACGCAGTCCAAGCTTGAGATAAATCATCATCTTGCCAGCCTGGTAAGGCTTGCCAAGATACTGCATTAAAGCTTGCTATCGAAGAGCTATAAGATATCGGTGATGCACCAGAACCACTAGATCGATAAGCCGCACCTCGGGTAGGGGGTGTTGAACACCCAACAACCAAGCTCGCAATCAGAATAGCGAATACACTTACTTGAAATAACTTAAATTTAGAAATCATGATTAGCAATTTACTCGATGAATACCCAATGTTGCTCTTTGTAATGGAAGGTGTTATCGCTTTAGGGCTGTTGCTGTTTATTGTCCTATGGACGAGCAAAGGGAAAAAATAGTTTTTCCGAGCACTTCGCTCTAATGTAAGGTTCGGGGCATTACTAGGGCAAATTCTGGGATTGGTGCCTGAAAAAACTGCGCCTCCTCAGTAACGCAAAAGTACTCACCTCGCATAGTTCCTGCTGGCGTGGGCAAAGTGGCCCAACTGGTGTACTCAAATTGCTCCCCAGCTCGCAATAGGGGCTGTTGTCCAACAACCCCTAAACCACGAACCTCCTGAACATCATTGTCCCCATCGGTAATGAACCAATGGCGGGCAATAAGCTGAATACTGGAGGTGCCAGCATTCCGAATGGTGACCGTATAAGCAAAGGCAAATTGACGGTTATCAGGGTCAGATTGCTCCGGTAGGTACTGGGCTTTGACCGTAATGCTAATTTCGTGAGGATTCATGCTCGAATTCTGCTCTATCCTAAGGCCAACTGCAAGCTAGAATCTAGGGATGGAAAGCCAAAAATCACCTCCAAATCGTCAATTTGTCATTGCCCCCTCCATTCTGTCGGCTGACTTTGCCTGCCTAGGCAAGGAAGTCCAAGATGTTCTGGCAGCGGGTGCTGATTGGATTCACTTTGATGTGATGGATAACCATTTCGTCCCCAACCTCACAATTGGCCCCCTGGTTTGTGAGGCTATTCGTCCACACGCCATGAAAAATGGCAAGCCTGCAATGATCGACGTTCACCTGATGATTGAGCCGGTGGATCGAATCGTGCCTGATTTTGCAAAAGCTGGTGCAAACTTAATTAGCTTTCACCCTGAGGCAAGCCCTCACGTAAATCGCACTCTCAATTTAATTCGCGATCAAGGCTGCCAAGCCGGTCTGGTATTAAACCCTGCAACGCCACTTGATCATTTAGATCACACCCTAGAATTAATTGACTTAGTGCTACTCATGTCTGTCAATCCAGGATTTGGTGGTCAATCCTTTATTCCAAGCACCATCAATAAGATTGAACAAGTTCGTATACGCTTAGATCGTTACGAAGCTCAAACAGGTCGCCACATTCGTCTTGAAGTAGACGGTGGAATCAAGGTGGATAACATTGCGCAGGTTGCGCAGGCGGGTGCCGATACCTTTGTTGCTGGCTCAGCCATTTTTGGGAAAGAAAATTATGCCCAAGTGATTGAGGCAATGCGCACTGAATTAGGAAAGATTGGAAAATCCTAATGCAGCGCGAAGAATTTAACGCCCTAGCCAAACAGGGTTTCAATCGTATTCCTCTTGTTAAGGAGGTTCTTGCTGATTTAGAAACGCCGCTATCGCTCTACGTCAAACTCAGTCAAGCCTTTGGTGAGAAAAATACCTACCTGCTCGAGTCCGTATTAGGTGGTGAGCGTTTTGGCCGTTTCTCGTTTATTGGTCTACCTGCCAAAACGATTATCAGAACAGTTGGCACTCCATCTGCGCCAGTCAATGAAGTACTCACCGATGGAAAAGTAGTAGAGAGCAATACTGATAACCCATTAGATTTTGTAGACGCTTATTTCAAACGCTTCAAGGTTGCCGTTCAAGCAGGTCTCCCGCGTTTTTGCGGCGGTCTTGCTGGCTACTTTGGCTATGACACTGTTCGATATATTGAATCACGTTTAGCAAAATATGATTTACCGGATGAGCTCGGTCTGCCTGATATCCAACTCATGCTTACTGAAGAGTTAGCGGTGATTGATAATGTCGCTGGCAAAATTTACCTTATTGTCTATGCAGATCCAAGCATTGCTGACAGCTTTGAAAAAGCTCAAGACCGCTTGAAAGAATTGCTCACCTGCCTGGGTAAGCCAGCTTACATACCAGCATCATTACCGAGCACAAAGACAGATTTAATTCGTAAATTTAAGACTGCAGATTTTGAAGATGCAGTGCGTAAAACCAAAGAATATATTTTAGCTGGTGACTGCATGCAAGTTGTCATTGGTCAACGAATTAGCAAGCCCTTTACCGATTCACCATTAGCGCTATACAGAGCACTTCGCTCTTTGAACCCCTCGCCTTATATGTATTTTTATGATTTTGGCGATATGCAAATTGTTGGTTCATCCCCGGAGATTCTTGTTCGACAGGAAAAACGCGCTGCTGAAAAGATTGTGACGATTCGTCCGCTTGCTGGCACCCGTCCCCGCGGTGCTAGCCCAGAGGAAGACGAGCGTCTAGCTAAGGAGCTGCTTGCAGATCCCAAAGAAATTGCTGAGCATGTCATGCTGATTGATCTTGCTCGTAATGACGTTGGCAGAATTGCTAAGACAGGGTCTGTCAAAGTCACCGATTCCATGGCAATCGAAAAATATTCTCATGTTCAGCATATTGTTAGCTCAGTAGAGGGCGATCTTCTAGATAATATGAGTAATATGGATGTCTTACGAGCTACTTTCCCAGCAGGCACTCTCTCTGGCGCACCTAAAATTCGTGCCATGGAAATTATTGATGAGATGGAAATTGTAAAGCGCGGTATTTATGGTGGCGCAGTAGGATACCTTTCCTTCTCGGGGGATATGGATGTAGCTATTGCCATTCGCACTGGTGTCATTCGTGATGGCATGTTGCATTCCCAGGCAGGTGCTGGTGTTGTAGCTGACTCTGACCCTACAGCCGAATGGAAAGAGACTGAAGCTAAAGCGCGCGCAGTATTAACAGCAGCGGAATTAGTACAAGGAGGACTCGATGCTCCTCATGATTGATAACTACGATTCTTTTACTTACAACCTCGTGCAATATTTTGCCGAACTAGGTGAAGAGGTAAAAGTATTTCGGAATGATGAAATCGCAGTAGAAGATATTGCAAAACTGAATCCTGCGCGTATTTGTATTTCTCCTGGGCCATGCAGCCCAGCAGAGGCTGGTATCTCGGTAGAGACTATCAAACGCTATGCAGGACAAATTCCGATCCTAGGTGTATGTCTTGGTCATCAAGCCATCGGTGAGGCTTTTGGTGGCAAGGTGATTCGCGCCCAAAAGGTGATGCATGGCAAGACTGACTCTATTCACCACACCGGTGTGGGTGTATTTAAAAACTTACCTGATCCATTTAAAGTCACTCGCTACCATTCACTCGCCATCGAAAAGGGATCTCTACCTGCAGTACTAGAGGTGACAGCGACATCTTCGGACGGGGAAATTATGGGCGTACGCCATCGCGAACTCGCAGTTGAAGGTGTGCAATTCCATCCTGAATCTATTCTTTCTGAGCATGGTCATGCCTTGCTTAAGAATTTCTTGCTAAATAAGTAAAGAGTCTTATGCCAATTACTCCACAAGCAGCACTGCAGCGTTGCATCGAACATTATGAACTTTCTCATGAAGAAATGACTGCGATGATGAGACTCATCATGAGCGGTGAAATGTCACCTGAGTTAGTGGCCGGACTATTAGTAGCTCTTCGTACTAAAAAAGAAACCGTTGGAGAAATAGCTGCTGCTGCACGAGTGATGCGTGAGTTTGCAACTACCGTTCATGTGGATGACCGCACTCATTTAGTTGACGTTGTAGGTACAGGCGGCGATGGGGCGCACACTTTTAATATTTCAACTGCAGCCATGTTCGTTGCTGCAGCAGCTGGCGCCAAAATTGCCAAGCATGGCAATCGCAGCGTCAGTAGCAAATCTGGTAGCGCTGATGTGCTCGAAGCCTTAGGTGTAAATCTAGGGCTCTCTGCAGATCAAGTCGCCAAATGTATTGCTACAGTAGGGGCTGGATTTATGTTTGCTCCAAATCATCACCCTGCCATGAAGAACGTCGTGCCGATCCGCAAACAATTGGGTGTTCGAACTATTTTCAACATCTTGGGGCCTCTTACCAATCCTGCTGATGCCAAAAGAATTTTGATGGGTGTATTCCACCGAGATCTTGTTGGAATACAGACTCGGGTATTGCAAGCTTTAGGTATGGAGCACGCTCTTGTGGTTTATGGCCTCGATGGCCTCGATGAGATCTCCCTAGAGGGCCCTACTCTTGTGGGCGAACTCAAGGACGGAGTTGTTCGTGAATATGAAATTCATCCGAAAGACTTTGGACTCAATACCGCCCTCACAAATAGCTTCAAAGTAGCTAATGCAGAAGAGTCTAAAAAAATTGTATTAGATGTGATCGATAACAAGCCAGGCGCAGCAAGCGACATTGTGTGCCTGAATGCAGGTGCAACTCTCTATGTTGCTGGCGTAGCCCAAGATATAGCTTCTGGTGTGCAAATGGCCAAAGCTGCAATTACATCCGGCGCAGCGCGTAAGAAGTTAGACAACTTTATTGCAGCAACCCAGGCTAAATAATTACTCATGAGCGATATCCTCGATAAAATTGTTGCAGCTAAGAAGATTGAGATTGCCCATAACCTTAAGAAAATCTCTCTTGGCAATCAATGCGAGATTGCCCAATCCAATAATCAGGATGCTCTACTTAAACCGCGTGACTTTATTCATGCAATTGAAAATAAAATTAGCGCCAGAAAAGCTGCCGTTATTGCTGAAATTAAAAAGGCGAGTCCAAGCAAGGGAGTACTACGAGAAAATTTTAAGCCTACTGAAATTGCTCAGTCTTATGAAAAGCATGGCGCTACTTGTTTATCAGTCCTCACTGATAAAGACTACTTTCAGGGCTGCAATGCTTACCTTCAAGAGGCTAGAGCTGCTTGCAGTATTCCCGTGCTACGCAAAGACTTCACTATAGATCCGTACCAAGTCTATGAAGCTCGTGCAATTGGTGCCGACGCAATTCTATTAATCGTAGCTTGCCTAGAGCTTAATCAAATGAAAGAGCTTGAGGCCTGCGCCCATGAGCTAGGTCTAGATGTTTTAGTGGAGGTTCACAATGCTCCTGAGCTAGAGCAAGCTCTAGAACTCAAAACGCCCTTGCTTGGAATTAATAATCGCAATCTGAAGACCTTTGAAGTCACGCTACAAACAACACTATCCCTCTTGCCCATGGTTCCCCAGGACAAAATTTTGGTAACTGAGTCTGGAATATTGAGCAGTTCTGATGTACAACTCATGCGTGATAATCAAATTAATGCGTTCTTAGTTGGCGAAGCATTTATGAGGGCCGCTGATCCTGGCGCAGCTCTTAGTGAACTGTTTCCCTAGCCTTCTTCAACAGATCTAGGCTGTATTTAATTAGAGAGATTAGCAGTAATGAGCCAAGTACGTCACCGATAAACATTACAGTGACATGGCTTATCCCGCCTGCATTCTCTAGCGCCATAGTAGAAAACCACCACTGATGCAATCCAGCACTCAGCACTGCATATATCAAAATACAAATTACTAGCTTCTGAAAATTGAGATCGCTTAGATCAGGTGTTAAGGGCACATTGCTAATCACAAAAACCCTTGCTAGATAAGGGGCAAATCCAGATATCAAGCCTATACCAATACAAAGTATGAGGTTATGAGGAAAGTCGCCATAGTAGCTAATCAAAAAAGAGACTAAAGCAATCCCAATCGCACCTGGAAGTCCAAAAATTAAGGTTAAAAATAAACGCAGGCCTGCTGGCAAATAAATCCAATTAACGCCTAGACTAAATACCAGCTCACTTGTCAGCCAATTATTGAGATAGAAAAGAAATGTGTACGATAGCGCACTAATGACAAGTGCAAAAGTGACCTCAGAAAGCGTTCCCAATTGTTTACTCATTACATCGATTATGAATGCTTTCGATAACGAGTACCGGTTGAGAAAATTAAGCCAAGGGTATACACTGATACTAGCTCTACAGCTAATATCAATTCACTGCACAACAACATACTCTTAAAAAATGGCTACCGCAAAGTCCCCTTCTTATATCCGATTTTTGAACTTACTCGATACCTTAGACCGCATTAACCCTGGCAAGAAACTGGACTATATCGAAGAAAGTTTGCTGGACAAAATTGTTACTTGTTCACATTTAAAAGAGTCGGTATTGGTAGGTGATTTGATTTCACTCTCAGAACTTGGTTCTCAAGCAACATTGCATGGTCGCGTAAAGAATCTTAGTGTGATGGGCTATATCAAGATGGCATCAAATACTGATGGCCGTAAGAAAGAAGTAGTGCCAACGAAGTTAGCGATCAAGCGCTATGAAGAAATTTCTAAGTGCTTAGAGAAAGCTGCTAAGTCTGCTTAAGCTTCTTTCACCTCAATAAAAAAGCCCTTGTGATAAGGGCTTTTTTATTGGGGCGTGAGATATATCGCTGAGTTAGACATTGAATAAGAAGTTCAATACATCCCCATCCTTAACCACGTATTCCTTGCCTTCGGCTCGCATCTTACCAGCCTCTTTAGCACCAGCCTCGCCCTTAAATTGAACAAAGTCATCATAAGAAATGGTTTGCGCGCGGATGAAGCCCCGCTCAAAGTCTGTGTGAATAACGCCTGCTGCTTGCGGCGCAGTATCACCTAGATGAATGGTCCATGCACGTACTTCTTTAACACCAGCAGTAAAGTAAGTTTGTAAACCAAGTAAAGAGTACCCAGCACGAATCACGCGATCTAGGCCGGGCTCTTCCATACCCAAATCAGCCAGAAATTCTGTTTTATCAGCATCATCAAGATCTGCAATCTCAGCCTCAATCGCTGCACAAACAGCAACTACTGGAGCATTTTCTTTTGCAGCATGCTGCTTTACCGCCTCCAGATGAGGATTATTGGTAAAACCGTCCTCTTTTACATTAGCTACATACATCGCTGGTTTTGCAGTAATTAAACACAAGGGTTTAATCAACAGTAATTCATCTTCGCTTAAATTTAGACTGCGCACCGGTAGAGCTGAGTCTAAATGGGCTAGCACTTTAGTCAGAACAGCAACTAAGGCTGCTGCTTCTTTATCGTTGCCTGACTTCGCAGCTTTACTGGAACGGTTAAGTGTTTTCTCAACAGTAGCCAAATCTGATAAAGCCAATTCAGTATCAATCACGCCAATATCGGCAATCGGGTCAATCTTGCCGGCGACGTGAATTACATTCGGATCTTCAAAACAACGGACTACATGGGTAATGGCATCCGTTTCCCGAATATTCGCTAAAAATTGATTTCCAAGGCCCTCACCTTTGGAAGCGCCAGCGACCAAACCAGCAATATCGACAAACTCGACGGCAGCGGGCAGGATGCGTTCAGGCTTCACAATCTCAGCCAGGGCAGCTAGACGGTGGTCAGGAACCTCGACCACGCCTACATTGGGCTCAATCGTGCAGAAAGGGTAGTTTTCCGCTGCGATCCCAGCTTTGGTAAGCGCGTTAAAGAGGGTAGATTTGCCGACGTTAGGCAGGCCGACGATGCCACATTTCAAAGACATGAGCTTATTGTAAAGGGGTCAGATTCGATATCATCAAGTTATGTCGGAAGTTCATTTAAACCACCCATCCAAAACCCCTGCGCAATCCGTCAAAATCCGCTCTGCTGACGTTGTGGTTGTCGGCGGAGGCATTGCTGGTAAGGCTTGCGCACTTGGTCTAGCACAGCTTGGTCTCAACACCATTGAAATTGCTCCGGATCTGAGTCAAATGGCTCCCGCACCGCAAGGATTGGAATGGGGCCAACGAATCTATGCCTTTTCTCCAAGTACGCAAAAGCTATTAGCCCATTTACAAATTTGGGATGCGCTAGACCATAGTCGAATCCAGCCGGTGCGCGATATGCGGATTTATGGTGATCGTGGTGAAAAAAATGATCAACTCCATCTTTCTGCGTTTGAAGCAGGTACGCCGCAATTAGCTTGGATTGGCGAATCAAATTTAATTGAGCACACACTTGATCAGGCTTCTCGCTTTCAAAACAAGTTGGAGCGGATTAGCGATGTGATTAATAAG
This sequence comes from uncultured beta proteobacterium, assembly GCA_903900805.1. GTDB lineage: Bacteria > Pseudomonadota > Gammaproteobacteria > Burkholderiales > Burkholderiaceae > Polynucleobacter. Next base: position 59,095 of record CAIUOP010000016.1, on the reverse strand, counting down.
ATTGAAGTTGATACAGAGGGCAGTACGCTTCACTTAAAAAATGGTGGTGCCATTCGTACGCAACTCGTAGTTGCTGCTGATGGAGCAAATTCACCTATCCGGGCTGAACTCGGTATTGCAGTGAGCGAAGAGAATTACTCACAAAGCGCTGTGGTTGCCAATTGGACTTGTACATATCCACATCTTGAAACAGCCTTTCAGTGGTTTTTACCTGGGGGCGATATTGTGGCAATGCTCCCCTTACCTGGTAAACAAGTTTCGATGGTGTGGTCAACCTCGCCTGAACATGCCGCAGATCTATTAAAACTAGACCAAGTCGAATGGCAAGAGCGATTTAACTCAATTGCGAATGGTGCTATTGGAAAGCAACTAGGTGAGCTCAAGCTCAACTCGATACCAGCAGCATTTCCATTGAAAAAGATTCGGGCAACCCGTTTTATTGGCCCGGAGGCAACGCCCAAGGTTGTTCTCATTGGTGATGCAGCCCATGTGATGCACCCACTAGCAGGACAAGGTCTTAACTTAGGCTTACGGGATGTTGCAGTATTGCTCAACATTCTTGGTAAACGTGAATCTTTTCGTTCACCAAGCGATGTAGTATTGCTTCGGCGCTACGAGCGTCAACGCCAGGGGGATACAAGCGCACTTTTATGGGTTACTGACAAACTCAAGAAATTATTTTCTGCCAGCAGTAACACAGAACGACAACTACGTAACTGGGGACTCGGTCTGGTTAACAAAAGTCATTTTATTAAACAGCGTCTTATTGAGCGCGCCTTAGGGGACATTGATTTTGAATAAATTCCTATCTGTAGCAGTATTTACCTGCATTACTCTACTTTTTTCCGGCGCTGTCTATCCTCAGGCTGAGCAGCAGATTAAAACCGAGATACAAAAAAGGTTGGGGCCAAATGTAAAAGTGAAGAGCGTATCAGCAGCTCCAGTCCCTGGTTTATATGAAGTATTGGTTGGTAATGAATTTTTTTATACAGATGCCTCTGGAAAATATCTCATACAAGGTGAAATCATTGAGCTAGCTAGCGGAAAAAATATTACCGAACAAAGGCAGGCTGACTTAAACCGAATTAAGTGGGCAGATTTGAATCAAGCTAATGCCATCAAAACTGTTCGTGGTAACGGCAGCCGTCAGCTGGCGGTATTTTCAGATCCCAATTGTGGCTACTGCAAGCGTTTAGAAAAGTCTATGCAGCAGTTAGAGAATGTCACCATCTATACCTATCTCACTCCCATTTTGTCTGCCGACTCTACTCAAAAATCAAAGCAAATCTGGTGCGCCGCAGATCCCTTTAAGGCTTATATTGATTGGATGATTAACGGTATTAGCCCTAGCGGAAAAAGTGATTGCAACACTCCGCTAGATAAGAATCTTGCTTTTGCAAAAACCTATGGCATTACAGGAACGCCCACTCTTTTCTTTACTGATGGCAGTCGCTTTCCTGGAGCAGTTCAAATTACCGATATTGAAAAGAAATTTAGTTCACTGAAGTAAATATCATGAATAAAGCAGATCTACCAGCAATTCAGTACACCGTATGGCCGGCAGACCTTCATGGTCATCGCTACCAAGTGAAATTACATATCGCAGAACCTGATCCAGAGGGACAAGTATTGCAAATGCCGGCTTGGATTCCGGGAAGTTATTTGATTCGCGATTTTAGTAAGCAGATTGAATCCATTGAGGCTTATTCTGTTGGCAGTAAGAAGAAGCTTTCTCTAGAGAGATTAAATAATGATCAATGGCGCTTACCAAAAGTAAGTAGTCCAGTTGAGGTCCTCACCACGATATACGCATACGATTCCTCTGTGCGCGCTGCCTATCTGGATACGGAGCGTGCATTCTTCAACGCAAGCAGCCTATGTCTTGAGGTTCAAGGTCAAGAAAATTTGGCTTGCTCACTTGCGATTGCTCCACCAGAAGGAGGATTTACTGATCACTGGTCAGTACAAACCAGCTTAAGGGCTGTAAAAACAGATCCGCGCGGATTTGGCTTTTATCTTGCACAAGATTATGAGAATCTGCTTGATCATCCCGTTGCCATGGGAGAGTTTCAAATCATTCGTTGGATATCTGGTGGTATCCCACACAGTATGGCTATCCAAGGATGTATTAATTCCGTTGATATAAAACGCCTTGCGCAAGATTTGCAAGCAATTTGCACTTGTACGATCAATCTCTTCGAACCAAAGACTAAGCAAGCTCCTTTTAGGAGCTACCTCTTCTTAACAAATGCAGTGCTAAATGGTTATGGTGGCCTTGAGCATCGCAATAGCACCGCACTACTCTGCCGTCGTGATCAAATTCCACAAGTGGATATGCCGCTAGATGAGTCTGCCTATCGTGAGTTTCTGGGTTTGTGTAGCCATGAATACTTTCATGCGTGGCTAGTAAAACGTATTCAACCAAAAGCATTTCAACCCTATGATCTTAGCAAGCGTAATCACACTCGCTTACTCTGGCTATTCGAGGGTTTTACTAGCTACTACGATGATCTTCAGCTGTTCCGTAGCAAGCGCATTGATCTTAAAACGTATCTCGATCTAGTCTCTACTAACTGGAATGGCATCCTGCGCGGGCCAGGAAGAAACAAGCAAAGCCTAGCCGATAGCTCATTCGATGCCTGGACGAAGTATTACCAAGCAGATGAAAATACCCCCAACGCAGTAGTGAGTTACTACGGTAAGGGTGCACTACTAGCGCTAGGTTTGGATCTACAAATCCGTGCATTTTCCAAAAATAAGAAATCTCTAGATGACCTGATGCGCTTGATTTGGCAAAGGCATGGTGTCACTCTTGATGGAATTTTTGAGGACGGGCTAGACAATTTAGTACATGAATTACTTGGATCTGATTTTTCTAAAACCTGGGCTGACATTAAATCACGCTACATCTTTGGCACTGAAGATATCCCACTTCAAAAATGGGTTTCCTCTAAATCGATTTTAGTTAAACAAAAAACACAATCTAAGTTAGAGAAGATAAAGCTTCAGCTTGGTATGCGCCATACTGATGTCAATGGATGGCTCAAGGTCACTCATGTCTTAGATGGAGGGGCGGCCCAGTTGGCAGGACTCGCGCCCGGCGACTTAGTAGCAAGCATCAATGGTCAACGCGTCACTAGTGGTCGCCTAGATAAAATTCTCTCTTCCCTTACTGAAGGGCAAAGTATTCATTTTTGCTTCTACCGCGATGACTTAGAACATGAGCGCATGGCAAACTTTCATGCCAGTCAACTACCGATGCAGTATGCCTTAATCTCCAACTCTTGAATTTGTAATACCAATATCTCTCTCGAATACATGCCCGCTTTTTCTAAAGAAGATATTCCAAAAGATTGGCGCGACCTACTAGGTAACTATTTTGATTCTAGCGATTGGAAAAATTTAGCGGGTAATTTACAAGCAGCACTTGATGTTGATCCAAAAATGATTCGGCCTGAGTCAAAGAATTTTTTCAAAGCGCTAAAGTTAACCCCTGTTGCATCTGTCAAAGTAGTGATTTTGGGGCAGGATCCCTATCACTCGCCAGACCTTGCGCAAGGCTTAGCATTCTCAATTCCAGCCAATATCCCCACCAACTCACGCGCATTTCCTAGCTCACTACGTAACATTAGCAAAGCACTTGCTCTTGAGGGATTTGATCATTTGCCCAACGGTGACCTTCACGCCTGGGCCGAACAAGGAGTGCTACTCCTCAATACAGCACTAAGCGTTAAATTAAGTGAAGCAGGAAGTCATGCCAATCTAGGTTGGAAAAGTTTGATTGATCGGCTTATTTCAGGTTTAGCTCTTCAGAGACCTCATTTAGTTTGGATGCTCTGGGGTGGCCATGCACAATCTAAGCTGGCTTTAATTGAATCAGGTATTGATCAGCTCATTCTGCAATCCTCACATCCATCCGGCTTAGGTGTTTATAAAACTGATAGGCCTTTTTTGGAACCCGGGGCTAAAGTAAGTTGCGGTCATTTCACCAAAGCGAATCAATGGCTAAAACAACTTGATAAGGAAGAGATTGTTTGGGTGGGTGAAACACCCCCAGACAAACCTATTTAGCTAAAGCTGTAAAAATACAAGCTGCCAGGCAAGAGGCAAAAATAGCACTCAGCCACTCCAGCATCTGTCCAGACTGAAAGAGCCCCAAATATTGCCCAAGATAAGAACTAGCAAGGGCGGCTAGAAAGCCAAGAAACGCTGCTAGCAGAAGCTTTCCCAGCTTTGGTCTACTGGCTTGACCAGGGTAAAAAATCCAGGCAGAAGCCCCAGAAATACCCCCAATCACCAGAAAAGCTAAAAACCCCATTGATACCCCCATTAATAGTGTCATCAAATCTATAATTACCATTATGAAGTTGTTGACACTCGGCATCAATCATCACACAGCACCGGTCGCCATTCGGGAAAAGGTCGCCTTCGCTCCTGAATTTCTTCAAGAGGCCTTGCATGATCTACGCCAACATTTGCTTGGCGCGAATCAGGCTGGGCTGCCCGAGGCAACGATTTTATCAACCTGTAACCGAACCGAGGTGTACTGTGCAGCAAATGATGCCAGCGCTGCCGGTCTCTTACACGAAGCTACTTTTGATTGGCTTGCCAAAACCCAACAACTAGCGCCTAGTAATCTTGCCCCTCATATTTATTCCCTGCCGCAATCTGATGCTGTGCGTCATGCCTTCAGAGTTGCCTGCGGATTAGATTCTATGGTGATTGGCGAGACTCAGATTTTGGGGCAGATGAAAGATGCAGTTCGCACTGCAAATGATGCGGGTGTGTTGGGAACCTACCTTAATCAACTTTTTCAGAAAACATTTGCCGTTGCTAAAGAAGTACGTGGCTCCACTGAAATTGGCGCACATTCAATTTCGATGGCTGCTGCATCTGTTCGCCTTGCCGAACGTATCTTTGAAAAAATCTCAGATCAACGTATTTTATTTATTGGCGCTGGTGACATGATTAGTTTATGCGCCACGCACTTTGTTGCCCGTAAGCCCAAAAATGTTGTGATTGCCAACCGTACCATTGAACGTGGTCAAGAATTAGCTGATGCTATTTCTGCGCAAGATGTGCAAGCCGATTCACTAAAGCTCTCAGAGCTTCCCGGCCGTCTTCATGAATTCGACATTATTATCTCTAGCACCGCCTCATCCCTGCCCATTATTGGTTTAGGTATGGTGGAGAGCGCCCTCAAGCAACGCCGCCATAAGCCGATAGTGATGATTGATCTAGCAGTTCCGCGTGACTTTGAGCCAGAAATCTCACGGCTAGCAGATATATATCTTTATACGGTAGATGACCTAGGAGTCATGATTCAGACTGGCGCTAGTTTACGCCAGGCTGCAGTCAGTCAAGCTGAAGCCATTATTGAAGATCGTGTTGGTAACTTTATGCATTGGATGCACGGGAGAAACTCTGTTCCGATCATTCAAGATATTCAATTGCAAGGTGAGCGTCTAAGACAACTTGAATTAGAGCGAGCTATGAAACGCTTGATGCGTGGCGATGATCCACAAGAAGTTCTGAATGCGATGGCTCAAGGTCTAACAAATAAATTCTTACATGGCTCACTGCATGCATTGCAACACTCCAACGGTGCTGAGCGTGATGCCCTAATTAAGCTCTTACCCAAACTATTCGCCACACACATTAAGCCAGAAGATCATTAGATGAAGCCCAGCATGCGGGCTAAGCTAGAACATCTAGACACACGCTTAGCCGAACTTAATTCCCTTTTAACTTCCGAAGAAGCAACCAAAGATATGGATGCTTATAGGAAACTCACGCGCGAACATTCTGATATTGCTACGGTAGTTGAACAATTTGGTCTTTACAAGCAGGCACAGGCAGATGCCCAAGCCGCTGAAGAGATGCGTAAAGATCCAGAGATGAAGGATTTTGCCGATGAAGAACAAAAGCAAGCTTTAGCTACTATGGAAGAGCTTGCAGGAGCCCTACAAAAGCTCTTGCTACCAAAAGACGAGAACGATGAACGTAATGTCTTCCTAGAAATACGAGCAGGCACTGGTGGTGATGAAAGTGCGCTCTTTGCTGGAGACTTACTACGTATGTATACACGCTTTGCAGAACGGCAAGGTTGGAAAGTAGAAGTAGTCAGTGCTGCTGAATCTGATTTAGGTGGCTACAAAGAGGTTGTACTTCGTTTAGTTGGTCAAGCCGTGTACTCTCGCCTAAAATTCGAGTCTGGTGGTCATCGTGTGCAACGTGTTCCACAAACGGAAACTCAGGGCCGCATTCATACATCGGCCTGCACTGTAGCGGTGATGCCAGAAGCAGATGAGTTAGAGGCTGTCAAAATTAATCCTGCTGAATTGCGAATTGACACCTTCCGCGCCTCTGGTGCTGGCGGTCAACATATTAATAAGACTGACTCCGCAGTCCGTATTACTCACTTACCAACTGGCACTGTCGTGGAATGCCAAGATGATCGCAGTCAACACCGTAATCGTGAGCAAGCAATGAAAGTTCTCGTTTCACGCATTATGGATGCGCGTGAACGCGCAAAGCATCAGCTTGAAGCGCAAACTAGAAAATCTCTGATTGGCTCTGGTGATCGCAGCGATCGTATTCGTACCTATAACTTCCCGCAGGGAAGAATTACTGATCACCGCATCAATCTGACGCTCTATAAAATCGACGCGATGATGGATGGTGATATTAATGATCTGTGCAATGCATTAGCTTCTGAACATCAAGCTGAACTCCTCGCCGCACTGGGCGACAGCTAAATCACTTATGAGTCAAGAATTAAGTCTGCGCTCTTTATTGAGCGACTCACCGCTTCCTTCTAGCGAAGCTCGCCTCTTAATGGCTCACGTACTGGAAAAGCACTATCAACTGCCCCGCTCCGCACTTCTATCTCGCGATGACATGAAACTGAGCTCAGAAGCAAGCTTGCAATGGCAAAGCTTGCAATCTAAAAGACTGGCTGGAGAGCCGATTGCTTACCTCATTGGCAAACGGGGTTTTCATGACATCGAGTTATATGTTGCACCAGGCGTACTTATACCGCGTCCTGAAACCGAGCTCTTGGTTGAAATTGGCCTCCAAGAAATTGTACGGCTTCTTGGGTCAGCAAAAGTATTGGATTTGGGAACTGGTTCTGGAGCTATTGCCTTAGCGATTGCAAATGCGAGTCCTCATGCATTAGTGACCGCTACAGATCAATCATTTGAAGCTTTGGATATTGCAAAGACTAACGCCCAACTTCTAAAGCTGGAAGCTCGTGTGCAATTAATGCAAGGAAGCTGGTATGAGGCTTTAAGTAGTGATGCCCAGTTTGACATCATTCTGAGCAACCCACCCTATATATCGATTTTGGACTCACACTTAAGCCAAGATGATTTACGTTTTGAACCTATCTCAGCCCTAACCGATTACGCTAGCGGGCTGACCTGCCTAGAGGCTATTATCGATGGTGCCAAAGTACACCTCAATCCAAATGGCTTAATAGCTATTGAGCATGGCTTTGATCAATCAGATGCAGTCGTTGATCTCCTGAAAACCAGTGGTCTGAGCGATATTCAAACCTACCTAGATTTAGCAGGGCATCACAGAGTTGCATCTGGTAGAAACTCAGGAAGTCGATAATCCCAAAAATAACCTTTTTTCGCATAAAGTCTTAAAATCTACCCAAGAGAATTACAAGCTCTTTTTACAAAATGAATGCTCGTTAAGAAAGAATTTATGGATACACAAGCTCAAATCAAAGAAATCGTTACTGGCCATCCTGTTGTTTTATTCATGAAAGGAACTGCGCAGTTTCCTCAATGCGGATTTTCTGGTAACGCTATCAATATTTTGCGTGCAAGCGGTGTCGAAACACTCCACACCGTTAACGTATTGGAAGATGCCGCGATTCGTCAAGGCATCAAAGAATTTGCTAATTGGCCAACCATTCCTCAGCTCTATATCAATGGTGAGTTCATTGGTGGCTCAGACATCATTAGTGAAATGTTCGAATCTGGTGAGTTACAAAAGTTAGTTAAAGCTTAATTACTCAGCATTAGCTCTGTGACTTTTGATCTAAGCTCACTTTTACTATTTGGCCTGCCCTTTACTTTATGTGCAGGCCTTTTGGTTTACGCGATCAACTTACGCTCTACTCTATCCCGCACAGAACAACAAAGTCAGATAGAAGCAAGCCTTACAGTTAATCTGCGTGCCGAGCGGGATCAGGCACTGCAGAACGCCGTACGTCTTGAGGCAGAGCTAGATTCTGAGCGCAAACAAGGTCTCGGAAGAATTGAGTCTCTCAATGAAGCTAAAGAGGCTTTAACAAACCAATTCAAAAATTTAGCTAATGAAATTTTAGAAGATAAATCTAAGCGTTTTACAGAGCAAAATGCCGCCAGCTTAGATGCACTACTAAAACCACTCCAAACTAAGCTCACCGAGTTTAAAGAACAGGTGAGCACCTCTTATGGTAATGAAGCACGCGAGCGCTTTGCCCTTAAAAGTGAGATCGAGCGCTTGGCTAATCTCAATTTAAGAATGTCTGATGAAACACGTTCTTTAACGCAAGCACTTAAGGGCGATTCAAAAGTCCAGGGTAATTGGGGAGAGCTTGTTTTGGAGTCAATCCTAGAATCTTCTGGTCTGCGTAAGGGCGAAGAGTATCTAGTGCAGGATAGCCATACTCAATCTGATGGATCACGTCTACAGCCTGACGTTGTAATTAAGCTACCTGAAGGCAAAAGCCTAGTGGTAGATAGCAAAGTATCAATTACAGCCTATGCAAGACATGCTGAAACGACCGATCCGATTGTTGCAGAAGAAGAGCTAGTAGCCCATATCCAATCGTTACGCCAACATATACAGGGTCTATCTGGCAAGAATTACAGCTCCTTATATGGAGTCGGCTCCGTCGACTTTGTCTTAATGTTTGTGCCGATTGAACCAGCATTCTTGTTGGCGCTTAAGACCGCACCAAATCTCTATCAAGAAGCCCTGGCCAAAAATATTGTCTTGGTTTGCCCAAGTACTTTGATGGCAACCTTACGAACTGTTGCACATTTATGGAGGCAAGATCAGCAAAACCACAATGCCCTTGAGATTGCCAAACAATGTGGCAATCTATACGATAAGTTTGTGGGGTTTGTAGAGGACTTAGAGAAGCTTGGGCAACGTTTAGATCAAGCACAAACCAGTTACCACGATGCCTTTAATAAACTAAAGTCTGGCAAAGGCAACCTGATTCGCTCTGCCGAAAAAGTGCGTGAGCTTGGAATCAAACCCAGCAAAAATCTATCTACGCCATTGATCGAATCTTCCACAGATTCTGAATAGGTGACAATAAAAAACCCCGCTTAGTTGGTACCAAGCAGGGTTTTATTTAAAACCTAGTTCTCTATTGAGATCTATTAATTAAGCTGATTTGCGTGCACGTGATGCAGGTGTAGCAGCTTTCTTAACTTGAGCGATTTGACCTTGAAGAGCATCGATCGCTTGATCAGCAGTTTTTTCAGCTGTTGCAAAAGCTTCTTTGCTAGCAGCGCGGAATTGCTCGAAACCTTGTAATGTACTTCCGTACACAGTCTTAAATGAAGATAAGAAAGCATCAGAGCCAGCAGGCGCGTTAGTGGTAACGGTATTGATCCAGTCTTGGAGACCATCTTGTAACTGGTCAATGCTGGCGTCAACCACGTTTACAAATTCTTTATTGCTATCACGCAATACTTTGCTTACTTTCTTTTGATAAGCAACAGCTTGTGTACTAGCAGCTTGCAATGTTTCTGCGCTCAAGAGTTCAGTAACTTGTTTTGGATCTTTCGCTGTCAACACTTGCTGAATACTATCTTGAGCATTTACCATTGCATCTTTAGAAGCAGCGTAGTTCAACTCAACTAATTTCTGAGCATTTTCCAACGCAGCTTCGCTCAAAGAAAATGAAGCTTCGAGGCCCTTGCTGTTAATTTGGGACAATTTAGCGGTAATTTGATCTTGGTTCATGTATTTCTCCATAAATTAAGTGGTACAACTAGTTCATTGAGTGAAAGATTTAGAAATCGGAACAATTCAGATACCCTAAATATTGCACTGCACCATAAAACTGTAACTGAATGAATATGACAAATCAAGAATTTTTTGCTGCTTTGCAATAAATATTTTGTAAAAAGAACTAAATTGAATAAAATCAATAACTTAGAAAAATTTAAAGGCTCTCATTCCTACCGAAAAATAGCAACTGCTGCTTGTTTTGGGACCTTTTTGGAGTGGTATGACTTTCTAACTTTTGCCACTTTGGCAGTTGTTTTTGCCCCTTTATTTTTTCCCTCCAGCGATCCAAACACAGGCCTCTTGGCAAGCCTAGCGACTTTTGGTGTTGGGATGGTAGTGCGCCCTATCGGCGCCGCTATATTTGGCTCTATGGGCGATCGCATTGGTCGTAAGCCCGTCTTTATGATCACTATTGTCTTAATGGGCCTGGCAACATTTAGCGTAGGCTTCCTACCTACCTATGCCCAAGTTGGAATCTGGGCGCCAATCCTACTGGTCAGCTTGCGTCTACTTCAGGGATTATCTGCAGGCGGTGAAATTGGCGGCAGCGCCGTATACCTCACCGAGCATGCCGGCAATGAATATAGGGGGCTAAAAACTAGCTTTCTGCAACTGATGGGTCCGCTTGGAATCCTGTTTTCCACTTTGCAAATTGCGCTCCTCAGGAATTACCTCTCCCCGGAAGAGTTTGTCGAATGGGGATGGAGGGTTCCATTTTGGATTTCAATTTTTCTTCTGATGATTGCATTTAAAGCACGAATGGCTTTGGAAGAAACGCCTGTATTTTTGGAACTTAGTAAAAGTGGTAAAAAAACTGAGCGCCCATTACTAAGTAATTTTCGAGATCCACAAACACGCAAGCGCATGTTTTTGCTTTTCTTCTGCGTCTCTGCAGGCGGGGCGGTACTATTTTTCTGTGTACAGGTTTACACGGCAATTTTTTTAAAGACTTCCGCCAAGCTATCGCCCGAAACTGTAGATCAACTCAGTATTTATGCAACATTAGTACTTTTTCCACTAACACTTTTTGCAGGCTGGCTTTCAGATAAAGTTGGACGCAAGCCAGTTGTGATCAGTGGTCTTTTGCTAGGCGCAATTTTCATTCATCCCGCATTTCAAATACTTCAAGTATTAAGTGCGCAATATCTTCAGTCACCACAAACTAGTAGTTCACTTATTTTGATTGGACTAGTTTTAACTTGCTTATCTCTAGTACTTGCTTTGGTAATTGGCCCTCAAACAGCCCTCCTAGCTGAACTCTTCCCCGCCAAGACTCGCAATAGCGCTGCAACTCTTCCCCATAATCTTGCAGCAGGCTGGATAGGCGGACTTTTACCGCTCATTGTTACCTGGTTAAATCAGAAATGGGATAGTGATATCGCCGGCCTTTGGTATCCAACACTTTTTTTAGCTGCCGGCGCGATCGTCGCTTTTATGTACCTACCAGAAACTCGAGACAATTCTTTATTGGATTAAGAAGCCAATCTTATAGGTACAACTTTCGTAATAGGCTACGAAGCTTTTTCCTAAAGCGTTTACCTTGAACTACGACCCTATCTAAGCCATTAATTTCAATTTCAGCTCGTTTTAAGGTTTTCTCATCCAAAAATACAGATGCAAATTTTTTCATCACTGCTGGTGGTGAAAACTCTTCAGAATAGCAGTCCCACTCTTGATTCTGATGCCAAATCCTATCGAAGTCCAAGAAAATTTGCTTCAGCTCATGAGGGCCTTTATATAAAATTGCTTTTGAGCCCAAGACTTCAATGTGGTTTCGCTGCGGAGAAAGCGCATAAGTAATCACAGGCTTATTGTGAATAGAAAACTCACCGCAGGCAAGGCCAAAGCTCTCACCAATACCCCTTGCATGAATCATTGCATCACAGGTATTAATAAAGCTTGATTTAAATATGGGGTCTGGATTACCCGGCATGAAAATGACTTGCGGGTGATCTATAAAGCGATCAATATTCATGAAAAGAAAATAGATCTGTGAGTTTTTATGCACAATCTCAGCAATCACATTCTTCACAAATTCTAAGTTAAAACTATCACTTCCACCGTAGTAACCAAAAACGCTCACGCCTTCAGGGATTCCCAAGCTAGTCCTTAATGAAACGCCAGCTAAAGGCAAATTAATCATGTGCGGAACGTAAGGAATTTTTCCATTGGAACATTCATCACTTAACCATTTAGATACATATGCATATATATCGCCATGCATCTCTTGAATTTTCTGTGGAAATACCGCATGTATCAAATTTGGGACCCCTGGAAGAAAGTAATCATCCCGCTCGCCCGACTTAATAAGATACATCGCATCAATGCGCTCTAATGCAGACGCATTCCGAACCTCACTAAATTGATCATATGGAACAAGGCTAAATTCTCTTTGGAATTTCTGGAAAACGGAGGGTTGAATTTGCTCGGAGCGACGATCATAAAAAATGACCGATTCATTGCCTAGGATTTTTTGGTTTTGAAGAGCGTAATCGAATATTGCAATATGAGTGCCTCTAAGAGACATCAAGCCTGCATCAAATCCGATTTTTTTATATGACATCTAGGGGAATATTAAATGCCGAGAAATTGATGGTGCCCCTTGTCCGACTCGAACAGACCACCTACTGATTACAAATCAGTTGCTCTACCAGATGAGCTAAAGGGGCAACGCTGATATTTTAACTTATTTCACAATCTTCAAGGAAGGTCTACCCGTTTTCGGCTTCTCAGGGGAGCCATCCGAGGCGTCTGCAACATGCAAGTCTCGAGCCTGCTTTGGATCAAACGGAAAAGACATGCCCTGTCCATTCTCCCTAGCGTAAATAGCCAAAACATGGCTGACTGGAACCATAATCTTCCTTGGAATGCCGCCAAACCTCGCTTGAAAGCTAATCCAATCATTCTCCATCTGGAGTTGATGACAAGCCTCTAAGGAAAGATTTAAAACAATCTCATCGTTCTTTACAAACTCCATGGGTACTTCAACCCTAGCGTCCACAAAGACCGCTATAAACGGCGTAAAACCAAAATCCGCACACCACTGATGCAGAGCGCGGATTAGGTAGGGTTTATTACTTGGAACGTCAGACATGCCCGCTGAAATGAACCGCTAGTGAAGCTTAGCGGCGCATTACCTTTTCAGAAGGAGTCAAAGCTTCGATATAGGCTGGTCTACTGAAGATACGCTCAGCATATTTCAGAAGAGCTGCAGCATTACGAGAAAGATCAATTCCGTAGTGCTCAAGACGCCATAACAAAGGCGCAATCGCTACATCCAGCATAGAAAATTCATCGCCTAGCATGTACTTATTCTTGATAAAAATTGGTGCCAACTGAGTCAAGCGATCACGAATTGCTAAACGCGCTTTCTCGTGAAGCTTTTCAGCAGCTTTGCCTTTTTCGTTTTCCAAAGCCGCAACGTGTACAAACAACTCTTTTTCGAAATTAAACAAGAAAAGGCGCGCACGCGCACGAGCCACAGGATCAGGCGGCATTAATTGTGGATGAGGGAAACGTTCATCAATGTACTCATTGATGATGTTTGATTCATACAGAATTAAATCGCGCTCCACTAAGATGGGAACTTGGCCGTAAGGGTTCATTACCGAGATGTCTTCTGGTTTGTTGAACAAGTCAACATCACGGATTTCAAAATCCATGCCTTTTTCAAAAAGCACCAGACGGCAGCGTTGCGAGAATGGGCAGTTAGTGCCCGAGTACAACACCATCATAAATTTATTTCCTTAAATTTCTACTTCAATACAACAAACGCACAACAGCGTTAAATTTCTTCACTCATGAACCCTGACCTACAGGGCTCATCACAAATATTAGTGAATATCTTTCCAATAAGCCTTGTTCAAACGCCAAGCTAAGAAGGTAAAGAGCGCCAAGAATAAAAGCACCACTACGCCAAGACGTTTACGTTCTAATTGCACTGGCTCAGCCATCCATGACATGAAGGCCACCAAGTCGGCAATATTATCGTCATATTCTTGTGGCTTCATCGTGCCTGGGGTTAGCTGCTCAAAGCCTACAAATACTTTCTCCATTCTGCTTGCATCATGTGGATCTTTACGTTCCTCAAACTTAGCGGCACGCTCACCCTGTAACTGCCAGAGTACGTGTGGCATACCAACGTTTGGGTATACCAGATTATTCCAACCGGTTGGAGTCGTATCGTCTTTATAGTAAGTTCGGAAGTAGGTATAAAGCCAATCAGTGCCGCGAGCTCTAGCCTCAACAGATAAATCTGGTGGGACCTTGCCAAACCAAACCTTGGCATCTTTTGGCGTCATGGCAATAGTCATCAAATCGCCAACCTTAGCATCAGTCAAAATCAAGTTGTCTTTAATCTGCTGATCGGTCAAGCCAATATCGCGCAAACGGTTATAACGCATGCTTGCTGCTGCATGGCAGTTTAAGCAATAGTTAACAAAAATCTTAGCGCCGTTTTGTAAAGAAGCATTGCTGCTGACACGGTCTGGCGCCTTATCTAAAGGAAAGCCACCCTCGCTTGCATTTGCACTTAGGCCAAACCCAAGGGCAATAACCAGGGTAGCTGCTTGGCAGACGCCCATCAAAGTGTGCAGAATTCGTTTCATACTAGTTCCTAATTTCTCTTAGCTGTTATCTCAGGCGTAAATTAATGGGATTCAAAAGTAACGCGCTCTGGAACTGGCTTGAATGTACCAAGCTTGCTCCAAAAAGGCATTGCCAAGAAAAAGCCCAGATAGTAAATAGTGCAAATCTGAGAAATCTTTTCATACAGAGGTGATGGCGCCTCAATACCTAAGTAACCCAAAATCACAAAGGTCACCACAAAGATGCCATAAATATATTTATGGAACTGAGGGCGATAGCGAATGGATTTGACTGGGGAGTGATCTAACCATGGCAAGAAGAACAGGATCACTACGGAAGCGCCCATGATCACAACACCCCAGAACTTAGCGTCAAGTGCATAAAAGCCAGCAGCTAAAACTAAAGCAATAATCGCGCAAGCACCCTTTACTTTGATATCTTTAGACTGAAGGGCAAACATCCCGAGAATCACTGCTAAGAAAATCCATAAAGGCAGGAGGAAGTTTGTAGTAGTTGCACGCAACATTGAGTAGAACGGCGTGAAATACCAAACTGGAGCAATGTGTGTTGGTGTAACAAATGGGTTTGCAGGGATGAAGTTATTTGCCTCTAAGAAGTAACCGCCCATCTCTGGAGCAAAGAAAACAATCGAAGCAAAAATGATCAAGAAACCACCCAGGTACATGACGTCATGTACGCTGTAAAACGGGTGGAAAGGAATGCCATCCAAGGGGATACCTTTTTCATCAACCGTATTTTTAATCTCTATGCCATCCGGATTGTTTGAACCTACTTCATGCAATGCAAGAATATGCGCCGCAACCAAACCAATCAGTACCAATGGAATCGCAATGACGTGAAACGCAAAGAAACGGTTGAGCGTAGCATCGCCCACAACATAGTCACCACGTAACCATAAAGAAAGGTCTGGGCCAATCAATGGGATTGCAGAGAATAAATTCACAATAACTTGGGCGCCCCAATAGGACATTTGACCCCATGGGAGCAAGTATCCAAAAAATGCTTCGCCCATTAAGGCTAAGAAAATCGCACAACCGAAGATCCAAATAAGTTCACGCGGCTTACGATAAGAACCATAGATCAAACCGCGGAACATATGCATGTAAACCACCACAAAGAACATCGAAGCGCCAGTGGAATGCATATAGCGAATTAGCCAGCCGAAAGGAACTTCTCGCATGATGTATTCAACAGACTCAAATGCCTTAGCAGCATCTGGCTTGTAGTTCATAGTCAAGAAAATACCGGTAATGATCTGGATCGCCAATACGACAATCGCTAAGGCGCCAAAAATATAGAAAAAATTCAAGTTCTTAGGCGCGTAGTACTCGCTCATGTGACGCTTGAATGCTTCTGTGACAGGAAGACGTGAGTCAACCCATGCCATTAGCTTTACAGCGGCTGAGGCGTCTGCTGGGACTTCTTTTTCGTGAAATGCCATTATTTCTCCTTAGGCTTTCTTATCTTCGCCGACCAGAATCTTGGTGTCGCTCAAATACATATGTGGCGGCACTTCCATATTGTCTGGGGCTGGTTTGTTTTTATAGACACGGCCTGCTAAATCAAAGGTTGAACCATGGCATGGGCACAAGAAGCCACCAGGCCATGTATTTGGCAAGGAAGGCTGAGCACCTGCTTCAAACTTTGGCGTTGGAGAGCAGCCTAAATGTGTACAGATGCCTACAACAACCATGTATTCAGGCTTAATTGAACGCCATTGGTTTTGAGCATATGGTGGCGTGTATTGAGCTGGATCACGTAATGAATTAGGGTCTGCCAATTCACCATCAATTTTGGATAATTCAGCGACCTGCTCAGGGGTGCGACGCACAACCCATACCGGCTTGCCGCGCCATTCAACCATTCTCATTTCATCTGGCTTCATGTCAGCTATATCGATTTCAACAGCTGCTCCAGCGGCCTTAGCGCGCTCAGAAGGCTCAAAACTGTCTACAAAAGGGTAAAGGGCTGCAGCAGCACCTACGCCGCCAACCGCCGAAGTGGCGATCAACCAATTACGTCGATCCTTGTCCATACTGGGCTTGTCACTCATTTACAAAATTCCTAGAAAGGGTATTTTTGGGTGGAAATTGCTTAAACCTAGTATTTTAAAGTAAAAAGTAGGGTAAGCAAGAAAGTTATGGGGTTAATCTCAGCTTAATCAGGATCCAAACAAAAAGGGTGGCCTAAATGAGTGTTTTAAAGGAGTTTCAGGACTTTGCCGTCAAGGGAAATGTCATTGATTTAGCCGTAGGTGTGATTATTGGCGGGGCTTTCGGGAAAATCGTCGATTCGCTGGTCAATGACATCGTTATGCCCATTATTTCCACCCTTTTGGGGGGTCATATCGATTTTACAAACCTTTTCCTTGTATTGGGCAGCATTCCGGATGGGGTTCCCAGAACCTTCGATGCGCTTAAAAAGGCTGGGGTACCTATCTTTGCCTATGGCAATTTCATCACCATTTCCATTAATTTCATTTTGCTAGCATTCGTAATTTTTCAAATGGTAAAAGTCGTTAACAAGATCCGCTTGAGGGATGCGCCTCCACCTCCGCCAACTCCAGAAGATGTGATCTTACTGCGCGAGATTCGCGATAGTCTCAAAAAATAATTTCACAGAGAAAAATATAATATGTTTAATCGCCTATGGTTACTATTTGCGCAAACAGTAACCATTCTTTTTGCGGTGTGGTTTATTGCTGCAACCCTAAAACCCAATTGGATATCTGGCCAAGGTGTTGGCTCGATAGTCGACAGTGTTACCTTAAAAGAAGGCACGTACGAAAGCAATAGTCTGAATCCTGGTTCATATCACGATGCAGTAAAAAGATCGATGCCAGCTGTTGTCAATATCTTTACAAGTAAAGTTTCTGCAAAGCCAAAAACGCGTAAAGGCAATAAACAAAACCCTGCTGACCCCTTATTCAAATTCTTTTTTGGTGATCAAGCGCCAGACGAGGAGCCCATCTCCAGTCTGGGCTCTGGGGTATTAGTCAGCCCAGAGGGCATCATTCTCACAAATCATCATGTCATTAATGATGCCGATGAGATTGATATTGCGCTTGCTGATGGTAGAAAAGTAAAAGCAAAGGTCGTTGGCAGCGATCCAGAGACAGATATTGCGGTTCTAAAAATTGAAGCCAAACAATTACCGACTCCAATTACTCTAGGGAAAATTGAATCCGTCCGCGTAGGAGATGTGGTGCTTGCAATTGGAAATCCTTTTGGAGTTGGCCAAACTGTGACTTCCGGAATTGTTTCTGCTATGGGTCGTGATCATGTCGGCATTAATACTTTTGAAAATTTTATTCAGACGGATGCCGCAATTAATCCAGGTAATTCAGGAGGGGCACTCATTGATACGCGCGGTAATCTGATTGGCATCAATACTGCGATTTTCTCGAACAATGGTGGCTCGATGGGAATTGGTTTTGCCATTCCAGTTAACCTTGCTAAGCAAGTAATGGAGTCCATTTTGAAAAATGGAAGTGTTACTAGAGGCTGGATTGGTGTTGAGCCACAAAACCTATCAAAAGAGCTTTCTGAATCTTTAGGGCTACCCGGCAATACTGAGGGAGTACTTATATCAGGAGTGCTGGAAGGCGGCCCTGCAGCTCGTGGCGGGGTAAAACCTGGCGATGTTCTAACAACTGTTAATGGCAATAAAACTAAGGATGTTAAGCAACTCCTCAATCAAATCGCACAAATTGGTCCTGGAAACGAGGCAAGCCTAAGAATTTTTCGCAAAGACAAAGAGTTAGAACTCAAAATCCAAACTGGCAAGCGCCCTAAACCTAAAGCGCTCAATTAATTCAGTGCAGGCCCTAGCTTGCCAAAATCTTGGATAGGAAGTCCTTGGCTCTAGGTGAGCGCGCTTCTGGATTACCAAAAAATTCATCTTTACTACAGTCTTCGACAATTCGGCCTTGATCCATAAAGATTACGCGATTACTGACTTTTTTGGCAAAACCCATCTCGTGGGTAACGCAGCACATTGTCATACCTTCATTAGCAAGCTTGATCATGACATCCAATACTTCACCAACCATTTCTGGATCAAGCGCCGAAGTAGGCTCATCAAATAGCATCAGGATAGGATCCATACTTAAAGCACGAGCAATCGCAACCCGCTGTTGCTGACCTCCAGAAAGCTGGCCAGGAAATTTATCTTTTTGTGCAATCAGACCAACGCGCTCCAGATACTTATGGCCATGGGTTTTAGCTTCATCGCTTGACCGACCTAATACTTTGATTTGTGCAAGAGTGAGATTCTCAGTAATACTTAAGTGAGGGAATAGTTCAAAGTTCTGAAACACCATGCCAACCCTTGCTCGCAACTTTGGAAGATTAGTTTTAGGGTCATGCAAATTAATCCCATCAACAGTGATTTCACCTTTCTGAAATGGCTCAAGGGCATTAATCGCTTTAATCAAGGTAGATTTCCCGGAGCCCGAAGGGCCACAAATCACAACCACTTCACCCTTATTAATTGACGTAGTGCAATCAGTCAAAACCTGAAAGGAGCCATACCATTTAGAAACGTTTTGGAGTTCAATCATGATGATCTATCTATTTATCTCAATGAGTAGAAATGATTAGCGAATAATAGCCACTTTTGCCTGAATTGCTCGTACTGTCTTAGAAAGCGAAAAGCAAATCACAAAATAGGTTGCTGCAGCCAATATATAGGTTTCGATTGGGCGACCATAATTTTTGCCAGCAATCTCAAAACCTTTCAATAAATCGTATGCGCCAATGGCGTAGACCAGAGAAGTATCCTGAAATAAAATAATTGTTTGCGTCATAAAAACTGGGATCATATTTCTAAATGCCTGCGGCAAAACAATCAGCCGCATATTTTGTCCATAGGTCATGCCTAGGGCTTCGCCAGCAAAGATCTGACCTCTTGGCACTGACTGAATACCAGCTCTCACAATTTCCGAGAAGAAGGCCGCTTCAAATGCAATGAAAGTCAATGTAGCTGATAGGTCAGCACCGATAGGTCTACCAATGAGCATCGGGATCAATAAAAAGAACCAAAGAATAACCATGACTAGCGGTATGGAGCGCATAGTATTTACATAGAATGCGGCTGGATAAACTAAAAAAGGTTTTCCAGACAGTCTCATTAAGGCTAAAAACGTCCCAACTACAATACCGCCAACCGTTGCAATGACAGTTAACTGAACACTAAAGAGCAAGCCCTTGAGGATGTAGTTAGTAAATAACTCCCAGTTGTAGAAACTTAAATCTAAGCTCAGCATTTCATTTCCATTTAGTGAGCCAAACTAGCATCACTAGATGCCGTGATGAATCCAGGAACACGGCTTCTCCTCTCAATGAGGGCCATAATGCGATTCACAGAAAAGGCAGTGAGTGCATAGAGTAAGGTAACCGCTAAATAAATTTCAACGCCACGTGAGGTCTCTTCTTGGGCTTGCATTGCAAACAGGGTAAGCTCTGGAACTGATACCGCAAAGGCTACTGAAGAGTTCTTAACAGCATTCATACTCTCAGATGTAAGTGGTGGAATCACGATACGCAAGGCCATTGGTAAAATAATGTAGCGGTAGGTTTGTATCGTAGTTAATCCGAGCGCAGTTGCAGCAGCACGCTGCCCGCTTGGTAAAGACTGAATACCTGCTCTTACCTGCTCAGCAATCCGTGCAGAAGTAAAGAATCCCAATGCAATGCTGACCAGCCAATACGACGGCAGGGCTTTCAGGGGGACAAAAAAAGCAGGGATGACGTGATACCAAAGAAATACTTGCACGAGCACTGGGATATTTCTGAAGAGCTCAACCCAGGCAGTAGCTAGATGCACTAGTACTCTACTCATCCTGCCTGTATCAGGGAGCGTGCGGAGAGTGCCCATGATCGCTCCAAGGATCAGGGCAATAGTGAGGCCTAAGCCAGCAACAGCCAAGGTCCAGCCCCATGCTGTCATAAGCCAATCTAGATAGCTGGGATCAGCATTGCGGCCAAGCCCAAAAAGCGAGGAGAAGCAGTGATCAACCGCTTCTCCATCTAGGGTGCTTTTACAAAAAACACCCATATCTAAAGCCATCTATTTACCCGCCCTAAAGAATGAATGAAAAAAATTATGCGAGTAATGGATGGATTATTTTATTTCTTTTGCTGGTAATCTTCAGCTGGTCTGCTATTAAGGTTAGCCCAGGCATTTTTTGTAGCCGGAGATAACTCTAAACCAACAACAGCATTTTTAGGTGGAATTGGAGCAAGGAACCACTTATTCCATAAGCCAGGCATGTTTCCATTAGCGACGATCTTAGCAATTGCAGCATTCACATCTGCTAAAAACTCTGGGTCATCCTTACGCACCATAATTGCAATAGGTTCAGTACTGAGAACTTCGCCAACAATTTTGTAATCTTTAGGATTCTTAGCGTTAGCGATATTGCCAGCCAAAATTGAACCATCCATCACAAAGGCATCAGCACGGCCAGACTCTAATAACAAGAAGCTATCCGCATGGTCTTTTCCATATACTTCATCAAAATTTACGTTATTCGCTTTTTCATGTTTGCGTAATAACTGTACGGAGGTGGTACCAGTAGTGGTAGCCACTTTTTTGCCTGCCAATTGAGAAATTGAATTGATGCCTGAATTGGCTTTAACAGCGATACGAACCTCTTCCACATATAGCGTATTCGCAAAGCTGACGTCTTTTGCGCGACCGGCATTATTGGTGGTAGTGCCGCACTCAATATCAACGGTACCGTTTTGCACTAAAGGCACGCGGTTTTGTGAGGTTACTGGCTGATAATTAATGCGGAGTGTACTCATCCCAAGCTTAGATTTAATATCATTGAGAATCATGCGACAAACTTCAACGTGGTAACCATCAAAACGGCTATCGCCAGTGGTGTAAGACATTGGAATAGATGATTCACGAACACCCATCGTCACTGCTCCAGTAGATTTGATCTTATCCAAGGTTGCACTTGCAGCTAGTGCAGATGACGCGCCAGTAAAGGTTGCGGTCAGGGCGAATGTAATTGAAGAGATTAATGCTAACTTGCTCATTTTCATGTGGATCCTTTTGAATACCAAAAATTAATTAAAACAGCTTTTGATGCAATTGCTCTTTTTTAGCAGGTTTTTGGGGTTTAATCTAGCCTTTCTGGCCAAACTAGCCTATAAAAAGAGGTGTTCTGGCGCTAAATCTGCTTGATAACCCTAATACATCTGAATAAAGTCAGGGCTTAATTGAATAGGTTGCTCATAATAATTTAGCGCTTTTTTTAAACTCGCCGAAATCAATAATGTCCCTCAGTATTTTCTCGGCCCCAACGAAGTATTCGTTATGAAAAGCTTTAATTACCTGCTGCAATTGGCAATGGTTTTCGAGCAATATAACTAGACTGGGTCAAAAATAAAGCTACCCAAATAAAAAAACACCCGCCAATGGCGGGTGTTTCTCACTTCTTGTCAAACTATGCCTATAAAACCGACATCAACAAACTATTAGAAAGTGTGACGTACACCAAGTGCATAGTTGTTCACGTTAGCGCTAGTTGTATTACCAACTGCAGAGAATGCTACGTTAGATGAAGCTGTCTGACCGTAGATTGCATACAAGTTTGTACGCTTGCTAAGGAAATAGTTTGCACCAACTTGCATTGCAGTCAGGTTAGCCTGACCAGGCGTGTAAGTAACAGTGCCTGTAGAGGTTTGTGGAAGTGATTGATATTTACCCATAGAACCAGCAATCCAGCCTTCAAGTGCAGGCGTAATAAAGCTACGCACACCAATTTGTTGAGCAGTAAATTTGCTGTAAGCCGTTGGGAGAGAGTCAGTAGTAGCCTTACGATTGAGGTACTGAACAAATCCCTTCAAAATACCGAAGTCATAAGTTGCAGCGTAGTACTGACCAACATCTCTTACGTTAACACCCAAGGCGTTCTGACCACCACCTGCACCAGAAACAGTTGCACCAAAGAGAATTGGCGCAGTGCTTTGAGCATTGGCATTTGATGAAGCTGTGTAGCTTTGGTAGTTAGCTGTCAAAAACAACTTCTGCCAACCATAGTCAAGACCAATAGCTGCACCATTTACGTTATTTGTACCACCTACACCAGCACCAGCTCCACCTATGCTAGTTTCCGTTGTGTTAGAGCTCCATGAAGTCAATTGCGCACGAACGTTAAAGCCAGCAAACTTGTCTGATTTCAAGCCAAGAGTGTTACCAATACGAGTTTCGTAACCAGAAGTGGTACCAAGACCAGTCTGATAGGCTGCATTACCTTGTGGGCCTTTTGTTGACATGTTATCAACTAAGCTACCAGTAATATTGTTAACACCAGTTGGTGCAGTAGCCAAAATAGCGTCATAGACTACGGTGTTCTGTGTACCTAGAGCAACTTGACCAATTCCATTTTTCTTCACGCCTACAAATGCTTGACGGGTAGTGCCCCACATAGATGCTGCACCAGCAGCTGTTTCACCATCCGCAGCAATTCCAGTTTCATAAGTGAAGAAAGCAGACATACCACCGCCTAAATCTTCAGTGCCTCTGATGCCGAAACGGTTAGTAGATTCATTGCCGCCTGTAAAACCAGAACCGGTTTTCTTAACAACACCAGTTGTACCAGCTGTTGCAGTAGCTGCAGTAGGGGCTGCGCCAGTAGTAGCAACAGTACCGTTACTGGATCTGACATTACCGCCTACATAACCTTCATCAATAACGCCATAAACAGTCACGCTTGACTGTGCTTGAGCTACAGAAGCAAAAGCTCCCATTGCTGCAAGTGCTAATAGTGATTTTTTCATTCTTTAAATCTCCAAAAATTAAAAGTAATGCCCAAATAAATCTGGGACCTATGAATTTTGCTTCTATTGCCCGTCTAGACTGGGGGTAGGGGTAATTAGGAGCTCTTTTTGCTTGTGAAAAGATAGTTTTTTGGCTTTCTTCGTTGTATCTCGGCAACAAGGGTGCTCTTTTCTGTCTTTTATGGGCACTAGATGACAAAATTGTCATATGGCAAGTCGCGAATTCCTAAAAATCCTTAGTTCTGCCCGCTTAGGTGATGTATTGGCGCAACAAAAGCTGGCACAAGCCTATATGACAGGGGCTTTCAAAACCCCAATTCAACCTGCTAATGCCCTCATTTGGCTAGAAAAATCCTATTTTTTTATTACAAATCAAACACTTGAGAATCAAGGTGCGATTCAAGATGAAATTTCTGTGGTTTTTGCCCAAGTTGCTAACATCCCCTTGGTAGAGACCTTTAATTCCCCCGCCTTTGGTTTTGGCTGGGGGTCATTTTGGGAATTAGCAGTACGCACGACCCAGGATCAGCCAACTTTAGCTGCCAAGTGGCAACTGGCCAATCTTTTAATGAACCCAGCATACGAAGAGACTCGATCCCAGCTTGCCGACTGGGTAAGTAAAGCGATCACAGTACCGTCGCTTAAAAAAATCCCTAACTTGGATTTAGCGGGCATGCAAAAACTAGCCCAAGAATATCTGGAAGAACTCTCTGAAATAGAGTCTCCGTTCAGCGCATCTGCCAAAGAACTGCTGATCAAGTTACAACCCAAGAATGAATCACTCCCCTCCCTATGGAAAGCTTGGTTAGAAAATGGAAATGAAGAGGCGCTATTGGAGGCGGCAGAGCTGGGCCTTACAGTAGCCAAGCTCACTTTAGGTTTACGTCTTGCACAATTAGACGGTGGCGACACAAAATCGAATGCCTCCCTCAAGAAAGCCGCCCACTGGTTAGAACTTGCTACCAATGATGGTGATAGGGATGCTTGGTATGCGCTAGGTGAAATTTATCGTCGCCCCCAATTTTCTGGCTACAGTGCCGCCGAAAGCGATCGCTGTTTTGATCGCGCTGCCGATCTTAGCCACGCACAAGCTCAACTACGAAAAGGTGCCAACCTCTGGCGCAAACGCGAAAAATCCGACGAAAAAGTACGCGGCCTGCAAGCCTCTTATTGGGTGTGGCAAGCGCATCAGCAAGGCGTAGCAGAAGCAAAAGAATTACTTAGTAAAATTTTAGAGAGCTGCCCTAGTCCCAAGTTAAATGAGTGGTTTGAATTAGCGCAATACGCTGAACGTGCTATCAACCATCATGCTGAACGTAAATTTGATGAAGATTGGTTATTACTGTGTCATCGTATCGTGATTGCTAATCAATTTAACTTTAGCAAAGCAGAATTATTACTTTGCGAAGTGGGCCAGCTTCAGCACGAACACTGCGTAGTGGTTGATATTCGTTGGGAACTACCGAAAATTTTACCTAGATTGATTCAGGTGGAGACAATTCAACAACGGCGCGCCTTATTAGCAGCAGGTAAAGTCTTTGCTGGTTCTGATTTAGACATCGAAGGCAATCTTCGTCAACGGCGTTACCGCTTTGATCGCGTCACCAATTGGCTGAAGGCAAGTTTTTCTAAGGGCTCTAAAAGTCAGACTGACGCTGAGCTAGCTTGATCTTCTTTATTAGCTTCGTCATCCGCAGGCTTGGGTGTATAGAAGCGCGCAATAAATAAGCCCAGCTCATATAGCAAAGTCATCGGGATAGCCAAGAGTAATTGCGATAGTACATCGGGTGGCGTTACGACTGCTGAGATTACAAAGGCACCCACAATCACATAGGGACGAATCTCTCTCAGCTTAGCTAAAGGTACGATACCCATGCGTACTAGAACCACCACCACCACAGGGACTTCAAACGTAATACCAAAGGCCAAAAAGGTATTCATGGCAAAGCTTAGATATTTGTCGATATCTGTAGACATCTCCGCACCCAGAGGTGCGTTATAGCTAGCCATGAAATTAAATACTGTTGGAAATACTAAGAAATAAGCAAAGGCCATACCGAAGACAAATAAGCTATAACTACTCACTACTAATGGAACGACTAATTTGCGCTCATGTTGATATAAACCTGGGGCAATGAAAGCCCATAGCTGATAAATCACTACTGGCAAAGCAATCAGGAATGCAACCAACATGGTTACCTTCATAGGTACAAAGAAAGAGCCAGTGACATCCGTTACGATCATCTTGCCACCCGCTGGCAATGAATCTAGCAGTGGCTGCGAAAATAAATGGAAAATATCAGGCGCCCAATAAACCAGGCAAACAAATACAACAATAATTGCTAAGGCTGATTTGATAACACGATCACGTAACTCGAACAAATGCGAGAGAAAAGACTCTTGCAATCCTGAATTTTCAGTGGAATTATTTTCTGACATGCGAAGGTACTTTTATTTTTGTTTTATTTGCTAGCGTTGTGATGAAAGCGCTTCATTCTGGCAGCGCCCGATTGCACGCGTGTGCGCACACCTGCTGAGCGCTTAAACCAAATGGGTCTAGCTGCCCGTCTGACACCCCAGCTATTGCGACCTTGGCGCTTGGTCTTGTCCCATACCGCTCTTTCATCAAGAGGCAACTTCTCAAAACTGGTTTCGAAAATATCTGCCTGATCACTCAGATGGGTATTGGCCTCTTGAACAGTTGAGTTAATACTGCTCTCAACTTCTTTTAGGGCAGAGGCACTTTCTTCGCGGAACTTTTTAAATTCCTCGACCTCCATCTGACGATTCACTTCAGATTTAATGTCGGCCATATAGCGCTGTGCACGACCAAATAAATTACCCGCCATACGCGCAATTTTTGGTAGGCGCTCTGGACCCACGACAATCAAAGCAACTACCGCGATGAGCGCAAGCTTTGATACACCAAGATCAATCATTTCAGCAGTATTCTAAAAACCACGAGGATTTCTATTGCGCTATCAAAAATCACTTGTTAATGTCTTTAGCTTGCACATCAACAGTTTTTTCTGCTGTTGCAGCGCCTTGCTGGATTTGTTCCTTAGACTCTTCACCTGGCTTCATGCCATCTTTAAAGCCTTTTACAGCGCCACCCAAATCTTGGCCGATGTTGCGCAATTTCTTGGTACCAAATACCAACATCACGATAACTAAAACAATTAACCAATGCCAAATGCTAAATGAGCCCATTTTGAATCTCCTTGGATTATTTTTTCCAGGGTCGCGGACCGCCCATCACATGCAAATGCAAGTGATAAACCTCCTGCCCTCCATCTGCACCATTATTCACCATTAACCTAAAGCCGCCATCCTTACCTGGACGGCAACCTTGCTCTTTGGCAAGACGAGGCGCTAATTCCATCATTCTACCCAGCAAAGGAGCGTCAATGCTTTCTGCTGACTCCAGCATGGGTATATGTTTCTTAGGAATCATCAGAAAATGCACTGGCGCGGCGGGGTTAATGTCCTTAAATGCAAAGATTTCCTCATCCTCATAGACCTTCTGGGATGGGATTAATCCTTGTGAAATCTTGCAAAACAGGCAATTTGGATCGTATGACATGATTTATTCCGAATTTACTCTTGGCCGGATGCTTTTCTAGCAGCCTTCTCTTCTATCCCGGATGTCCCTAAGCGGCGATCTAATTCTGCAATCACATCTTCAGGCCGTAAATTAAATTGTGACAAGGCAATCAGGCAGTGAAACCAAAGGTCTGCCATTTCGGCGACCAACAACTTTTGCTGCTCTGGGGCTAAGTTTGAACTCCGTGAATCTTTAGCGGCCATAACCGCTTCAGTTGCCTCTTCACCAATCTTCTTGAGAATTCCATCGTCGCCCTTTGAAAAGAGTAATGCAGTATAGGAAGTCTTAGGATCAGCGTGACCTTCCTTAAACGCATCACGGCGTTGATCCACCACATCAGCTAAATGCGCGAATGCAGAATCTACATTGGAGAGTTTGTTTGTAGGGCTAGTCATTGGTTCATTTTATGTCTTTTATTGAGCAAGCTTACTACTTGGACTCATCAACCCAAGCAGATTTAGCAGAGTCCCATTGCAAAAAGAAGCAACTGTGCTGACCGGTGTGACAGGCAATGCCATCTTTTTGCTCAACCATTAACAAGATCGTATCGCCATCGCAGTCTAAGCGAATTTCTTTGACCTTTTGGGTGTGGCCAGATTCTTCACCTTTATGCCAAAGCTTTTGACGTGAGCGTGTCCAGTAAACTGCCTCACCCAAACGCAAGGTGGCTAGTAAAGCATCCCGATTCATCCAGGCCATCATCAAGACATCCTTGCTGCCGACCTCTTGTGCGATCACTGGGACTAAACCTTGCTCATTCCATGTCACGGCATCTAATAAGGTTTGGTCTTGAGGATTTTTGTTTGTATCTGACATTTGCTCAATTTTGACAGAATTATTAGGGCCAAACCAAATAAGTGGTTGTCAGGGCCTGCAGTAATGACCCGCCCCACCTCATGGACACTCACCATATTTGTGTGTATGATGTGTATGTAATTTATCATTTACGGATGAATAGCAAAGAACTAATTAAGGCCATAGAAAAAGATGGTTGGGTGTTGCGGGGCTCAAAAGGCTCTCATCATGTTTTTAATCACCCACATAGAGCTGGGCATATCACTGTTCCTCATCCCAAAAAGGATTTGGGAATTGGGTTAGTTCAAAAGCTACTAAAACAAGCAGCAATGAAATAGAGGAATCATCATGAAATATCCAATTGCGATTGAGCCTGGTGGACATAAGTTAGCGTGGGGCGTAATCGTTCCTGACTTACCTGGCTGCTTCTCAGCTGCCGATAGCGGAATTGATGAGGCAATTGAAAATACTAAAGAAGCGATTGAGCTTTGGATTGAAGCAGCCTTAGACGCTGGTGAGGATATACCGAAGCCTAGCCCTATTACCAATCTACAAAAAAAGAAAGAGTTCAAGGGTTGTATTTGGGCAATTGCCGAGATTGACCCAGCTTTACTATCAGACGATATCGAAAGAGTAAATATATCTTTACCAAAAAGAGTCTTGGCAAGATTGGATGCCAAGGCTAAATCAGCTGGAGAAAATCGCTCTGCTTTTATCGCTCATATGGCGATCAGTGCTTAAAAGTTGTCGCTAAATACGAACCGGAATTCCTTGGGCAGCCATATATTCTTTTGCCTGTCCTACGGTGAACTCGCCATAGTGAAAGATGCTGGCTGCCAGTACTGCATCTGCATGGCCCTTAGTAATACCATCAACAAGATGCTGTAGATTACCCACGCCGCCTGATGCAATTACTGGAATAGACACTGCATCACTGACAGCTGCAGTTAAAGCCAGATCAAAGCCGTCTTTACTTCCATCGCGATTCATACTGGTAAGCAAAATTTCGCCAGCACCGCGTTTAGCTACCTCGCTAGCCCACTGCACTACATCAATACCAGTAGCTGTTCTGCCACCATGGGTAAATACTTCCCAATTACCTGCAGAAGTTTGCTTCGCATCAATCGCAACCACAATGCATTGGGATCCGTAATAGGCTGCAGCATCAGAAACTAAATCTGGATTAGCGACTGCCGAAGAATTCATACTTACTTTATCTGCGCCAGCATTGAGTAGGCGGCGCACATCAGCGACTTCACGCACCCCACCGCCAACAGTAAGGGGAATAAAAACTTGTGATGCCACATCTTCAATGATGTGCAAGATTAAATCACGTCCATCAGATGTTGCAGTGATGTCTAAGAAAGTAAGCTCATCGGCGCCTTGTGTGTCATAACGTTTAGCGATTTCTACAGGATCACCTGCATCTCGTAAACCAACGAAATTCACACCCTTTACAACTCGCCCTGCAGTGACATCGAGGCAAGGAATAATTCGCTTAGTAAGCACTAGATAATTTTCTTTGCGTACTTGAGAGTTAACTCATCCGCATATTTTTGAGCTACTGCAAGATCAAGGTCTCCAGCATAGATAGAGCGGCCAGCAATCACGCCCATTACGCCCTCTTCTTCTGCCTTGCAGAGCGCTTCGATATCCTTATTACTTGAGAGGCCGCCACTTGCAATGACTGGAATGCGAATAGCCTGAGCAAGCTTAATGGTAGCGTCAATATTGACGCCCTTAAGCATGCCGTCGCGACCAATGTCGGTATAGATGATTGCTTCAACGCCCCAGTCTTCAAACTTCTTAGCCAGGTCAATCACTTCATGACCAGTGATCTTGCTCCAACCGTCCGTAGCGACCTTGCCATCACGTGCATCTAAGCCAACCATCACATGGCCAGGGAATGCAGTACACGCATCTTGCACAAAGCCAGGGCTCTTCACTGCAGCAGTACCAATGATCACGGTACTAATACCGTCATCCAATAAACGCTCAATCGTTTCAAGATCACGAATACCGCCGCCCAATTGAACAGGAATCTCATTTCCCACTGCTTTGAGAATCGATTTGATAGCAGACTCATTTTTAAGCTTGCCAGCAAAGGCGCCATTGAGATCTACAAGATGCAAGCGACGCGCACCTTTGCTAATCCAGTGTGCTGCCATCGCACCAGGATCTTCCGAGAAAATCGTGGCTTTGTCCATATCACCTTGTTCAAGTCGAACGCAGTGGCCGTCTTTGAGATCAATTGCAGGAATCAGCAGCATATCTAAAGGTTAGAAGGTTTTAAGGTTGCCAAGAAACAAAATTTTGATAAAGCTTTAATCCGTATTCTGCACTTTTTTCTGGATGAAATTGTGTAGCGAAAATATTATCTCGTGCCACAGCAGAAGTAAACCAGTCCCCGTATTCTGTGGAGCCCGCAATATCTTCTTTGCGTTGCGGCACAACATAGTAGCTATGGACAAAATAAAAGCTGCTTAAGTCAGGAATACCAATCCAAAGGGGGTGTTTTGAGTCTTGACGCACCTGATTCCAACCCATATGAGGAACCTTATAAGCAGAGCCATCAGCCTGCCTCTTGCCAGCCAACTCAAAACGGTGGACCTCGCCAGGGATTAAGCCCAAACAGGATGTCCATAGGCTCTTTTCTGTTGAACGCACTTCAGCACTTTGATCAAATAGCATCTGCTCACCTACACACACTCCAAGTAGGGGCTTATTTTTTGATACCTCTAAGAGCGCCTCTAATAAACCAGACTCTTCAAGATGTTTCATACAATCAGGCATGGCTCCTTGACCAGGCAAGACAATACGATTCGCAGAAAGAATTTCTTCCGGCTTATGAGCAATTAATACATTGTCATCTGGAGCTACATGATGAAATGCTTGATATACGGAACGCAGATTACCCATTCCATAATCAACTATCGCAATCGTTTGCGCCAATTTAGCTTATCTTTCGCTGTTGTCTGCAGAGCAACTATAAGGTGTCTAGGTTAGAGACTGCCTTTAGTTGAAGGGACGGCACCAGATGCCCGTGGATCAATGGCTAGAGCCATACGTAAGGCACGGCCAAAAGCCTTGAACACAGTTTCAATTTGATGGTGCGCATTAATGCCGCGCAAATTATCAATGTGTAAAGTCACTCCAGCGTGATTCACAAAGCCGCGGAAAAACTCAATACTGAGATCAACATCAAAGTCGCCTACTCGAGCGCGAGTAAATGGCACGTTGAATTCCAATCCTGGACGACCAGAAAAATCGATCACAACTCGCGAGAGGGTTTCGTCTAAAGGAACATAGGAGTGACCATAACGGGTAATGCCCGCTTTATCGCCAACTGCCTTAGCAAAAGCTTGGCCCAAGGTAATTCCCACATCTTCAACAGTATGGTGATCATCAATATGGGTATCGCCATTAGCGACCACTTTGAGGTCAATCATGCCGTGACGGGCAATCTGATCGAGCATATGGTCTAGAAAAGGAACGCCTGAGGCCAGCTCAGCCTTACCAGTACCATCTAAATTGATGGAAATTTGAATTTTGGTTTCCGAAGTATTTCGGGTGACGTCGGCTTGCCGCATTTCATTGCGCCGCGAGGCGAAGTGTTGATTGAAGCCTCATAATATCATTCCTAGAAGATATATAAATGCAGATATTGCTTCACTTTCATTCTGATTTTTGAGCTGAGTACCCTAATGAGCCGTTTTTGGAGCCCTGTTGTTCAGACCTTGACCCCTTATGTCCCAGGGGAGCAACCGCAAATGCAGCGGCTGGTAAAGCTCAACACAAACGAAAGTCCTTATGGACCATCGCCCAGAGCTCTTGCGGCAATTGATGGCCAAAACAACGAAGATTTACGTCTTTATCCCGATCCAGAGGGCGCTGCACTAAAGCAAGCCATTGCCAAGTTACATGGCTTAGACCCAAAACAAGTCTTTTTAGGAAACGGCTCAGATGAAGTTCTGGCACATGTTTTTGCTGGCCTACTCAAACACAGCAAACCAGTTCTCTTTCCTGATATCACTTACAGCTTCTACCCGGTCTACTGCAAACTACTTGGCATTGACCACAAGGTAATGCCACTGGGAAAAGAATTTGAAATCAATCTGGTAGATTACAAAGCTCCAAATGGTGGAATTATTTTTCCTAATCCAAATGCGCCAACTGGTAGATCGATAACGTATTCTGAAATTGAAACTCTTATCTCTCACAATAAAGATTCTGTAGTAGTAATTGATGAAGCCTATGTTGATTACGGTACAGAGTCTTGTATTCCGCTATTACGTGGTACCGCTTGCCCAGAGAATCTTCTCGTTGTTCATACGCTCTCAAAATCAAGAGCGCTTGCTGGTCTGCGCGTTGGCTTTGCGGTAGGTCATCCCGATTTAATTGCAGGCTTGGAGCGCGTCAAAAATAGTTTCAACTCCTATCCTCTGGGGCGCCTAGCACAGGCAGGTGCAATCGCAGCGATTGAGGATCAAGCTCATCTTGAGGAAACTTCTCAAAAGGTAATGCAAACCCGTGCCAAGCTAGTAAGCGATTTGAGTGCTCTAGGATTTAAGACATTACCTTCCACTGCAAACTTTATCTTTACTCGCCATCCTGGGCATGCTGGTGCAAAACTCTATCAAGCATTGCGAGATCGCGGCATCATCGTGCGGCACTTTAAGTTGCCACGCATCGAAGAGTTCTTGCGCATTACGATTGGTACAGATGAACAAAGCGGCGAACTCGTCGCCGCTTTGACAGAAATACTAGCTTAGATTTTTCTGCATTATTTCCGAGTTATTTTTTCAGACGCATCTCAGCAGCGCGTGCATGGGCTTGCAATCCCTCACCATGGGCAAGAGTACTAGCAACTTTTCCTAGCGTCTGGGCACCGGCTTCACTTACTTCAATCATGCTGGAGCGCTTAATAAAGTCATATACACCCAGCGGGGATGAAAAGCGGGCAGTGCGGGCTGTTGGCAACACATGGTTCGGTCCAGCGCAGTAATCCCCAAGCGACTCACTGGTGTAGTTACCCATAAAAATAGCCCCGGCATGAAAAATTTTCTCCGCCCACTTGCGAGGATCAGTAGCGCAAATTTCTAAGTGCTCTGCGGCAATTGCATTAGCAATCTCGCAAGCCTCACTCATATCTCTTACCTGAATCAATAAAGCGCGATTCGTTAAAGATGCTTCGATAACTTTAGCTCTGGGCATCTCAGGAAGTAGCTTATTCATACTGGCCTGCACTTGTTCAATAAAGCTAGCATCTGGGCAAAGCAAAATAGATTGGGCCTGTTCATCGTGCTCCGCTTGAGAAAACAGGTCCATCGCAACCCAGTCAGGATCGCTTGAGCCATCGCACAGGACCAAAATTTCTGAAGGGCCGGCAATCATATCGATCCCAACAATCCCAAATACCCTTCGCTTAGCAGCAGCAACATAAGCGTTACCTGGACCAACGATCTTGTCTACTGCCGGAACAGTTTTTGTGCCATAAGCTAAAGCGCCAACTGCTTGTGCGCCGCCAATCGTAAAGACGCGATCCACGCCCGCCAAATAAGCAGCAGCCAATACCAATGGGTTGCGTGCACCATCGGGCGTTGGTACAACCATGATGACTTCCTCAACACCAGCGACTTTGGCTGGTATAGCATTCATCAAAACGGAAGAGGGGTAAGCAGCTTTACCACCGGGAACATAAATGCCGACACGATCTAGTGCTGTGACTTTTTGACCTAAGCGCGTACCATCTGCCTCTTCATATTCCCAAGAGTGACAACCCGCTTCAATCTTTTGCTGCTCGTGATATGTGCGCACTCTTTGTGCGGCAATATCTAATGCACTTTTTTGATCGGCAGCTAAAGACTTATAAGCTTGCTCTAAATCTTTTTGCGGAATCTCTAATTCAGAAACCTGATTAATATTTAAGCGATCAAATTGTTTGGTAAAAGCCAAGACTGCTTCATCACCTTTTTCCTTTACTGCTAAAAGTATCTTGGCGACAGTAGCATCAATCGCCTCATCATCAGCCATAGGCAAGGAAAGACTAGAGAGTAGAGTTTCTTTGAAACCCGCATCCTCGCTATTGAGGCGCTTGACTTTAATTTGTGTAGGCATTTGTGTGGGAAGTAAGGTTGCGCTTTACTTCAGCAACTCAAAAATCGGTTGCAGTTGGGCACGCTTACGCTTGTATGAAGCTTGGTTCACTACTAGACGTGCACTGATATCAGCAATCGGTTCAACTTCAACCAAGCCATTAGCTTTAAGCGTATTACCAGTCGAAACCAAGTCCACAATCGCATCAGCTAAACCTACTAGTGGCGCCAACTCCATAGAGCCATAGAGCTGAATCGTATCAATGTGTACGCCTTTGTTAGCAAAGTGCTCGCGTGCGCAATTGACATATTTCGTGGCTACCTTTAAGCGAGAGCCCTGCTTAACCGCCGCTGCATAGTCAAAGCCTTCACGCACTGCAACCGACATACGGCACTTTGCAATATTGAGGTCGTAAGGCACATAAAGACCATCAGTCCCTTTTTCCATCAGCACATCCAAACCTGCCACGCCAAAATCAGCACCCCCAAATTGCACATAGGTAGGCACATCCGAGGCACGCACAATAATCAAGCGCACATCTGGATTTGAGGTCTCAATAATGAGTTTGCGTGACTTTTCAGGATCTTCCTTCGGCACAATGCCGATCTTGGATAAGATCTCTGTAGTCTCTTCGAAGATGCGGCCCTTAGAGAGGGCTAAAGTCAATTTCATGGACTAATTATCCATCAGGCTTACTTGATGCGCTCAATCTTTGCGCCCAAAAGCGTCAATTTATGCTCCATACGGTCATAGCCACGATCCAAATGGTAGATCCGGTCAACCTGAGTTTCACCTTGAGCTGCCAAGC
This sequence comes from uncultured beta proteobacterium, assembly GCA_903900805.1. Classification (GTDB taxonomy): domain Bacteria; phylum Pseudomonadota; class Gammaproteobacteria; order Burkholderiales; family Burkholderiaceae; genus Polynucleobacter. Next base: position 24,360 of record CAIUOP010000016.1, on the reverse strand, counting down.
CAGCAATTACCAAACTAGCAGAAGCGCGTAAATCTGTCGCCATCACAATAGCACCCGAGAGCTTTTCAACGCCCTGCACAATTGCGGTATTTCCTTCGATTGCGATATCAGCGCCTAAGCGATTTAACTCTTGCACATGCATAAAACGATTCTCAAAAATTGTTTCAGTAATCGTAGAGCTGCCACCTGCTACTGCATTGACAGCCATCAATTGCGCCTGCATATCGGTTGGGAAAGCTGGGTATTCTGAAGTGCGAAAACTTACCGCCTTAGGGCGACCATGCATAGAGGCTTTGATCCAATCCGAACCAATCTCCATTTGTAGGCCGGCTTCTTTAAGTTTCACCATCACCGCATCTAAAGTATCAGGGCGACAATGCTTCACAAACACCTCGCCACCAGCTGCAGTAACTGCGCACAAAAATGTGCCCGCCTCAATACGATCCGGAATTACTGCATGCTCAGCGCCGTGCAGTTTTTCAACTCCCTCAATGACTAAACGATCACTACCAATACCAGATATCTTGGCACCCATCTTCACCAATAACTCGGCAAGATCGCTGACCTCTGGTTCGCGTGCAGCGTTTTCTAGAATTGTTGTACCTGATGCTAAGGTAGCCGCCATCAATAAATTCTCTGTGCCTGTTACCGTAATCATGTCAGTCAAAATTGATGCACCTTTAAGGCGCTCTGTTGGTGGCTTGGTTTCTGCTTGAATATAGCCACTCTTAATCTTGATACTTGCACCCATGGCCTTCAAGCCCTTGATGTGCTGATCTACCGGACGAGCACCAATAGCACAACCACCGGGCAAGGAGACCTTAGCGCTATGCATTCTGGCAAGCAGGGGGCCAAGAACCAGAATAGAGGCGCGCATGGTTTTCACCATCTCATAGGTTGCTTCAGAACTCTTGATCACGGCTGCACTAAGCACCAGGTGACTACGATCACTCGCATCAGGAAATGTAACGGTCACGCCAATTTCTTGCAGGAGTTTGAGCATCGTGCGCACATCCTGTAAGTCTGGAACATTACGAAGTACCACAGGCTGATCAGTAAGCAAGCATGCGCAAAGAATCGGTAAGGCCGCATTTTTGGCGCCTGCGATAACTACCTCACCCTTAAGAGGCGTGCCGCCAACCATTCTTAATTTATCCATGAAAAAATTCCAGTAAAAACTTCTATAGTTCTATTATTAGGCCGCAGAATTCTGGGCAAATTCTTCAGGCGTAAATGCCTTAATCGATAAAGCATGTACTTCAGCTTTCATCCGATCGCCCATCGCGCCATAGACCATTTGATGGCGTTGCACTAAACGCTTGCCTTCAAATTCTGGACTCACAATCGTTGCAAAAAAATGCTGGCCATCACCCTCTACTTGAATATGGGTGCAGACAATTCCCTGCTTAATATAGCCCTCAATTTGCTCGGGGGTTGGAAACATAAATCTCTCCTAATAAAACTGAATAATTAAAGGCGGAGCTTATAGCCCTTTTGCAATAAGCGCAAAGCAATGACAGAAACGGCAATAAAAAAACAGGTAATAATTGCCAAACTATTCCATGGGGAGAAATCAGAAACCCCGAAAAAGCCGTAGCGGAACCCATCAATCATGTAAAAGAATGGGTTGAAATGCGACACAACCTGCCATGCTGGTGGTAATGAGTGAATTGAATAGAAAACCCCTGACAACATGGTGGCAGGCATGATGACGAAGTTCTGAAAGGCAGCCAGTTGATCGTATTTATCCGCCCAGATGCCAGCAATTAAACCCAAACTACCTAAAATAGCGGCGCCCAAAAAAGCAAAGGTCAAAATCCATAATGGATACTCTAATGTAGGCAGGCCATACCAAGCAGTAATCAAAAGCACCCCAAAGCCAACCACTACACCACGAAACACCGCTGCCAAAATATAGGCTGCATAGAATTCAAAATGGCTCAAGGGAGATAGTAAAACAAATACTAAATTACCCGTAACCTTAGACTGGATTAAGGAAGAGGAAGTATTTGCAAATGCATTTTGCAAAATGCTCATCATGACTAAGCCGGGTATTAAAAACGCGGTGTAACTTAAACGGCCATAGACTTCTCTACCTTCGAGAACATGGCCAAAAATCATAAGGTACAAAACAGCCGTTAGCACTGGTGCAGCTACAGTCTGAAACCCCACCTTATAAAAACGTAACACTTCTTTACGTAATAATGTTGGGAAACCACTACCGTACTCTAAAGGCGGCCTACTCAGTCCATGCTTCATGCATTACCTCCGGACATGATATTGACAAACACCTCTTCTAAATCCGTCTTACCTTCACCGTCTTTTTTTACAGAGCCATGACGAGCTAAGAGATTAGCGGTGGTATCTAAGGCGACAATCTTGCCTTGCTTGAGCATGGCGATGCGCTGACATAAGGCTTCGGCTTCCTCTAGGTAATGGGTGGTTAGCACAATCGTATGGCCATCTTGATTCAAGCGGCTAATGAACTGCCATAAAGATTGGCGCAACTCCACATCCACACCAGCAGTGGGTTCATCCAGAATAATCACTGGAGGTCTATGCACCAATGCCTGAGCAACCAATACACGACGCTTCATGCCACCAGATAAAGATCGCATATTGCTATCTGCTTTAGATGTGAGATCAAGGTTAGCGATGATCTCATCAACCCATGCATCATTATTACGAATGCCGAAGTAGCCCGATTGAAAACGTAAGGTTTCACGAACGGTAAAAAAAGGGTCAAATACTAACTCTTGTGGAACTACGCCTAGCATTCGGCGCGCTTCACGAAATGTCTTTTGTACATCAGCACCCATAATTGCTGCATGACCTTTACTTGGGGTAACCAAGCCAGCCAAGATAGAAATGAGGGTAGTTTTGCCAGCGCCATTAGGGCCAAGTAAGCCAAAAAATTCACCTGGCTCAATAGTCAACGAAACATCATCGAGAGCCTGAAGTGCGCCGTAATATTTAGATATATTTTGAATTGAAATTGCAGCTTGCATGCGATTACAAACCTAGCAATGCGGATACGCCATAGAGGCTAGCTAGTACTTTTAACTTTTCTGGGGCATGCTCTACAGAAAGAGAGTGCCCATCAGCTTGTAGCCTTTTTTGCCACGCCAATAGAACGGTCAACACTGTTGAATCAAAATCTTTTAGTGAAGAGCAGTCAATCGCCCGCAAATTGGGCAAATCCAATAGGCCCTGTTTTTCTAGCTGCAAAGCATTTTCCTGTGTAACTGTCTTAGGTAGAGAAAAAGGCATTGTCAAATATCTAAGTGTTTAGTTTGCAGGTTTAGCATTTGCGAGCTGCTTATTGCGATCTTGCAAAAACTTCACGAGGCCATCTATACCGTTTTGACTAATCTGATTTGAGAACTGATTACGGTAAGCCTCAACCAACCAAACACCCATGATATTCATGTCATAGACCTTCCAGCCCTTATCCGTTTTCTCAAGACGGTAATCCAAAGGTACTGGGTCTCCACGACCGAGAACAACCGTTTTGACAACGACTTCTTTATCGTCTGGAGCAGCACGTAGGGCCTTAAATTGCACAGTCTGATCACGCAGCTGACTTAAGGCACCAGAATAGGTCCGAATTAATAAGTTTTTGAATTCCAATACCAATTGATTTTGCTGCTCAGGGGTAGCTTTTTTCCAATTGGGTCCCATTGCCATTTCAGTAGTGCGTCGCATATCGGAATAAGGAACAATTTTCTTCTCAACCAAATCGATAATCTTAGGAAGATTCCCTTTTTGAATATCGGGATCCGACTTTATAGAAATCATGACATCTGTCACAACCATTTTGATTAAGGCGTCAGGAGCAGTTGCTTGATCAGGAGTTTGTGCAAATACTGCACCAGAGATAAGGAATAAACCTGCCACCAAGCACTGAGTGATTCTTTTATAACTTTTCATATCCAACTGTCTCACTATCTTTATCTAGATTGAGGCTTATTTTAGCCCCCAAGCAAACTACTTATTCGTAAGGGTTCTGGTAAACCGGCGGCGGAGACTCTTCATCATCCCGGCCCTCATTAATCTGATACTGACGACGCTGAATATAAGCATCCCGCACGAAGCTGTACTTATCAATTGCCGCTCCATCCAATAAGTCACCAGCTTCGTAATAGGTATTACGAGCATTGACAACGCGCAAGCCTGTAAGACTGTTTCTTAAGGCTACATCTGGCAATAATCTAAACAGGTAATCAGACTCTAAGTCAGCAGCTGTACCAAACGTATCGCGCACATTACTAGGTCCAAAGAAGGGCAGAACTACATACGGACCGGCAGGCACGCCCCAAACGCCTAAGGTTTGACCCCAGTCCTCCTTATGCTTCTCTAATCCAACAGGAGTCGCCATATCAATGAGACCACCTAAGCCGAAGGTGGTATTAACGACCACACGCATGAAATCATTGAATGCATAAGCAGGCTTGCCTTGCAATAAGTTATAGAGTGCCGTGTAAATATCGCTGTAGTTGCTAAAGAAGTTATAAATACCTTCACGCACAAATTCAGGCAAAACAAAACGATAGCCCGCAACTACCGGCTTTAGAACATACGCATCCAATCCTTCATTAAATTCAAAAACGGAGCGATTAAATGATTCCCATGGGTCTTGTGGAGACGGCTGTACACCAGCAGGAATAGAGGCGCAACCTACTAAGGCAGAAGCTATACAAAACAAGGCGCATTGCCTAGCTCTACTAATGAACTTAACTACTGACAACATTATTTTGCTGCACCCTTATCCTGACCACTATCTGCTGCCTTGTTATAAAGGAATTGGCTAATGAGATTTTCTAGAACAACGGCTGATTGAGTCTGGGTTATTTTTCCACCATCGGCCAATAAATCATCTGAGCCGCCAGCCTCGAGACCAATATATTGCTCGCCCAATAAACCTGAAGTCAAAATCTTGGCAGATGAGTCCTTTGGGAACTTGTAAGAGTCTTCAATCGTCATCACAACTGTTGCTTGATAGGTTTTGTCATCAAACGAAATATTAGCAATGCGACCAACGACTACACCAGCACTCTTTACGGGTGCACGTGGCTTCAAGCCGCCGATATTGTCAAAACGCGCGGTAATTTTATACGTTGGCGCAAATGACACCGCGTTCATATTCCCAACCTTTAATGCAAGGAATAGAGCTGCCAGCAAACCAATGGCAACAAAGATTCCCACCCAAATATCAATTGCACTTTTTCTCATAAGAGCCCCAGTTTATTCTTTCTAGTTCGAGAACATCATTGCGGTTAGCAGGAAATCCAATGCCAAAACCGATAAAGAGGAAATCACCACCGTACGGGTGGTGGCTTGTGATACGCCCTCCGGTGTAGGTTTAGCTTCATAGCCTTGATACAGGGCAATAAACGTCACTGCCACGCCAAAGACCACACTTTTAATTAAGCCATTGCCAATATCTGAGAAGAGATCCACACCACCCTGCATTTGAGACCAAAAGGCTCCAGAATCAACACCGATCAGCGGGACACCAACAAAATAGCCTCCCATAACGCCTACTGCGGTAAAAATCGTTGCCAAAATTGGCATAGAAATAATCCCAGCCCACAGTCGTGGGGAGATCACACGAGCCAATGGATCAACCGCCATCATTTCCATTGCACTTAACTGTTCGCCAGCCTTCATCAAACCAATTTCTGCAGTCAATGAGGTACCAGCGCGGCCGGCAAATAATAAGGCGGTAATTACTGGGCCTAATTCACGAGTCAAAGAGAGGGCTACTAATAAACCCAATGCCTGCTCTGAACCATAGCGATTTAAGGTGTAGTAACCCTGTAATCCCAGTACAAATCCCACAAACAAACCAGAGACTGCAATGATTACAAAAGAGTGATTGCCTACAAATAGAATTTGATCAATTACTAAACGGGGTCTTTTGAGCAAAAATCCTGAACGTAGAATGACTGCGGAAAACATTCTTGCAGCAAGTCCAAGACTGGTTAAATTACGGCGTACAAAAAATCCAAGGTCGCCGAATAAATCGAGAAGTTTATGTATCACAATCATTAAGTACTCAATCCAAAATCTTCTGCCAAGCTCTGGCCTGGATAGTGAAATGGCACAGGACCATCAGGAGCAGCATCTAAAAATTGTCTGACAAAGGGATCTGTAGAGCGGCTTAATTCAGCCGGTGTCCCTTGCGCGCCAATATGACCATTGGCAATGAAGTACACGTAATCAGCAATTTCAAAAGTCTCTTCAACATCATGCGTCACTAGTAGGCTAGTGGCGCCAAGCGCATTGTTAAGATCGCGTATCAATCGCGCTGTGATACCCAAAGAAATTGGATCTAAGCCAGCAAATGGCTCGTCATACATGATGAGCGGAGGGTCTAGAGCGATTGCTCTAGCTAAAGCAACACGTCTTGCCATGCCACCAGAAATTTGTGATGGCATTAAATCACGAGCGCCTCGTAAACCCACTGCATTTAACTTCATCAATACTAAAGAGCGTAAAAGCTCTTCACTTAAATCTGTATGTTCGCGCAAGGGGAAGGCAACATTTTCAAAAACACTCAAATCTGTAAACAACGCGCCAAACTGAAACAGCATACCCATGCGACGACGCGCGGCCATCAATTGACCGTCAGCCATCCTGCCAATGTCTTTACCTTCAAACAACACTTGCCCGGATTGAGCAGTAAATTGACCGCCAATTAAGCGAAGTATCGTCGTTTTACCGCAACCTGATCCACCCATTACCGCGACTACTTGACCGCGGCGAAACTCCATATTGAGGCCCGACAAAATCTGCCGCTCACCTGGAGCATAGGAAAAGTCGACATCCTTAATAGAGACGACAACTTCTTCTGCAGATTGAGTGCTTGCATCCAAAGAGTTTGAGTGGACAGTGTTCATATCCCCGATATTATCGGGGTAAAACAGATGACCCCATTAAATACTGGTCTACTGCCTGGGCACACTGACGTCCCTCACGTATCGCCCAAACCACCAAAGACTGTCCCCGACGCATATCACCAGCAGCAAATACCTTTGAAACGTTTGTTTGGTATGCATTTTGGCCATCCACAGTTGCTTTAGCATTACCCCGCGCATCTTTCTCTACACCAAAAGCATTCAGAACCTGCTGTACTGGAGATACAAATCCCATGGCCAAAAGTACCAAATCTGCTTTGATCTCAAACTCAGAGTTTGGCACTTCAACCATCTTGCCGTCTTTCCACTCCAAACGAACGCCAATTAGTTTTTCTACCTTGCCATTTTTACCTTCAAAACGCTTTGTTCCTACTGACCAATCACGCTCGCAACCTTCCTCATGCGAAGAGGAGGTCCGCAGCTTAGTTGGCCAATAAGGCCATACCAAAGGTTTGTTCTCGACTTCTGGAGGTTGCGGGAGTAATTCAAACTGAGTCACTTGTTTTGCGCCGTGACGATTGGATGTGCCAACACAATCAGAACCAGTATCACCACCACCAATCACAACAACATGTTTATCAGTTGCCCGGATATCATTTTTAAAGTCGCCAGCATTCTCTTTATTTTGTGGAATCAAAAATTCCAATGCATAGTGCACACCATTCAATTCACGGCCAGGTACAGGTAAGTCGCGCGGCTGTTCAGCGCCGCCAGTAATGACTACAGCATCAAAATCTTTCATCAACTGCTCAGGAGAAACAGTTTTGGTCGAGTAATTTTTTACTTCAGCGCCCATGGCATCTTTACCAACAAAAACACCAGTTTCAAATTTCACACCTTCAGCCTGCATCTGCTCTACACGACGATCAATGAGCCACTTTTCCATTTTGAAATCAGGAATGCCATAGCGCAGTAAGCCGCCAATGCGATCATTCTTTTCAAACACAGTGACATCATGACCAACGCGCGCTAACTGCTGAGCGGCCGCCATACCTGCAGGACCGCCACCAACAACTGCCACTTTTTTACCAGTCTTGGTTTTAGATGGCTGAGGCTTAACCCAACCACTTTCCCAACCTTTATCAATAATGGCATGCTCGATAGACTTAATGCCGACAGGAGCACGATTAATTCCTAAGGTGCATGCAGCCTCGCAAGGCGCCGGACAAATACGACCCGTAAACTCTGGAAAGTTATTGGTAGATTGCAAAACATCTAAAGCATTTTTCCAATCATTATGGAATACTAAATCATTGAAGTCAGGAATGATGTTATTGACTGGGCACCCGTTATTACAAAATGGAATACCGCAATCCATACAACGAGCGCCCTCAATCTTGGCCTCATCATCAGTTAAAGTGATAACAAACTCTTTGTAATGGTGGAGACGTTTAGCAGGCGCTTCGTATGTTTCATCGACGCGCTCAAACTCCATAAATCCAGTGACCTTACCCATATCTAATCCTTAGTATCTTTTCTTAATATCCGTATTAATTAAGCAGTGACAACTTTGTTTTGCGCCTTGTCCCATAACTCACCTAGAGCGCGCTTGTACTCAGTTGGGAGTACCTTCACAAAACGACTACGGGAATTTTCCCAATCAGCCAAGAGTGCTTTAGCACGCTCAGAACCGGTGTAGCGGAAATGACGCTCAATTAAGCTCTTCAAAATTTGCTCATCAGTTAAGCGCTCTCCACCATCTTTCACATCAACTGGAGCATGCCACTCAGACTGAGGCATCTTGGCTATTTGCTCTGCAGACGGCAATACTTTTTCTAAAGTTGCCATACTAGTATTGCAACGCTTATCGAATAAACCATCTTCATCATAGACATAAGCAATGCCACCGCTCATACCTGCAGCAAAGTTGCGCCCAGTGGTACCAAGCACGGCTACAGTTCCACCAGTCATGTATTCACAACCATGGTCGCCAGTACCTTCCACAACCGTAGTGGCTCCAGAATTACGCACTGCAAAGCGCTCGCCAGCAACACCATTAAAGAAGGCTTCGCCAGCAATTGCACCGTATAGAACGGTATTACCAACAATGATGTTCTTGGCTGTGTCACCACGGAACTCATGTGGGGCACGCACAATCACGCGGCCACCAGATAAGCCTTTACCAACATAGTCATTACCATCACCCACTAAATCCAATGTAATACCGCGGGCTAAGAAGGCTGCGAAGCTTTGGCCGGCAGTGCCATTCAATTGAATATGAATCGTGTCATCAGGTAAACCAGCATGCCCAAAACGCTGTGCAACTTCACCTGAAAGCATTGCGCCAACAGTGCGGTTCACGTTTTTGACTGGGACGATGAATGACACTTTCTCGCCACGCTCTAATGCAGGCTCACTTTTCTCAATCAAGATATTGTCAAGCGCACTTGCCAAGCCATGATCCTGCGTTAAGACTTGATAACGCGGAACATCGCTTGCCACTTGTGGCTCAGCAAAAATCTTGCTGAAATCTAGGCCATGTACTTTCCAGTTATCAATGCCTTTACGGGTATCTAATAAATCAACTCGGCCAATCAGCTCATCAAACTTACGAATGCCTAATTGCGCCATGATTTCACGAGCCTCTTCGGCAATAAAGAAGAAGAAGTTCACAACATGCTCAGGCTTGCCAGAGAATTTCTTACGTAATTCTGGGTCTTGCGTAGCAACACCCACTGGGCATGTATTCAAATGGCACTTGCGCATCATGATGCAACCTTCAACCACCAATGGTGCTGTTGCAAAACCAAATTCATCTGCGCCCAACAATGCACCGATCACGACGTCACGACCTGTCTTCATTTGGCCATCAGCCTGAACCCGAATACGGCTACGTAAACCATTGAGAACAAGGGTTTGCTGTGTTTCAGCCAAACCAAGTTCCCAGGGTGAGCCAGCATGTTTAATCGAAGAAAGTGGTGAAGCACCCGTACCACCATCATGGCCAGCGATCACCACGTGGTCTGCTTTTGCCTTAGCAACACCAGCGGCTACAGTGCCAACCCCAACTTCAGATACCAGCTTCACAGAAACGTCTGCTTTAGGATTGACGTTCTTCAAGTCATGAATTAACTGAGCAATATCTTCAATCGAATAAATATCATGGTGTGGAGGAGGAGAAATCAAACCAACCCCTGGTACGGAGAAGCGTAACTTGCCAATATAGTCAGATACTTTGCCACCAGGTAATTGACCGCCTTCGCCTGGCTTAGCACCTTGCGCCATTTTGATCTGAATTTGATCTGCAGAGCGCAAGTACTCAGTGGTAACACCAAAACGACCAGAGGCAACCTGTTTAATTTTGGAGCGCAATGAGTCGCCATCAAGTAATGGGATATTCGCTTCCACAACATCACTGCCCAATACACTGGCAAGAGTTTCGCCTTTTTTGATTGGAATGCCTTTGAGCTCATTAATATAGCGATTAGGATCTTCACCGCCTTCGCCAGTATTAGACTTGCCACCAATGCGGTTCATCGCAATTGCCAAAGTAGCATGTGCTTCGGTAGAGATCGAACCCAAAGACATTGCGCCCGTAGCAAAACGTTTCACAATTTCTTTGGCAGATTCGACTTCATCCAATGGAATCGCTTTTGCTGGATCAAGCTTGAATTCAAAGAGGCCACGCAATGTCATTTGACGTTTGGTTTGGTCATTGATGATGTTGGCATACTCTTTATAGGTCTGGTAGCCCTTCTCAGCACCAATCCGAGTGGAATGTTGCAACTTTGCAATCGTGTCTGGTGTCCACATGTGGTTTTCACCGCGAATACGGAAAGCATATTCACCACCGGCATCAAGCATATTAGTGAGTACTGGATCATTGCTAAACGCAGCTGTATGCATACGCAGAGCTTCTTCAGCCACCTCAAACACACCAATACCACCAACGTTTGATGGGGTGCCCTTGAAATACTGATTAATGATCTCTTGGTTCAAGCCAATCGCTTCAAAAATCTGTGAGCCGGTGTAGGACATATAGGTAGAGATGCCCATTTTGGACATCACTTTTTGCAAGCCCTTACCAACTGCTTTAATAAAGTTTTTAACCGCTTTTTCACCAGACAGCTCGCCCGACAAGCCCTTTGCCATCTCAGTTAATGTTTCCATAGCGAGATATGGATGAACTGCTTCGGCACCATAGCCAGCCAAGAGTGCAAAGTGATGTGTTTCACGAGCGCTACCAGTCTCAACCACGAGACCTACGCTGGTACGCAAACCTTTTTCAACTAAATGTTGATGAATTGCAGAAGTTGCCAATAAAGCAGGAATCGCAACATGCTTCTCATCAACTTGCCGATCGCTCACAATCAAGATGTTGTAACCGGAACGTACTGCATCAGCTGCTTCTGCGCACAAAGATGCTAAGCGTGCCTCAATGCCAGCTCTGCCCCATACCGCTGGATAACAAATATCAAGTTCATAAGAGCGGAACTTACCATTGGTGTAGTGGCCAATATGTCGAATCTTGGTGATGTCATCAAAATCTAAAATTGGCTGACTGACTTCCAAGCGCATTGGAGGGTTGATGTTGTTGGTATCTAATAAGTTAGGCTTTGGCCCAATGAATGACACCAATGACATCACCATATTCTCGCGAATAGGATCAATTGGAGGATTAGTAACCTGTGCAAATAATTGCTTAAAGTAGTTATATAAAGGCTTGTTCTTATTAGAAAGAACAGCTAATGGGCTATCGTTGCCCATTGAACCAATCGCCTCTTCACCATTCATGGCCATTGGAGCCATGAGGTATTTAATATCTTCTTGGGTATAACCAAACGCCTGTTGGCGGTCTAATAATTTAGCTACTGGACGTATCGTCGTTTTTTCATCAACCAAGTCGGCCTTGCTTGCATCAACCTCATCGAGTTTGACGCGCACTGCATCAATCCAGCTCTTGTATGGCTTGGCTTTTGATACTGCGTTCTTGAGTTCAACGTCATCAATGATGCGGCCTTGCTCCATGTCGATCATGAACATCTTGCCTGGCTGTAGGCGCCATTTTTGAATAATCTTGCTTTCTGGAATAGGTAACACGCCAGCCTCAGAAGCCATGATGACCAAGTCATCATCAGTGACGTAATAACGCGCTGGACGCAAACCGTTGCGATCTAAGGTGGCGCCGATTTGACGACCATCGGTAAATGCCATTGCAGCTGGACCATCCCATGGCTCCATCATAGCTGCGTGATATTCATAGAAAGCACGGCGATTATCATCCATCAATGCATGCTGCTCCCATGCCTCTGGAATCATCATCATCATGGCTTGCGCCAATGGATAACCTGACATCACTAAGAGCTCTAAGCAGTTATCAAAACAGGCGGTATCTGACTGGCCGGGGTAAATCAGTGGCCATAATTTTTGCAAGTCATCGCCCAGCACTGGGGAACTAATTGCTCCCTCACGTGCATTAACCCAATTGACGTTACCTTTAACAGTATTAATCTCGCCATTGTGCGCAATCATGCGGTATGGATGAGCTAATTCCCAAGCAGGAAAAGTATTTGTAGAGAAACGCTGGTGCACTAATGCAAGTGCTGATATGGTGCGTTGATCTTGCAAGTCTTGGTAATACGCTCCCACTTGATTTGCTAACAGCAAACCCTTATAAACGATGGTTCGGGCAGACATGGAGGCAACAAAATATTCTTTACCGTGCTTCAAATGTAGATCTTGAATTGCATGGCTCGCCGTTTTACGAATCACATACAACTTGCGCTCAAGTGCATCCGTCGTCATGATGTCACGACCACGGCCGATAAAAATTTGACGAATGAATGGCTCTGTCATTTGTACTGTTGGTGACATTGGTAATTTCACATCTACCGGCACGTCTCTCCAACCTAAAACAACTTGACCTTCTAAACGCACAGTGCGCTCTAATTCTTGTTCACAAGCTAAACGTGATGCTTGCTCTTTTGGCAAGAAAATCATGCCGACACCGTATTCACCTAAAGGTGGCAAAGTCACACCTTGTTTAGCCATTTCTTCGCGGTACAAAGTATCGGGAATCTGAATCAAGATGCCGGCACCATCACCCATCAATGGGTCAGCACCAACTGCACCTCGGTGATCCAGGTTTTCCAGAATCTGCAAACCTTGGCTAACAATCTCGTGGGATTTCTTACCTTTAATATGCGCGACAAAACCGACGCCACAGGCATCATGCTCGTTTCGAGGGTCATATAAACCTTGAGCGATTGGGCGAAGATCAGAATTTAATTTTGTAGTCATGGTATTTCCGAGGGGCAACAAAGGCCTGATTACTTTTGGAGGATCAAATATAGGTGAATACCCATACCGATGCAATAGAAATAAAATGAGTCTGTCCCATTTATTCCTAAGACGCACCAAAATGAACTCTTTAAATAGGGACAGAGTTAGAGAGCTAAGCTCTAGAGAGATCCTATAAAAATTCTAAGCTATTGAATTTATTGGATTTATTTTTCTAGGGCGTCCACGATCACGTATTTGGGTCAGCGATGGATCGTCTTTAAACAGCTTATTGGCGTAAATATCACTAACCCAAGGCTTGGATCGAAGTAAAGATTCGGTAATTTGCTGATCCTCCCAGTGAGGCGCTCCATCTTTTACAAAGTTCGCCCAGCTCATTTGTCTTTCAAAAGGCGTATTACCTAACTTCCAAAAGTGTTGGTGGTCAACCAACCAAGACTCAGCATTTCCACCAATATGGCTTGCAAAGCTAGTCCAACTGGAATCTTGGGGGGTGGATTCATAACCCGCTCTCACTGGATTGAGCTCGATATAGCGTTGGCAACGTAAAAAATAATCGGGATCAATTAAGGAGGAGCGATAACGTCCCTCCCAAATGGTTCCAGATCGTTTGTGCTGTTGATTGAAATACTGCGCATAGCGTCTACCCAAAGACTGCATTGTTTTGGCGAGTGAATCTTTATTTTGCGGCGTCATCAACAAATGCACATGATTCGGCATTAATGCAAATGCATGGACTGCACAGCCAAATTGTTTTGCGGCCTCTCGCAACCAATCTAAATAAGTACGACGGTCTTCAGGGCTAAAGAAAAGAGTCTCTCGATTATTGCCACGAACCATGACATGCATTACTTGGCCAGGTATTACGGTGCGCGCTTGCCGAGCCATTTTGACAACGAACTACTGAAGTTCGCGTGGGCCGCCACTACGTGAAAATTCAGGGATAAACCAATCGCCATCTGCTTGTGTCACGCCACTTGGAACTTCACGTGATTCTTGTGGCACATCTTTTAGAGCTACTGACATGTAAGAGATCCACATTGGTAAAGCAAGCCCGCCACCAGTTTCTCGATCACCCAAGCTGGCCGGCCTATCAAAACCAATCCAAGCAATCGCCACTATTTTGGGGTTGTAGCCTGCGAACCAAGCATCATGAGATTCATTGGTAGTGCCAGTTTTTCCAGCAATATCACTGCGGCCCAATTTAGCTCTAGCGGATGCTGCAGTGCCAGTCTTAGTCACCTCTTGCAACAAACTATCCATTACGAAAGCAGTACGCGCATCTAAAACACGCGTAGCACCATCTCCAACACGAACAGGTTTAGCCTCAAACAAAACCTCCCCTTTGGAATCCACCATCTTGTTGATTAAAAAAGGATCTACACGATAGCCACCATTTGCAAATACGCTGTAGGCTGAGGCCATCTGTAAAGGCGTTACTGAACCCGCGCCCAAAGCCATCGTTAAATAAGGTGGGTGTTTTTCAGGCTCAAAACCAAACCGCTGAATATATTCCTGGGCATATGAAGGGCCGATTGCACGAATAACGCGAACAGAAACTAAATTCTTAGACTTTGCTAATGCTGTTCGCAAGCGCATCATGCCTTCATATTTACCATCGTAGTTCTTTGGCTCCCAAGCCTGGCTACCGGTCTCCATACTTCCAATTGATAAAGGTGCATCGTTCACCATGGTGCTTGGCGTAAAACCTTTTTCAATTGCAGCAGCATAAATAAAAGGCTTGAAGGAAGAGCCTGGCTGACGCAATGCTTGAGTGACGTGGTTAAATTGATTACGGCGAAAATCGAAGCCGCCAACGAGAGACAAAATCGCGCCAGAATCTGCATTCATAGAGACGAAAGCTGCCTCAACTTGGGGCAACTGCGCTAACTTCCAAGTGTCGCCATCCAAAAGCAGTCTCACTACTGCACCTGGGCGTAAACGTTTTTTGGGCTGAGTGCTATCGGTAATTGAAGCCGAAGCTAATTTCATACCATCGCCTTTTAAGGTGACCGTATCGCCAGTAGCAATCATGACTTGCATTTCTTTTGGCTTAACGTCAAGCACAACTCCAGACTGCAAATCATCTAATTGTGGATAGGCAAGCAAAGCCTCATCAATCGCGCGTTGACGCTTGACGCGATCTTCAGGAAGATCAATAAAGCCCTCTGGACCACGATAAGCGTGACGTAAGTCATACTCAAAAATACCGCGACGCACAGCTTTATAAGCAGCATCTTGATCTGCTTTTAAGATCGTGGTGTAGACATCGATTCCTTGAGAGTAAATAGCCTCACCGTATTGATTAAATAGTAACTGGCGAACCATTTCTGCAGGGAAGTCTGCGCGTACCGCAAATTCATTGCCCAGACCGCGAATACGCAACTCCTCAGACATGGCCTTTTGGTATTGGTCTGATGAGATATATCCAAGATCACGCATGCGTTGCAAGATATATTCTTGACGAATCTTAGCGCGACGAAAATTAGTGACTGGGTTATACGCCGATGGGGCCTTAGGCAAGCCAGCTAACATGGCAGATTCTGCAATCGTGATGTCTTTTAATTCTTTACCAAAATAAATCTGGGCCGCACTTGAAAAACCATAAGCCCTTTGGCCTAAGAAAATCTGATTCATATAGATTTCGAGAATCTTATCTTTGGTTAGTTGAGACTCAATTTCCCAGGCCAATAAAACTTCATAAATTTTTCGACTGAAAGTTTTCTCATTGCTTAGGAAAAAGTTTCGAGCTACCTGCATGGTGATGGTGGAGGCGCCCTGAGAAAGATTCCCACGTAAATTGGTCAGGGTGGCCCGCAAAATCCCCACATAATCGACCCCACCATGGGAGTAGAAGCGATCATCCTCGATAGCCAAAACTGCATTACGCATGCTTTGTGGAATTTCATCCAAAGGGATGACCTTGCGGCGCTCTTCGCCAAACTCGCCAATTAAAACCTTGTCGGCTGTATAAATCCGAAGAGGGGTTTTTGGGTTGTAATCTGTTAAAGCCGATATTTTCGGTAAATTGGGCTTGGCTACTAAAAATGCGTACCCCATCAGCAGCATTACCACCAAGGCAAATACGACGCCAATTATTAACATTGCCTTTACTAAAGGATTGCTAGAAGATTTTCGGGGTGAACCAGGCCCTACTCGGGAATATCGCGGGCCTTTATCGAACTGACGGGTTGGTCGCTGGTTTTGCGGCGGCTTGTCTTTTGGGGGGAGGGCCATAAGCTCAAATTATAGGGTGCTTAAGTAATTTACCTAAAAGCTCCAAAATCCTAGTTTTTGAGTTTTTAGGGCTACCTTTGCTGACATCAGCTTCAGACTAAGCTGATGGCTATTCTTTAGCAAAACTTAAAAAATATGGGCATGCCCTCTCGCCAAATTTCTCCCCAATCTTTCGATGAGATTTTAAGTGAGCTTGGTGATGATCCAGCTATTCCTGATCCCCATGGAATTCGTAAAACCACTTCCCCCAAAAGCGCCGCTTTAGAGCCCCCAAAATCGAGCAAAGAGCGCGCCAAACCAGAGGCGATTAGCAGTCCAAATCTATTTGTACAACTCCAAAAATTGGGAGGGTTATTTACTCTCGGGGCATGTTTAATAATGATTGGTATTGCGCTTTTTACTGCTTATCAGTCTCAAAATACAAGTTCTGATGCTATGGTCCAAGAGTCCTTTAAGGAAATTTCTGGACTTAAAAAGGAATTGGCTCTCCTACGCATTGAATTACAGAGTGGACAAGATGAACTATATGAGGCAATAGATTCAATAGAAGTGAGTATTCACTCATTAATAGAGAATAAGTCAATTCATAAAGTCATTGCCAGGCCTACAGCGCATCCTTATGAAACTGAACTCCGTAGCTGGAGATATTTAGGGGTAAGTGAAATGAGGGGTTCTCGCCAGGCGTTTTTTCATAACGGGAAAGGCAATGTGATGATTCAAAAAGGGATGCTGGTTTTGGGAGATTGGCGATTGACGCAGCTTGAGAAAGATCTTGCAACCCTGACTCATAGCCAAGGCAAAACCTTGGTCATCAAATCCTCCAAAACCGAATGAAGCAGAACATAAAACGCATCCATCAATACATACAAAAATTCAGTCTTTGTCTTGCCTTTTTACTCATTTCTTTTGTGAGTCCAAT
Source organism: uncultured beta proteobacterium (assembly GCA_903900805.1). GTDB lineage: Bacteria > Pseudomonadota > Gammaproteobacteria > Burkholderiales > Burkholderiaceae > Polynucleobacter. The sequence goes on along the minus strand of CAIUOP010000016.1, from coordinate 7,044 downwards.
TGGCGCAAACACACCGGCACAAAACTTAATGGAAACGTCCATTAGTTTGCAATTTACCGATATTGAATTAACAGAGCTTTTGCAGGCTCTTGCAAAACTGGGTAATACCAACTTTTTGTTAAGTGAATCCATTAAAGGCAAGATTACGGTTGACCTGAATCACACGCCATGGCAAACAGCACTCCACTCTATTCTAGCGAGCAGAGGATTGCGGCTGGTACGCAATGGTGATATTTACTGGATCGGGCCTCATGCAGAAATTGCTGCATTTCAAAAGTATCGTCGTGAAGATGCGGCCCTACCCTTCGGTGGCGACCACATTAATAGTCCAAGGCAAATACTCATTGAGGCCCGCATTGTAGAGGCTGATGAGCGCTTTGCTCGCGAGCTAGGAGTTAAGCTGGGCTACCAAGCAAACTCATTAGGCAGCAACTCAGATAAAACAGTCTCTAGTAATTTTGATTTGGGTGGATCAGGCTTAAATGGCTTTAATCCAGCAACCGTGGCTGCAACTTTAGTCTCTCGAAACGGTAGTCGTCTTTTGCAAATGGAATTATCAGCTCTTGAGTCAGATGGCCAAGGAAAAATTCTTTCTAACCCGCGCATCATGACAGGGGATCAAGTGAAAGCTACTATCGAACAAGGCACTGAGCTTCCCTATCAAACTACCTCGCAAAATGGCAGCAAATTGCAGTTTCGGAAAGCTAATTTGCGTTTAGAAGTTTTACCAAAAATTCATCCTGACGGAAAAATCTCCATGCTGGTTGGCATCAATAAGGACACCATTGGCATGAAAACTGAACAAGGATATGCAATTGATACTAAAAGTCTGAGTTCAGAGGTCACAGTTGAAAACGGTGGAACAGCCATCATTGGGGGGATTTTTCAGACAACCGAGAGGGAGGATGAAGTCAAAATCCCCTTACTAGGAGATATCCCTCTAATTGGCCACTTATTTCGCCATAAATCTAAATTACAAGATAAAACTGAACTACTTGTCTTCTTAACCCCTACCGTTCTCGATAAACCCTAATAAAATCAAAGGGTGAAATCCCCGACAAATAATATCTTTCTCATTGGCCTCATGGGCGCCGGAAAGTCGACCGTCGGAAAAGTACTGGCCAAAAAATTAGGGCGCCGCTTTCTGGATGCTGACCATGTGATTGAGGAGCGCTGTGGCGTCAAGATTCCCGTCATCTTCGAGATGGAAGGTGAGGCCGGATTTCGGAAACGGGAGGCGCAAGTCATTCGAGAAATTACAGCTGAGCATGACATTGTTCTAGCTACCGGTGGTGGCGCGATTTTATTTCCAGACAACCGTCAAGCGCTAAGGGAGCATGGCACTGTCATTTATCTACATGCAAACCCAAATGAGCTTTGGCATCGCACTAAGGGTGGCGACGGACGTCCTTTACTTCGCAATGGTGATGCCAAAAAAATTCTGGAAAATTTATATACTATTCGCGATCCCCTTTATCGCGAAATCGCCGATCATGTGATTGAAACTGGTAAACCCAGCGTCAATCAACTGGTTAACACCTTAATCATGCAACTTGAACTTTCTACTTGAACACTATGATGAAAATACTTGAAGTTGATCTTGGCAACCGCAGCTATCCGATACATATTGGCACTGATCTGATTGATCAAGCCAGCTTATTTGGAGCCTGTGAAAAAGCAACTTCAATTTATATTGTTACGAACACTACGGTTGCGCCGCTCTACGCTGCCCGTCTGACTAAAACCCTGGAAACCTTTGGTAAACCTGTTAGAACCATTACCTTGCCGGATGGCGAGTCTTACAAAGACTGGAAAAATCTTCAACTTATTTTTGATGATCTTTTAAAGTTTGGCGCGGACCGCCAAACTATGTTGATTGCCTTAGGCGGTGGCGTGATTGGTGATATGACAGGTTTTGCTGCAGCCAGCTTTATGCGTGGCATTCGCTTCATTCAGGTTCCGACTACCTTATTGGCTCAGGTTGATTCTTCTGTTGGTGGCAAAACTGGCATCAACCACCCTTTGGGTAAAAATATGATTGGGGCTTTTCATCAGCCTGTTGCTGTGGTTGCAGATCTCAATACACTGAAGACTTTGCCACCTAGAGAACTCTCTGCTGGGCTTGCTGAAGTAGTGAAACATGGCGCCATTGCCGATGCCAAATTTTTAGATTGGATCGAAACAAATGCAGTGGCATTGAAAGCCTGCGATACAAACGCCATGGGGCATGCAGTTCTGCGTTCATGTGAAATTAAATCTGCAGTAGTTTCTGCAGACGAAAGGGAAGGCGGTATTCGTGCAACTCTTAACTTTGGGCATACCTTTGGACATGCAATAGAGGCTGGTATGGGTTATGGCGAATGGCTGCACGGGGAGGCCGTTGGTTGCGGCATGGTGATGGGTGCTGATTTATCTTGTCGTTTAAACCTCATCAGTAAGGCTGAGCTCGAGCGCCTCACCAACATTATCAAATCAATGAACCTGCCTACCGTTCCCCCTAAATTTGGCGCAGTACGTTATATGGAACTGATGCAAGTTGATAAGAAAACGGAGGGCGGCCAAATTCGCTACGTCATCTTGGAAAAAATTGGCAAGGCTCAAATCAAGAGCGTGCCAGATGCCCTCGTGATCGAAACTTTAGTTGCTACTGGTGCAAGCTAAATTACTTAAGGCTGGGTCAAAGTAATCTTGACGGCTTGGCCAGCCTGAGCGCTAGCAAACTGCGTCAAATCACTTAATAGCTCTCTACTGGTTTTAGTATCTAACCACAATGGCATAGCCATAGTTCCAGCCCAACGGTAGTGGTAACCACCAGACTTAGCCGCCACCCAAATTTCATGTAAAGGTGGCTGGGTATTCACCACAATCACACTTTTATCCTTAAAGCGGATATTGATGACATTTCCCCCTTGGCGCTCCACATCCAAATCCAGATCCAATTGGTCATCAGCAGCCTCCAAAGCCGCTTCAATAGACTGTAATAAATTGCTGCCCAATTGATGAAACTGCTTGTCATCAATGGCTTCCACGCTCAAATTATTTGGATTCATCCCAGAGTCCTGCATGCTATATTCAATCATTCGTTTTAGAGACATTCATGATAGCGATTCTTAATAGAGCCTTTGGCATTACCCTAGTAATAGCCCTTGTTGGATGTGGGGTTAGAGGTCCACTATTTATGCCAAATACGCCTAATGTGCCGCCAGCTCCTATAGAGCCGGAACCTAAAGGCAAGCTCTATCCACCACAAACCCCTCCTAGTACAAGTAATTCATCACCGGCAAAGCAATGACAAGCAAAGCAATTCCTCTTCCTAAATTATCTGGATTTACTGAGCGTGAAGGCAGTTGGTATGCCGAAGAAATTCCGCTGGCAGATTTAGCAAAAGAATTTGGTACACCACTTTATGTCTATAGCAAGAAAGCGCTGACTGAGGCCTACCAAGCTTATGACAAGGCATGTATTGATGGCAAAGGTAAACGTCGCGCACGCGTTCATTACGCCATGAAAGCAAATAGCAATTTGGCAGTGATTGATTGCTTCAAAAAACTCGGTGCTGGGTTTGACTTAGTGAGCGGTGGAGAATTGGCTCGCGCATTAGCGATTGGGGCTGATCCTCAAAGTCTCGTCTTCGCTGGTGTGGGTAAATCCGCAATTGAAATCGCTGCTGCCTTAGACGCTGGGGTTAAGTGCATCAATGTTGAATCGATTGCCGAGCTTCGCAACATTAATCATGTGGCTAGCAAGCTAAGCTGCCGCGCACCTGTCTCCTTACGCGTTAATCCCGATGTTGATGCAAACACACATCCTTATATTTCTACTGGCTTAAAAGGAAATAAATTTGGTATTGCATACCACGAAGTTCTAAAAACATATCGTGAAGCTAGTCAACTCTCACAGATTGATGTGGTTGGTATTGATTGTCATATTGGCTCACAAATCACTACTACCGCGCCCTACTTGGATGCCTTAGATAAAGTTTTAGACTTAGTCGAGCAGCTCAAGAAGGAAGGTATTGTGATTCACCATCTAGATTTAGGTGGTGGTCTCGGAATTTCCTATAGCGATGAAACACCGCCTGATATCACCGAGTTCACGAATACCCTTTTAAACTATGTAGCAGAACGAGGTTTTGCCCATTTAGATATTGTTCTAGAACCAGGCAGATCTTTAGTCGGCAATGCTGGCGTTCTACTCACCACTGTTCAATACCTTAAACCCGGTACCGAGAAAAACTTCTGTATTGTTGATGCCGCTATGACAGAGCTGATGCGTCCAGCCTTATACGAAGCACATCATGGTATTGTTCCCATTCAAGCTAAAGAGCTTAAGAGTCTGACCTATGATGTTGTTGGGCCAGTCTGCGAGTCTGGCGATTGGCTGGGAAGGGATCGCAAACTTGCCGTGGAAGAAGGTGATCTACTAGCAATCCTTTCAACTGGCGCTTATGGTTTTGTCATGGCCTCTAACTACAACACTCGCCCCAAACCAGCTGAGATTATGGTTGATGGAAAAAATGCTTATGTCATTCGTGCGCGTGAAAGAACATCTGACTTATTCGCGAGTGAAACTGTTTTGCCAAAGTAACGTTCTCAGAATGATAAGAAATAAAAACCCCGCTACATGAGCGGGGTTTTTATTTGAAGCTCAGAATAATTTCTTAATGCAAGCCTGCCATGTAATCAGAAACTGCTTTCATTTCTTGATCGGAAAGCTTAGTAGCAATCGTAGTCATTTGAAGACTATTTTTACGAACACCTTCACGGAATGCAACTAGCTGTGCATTATTATAATCAGCCCATTGACCACCTAAGAGTGGGTATTGAGCAGGAATACCAGCCCCTGTTGGACTGTGGCATGCAGCGCAGGCTGGAACACCCTTTGCAGCAATACCGCCACGGTAAATACTTTGACCCAACTCAATGGTTTCTTTATTTTGAGCAACGCCCTGCGAAAGGGGTTGCTTAGCCAAATACGCAGAAATATCTTGCATGTCTTGCTCGGTTAATGTTGCAGCCATACCCATCATGATTGGATTAGCACGACTACCCTCTTTGAAATTTTTCAATTGCTTGTTTGTGTATGCAGCATGTTGCGCAGACAACTTAGGCCATGCGCTAACCGCGCTTTGACCTTTAGGGCCATGGCAAGTAATACAGGCTACAACGCCACGTTTTGAGTCTCCATTAGAGTAAAGAGCCTCTCCAACAGTAGGATCAGCCTTTGGCTTTCCTGGTACTGCAGCCTTCGCATCAGGAGCCATTGGAGCGATATCCGCAGCCATAGCGGCCCCAGAAATGCCGATCAGAGCGAAAATAGAGAGAACCGCGAAACCAGCTCGTAAGCTAGTTAATTTGGAGATTTTGGTGCTTTGACGCATTATGTTTACCTTGGCAAAAATTCCTAAAAGTGTTTGGGCCCTATATTTACAATCCTTTTACCCAACACCGTGAGATATTTCATGATTTTGCGTGATTTTACAATAGCTTCAGGACATGTCTAAACTCTTTCAAGCCCGCTTTGCCACCACAGTCAATGATACCCATTGCCTGCCTGCCACACCCTTACGTGAGGTGGCCTTTGCTGGTCGGTCAAATGCTGGAAAATCTAGCGCTATTAACGTCCTATGCAATCAAAAAAGACTCGCTTTTGCCAGTAAAACGCCTGGTCGTACCCAGCACATCAACTACTTCGGGCTTTTTGCCAAAGATGAGCTTTTAGCCTATCTGGTGGACTTACCAGGCTACGGCTATGCCGCAGTTAACCGTGAGACCAAATACCACTGGAATAGCCTGCTTAGCGACTACCTTCAGGAGCGTAAACAGTTAGTAGGCATGGTTTTGATTGTGGACGCTAGGCGCGGGATTACCGACCTGGATGAGCAAATGATTCAGTGGTTTGTGCCTACCGGCAAACCGATCCATATTCTGCTCAGCAAATGCGACAAACTCAATAAAAGTGAGTGCAAGCACGCTCTTGAGGCTGTTCAGAAGCAATTGCAACAATACGATCCTGCCTTGCCAGATGGCTCGGGCGATTCTAAGCAACTTACGGCACAATTATTCTCAAGCACAAAACGCATTGGTCTTGAAGAGGCAGATAATTTAGTTATTAAATGGCTATTTGAAACAGAAACCCATGAAGATGAAATCACAAGCTAACCCTTTACTCAACTTTCCGGGGCATCGCCCTCGCCGCATGCGTCGCGATGATTGGTCGCGCCGCCTCATGCAAGAAAATACTATTTCTGCAAATGACTTGATCTACCCCGCGTTCTTGCTGGAGGGTAAAGGTAAATCTGAAGCAGTTGCTTCGATGCCAGGTGTCAACCGTATTTCATTAGACTTAATGTTTAATATTGCACAAGAGTGCGTAGATTTGGGCATTCCTGTTTTAGCTTTATTTCCAGTAATTGATACAGCATTAAAAACGCCTGATGGCAGAGAAGCTTTTAATCCAAAAGGCCTCATACCTAACGCGGTGCGCGAACTCAAAAATCGTTTCCCGAATTTAGGCATCATGACCGATGTTGCACTCGATCCATATACCAGTCATGGTCAAGATGGGGTACTCGATGAGCAGAGTCGCATACTTAACGATGAAACCACTGCGATATTAGTACAACAAGCAATTGCTCAAGCAGAAGCTGGCGTCGATATCGTTGCACCATCAGACATGATGGATGGGCGCATCGGAAAAATTCGGGAGGCACTCGAACAAAAGAAATTGATTCACACGCGCATCATGGCATATTCAGCTAAATATGCATCTGCGTTTTATGGTCCATTTCGAGATGCAGTAGGTTCAGCTAAGAACCTAGGCAAGGCAGATAAAAAAACCTATCAAATGGATTACGCCAATGGTGATGAGGCCTTACGGGAGGTTGCTCTTGATATCAGCGAGGGCGCAGATATGGTTATGGTCAAGCCGGGAATGCCGTATCTAGATATCGTACGTCGCGTTAGAGAAGAATTTGATTACCCCACTTATGCCTATCAAGTGAGCGGCGAATATGCGATGCTTAAAGCTGCTGCACAAAATGGT
>CAIUOP010000015.1 GCA_903900805.1 uncultured beta proteobacterium | reverse complement strand
TTAAATATATTATTATTTTATTAAATGAAGGTAGCCAAGATGGTTGAAAACACTAAGCTGAGTAAGCCAGCACCCTATATGAATCCACCATTAGCAGGAGTTCTTCTAGGCATGGTTCTGCTGGCTACTTTTGTGGTCACGGGTCACGGTCTGGGAGCTACAGGCTTTACTACACGCTTAACTGCCTGGATCGGCATGTATGTTGCTCCAGTAGTCACCAATGCAAATGACTACTTAGGTGGAATGGTAGAAGAGGGTAAGCCACTCAATGCATGGATTACTTGGCAGGTAGTGGGTGTCTCCATCGGCGCTTTGTTATCAGCATTTTTAGCAAAGAGGATTCACATTCAATTAGATGGGAAAAGGTTTCTGGGTGGCTCTAAGCGCCCAATGACTGCTTTAGTTGGCGGCATCTTGGCGGGCTTTGGAGCACGAGTAGCTGCAGGTTGCACTAGCGGTCTTGGTTTGTCTGGGGCAGCGGTACTGAGTTTGGCGGGATTCACCTTTCTGGGGACATTCTTCGCAGTAGGTTTAATAGCCAGTCGATTCTTGAAAGAGGAGAAATAAGATGAGTGAAATTCTATCGGGCCTTCTTTTAGGTGCTGGCTTTGGGTTTGTATTAGAACGTGCTGGATTTGGTAACCCTAATAAATTAACGGGCCAATTTCGTTTAACTGACTGGTCGGTATTTAAGGTGATGTTCACCGCCATTGTGTTTGCTGCAGTAGGCCTATTAATTTTGGAAAAAGTTGGACTTGTAGATGCAGGTAGTTTGTTTGTACCACCTGCATTTTTGGGTGCGGCAGCTCTAGGTGGGGCTTTAGTCGGTGCTGGCTTTGCGATTGGCGGATATTGCCCAGGAACCTCTTTAGTGGGCTTGATGTCTGGTCGTATTGATGCGGCCATATTCTTGTTCGGATTAATGCTCGGCACAGTATTGTTTGCGGGCATTTATCCCAATATTGAGTTCTTAACAACATTAGGCGAATACGCAAAAGCAGATGCATTACCAGATGCCTTCAATATTTCGAGTTTCTCTATCGATGTTGGCATGGTCATTGCAGCAGTCGGTGTATTTACATTGGGTTCTTGGATGGAAAGCAAATCCAAAGGCCCCGTCAGTTCACAAGTTTAATTATTTAAAAGGAAAGTAATGTCTAAGAAATCTACCGTAGCAGCATTAGCAATGGCCTTAGCCGGTTTAGCTGCAGCTCCGCTAGCACACTCTGCTGATGCACCGACAACACCAGCAGGTGCAGAGCAAAAGAATCCTTGCGGCCCCAAGAAAGAATCGGCTAATCCATGCGGTCCTGCAAAGAAAAAAGCAGCAAACCCATGCGGTCCAGCTAATCCTTGCGGCCCTAAAAAGCGTAAAGCTGCAGAGTAATTGTAAAAATGCTGATTCAATCTAATCTTTGGTTGGCCGCTCAAGAGCTGGCAAGCATTCAAATGAAGTACGCGGAGTCTGGGCGTACTTTAAGTGAGGCTGCTTTATGCGGTGCCAAGGCATTTGTTGAATGGCAACATTACCCCGCTAATGACTTGGTAGATGAAGTGAGTGGTTATGAGTTTTATTACCACGCACATTCTGCTGATGAAATGCCTAATGGGGAGCACGGTCATTTTCATGTGATTAAGCGTAATGCAAAAGGCTTTCATCATCTGATTGGGATTGCATTAAACCAAAATGGATTGCCAACTCGTCTGTTTACTACGAACCAGTGGGTGACAGGTGAGGAGATAGCAGATTCAACAATGGTGGTGAAGTCCATTCAGGGATTTGAAATGGTGACAAAAGGGCGCATGGCTCTAGTGACTAAGTGGATCGGCGCTTTGATCCAATTATTTGCTAAAGAGATTGAAGGATTGATTTTAGAGCGCGATCAAAAGATTGCACGGCTAGTAGCACAGCAAGGTAATCGAGAGCTTGCCCTAAATTCAAAAGAACATCATGTATTAACCGAATGCAAAATTGATCTGATGGGACGTCTCTCAGACCATTTGTTGGTTATCAATTCATAGAGGAGTAGAAATGAAAAAGATTCAATGGCTTTTGGCCTTCGTTCTAATAAGCTTAGTAAGCTTAGCCCAGGCAATTACCTTACCTGGTCCGGTTATCAGTGCTGACTGGTTGGCAAACAATATGTCTGAGGTTCAGATAATTGAAGTGAGAACAGATTTGGCAAGTTACCTCAGAAGCCCGGAGTTTGATACAGATAAAAAAACTGGTAAGAAGTTCCTAGTGGAAGTAGGCGGCCACATTGCCAATTCAACTCTCCTGGACTTTAAGAAAGTCCGTGTTGAGCGCTTAGTGGATGGTAAGAAGATTAAGCTTCTGATTCCTGAAAAAGCAGATTTTGAAAAGTTAGTTCAATCTTTAGGTATCAATTCTGATAAACCAATCGTTCTCGTACCTATTGGTCAAGATATGTCTGATATAGATGAAGCATTACGAACCTATTGGTCATTTAAGGTATATGGAGAAGACCAGGTGGCTGTATTGGACGGCGGTATTGCGGGATGGTTAAGTGAGGGTCGTGAATTTACAATTGCCAATTCTCCAAAGGCGGTAGGTAATTGGGCTACAAAAGCGGAGCGTAAAGAGCTAATCGCAAGTTCTGATGAAGTAGCTACAGCATCAAAAAGTGGCAAGCCACAGTTATTAGATGCTCGCCAGCCTGCTCAATACTTAGGCCTTGCAAAACGTCCTGATGTCTTAACCTTTGGTCATATTGCGGGCTCCAAAGAATTAGCTCCTGAGTTATTGGCTAGGCCAAGCAATGGCGCATTGTATTTTTGGCAAAAGAAGACTTATGACGCATTGCTTGCGGCTAATGGTTTAAGTAGCAAGGGCCCAACAATCGCTTATTGCAATACTGGCCACTTAGCGGCTGGTGGTTGGTTTGTGATGTCAGAGCTTGTGGGCAATAAATCTACCAAGTTATATGATGGCTCTTTATACCTTTGGACTCTGGAAGGTCGTCCATTGGTCGGTGTGCCACTGAACTAAGAGAAAGCCTGCTATGCCTACTGTTAAAGCCAACATTAATCTAAAGAAGATGCAGTCATCGGCAGATGATGCCTGTCGCTTGATGAAAGTGCTATCGAATAGAGACCGCATGATGTTGTTATGCCAAATTAGCCAAGGTGAAATGTGTGTTAGTGAGCTAGAAGAATGTCTTGATATTCATCAGCCCACTTTGTCTCAGCAGCTCACGGTCTTGAGAAATGAAGAGTTAGTCCAAACCAGGAGAGAGGGAAAGCAAATTTACTATTCGCTTTCCAATCCAGTAGCTTTAGAAGTGATGAATGTGCTTTATCAGAATTACTGTAGTAAATAACCAAAAAGGGTCTTAATATGAAATGCAATGTCGGCAGTATTGATCGTATCTTACGTATGGTAGTTGGCCTAGCATTGATTGGACTAGCTGCAACAGGAACTATTGGTGTTTGGGGTTGGATTGGTATTGTGCCTCTCGTAACCGGATTATTTAAATTCTGTCCAGCTTACACATTGTTAGGAGTTAATACTGGAAGAAATTGTGGTTAAGATAAATTACCCTAGTTTGGAAAGGATCTTTGGTAATCTCTAATACTAATATATACGTATATGCGCATATATAGACAAATACCCATTTGTCTATATAAGCAATATTTTATGAATGTACCTTTTTAAATGCGCTACTAAAAGCCCAAAAACCCTCATCAGCAATGGTGAGGGTTTGTCTTTTAAGTGTTACTTCAAGTAACACTAACTAATTCAAAAAAAACGGTTTGGAGCAACGAAGTGTTAGATGGTTGTTCCAAAATTCCTTTGGTTTCAAAAATCAAAGACTGAGCCAGTGTTTTTTGTGATCTTGTAAATCTAGTCACACAAATACTCACACACCGATAAACAGGAGGCGTAAGCTCTTGAAATAATAGTGGTTTTCTTTGGATATCTGCTCTCATAAGAAAGAAGCCCAAGGGGTCTTGTAACAAAGACCTCAATGATTTCAAGAGGTTAGTGGTCGATTAGGCGGTCAAAATTGCTTACACACCGCTTACACACCAGGGCATTTTTCATGGTGTGTAGTAAATGCGGTTTTAGTGTGGTTTTGAAGTAGTAAGCACCCCTCAAAAGGTGTGTAGTAAATGTAAAGTTTTAGGGCCCATAGCTCAGTTGGTTAGAGCAGAGGA
>CAIUOP010000014.1 GCA_903900805.1 uncultured beta proteobacterium | reverse complement strand
GCGCTCTTCTCGGCTGTGTTTACTATTTTAGGCGGTCAATCGATCATCGAAAAATGGGTGCTCATGCTAGACCTCACACCAATTCAGTTTATGTTGCTCTCTCAAGCGATCATCTTCTTCCTGGGATGGCCTTTAGAGTGGACTGAAATTATCGTGATTTTCGTACCGATCTTCTTGCCTTTGTTGGCTCACTTTAATATCGATCCACTTCTGTGGGGCGTCTTGGTGTTCGTGAACTTGCAAGCAGCGTTCTTGTCACCACCAGTGGCGATGTCTGCCTTCTATCTGAAAGGGGTCTCGCCACCAGGCGTCACACTCAACCAGATTTTTGCAGGCATGATGCCTTATATGTTCATCGTGATTGCCTGTATGGTATTCATGTACATCTGGCCCGGCATGACCTTATGGTTTCCAAAGTTCCTCTACGGAGCTTAATGGAAGTAAGCAGTTTTGCTAAAAGAAAAAGCGCTCTTCACGGAGCGCTTTTTTTATGTCTACTGCCGAAACGAACTAAGCAGCCTGCTTTAGCAGCTCAGTATTCGTCTTACCTAGTGCAATAGTAAATAAACCTTGCCAGTAATTAAATGATGCCAACTCATCTTCATCTAACTCCATCTCAATAAAAGCTGGATGACGAATTAAAGAAAGCCAGATACGGCAAAACATCTTATCCTCAAGGCTAGAGGGTTTACTAACAAAGCGAATTTCCTCAAGATGGGGGATTATTTCATAAACGCCTTCCGTATCAATCATCTGTTGCTTATCTCTACTTAAACGCATCATTTCAAGCATCACTCGACCCAACTGATCATAATGTCCTTGCCAGCAAATAGGAGTTGCTGCGATCTCTCTTGTTGTCTCTAAATACTTACGAGCAAACTCACTCCAGGCATGCGCTAAGTCAAACTCCGTCTTTACCTTGGCGTTTTGCAATGCAGTAGGCAGATTGGTAGATTTCATTAACTCCAGACTTCGATCACCCCCAAAGGTGTAATCGATAATCATTAGTGGCTTCGCTGTTTTATCGATCTGTAGCCGATACTCTTCCATGGTCCATTCTTTCCTAGTGGGGTTTATTGATGCCAATACCTAAAGTGTAATCAATTGGGGCAGACCTTTTGAAAAGCTAAGCCCTAGGGAAAGCCCTTGCTTAGACTCTATTCTTACTTTCTACAGCCATATGGGTAAAAGCGATTTTTAATAGGGGGCAGTCAATCGATTTATTGCTAGCAAAACCAATCAAATCACCCAAGATGTGTTGATATTCATTCTTCTTTCCTGCTAGCAAGTCTCTGAGCATCGAAGCAGTAGAAGGTGACCCTTCTTTTGTCAGAATTGCTTCAGAAGTTAATTGAGTCTTTTCAGCAATCGGATGCTTTTGACTAAGGGCGATAGCGCAGCACTCTGCAAACATTCGCTTACACAGCTCTTTACCATCGGGGGTTGCTGCAATCTCGCCAATCGAGCCACGACAAATGGTTGTCATGCCAGCCAAGGTTGCTAAGAACACCCATTTATCCCATAGAGCTTGATTAATATTCTCTTTATAAAAGGAGTCGAAATCGGATTTTTGACATAGCGCAAATAATTCTTGGCAGAGTGCTACTTGTTCTGGTGTTCTTGGGCCCATGGTTAATGAGTTTATTTCGGTAAGCTGTTTTACTGAACCTGATTCAGAAATGGTTGCCGCAATATGCGCTACACCGCCCATCACGCGTGCTTTACCAAATTCACGATCCAAGGCTTCAAGATGTGTAAAGCCATTCAAAAAAGGGAGGATGACACCCTTTGAGCTTGCTTTGGCGACGGACTTTAAGGAGTCATTTAAATCAAAAGCTTTACATGTCAAAATAATCAGATCATAAATAGGCTCTAACTGATCAGCCAAAACTGTTTTTGGATGGATCGTAAAACTCCCCTTGGGAGTCTCAATCGTTAGGCCCTGGCCCACGATTAACCGCTGCCGCTGCTCACGTAATAGATAGGTGATATCTGCGCCCGACTGCTGTAGCTTGGCACCAAAGAAACCACCGATACCGCCTGCCCCAACAATGAGTATTTTCATAATAGATGCTCTTTTTGTTTAATTTCGACCCCCAAGGATAGCCCTCATTTTATAAAGCCCTCAAAAGGGTCTTTATGCCTAGAAATTGGGCCTCACCTGAAAAATTGGCTATTTCAGCTAAAATTGAGGTTTTATAAATAACAGTCCCCATTGAGGGCTCTTTAGATTAAACATCATGACTTACGTTGTTACTGAATCCTGCATCCGTTGCAAATATACCGACTGCGTTGATGTTTGCCCAGTTGACTGCTTCCGTGAAGGCCCCAATTTTTTAGTAATCGATCCAGATGAGTGCATTGACTGCGCTGTCTGTGTTCCAGAGTGTCCTGTAAATGCTATTTATGCTGAAGATGACGTTCCTAGCGATCAACAGGCCTTTATCAAACTCAATGCTGATCTATCCGCGGGCTGGGACTCTATTACTAAGTCTAAAGCTGGCCTTCCTGATGCGGATGAGTGGAAAGATGTTAAAAATAAACTCGATCAGCTAGTAAAGTAATTTCTTAATCCCCCCCTTCGAGAATTCGTGCTGCACTCACCTACACAAACCGACGCTGTCATTATTGGCGCGGGGCCTGTGGGTCTCTTTCAAGTCTTCGAACTTGGCCTGCTAGAAATCAAAGCGCATGTCATTGATTCTCTTCCAGAAGCTGGCGGACAATGCATCGAGCTTTATCCAGATAAACCCATTTACGATATTCCTGCCATTCCAGTTTGCACTGGACGTGAGCTCACTGAAAATCTGCTTAAGCAAATTAAACCATTTGGTGCCCAATTTCATTTGGGACAAGAAGTGACCCAGCTTGAAAAACAAGCTGATGGTCGTTTTTTAATTACCACCTCTAAAGACCAGCATTTCTTGAGTAAGACCGTCTTTATTGCTGGTGGCGTAGGAGCCTTTCAGCCTCGCACCCTCAATCTGCCTGGCATAGAGGCTTTTGTGGGTAAACAGGTTTTCTACAGCGTTAAGAATCCCGAGCAATTTACCGGTAAAAAGATAGTCATTTGTGGTGGTGGTGATGCTGCTTTAGATTGGGCACTGCATTTTTCTGACAAGGCTGCCAGCGTCACTCTGATCCATCGGCGTGATGACTTTAAAGCAGCACCTGCATCTATCGCCAAAATGCGTGAGCTTTGCAAAAACAAGCAAATGCAATTATTAATTGGGCAAATTACCAACTATGAGGTTGAGCATGATCAGATCTCAAAAATTAGTGTTACTGATATTGATGGCAAAGATCATTCAATTTCAGTAGATGATCTACTGATCTTTTTTGGCCTCTCACCCAAACTTGGGCCGATTGCCGATTGGGGGCTAGATATTGACCGCAAGCAAGTGGCTGTCGATACGGAGAAGTTTCAGACCAGCATTCCCGGCATATACGCCGTCGGGGATATCAATATTTACCCAGGCAAGAAAAAACTTATTCTGTCGGGATTTCATGAGGCGGCATTAGCGGCCTTTGCTGCAGCCGCTTATCTCAACCCAGAAAAACATATTCAGCTCCAGTACACCACTACCTCAACAAAGCTTCATCAGGTTCTTGGGGTGAGCCCGCCCACATTCGAGTAAGCTATAACTAATCACCCATTTTTACCAATATTCATATGCGCCAATATCACGATCTCATGAAAGAAGTCCTTGCCAAAGGCGTCCAAAAGTCTGATAGGACTGGTACAGGCACTATCTCGGTATTTGGTCACCAGATGCGCTTTAATCTGGCTGAAGGCTTTCCGATGGTCACTACCAAGAAGCTTCACCTGAAGTCCATTATCTATGAATTACTCTGGTTTCTGAAAGGCAGCACCGATAACAATTGGCTTAAAGAACGAGGCGTATCGATCTGGAATGAATGGGCAGCGCCCGATGGTGAACTTGGTCCTATCTATGGTTACCAGTGGCGCTCATGGCCGGCACCTAACGGAAAACATATTGATCAAATCTCTGAGGTGGTTGAAACCATCAAAAAGAATCCGGATTCACGTCGCATCATTGTGTCTGCATGGAACGTAGCAGATATTCCTCGCATGGCATTGGCACCTTGCCATGCCTTTTTTCAGTTCTACGTTGCTGACGGCAAGTTATCCTGCCAGCTCTATCAGCGCAGTGCTGATATTTTCCTGGGCGTCCCGTTCAACATTGCTAGCTATGCCCTACTCACACACATGATGGCGCAGCAATGTAACTTAGAGGTTGGCGACTTTATTTGGACTGGTGGCGATTGCCATCTGTACAGTAACCATTTAGAACAAGTCGATCTTCAACTATCCAGAGATTTTTTCCCATTGCCAAAACTTAACATTCTGCGAAAACCAGATTCTATTTTTGATTACGAGTTCGAAGATTTTGAAATCCTCGGCTACGAATCACATCCACATATTAAAGCTCCGGTAGCGATCTAAGAATAAGAGAGTAATTAATGATGCAGCCTGCTATTTCGATGATTGTTGCGCGCTCGCGCAATTACGTCATTGGCCGTGATAACCAAATGCCCTGGAAGATCTCAGCGGATTTGCAATTCTTTAAGCGTGTCACAATGGGTCACCCAGTCATCATGGGCCGCAAGACTTGGGAATCGATTGGCCGCCCACTACCTGGCCGTCGCAATATTGTGGTGAGTCGTAATGCACAGTTCCAACTGGAGGGCGCAGAACTTGCAGGCTCTTTAGATGAGGCCTTAAATCGCTTAAGTGAAGCTCCACGTGTATTTGTGATTGGTGGTGAACAACTCTTTAAACAAGCATTTGCCAAAGCGGATCGTCTTTATATCACTGAAATTGATATCGACGTAAACGATGGTGATACTTTCTTTGAAGTTCCGGATGTAACTTCTTGGAAAGAGATAGAGCGTACCCCGGGATCTGAGGGTGATATCCGTTTTAACTTTGTGACGCTTGAGCGTAAATAAAAAAGAGCTCTACGGAGCTCTTTTTGCATTCTCGAGAAAGCGATTTACTGAATCACAATCTTAGATTCTTTAGCGATCTGCGATAAAAACTCAAATTGCTTTCTTTGTGCTAAGCCATTCCGAATTGCAGGCTTGGCTTGTTCGAATGAGGGTGGCTTGCTGCTTCTTTTATCTTCCAGCTTCAATAAATACCAGCTCTGTTGCATCTGAATAGGAGTAGGTGATACCTGTCCTTTAGCCAGACTTAGTAATACCGTCGCAATCTGTGGTGGAACCTCTCCAGCCTGAACCCAACCCACTGCGCCACCTTGAACTTTATTGGGTGCGAGAGAGATACTCTTTGCCACCTTATCAAAAGGCTCGCCCTTTTTAATACGACTTAATGCTGCTTGCGCATCTGCTTCAGTAGCAATCGCGATATCACTCAGTTTATATTCGACTAGCATGCCCCCAGAACCAAGCGAAGCAATCTGATTGTTGTACTCAGCTTGCATATCAGCCTCGCTAATTGGATTCTGTGCCATAAATGTAGACAGCTCAAGATCTGCCAAATAATTTTGACGTATCAACATGAGTTGCGTGTTCGCTTTTTCTGAGTTTGCTAAACCATTTTTTTCAGCCCGCTGTGAAAGTAACAAGACTTCAATGTATTTCTGGACTACTGCTCTGCGCAGCTCAGGGGAATCTTGCTGACCCTGTGAAATAGCCATCTTAATACCCTGCTCTACCATATCGTTAGTGATGATCGTGCCATTCACAGAAGCTGCAGCATTAATTGGCAAACCACTGAGCTGAGCATGTGCACTACCAATCAATGCAAGCGATAAAAAACTGGTAGCAAGCAAGATGTTTAACTTCGATTTAAATGAGAGGGATAATGAATTCATGAGACTTGGTCTTTCAAAAAATGAGCCTTAATATTAACAGTAGCCCAAAGCTAGAAGCGATAAACGGGGGTGCTTGGGGTATAGGGTTCGGCAGATTGGGTTTCAATCGCCTCCGCCTCCTGCTCACCCTGTGGGGGGCTGAAATATTTTGAATTCTCAGGTGGCTGTTTTGACAATTCCATCTCACGTTCAGGCATCGCTACCGGGCCGAAAGGACCTTCCACTGGTGAGATAGGTTGATTGTTGAATTCTCGCAATTGCTCAGAGGTATAAGCAGAGCCGGTCTGCGAACCCTTGGGCGGCGGACCTTCAGTTGCTGAGCAACTTACTAAGGTAAGGCAAAAGACGAGTCTGAGGTAGGTATTCATGAGGCCATTGTATGAGAGTCACATTCCGAGCTCTAAAATCAAGAGCGCATTTTCTGCAGCCTCATTCGTAACCAAGGCAAGCGACATAAGAGCAGCAATAAAATAACCATGCCGTAGATCCAAACTGTCTGTAAATCATTCTTACCGGCCTTATGCCACCAATAATGGATCACTGCTGTACAAGCAATCACATAAACCAGTTTATGAAGCAGACTCCAGCGCCTGCCTAAGGTACGAACAGCCCAGTGATTAGATGTCAGAGCTAAAGGAATCAGTAGCACGAATGTCGTAAAGCCCATCGTAATAAAGGGGCGCTTAACTACATCAGCCCACATCGCCTGAAGATCTATATTTTGATCAAGCCAAAACCAAATTGCAAAATGAATAGAGGCATAAAAGAAGCAAAAGAGGCCAAACATCCGGCGCCACCCAATCCATGCAGTCCAGCCAGTGAGCAAGCGCATTGGCGTCATTGCTAAAGTAACGCATAAAAATACTAGCGCCCAAGTACCAGTAGAACGAGTAAGAAACTCGATGGGATTGGCTCCTAAATCATCATTAAAGCCAAGCCATATCAAGCGGCCTAATGGCAATAGCGAAATGAAAAATAGAGTGCTCTTTAAGAACTTCATTAGTGCATATTAAACGACCCACCGTTTAAAGGATGGGTCGCGTTCATCAGAAACTTCACTAGCACTCTAAGCCAAACTCAAGCCCTCTTTACTCAGGGGGAAGTTACGCACTGGCCTGCCAATGGCAGCAAAGATGGCATTGGCAACTGCAGGGCCAACATCGCAGATAATCGGCTCACCTACACCACCCCAAAAATAGAGCGGCAATCTTAGTTTCCGCAAAAACCACCAAATTTGACGGTAATTTGCTATTCTGAAGAATCAATTAAGGATAAATATGACTGACAACGACCAAAACCAAAATGACGAAGATTTTGACTATGGCTGCGAATGTGCAATGACCTTGCTCAATGAGCCTACGGAAGATTGTCTAAACGACTTAATTGACGAGCTAGATGAAGACGGCATGATCTCGACCGAAGTAGTGTACGGCTTACTTGCAACAATCTTAATGAGTATCAACGAAGAAGATCACGAAGGCGATGAGCATTAATAACTAGTGCTTGACCTGCACTTGTAGGGAAAATATATCCATTGCCTTAGCCATCTGAATATCTAATGCAGTCAAACCTTTGCTCGAATGGGTGCTTAAATGAACGGCTACCTTATTCCAGGAGTTTGACCAATCGGGGTGGTGATCAATCTCTTCCGCATGCTGTGCACACAAGGTCATAAATTCAAAAGCCTCTTTGAAATCAGCAAAGATAAATTCGCGAGAAATTATTTTCCGAGATTCATCTAGTATCCACAAGGAGATATTGTTCTTAAAATCAAAATCTTCTGGTAAGAGGGCTTGTTTCATTTAAGGGCCGACACTTTTTGAGAGTTGCTGCAAATCTACTGGATATAACCAACGCCATTCACCCTCTGCTAGATCTGCAGGCATGACATAGGCACCAATTTCTACACGGTGAAGTTTATCAACATGATTGCCTACTGCAACCATCATCCGTTTGACCTGATGATAACGCCCTTCCACTATCGTCATCGCTAGAGTATTTTCTGAAAGTTGTTTACAGCCTGTGGCAAAACACGGTTTCGGATCTTCATCCAAAATAACGCCATTTAAGAGATGATCTATTTGAGCCTGTGTTATAGGATCTGGTGTCGTGATTTGATAGACCTTACCAATATTCTTTTTAGGCGTTGTCATTTTATGAATAAACTGACCATCATCCGAAATCAAGAGGAGTCCAGTAGTGTCAAAGTCTAAGCGACCCACACATTGCAGGCCACGCTCTACAAAGGGAGTGGGCAACAAACTATAGACGCTGGGGTGGTGAGTCGTTTTATGGGAGCACTCGTAATTAGGCGGCTTATTAAATGCGATATAGGCTTTTTCGTGAAATTCCCAATTCTGCCCCTCAACATTCAAAATCAATTCTTCGGTGGCAATACGTTCTTCAGGATCTTGCGCCAACACACCATTGACTTTTACCAACTCGGCAAATACTAGATCACTACAGTAGCGACGCGTGCCAAAGCCTTGGCTAAAGAGAATTTTTTCGAGGGAAATAGGTTTTGCCATATGCTGTTCAGAATACTATAGAGAGGGCCTATTTTGGGCATTCAGACTCCTTGAGGTTCAATTCGTTATGATTGAGTATTCTCACTGATTATCTATAGTCGCCATGCTTCCTCATCCAAAACCACGTAGCCCACTACACAAACGCGCAGTCACTTTTCATGGCTATGCAAGAGAAGACGGTCTTTGGGATATTGAAGGTCACCTCAAAGATACTAAGTCACACCCTTTTATTACAGGCGCAAAGACTTGGGCCCCGGGTGAAGCGATTCACGATATGTGGGTGCGTGTGACTTTAGATCACCATCTCACGATTAAAGATATTGCTGTTTCGATGGATAGCCACCCTCATGCAGAATGCCCCTTGGTCATCCCGCCAATGGATGCCTTAATTGGCGCTAGGATTGGCAAAGGTTGGCGTAAAACCATTGAAACACACTTAGGTGGAATTAAAGGCTGCACTCACTTACGTGAGTTACTCAATAACATTGCCACTGCAGCTTATCAATCTATTCCTGGCGCACTCTTTGATCCTGATGAAAAAAAGCCCCCTTTATATCTAGGTGGCTGTAAATCTTGGGATTTTGATGGTCCAGTAGTGATGCGCGTGTATCCCCAGTTTTATCAATGGAAAAAATAAGTACTTAGAGCTCTCCCCGATAAATGGAAGTGCCAGTAAATGATTGCGCTATTGGCATAATCTCGACGGCATTGATATTCATGTGTGCGGGTAAGGTTGCAGACCAAAAAATAGCTTCAGCTATATCGTCAGCGCTGAGCGCTTGCACGCCTTCATACACTTTCTCCGCCTTTGCATCGTCGCCCTTAAAGCGCACATTAGAGTATTCAGTGCCTGAACTTAAACCTGGCTCTACACATGTCACGCGTAAACGCGTACCGGTCAAATCGGCTCGTAAATTAAGACTAAATTGCTTCACGAACGCTTTACTTGCGCCGTACACATTACTACCGGGATAGGGATAAGTGCCTGCGACAGAGCCTACATTAATCACATGACCACATTTACGCTCAACCATGCCAGGTAAAAAGGCATGAGTCATATGAATCAACCCTTTAATATTGGTATCAATCATGCGATCCCAATCGGTAATATTGGTTTGATGTGCTGGCTCTAGACCTAATGCGAGTCCAGCGTTATTGACAAGAATCGTCAACTTAGAAAACTCTGCGGGTAAAGTAGCCACTAAAGAATCTACCTTAGCGCTATCGCAAATATCTAATACCAATGTAAGCAATTTTTGTTGCTGATCTGCAGGCAGTGATGCTTTGAGTGCATTCAAGCGCTCCATCCTTCTGCCCACCGCTATGACCTTATGGCCGTGCGCTAAAAAGCGTCTTGCAGTTGCCTCACCAAATCCAGCAGTAGCGCCAGTTACTAAAACGATATGTTCCATATGCTTTCTTTAAATAAATTCAAGATGAATTCTATTTTAATCTGTCTATTTTAAAGAATGGGTACTTAATGCAAAAGAATGAACCTTGAGTCAATTTCATAGATTAGATTAAATTACATCTTTGTCTCGTAATGCTGTAATTTCTAGCGGGCTCAATTTAAGTAAGTTAGATAAAATCTCATCAGAATCTTGGCCTAGTTTTGGTCCTAGCCAGTTTATTTTTCCTGGTGTTGCTGAAAGTTTTGGCACAACATTGGCTACTGCAATAATTTGATCATCTGAAATACGCTTCTCTTCAATATAAGCTATATTTTTCCTAGCAATAAATTGTGGATCTTCAAAAATCTCTGCAATAGAATTAATAGGACCACAAGGCACTTGCCCCTCAAAGCACAGAGATAATAATTGATCACGGTTTGACTGTGAGGACCATGCAGTCACATATGCATCTACTGCAATACGATCTTTTTCACGCTGCTCAAGCGTCCCCCACTTGCCATCCTCTGAAAATTCAGGGCAACCCATTATTTTAGCTAAACGAGCAAAAATTTTATCGCCTGTACAGGCAATAGCGACCCACTTACCATCCTTGGTGGGATAGTGACTATGAGGGACTACATTTACTGCACCCGCTCCCATGCGTTCACGAACAAAGCCGCTGAAATGATAAGCGGGTGCGAGCTCATCCAGTATGCGAAATATAGATTCATATAAAGCAACATCAACCACTTGACCCTCTTGAGTATGCTCTCGCGCTTTTAACGCCACGAAGGCACCCATTACTGCATACATCCCGGATAAATAATCGGCAAGAGTTGCAGATCCAGGGGAGACTGGAGGGCGATCTGGATAGCCAGATAAATAAGAGATGCCGCCAAAAGCATTTGCAATGCGACCAAATCCTGGCTGTGGGCTCATGGGGCCCGTCTGTCCGTAAGCAGATATTCTGACCATAATTAATTTTGGGTTATATTTTTTTAACTCGTCCCAACTCAACCCCCAAGACTCAAAAGTACCAGGCTGAAAGTTTTCAATCAAAACATCACTCTCTATAACCAGTTTTTTTAGGAGTTCTGCGCCCTCTGGTTTTCTGAGATCAATCGTCAATGATTTCTTGTTACGCCCTTCAGAAAGCCAGACTAATGAATCACCACAGCTAGTTGGAGTGCCAAACTTACGGGTTGGGTCTCCAACTTTAGGTAATTCAATCTTAATCACCTCGGCACCAAATTCAGCAAAAAAAGTAGCGCAGTAGGGGCCGGCTACAAAGGTGGCGCAATCAAGAACACGTAAACCAGCTAACGCTGCTCGGCTTGGCATATCTGTAGTTTTCATTAAATTATCTCCAAAGGGAATATCGATGATGCTTAACTACAAGCAGAGTTTTTAGCCACTAAACAAATTTATTCATCCAAACAAGCCAGCATTATTTGATTAAAGTCATGGGCATTTTCATATTGAGCCCAATGCCCCGCATTTTGTATTAAATTTAAACCTCTAAAATTAGATGCCTGTCTCAAAGCTTCTTGAACCTGATCAAATTGAGTGGTACACAAAACATCCTGATCGCCCCAAATACCATAAACCGGACATACAATATTCTTCAATGCAATTTTCACAATGTCTGTTTTTGCAAGACAACGTTTTTTCATCCTGTCTTGGTCTAAATTTTTACAGTGGATATGAATAGCGAGTTCATCAATAGATGTAGGACTGAATAACAACAATTCTTTAATATTAGAAATTGCAGTTGCTCTTCTATTCTCCAGGGAATCCTCAGCGATCCAGTTTTTAATGATAAATTTCTTCTTAGGAACAATGCCTAATCCTGCGCCACCCACCAAAATTAATTTAAGGATATTCTTAGGGTATTGGCTTGCCATCATTGCAGCTACTAGGCTTCCAAATGAAAAACCAACCAATTGATATGGTTCGTTATTAATGATCTTCGTAAATGCAATATCTAATAATTTTGGTAGATCATCGGCATCAGCATAATCCTTAAAGGTCTTTATTGGTATTCCAGATTCGCCAAAGCCAGGTAAATCTGGAATGATCACGCGTTTTCCGTGCTTCACTAAAAATGCAATATTTTTAACCCAGTGATTCCAGCTTCCTGACCCCCCATGCAATAACACTAAGGGAGAGCCACTACCCCACTCTCGCCAAACTATTTTTACGCCATCAACTTCTATTTCTGATTGAATAGATACAGCATCTAATCGAATGCTATCTTCTATATTTTCTATGGAATGGGGCAGCAGCAGACTGTTGTTCATTCTCAAATTCGTTTTTTAGTATTGCATTACTTCGTTGCAAAAAGTTTTTTGAGTTGACGGCAGTTCATAAATACTTGCTTCACTTGCTACCAGTAGAAATGGCCTGATGAATGGCTAAGGTTTTTTGAGCTTTATATAAGATGGGGTAATCCACAAACATCCCATCAACCTGAATAGCGGCTAAGCCTTTCTTTTCAGCCTCAAAAAAGCTGTCTACAATTTTTTGAGCACGCAAAACTTCATCTGCAGTGGGGGTGAATACTTGATTTGTAATGCTTACCTGATCGGGGTGAATACATAATCTTCCCTGAAAACCAAGATTTAAACTTCTGACAACCGATTTTTCTAGACCCTCATGATCTTTGAGATGAATCCAAACCGTATCAATGGGAGCCTCTAAATTTGCTGCTCTTGCCGTCACAATGCATGCATTTCTAACGACATCCAATTCTCTCTCATTTGAAGTCCAGAGCATGCCGACATCATTGCAAAAATCACCAGCGCCAAAAGTAAAGCGCTTTACTCGCTGATATTGATTGCTTGATCTATATCGGTGTTCTATAAATATCTTATTGAGATTTGTAAAACCTTTCGCTGTTTCAATAATTGGCAGCAGATCTATGCTGCCAATATTCAAACCCCGTTCTTGCTCGAGATTAGCTAATAACCAATCTACCGTTTCTATATCCTCTGGACCCTGTACCTTAGGTAGCACTACTCCACACAAACCTGGACCCACTACTGCCTGAAGATCTCCCAGAGTCCATTGGGTATCAAGTGCATTTACTCTCACATAAATTTTGGATCGACTACCACTTTTGATTGCAGCAACCGCATCCTGTCTTGCGCTTACCTTCTCGCTATTTGCAACCGCATCCTCCAAATCAAGAATCACGGCATCTGCATCTAGGCTTAGGGCTTTAGTCACTCTTCTTGCATGATTTGCTGGAGTGAAAAGAAGGGTTCGAAGCAAATTATTTTTAATGTCTGTATTCATTTTTGACCATGTATGAAGATCTAACTATATAACACCATCTTGACGTAGGCTCTCTATTTCTTCGGGCTTTAAGGCCAAAATGCTTGCAAGCAAAGAATCGACATCTGCCCCTAGTTTTGGGCCTAAAGAATTTATCTTTCCAGGAGTTCCTGAAAGACGCGGAACGACATTTGGTACGGCAATGACTTGATCTTCTGAAATTCGAGGCTCTTTTATAAAGGCGATATTCTCACGTGCAGCAAATTGCTCATTAGTGAAAATTTCTTCAATTGAATTAATCGGACCGCAAGGGACCTCACCCTCTGAACACAGTTTTAACAATTCTTGACGAGTATGTTGCGTGGTCCAGTCTGTTACAAATTGATCGATAGCAAGGCGATCTTTTTCGCGATCAATAATTTTTCCCCACTTACCATCTCCTGCAAGTTCTGGGCATTCCATCAGCACAGCCAACCTCATAAAAATCTTATCACTAGTACAAGCAATCGCAATCCACTTTTTATCTTTAGTTTGGTAATGGCTATGTGGAACAACATTCACCGTTCCCGCCCCCATCCGCTCTCGTACATAACCATTGAAATGATAAGCGGGCGCTAGCTCATCCAAAATCCGAAATACTGACTCATACAGACCAACATCAACTACTTGACCTTCTTGAGTTTTGTCTCTCGCTTGAAGTGCTACCAAAGCTCCTAGAGCACCATACATTCCCGATAAATAATCTGCTAAGGTTGCCGAGCCAGGCGACACTGGCGGCCGATCTGGGTATCCTGATAAATAAGAAATACCACCAAAACCATTGGCTACCCTACCAAAACCAGGCAGCGGGCTTAGAGGCCCAGTTTGCCCATAGGCTGAGATCCTAACCATAATCAACTTAGGATTGTGTTTCTTTAGCTCATCCCAACTCAGCCCCCACGACTCAAACGTACCTGGTTGAAAGTTTTCAACCAGAACATCACTCTTCTCAACCAATTTTTTTAATAGATCAGCGCCTTCTTTTTTACGTAAATCAATCGTGATAGATTTTTTATTACGGCCCTCAGAAAGCCAAATCAAAGAATCCCCACAAGATGTAGGTGTTCCAAACTTGCGGGTAGGGTCACCAACTTTAGGGAGCTCAACTTTAATTACTTCAGCCCCAAATTCAGCAAAAAAGGTAGCGCAGTATGGGCCAGCAATAAAAGTTGCGCAGTCTAATACACGCAATCCCGAAAGCGCTCCGGGCTGTAAATTATTCATATCTTTGTTCTTTGCTCGCCTATTTAAACTGGTACTGCATATTTTGGATCTGGAAGTATGGTTGTTCTCTTCATGAGACGTTCTTGATTAGGATCAAATGGTTCGCGTCTGTGCATAGTACAGGCGTTATCCCATAAAAGACCATCACCTAACTGCCAAACATGCGAATAGACAAACTCGGGCTTAACAGACCATGCAAAGAGTTCTTGCAATAAATCATCGCTAGTTGACTTATCCAAGCCAACAATTTGCGTAGTCATTCCAGGGCAAATATAGAGGGCCTTTTTCCCAGAATAAGGATGGACTCTGACGATGGGATGCTCGATATCAGGGGTCTTCTTTTTCTGCTCAGTGCTTGTCGGTACGCTGTAGAGAGCATTGAAGGCCTCATAAGATTGAAGCGCTTTTTTTCCATCAATCACATTTTTTATAGACTGAGGTAAAGCCTCATAGACAGCCGACATATTAGAAAAAGAGGTCTCGCCACCAGAGCTTGGTAACTTTACTGAAAATAGAAATGATCCTACCGCTGGCCGGGGCAAATAGATCTGATCGTAATGCCAGCCCACTTCAGAATCGGCCAATATTCC
The DNA here is from genome assembly GCA_903900805.1 of uncultured beta proteobacterium. GTDB lineage: Bacteria > Pseudomonadota > Gammaproteobacteria > Burkholderiales > Burkholderiaceae > Polynucleobacter. The sequence goes on along the minus strand of CAIUOP010000014.1, from coordinate 18,247 downwards.
TACTGGCTTTCCTTCTTTAGTCATGTTTGAGATATAGAGAATTTCCGGAGACTTTTGCGATAAAAACTCTTTCCGAATATGAATTTCAAGATCTCCGAGCTGCCTTGAAAATGAAACAATTTCAGCTTCATCCATCGCTTGATCTCTAAATAATAGGAGCCCATATTGATGCCAAAGTGACTTCACTTCATTAATAGTTTGAGAATCAAGGGGTTTAGATAAATCTAATCCACTAATCTCAGCCCCAAATGTTTTTTGTAATGGTCGTATCTTTAAGCCCATCTTCTTCTCCTAGTGAACTCTCAGTTGATGCAGGATATTTATGAGAGATTGTTGATGCTCTAAATTTAAAAAGTCTTTAGTAAAGTGATTGATTGCTTCGCGACTCATGACGCCCCCTGCGTTTGATTCAAACTTTCTCAGAACCTCTTCCTGAGACAGCGGGTTAGCACTTGAGCCTCGATTCATTTGCTCGCGGTGCATGAGGACTTCTCCTGATTTCAGTTGAATCTCTACCTCGCCCGAATAAAACTCTGGAAACGCTGACTTAGGATCTACTTCATATTCAATTTTTTGACATAAAGCCAGAATTTGTGGATCAAAAATCGTATCGTCTTCTAGTTCCTTGAGCGTAAATTGGCCTTTTATCAAGCTTGTGGCAATCACAAAGTGAATAGAAAACTGAGCCTCATAGGAATTTTTTGGCATTCTTTTACTAGCTTGAGGCTCACAAACGACTTGTACTTGTTTTTCACTAATACGCGCTTTGATGCTCTTGATATTGTCAATCTCAAATCTATTCTGATTGCGAAGAATAACTGCAGCGTCAGCAAAGGCATGGTTGTAATGGCACGCAGGATAGGGTTTCAATGAAATGTTTTGCATTTCCCATATCTGCCCAAGACCATTTGTACATTTTTCTAGACTGGCTAAATTACTGGAGTCAATATGAGTATTAAACAAACCATAGCGGCCTTCAAAAGCATTTCTTGGCCCTATGAAGCCATTTTTAGCCATCGCGCAAGCTGTCACCGCGGAGGATGCAGCCCACCCAGGGTGCATTCGCTTAGTCCAAGCTCCACCCTCTAAAAATTCCATCACTCCAGAGGCCATAGATAAAGCGATACCGAGTGCACTAGTTAACTCATCTGACGTCAGCTTCATTACACGCCCAACCAGTACCGTCGCACCAAAAATACCCACTAGGCCAGTTGGATGAAATCCTTTTGCATGAAACCCGCCATTTGCAGCTGATGCAATCCTACTGGCTACCTCAATTGCAGCAAGATAAGCAACCAGCGCCTCCTTTCCACTGATGTTGTAGCGCTGTCCTACACTCAAAAGCGCAGCCATAGCGCTTGATGAGGCATGAATCACGCCAGCCGCATGCGTGTCATCAAAATCCAATCCATGGATGTATGTTCCATTAACTAAGATCGCATCGCGCATAGATAACTGATCAGAAACTCCTAGAACTGGGTATTGCTGATCATTACCCTCTTGCAAAGAGATTAATGCTTGCAAGGTTTTTTTAGCAAAATCAAAGCCGCTAGAGGCAATGCCTATACCGATGGCATCAAGCATATGTAGTTTTGCTTGAGCGCTAACCGCTGCCGGAATTTGCTCAAACTGAAGAGCGAGCGCAAACTCAGACAAGCTCTCAGAAATTGTCTCTGCCTGTTTTTCTTGTGGTTCTTTCAACGTCATCAGGATCTATACAAACTAGGAGATTGATCATAGTCCAGGCTGACTTGATAGGTGTATTGGTCTGCCCTATAAATACTATTAGTAACTAGCAAAAGTTTGTTTTGCGAGCCGTAATAATGCCTAATGATATTTAGCCCCGCAGAGCCAGGCTTAACGCCTAAATGTTTTGACTGTTCTTTAGATATCAAACATCCTGATATTAGCTGATCAACTTTAGTAATCTTAAATCCAGTAATTTTTTCAAGTAAGGCATAAATTGGCACTTTTAGGCTGGCCAAATAGGTTTCAACTCTGCTATACACAACTGGCACATAAATTTCGCTTGCTACCAAAGGCATCGCAGGCTTAATTTTCTGCCTGAGAACCTTAATTTTCTTCCACGTAGCACCAACTGGCAAAGCTAAGTCATTAAACTGTTTTTCAGAAATACGCACTTCTTTTGACTCCAAAACGATGAGCTTGGAATTTTTAATGTAAGTAAAAAGATCATTGATAGATCCATGACTTTGTACAAAGCTACGCTCTTCATGCACAGAAACAACAACAGATCCTGTTTTTGGCTTTCGTGCAATTAAGCCCATAGCAACCAGCTCGCGTAGAGATTCACGTACCGCATAACGAGATGCATTAAATTTTTGCTGTAATTCGTGCTCCGTGGGTAATACAGACCCTAAAGGGTAATGTTTTGTACGAATCTGATCGATCAAGCAACTGGTGATTGGCTCTTTAACTTTCACAAAATTCCTTATTAATACTATTGTTCGAACAATATAGGCTTACTAATTCAAAATACCCACTAGGGATAACCCCATATTTCAATATTTTTTTAAAAAATCACTCTAGAATGAAAAAAAATAAACTGAGGAGACATAATTTATGAGGTTAACCAATCAATCGCAAGCGACTAAATTTGTAATTGGGATTGCCCTATCTGCATTAGGACTCTCATCTTTTTCGGCGCTTGCCGATAGCTATCCCAATAAGCCTGTCAAAATTGTGATCCCGTATGCAGCTGGCGGGGGCTCAGATGCGGTGTCAAGAATTATGTCCCCACACCTTAAAAATATTTTTAATCAATCTGTTGTTTTGGAAAACAAAGGTGGGGTGGGAAGCACAATAGGAACGGAAAGTGTTGCTAAAAGTGAGCCAGATGGGTATACGCTGCTTATTAATACTGATGTGATTGCAATCATGCCTTTACTATTCAAAAAATTAAATTTTGATCCTCAAAAAGACTTTATTCCAATCTCTTTCATTACTACCGCTCCAATGGTTTTAGTTGCCAATCCAAGCTTTCCAGTCAATTCTGTAAAAGAATTAATTGCCTTAGCAAAGAAAAATCCAGGCGAAATATCGCTTGCAACCCCGGGTGCTGGTAGCCCTCAAGACTTGGCCGCCATTCTCCTTGCCAACAAGGCACAAATTAAATTTAATGCAATTAACTACAAAGGGAATGGTCCGGCATTAGTAGACGTATTGGCAGGCCATGTAAACGTTGCCATATTTACACTCTCCAGCGTTAAAGAGTTTGCGAAAAGTGGAAAATTAAAAGTCTTAGCTGTCATCGGCGCCAAAAGATCTTCGCTCGCTCCAGAAATTATTTCCTTGACTGAAGCAGGTCTTCCAGACGTCGAAGTGAGTTCACGATATTTAATTTTGGCGCCAGCTAAAACACCAAAAGAGGTTGTTTCGAAACTTGAAAAAGATTTTGCAAAGCTCGCTGATAATAAAAATTATCAAACCGAACTTTTGAATCTTGGATTTGAAACTTTATCGACGACTTCAGCAGAAACGACTGAAATCCTGAATAAGGAGATTGTCAAATGGACGCCCATACTTAAAAATCTAGATATTTCAATCCAATAATTTATCTTGTTCACAGCCGAATTAACCCCAACGGAGTATTTCATGCAAAACATTAAACCAAAAATTCATTGCCTTATCGCCAGTGGATTGATCCTTTTCTCATCCCTTGCTTTCTCCCAATACCCAAATAAGACAATTAAATTTGTAGTGCCCTTTCCTGCTGGACAGGCAACAGATATCTTTTCAAGAATTGTTGCTGACGAGCTCTCCCAAATGCTCCCGCAAAAAGTTATGGTGGATAACAAAGGTGGTGCAAACGGTATACCAGGCACTCTTTACGGGAAAGAGGCTGCGCCAGATGGTTACACCCTCACCATGGCGTCCAGCAGTACGATTGCGGTAAATCCTGCGCTCTATCCGGGCTTACCGTATAGCCCAAAAGATTTTGAACCAGTAAACGGAGTTTTTATTGTTCCTCTTTTGCTAGTAGCAAATCAAAATTCACCCTTTACTACACTCAAACAAATAGTTGAGTATGCCCAAAGCAATCCTGGAAAGCTCGAGTGGGCATACTCTGCGCCTAACCAACAACTCGCAGAAGAATTACTCAAAACACGCGCAAAAATTGACATTCTGTCTGTCCCATACAAAGGCAGTGGCCAAGCTGTTACTGATTTAATTGGGGGTCAAATTAATTTAGCCGTTGAGACCTTGCCTACAATCGCCCCACATATTGCTTCTGGTAAGGTTCGCCCAATTGCTGTTATGACAGCAAAAAGAATTCCTCAACTACCAAATGTGCCTACAGTTGCTGAACTCGGTTATCCAGGCTTTGAAGGCCCAGGTTGGGGTGGCGTTCTTGCCCCTAAAGGCACTCCGAAAGAAATTATTGAAAAACTCAGCAAAGATATCCGCGTGGTCTTAGCTAACCCAGAAGTTCAAAAGAAAATTAATGACCGTGGGGCAATTGTTGACAGTCGTGATTCTAAACAATGGGGTGATTTTGTGAATGCAGAAGTCGCTAAATGGGCTGAAATTGTCAAATTAGCCGGCATACAAGGGCAATAAATTCAGACCAAGTTAGCTGTTGACTTAGGATTTGGAGGAGGAGTATCGGAGCAATTCCGTATCTCCTCCAATAACCATGTACGAAAATCTTTCGCTGGTTGACTTTCATTTTTACCCAAAGGTGTTAATAGGTAATAGGTGAAACTCTCGCGATTTAAAAATTGAGGGAAAGGACAAACTAACTTTCCATTTCTTAATTCAGATTCCACTAAGAAATATTGTGCCATTGCAATCCCATGTCCTTCAATTGCAGCCGAATAGCATAAGGCTGAACTTTCATAACTTAAGCGTGAAAAATCTTCAAGTTTTACATTCATCCCAATGGAGTTAAACCATAGATTCCAATCATCAGGACGGCTAATAGTATCCAATAGCTTGTATCGACTAAAGTCCTTCGGGTTCTCTATTGAGCCACTTGCTAGCAGAGATGGGCTACAAACTGGAAGAATAATATTGGAGACTAATCTTGTGACATTTGCATCACTCCAGGCACCATCACCCAATCGAATTGCACAATCCAGATCCTCTTGATCAAAGTTGACTGGATCCATTGAAGTTGTTAACACCACTTCCATTTTTGGATGCAGGGCTAAAAAACTGGAAAGCCGAGGAATAAGCCAACGAATTGAGAATGTTGTATAGCATCGTACCTTCAATTGGTTCTGATTACGTCCAGAAAATAAACGTTTAGTTGATGACTGAATTTGGGAAAGGGATTTACTAATATCTTCGTAATAATCTTGCCCTTTTTCAGTCAGAATTAAATCCCGATGTTTGCGAGAAAATAGCTGAGTCCCTAGAAATAACTCTAAGGCAGCCAGTTGCCTGCTTACTGCGCCAGGTGTGACATTGAGCTCATTAGCAGCCCTTGAAATACTCAAGTGACGAGCAACCACCTCAAACACTCTCAAGTTATTTAAAGGGGGTAGTTGTTCTCGTTTATTGGGCTGCATACTGTCTCGAGTTTATGATAAAAATTGTCTCAATAGAATATAAATTACTCTTACAAATCAAATGGCTAGTATAAAAATACTGTTTCTAGATTTCGATGGCGTTCTCCATCCCCTGAATTCTGAGAGGGACAACCTATTTTGTAACGTCCATTATTTAGAAAAATCTCTAGAATTTGCTAGCTGCAAAATTGTCATCACATCAAATTGGCGATTGACGCACAGTGTTGAAACGATGCGAGAGCTATTGCCCAATAAAATTGGCAGATTAATTATTGGAGCTACAGATCTTACTAGTGCGGTGAGTCATCAGAGATTTGTGGAGATTCAGAATTACTTAAAAACGTATATCGATTCGAGCTCGGTAGACTGGAGGGCTATTGATGACATGCCTCAAGATTTTCCAAGTGAATGCGAGAATTTAATTTATTGTGACTCCCATTTAGGCATGGGGAGTGCAGAACAAATCCAGATCGCGCAATGGTTAAATAACTAATGGAGCTTCTTCGCAAAGATCTAGCAGTTGCTGATCCATCCAAAGATGAACGTCATTACTCCTGACATGCTGCCTTAAAGAAATCATCCGTTTTTTTCTTTCAGCATCGCCCATAGATATGGTCTGATTGAAGGCATCAATGGCGTCTCTCACGTTAAATGGATCGTAGATCACTGCATCGCACAACTCTTTTGCTGCTCCAGCATGCTGAGATAACATTAAGACCCCATCCTCATCATCCCGAGAGGCAATATACTCCTTACAAATCAGATTTTGGCCATCCGCTAGGCTTGATACCCAAAGACAATTTACCGAACGATACAAGCGACTTAGTTGATCTTTAGTCAGAGCCTGACGCTCTGAAATAATTGGCTGCCAATCATTTGAGCCATGCCTATGATTGATTCTAGATATCAACCCCGTTATCTGTGATTCATACTCTCGAGATTTCAGTATTGATGGTCTTGTTTGAATATACACTTGTATAAATTTCATGTTTTTTACTATAGATGGATTTAAATCTACTATTTTTTCAATCGCATGAAGGCGCTCAATAATTCCTTTTGAACAGTCCACCCTATCTACACTTAAGAAAATGTAATCGCTTGCCTGTAATCGATACTGCTTAGCAATGACAGCTCGACTTTCAGCCATAGATGCCTGCTGTGAATTCTTTACCACTGGCCACTCTATTGAGGCTGGATAAACCCCAAGATTCGTCGCCCCCTCGAAATCCAGACCCTCTGGCATTGCACTTATAAAATGATCTCTATCTTGGTTTGTCTGAAAACCAACATTATCAGCGCCTAATATTCCATCGATCAACTCTGTGCGCCATGGACATGCTTTGAGCCTGCCATGTCCTGGCCATGGAATATGCCAATAAAATAAAATCTTTGCATGAGGTAGTGCAGACCTTAGCAGCTTTGGCAACAACGCCAATTGATAATCATTGATAAAAATAATTGGCTCAGCGATGCCCTCTGTACAACGAATGACTTCGCTAGCAAATAGCTGATTTACTTCAACATATGCACTGAAATCGCTATCTCTAAATAAGGGTTCTTCATTCTGATGATGGCAAAGCGTCCACAAGCCCCTATTGCAAAAGTCATCGTAATAAGATTTGTATACCTGTGGAGAGAGGCTGACTTTTTTTAACACCACCCCTTCATCTTCATGAGTGGCCTGATTTGTAATGTCATTGCTTGCTGAAATCCATATTGCCTTAAATCGCTTTGCTAGAGGCTTGATCAAAGAGACAACACCCCCTACCAATTTGTCTGGCCCACTATTGGATACAAAAATGACTGTTTTCTTATTCACTATCTTGTTTATTGTGTCGGTTTTGTGTTGGCAAGGTCAATGTTTCAAAAAATGGACATTCCAACTCATCATGATTGAGTATTTCTCAACGATTGATGATTTTTACTCGCTTGACTAATTTACCAATCTACTCAAGAATGAGGGCTACTTTTATAAAAATCTATTAAAAACATGGACATAACCCCACACTACTGGAGTCAGGGCTCACCCCCTAAGCCATTAGGCAGTATGCATAAAAAGTCAAAGGAAATCATTTTTCCTCCATTTGCGCAAGACTCTCCCCTAGCCAATGATTACCTTTGCCAAGAATTAAATCCCATTGGCACCTTATACAGCTACACCGTGATTCACCCCAGCCTGAAATCAGGCATTCAACCTTATGCGATTGGCTTTGTAGATCTACCTGATTTTCCAGTGAGAATTTTTGGGCGACTCATTCAAGGTGGAGGCCCCGCCATTGGTGACCAATATTTAATGAAGCCAGATACTGAATTTGGTCATATTTTCGAAAAAATAAATAAGCCATGAATAAAAATATGATCTATATCGAAGGTGTAGCGATGACACGCTTCGATAAGCAGCCAAATACTTTGGCGCCAGAACTTGCACAAAGCGCGATTCTCAATGCCGTTCGGGATGCCAATTTAACCTTAAATGATATCGAAGCAATCTATTGCGCAAACGTATTTGGGGGCATGATTCTTGGTCAACTGATTGTGCGCGATCTCCAATTGCAGGGGATCCCGATCTACAACATTGAAAATGCCTGTGCAAGTGGCGCTACAGCTGTGCATCTAGCAAAACATGCTTTATTGGCACAGCAATATAAAACTATTTTAGTTATTGGGATCGAACAGCTCACCCAACTTGGTGGTGGGACAATTCCATTGCAGTTAAATGATCATAAGACCCGAGTGTATTCAAACTCTGGATTAGTGTTGCCGTCAATTTATGCCATGAGAGCAACGCGCTATCTTTATGAGAGAGATGAAGATCCTAGCCTCTTAGCACAAGTAGCTGTTAAAAATAGATTCAATGGCTCCCTCAATCCCTATGCGCAACAAAGAACGCCCACGACGATTGAGGCAGTTTTATCTTCTCGCATGATTGCTGAACCTTTAACACTCATGCAATGCTGCCCCTCACAAGTTGATGGCGCAGCGGCTCTGATTCTTAGTACTGAACATAAGAACGGTCGAAAGCCAGTGAAATTATTAGCATCAATTGTTCAGTCTGGCATGCAAGAAAAATATACCGACGATATTTTGGATGCAGAAATTACTGCTAGAGCTGCAAGAATGGCCTATGAACAAGCCGGTATTGGACCAAGCGATATTAATGTCATTGAATTGCATGATGCCTTTACCATTGCTGAATTGATCTATTACGAAGCTCTAGGCATTGCAAAGCCGGGAGAAGGTCCGCAATTATTACGCTCTGGAGAAACTGAGATTGGTGGAAAAATTCCTGTGAACCCAAGTGGTGGCTTGCTAGCAAAGGGACACCCTCTGGGCGCCACCGGAGTAGCGCAAATGGTGGAACTGACATGGCAACTTGAAGGCCGCGCTAAGGAACGCCAGGTGAATCAAGTAAAAATTGCCCTTGCACAATGCACAGGTGGTGGCATTGCTGGTGTTGATCACGCTGCATCCTCTGTCCATATTCTAGGAACTTAACATGTCTTTGCCAGAAAAAAGAATTGCCATCGTCACCGGAGCAGCGCAAGGCATTGGCTTTGGGATTGCCAAGAAATTAGCAAGCAACGGCATTGATGTTGCAATCATTGATTATGACCAAGTAAAACTGAGTACAGCCATTGAGCAACTGAAGGAATTTGGTAGCAAAGTAATTGGGATATCTGCGAATGTCAGCAAAATTGATGAAGTACAGTCTGCTATTCAACAAGTGATGGCTTGGGGAGGACAAATTGATTACCTCGTTAATAATGCCGGCATTATTCGAGATAAAAGATTGCTAAATATGACTGAGGTAGATTGGGATGATGTGATTGACGTTAACCTCAAATCCCAATTTCTGTTTTGTCAGGCTGCAATCAAAGAAATGCTGCCGCGTAATTTTGGCAGAATTGTTAATATCTCATCGCGTGCATGGCTTGGTGGGTTTGGCCAATCAAACTATTCGGCCGCTAAAGGTGGCGTCATTAGCCTGACTAGAAGTCTTGCTATTGAATTTGCCGCCAAAGGAATTACTGTCAATGCTATTGCTCCAGGAATTATACAAACGCCATTATTTGATGGTTTTGATGCAGCTATTCAAAGTAAATTAAAAGAATCTGTACCCGTGAAGCGTATCGGCACCCCTGATGATGTTGCCTATGCCGTAATGACCTTTTTAAATCCAGAGGCTTCTTATCTCACTGGACAAGTATTGTATGTATGTGGTGGAAGAAGCCTCTCCTCCCCAAGTGTATAAGGAAACTCAATGATCACTTATGAAGCCAGTAATTCAACTGCAATATTGACAATCAATAGGCCGCTGAAAAAAAATGCTTTAGATCTTGAAACCTTAAAAGATCTTCGCGATAAGTTAATGACTGCCAGGGACGATGAACAAATAAAAGTCATTATTCTCACTGGCGCAGGAAATGACTCATTTTGTGCTGGCGCCGATTTAAAAGGAGCAGCCTTTGCTACTGCAAGTTATGCAGAAGCCTTCTTCAAAGAGCCCAATAAGGCATCCGAACAGGGTCTCTATATTCGAATGATGGATCTGACTGATCTTCATATTCATAAACCATTGATTGCCGCAATCAATGGCTATTGCTTGGGTGGCGGGTTGGAGTTAGCACTGCAATGCGACATCAGAGTAGCCTCAGACAATGCTACATTTGGCCTGCCCGAAGCCAAGGTGGCTTCTATTCCTGCTGTCTTGGGATTGCACCGCTTGCTTAAGGCAATTTCCTCAGCCCATGCGATGAAGATAGCATTAACTGGCCAAGCGATTAAAGCCATCAAAGCCCTGGATATTGGCTTGATTTCAGACATGTTTAAGGCCGAAGATCTGATGCCACAGACTTTAACAATTGCGCAACAAATTGCATCCAACGGCCCGCTAGCAACTCAAGCAATTAAAAAGTTATCCAAAGTCACGGGGCACCTGAGTGATATCGATGCCCAGCAAATGACGGAACTCTATTGGGGGATATTGCGAGATACCGAAGATCGAATTGAAGGTCGTCAAGCGTTTGCCGAAAAGCGTACCCCTATCTATAAAGGGAAATAATTTAATGACCAATACTTCTCGGATCAGCCCGGGACCTCTGAATGGCAAAAAATTAATTGAAGTCAGTCATATGCTGATGGGACCCTATTGCGGCATGCTACTTGCCGACTTGGGTATGGAAGTAATCAAAATTGAACCACCTGATGGCGATATCGCCAGAACCCTAGGCCCGCACAATATTGATGGGCACAATGCGTATTTCGTAAGCCTAAATCGTAATAAAAAAAGCATCGTTTTAGACCTTACAACAGACGAAGGTCGTGCAAAGTTTCATGAATTGGTTAGGCAGGCAGATGGGCTCATTACCAATCTTCGGCCGGGAGCAATCAACTCACTCGGGCTAACCTACGATCAGTTAAAGCATATCAATCCTCAGATTGCTTGTGTAGCAATGACGGGTTTTGGTTTAGATAGTATTGAGTCAGAGCGACCAGCGTATGACTACATTATTCAAGCGCTGGTAGGAATTATGGATCTTACTGGCGAGCCAGATGGCTACCCCACTAAAGCAGGATATTCAGCTGTTGATAATTCAGCAGGAATTATGGGTGCTCTTGGCTTGCTTGCTCGCATCATCGAGGGCAAAGGTGGTCAAGTAGATATTGCGATGCATGATGTCATGTTATCTCAGCTCAACTATCTAGCTGGCGCCTGGCTCAATGCACAAGAAAAACCAATACGACAATCATTGTCTGCTCATCCCTATATCGTTCCAGCTCAAGTATTTCAATCAGCAGATGGCTGGCTGACCCTCTTCATTACCCATGATAATTTTTGGATCAAGTTCTGCGAAATCATTAATCAGCCAGAATGGATCAAGGATGAACGCTTCTGTACGATGAAAAAACGTGGCGAGCATCGAGGCTCTCTGATCCCGCTATTAAATGAAGTAATGAAAACCAAAACTTCTAAGGAGTGGGAAGAGCTACTCATACCTCTTGGAATTGTGATTGCTGGTATTAAGAACTTAAGTGATGCAATCAGTTCACCACTCACTGAAGATAGAGAGATGGTCATCAAACTCAAAGATAATGAAACCAATTTCCTAGCGATTGGTAACCCCATCAAAAATATCGGCTACCAAACCTCTTACAGCATCTCACCAAAACTAAACCAAGACCCAAACGCCCAATTTGAATCATGATCGAACAAGCCCCAGACCACCTCCTCCCTATTATCGAAAAAATTGAGACTTTTTATACTAAAGAAGTCGAGCCGCGTGAGCACCAACTTCGCCACAGACTCAGAAATAGTCTGGAATATATAGATCGAACTGGTAAGTTACATCCAGAAATACAAGCAGCAAGACGTGAAATCATGCAAGCATCTGGAGAGGCGGGCTTATTTTCACTTCACCTTCCTCAATCGATTGGCGGTGGCGGGCTCTCCAGAACAGAAATGTTCTTCATCGAAGAAAAGGTGTATTCCTATGGCATTGATTTAGCCCCAGGCATCTTATCGTGGACTGATGGATCTACTCCAAGACTCATTTTTGTCAGAGAAGACTTGCATGATCAATTTGTAAAGCCGCTAATCTTAGGACAAAAAACCAGTTGTCATGCTGTCACCGAGCCAGATGCAGGTTCTAATTTATTTGATATGAAAACAAATGCTGTCCAAAAAGGCGACCAATGGATCCTCAACGGACATAAAGCCTACATCACCAACCCATTTGAAGCGGATATTGTGAACGTCCTAGCCATTACCGACCCAGGCAATGGCAAAAAAAGTTTTAGCTACTTTCAATTTGAATCTAAGGACTACTTAGGTAAAGGCTTCAAACATGGTCGAATCAATCGAACCATGTTTGATGATGGCTTAACGGGTGAGTTACATTTTGAAAACCTGGAGCTCCCGCAGAGTGCAATGATTGGAAATCGTGGTCAAGGCTTTGAGATAGCACTGACGTCTATCAACTGGACTAGGACGCGTCGTGGAGGAATGTGCTCTGCTTGGTCAAAACTACTCATTGATAAAACGCTAGATCGCCTTAAGCATAGAAAAGTGGGTGGCAAACCGCTAGGTCGTAATCAGGGTCTGCAATGGATGGTCTCGGATATGTATTTAGACTGGTATAGCGCCCGAGCAACCTCATTGGCATGCTTACGAGATATCGAAAAGTTTGGTCCATGGTGGGATACCAATCGCCCTCAAGAGCAAATCCGCCTTTTTGCATTAATGAAAATTGCCAATGATGAGGCCTTTTATCGTGTTGCTGATAAGGCATTACAACTGCATGGCGCCACTGGAATCATGAAAGATACTGTGGTCAATAAACTATTCCAAATTGCACGTAATCTTCGCATTCCCGGTGGTACTGATGAATCTCAACGAAATACGATTGCGGAAACATTGGGATTAAACGCTAATATGTAATGAAAAAAATACTACTCATTCTTCTGGATGGTATTGGGGATCGTATTTATAAGGAGTTAGGAAATTTAACTCCACTGGAGTATGCCAACACTCCAAATTTAGATCGTATTGCCAAATTAGGGGCATCGGCATCGGTCTACCCAATCAATCCTGGCATGGTTCCCCCATCTGAATTAGCTCACTTTCATTTATTTGGCTACGAGAAAGATTTCTATCCAGGCAGAGCAGTATTTGAAAGTATGGGATTTGGCATTACGCCGCCCACCAATGTTTCTGTAGCGCACCTCGGTTTACGTCATGTGACCCCATCAAATGAAGGGTTCATGATCACCCCTTGGTGGCCTGCATCAGAAGCCCAAGATGCCCAAAAATTGGTGGAGTCAATCAGTCAATTTGAATCTTGTGGCATTCATTTTGAAGTGCAATATATTGGAAAGTCTGACTCTTTACTGATCATGCATGGTGGCTGTGAAGATATTACAGATTCAGATCCATTTATGCATACAGGTCGACCAGTACTTGAAATTCAAGCACTTGATTCCAGCAAAAACCATGGCGATGCTCAGAAGACTGCCAAAGCATTAAATCATTATTTAAGATGGACTCATGAGGTACTCTCAAAGCACCCCATTAATTCCCAAAGGGTTCTGGATGGTAAGTTACCCCTGAATATGACTGTTACGAAGTGGCCTGGTAAGCATCAAGAACTCATGAGCTTCTACCAAAAAACAGGCTTAACTGCCTCTTTAATTGCATCAGCGCCGATGTATAAAGGGATGGCCAGCATATTAAAAATGAATTACATCGAAGTTGATGAAGGTGATCCTCGCTGTGAAATGATTGATAAGTTAGCGGCGGCTAAGCATGTCTTTGATCATGGCTGTGATTTTGTGCACCTTCATACCAAGGCTGCTGATGAAGCTGCTCATAGTCATTCCCCGCTAAACAAGGCCCAAGTCATTGAGGCTATTGATGTTGGCCTTTCCGCTCTTTGGGGCTGGGAAAGACTTCAGGAAGACTTCCTCATAGCGATTACCGCAGATCACTGCACTCCTAGCCATGGTCCAATGCTCCACTCGGGTGAATCTGTACCTCTTTCCTTAATGGGTGAAGGGGTTCGAGTTGATTCTGTAAATCATTTTTCTGAAAGATTGTCTGTTGGTGGATCACTTGGCCAACTGTGCAGCCGCGATCTGATGCCCATACTCTTGAACGCATCAAACCGGTCTCATTTTTTAGGCGGCAAGCCAAATTCTTATGCGAGTTTTGGAATTACCTCATTTAAGGCGCTATAAAAATGCAAGCGCATAAACCATTTAAATATGCTGTTGCTCATGGCCGCTTTCAGCCTTTTCATAATGAGCACTTAGCCTATTTAAGATGGGCTCATAGTTACGGAACTCATCTATTTATCGGTATTACCAACTTCGACCGCACTGTTATTCAAAAAGAGGTCACCAGTAACCATCGTCATACAGCATTTGCAAATCCTTTTTCTTATTGGGAGCGCGCAGCAATGATTCAGGATGCGCTATTAGAGGCAGGTGTTGATCCAAACCAATTTACCATCGTTGCTTTACCAATCCATGCTCCAGAAAAATGGCCTGAGTTTGTGCCAACCGATCCAAATGAAAGCATTCATTTACTACGAGTATTCTCCGAATGGGAGCAAGAAAAAGCTAGCCGTCTGCAGTCAGCAGGCTACAAAGTAATTACTGAGGTAGGTTCACCAAAATTGATCAGCGCCTCCACCATCAGAGATGCGATTCTGTTTGACAAAAATTATTCCGATCTCGTGCCACCAGCAGTAGCAGCATGGCTAAAAAGAATGGATGCTAAATCAAGATTAGAAAATTTGAATGCTTTAGAAAGTCAAGAGTAAGCATTAGAAAAGCTCTGATGCTTACCTGTTTTTGATTATCTTTAGAATATTTTTGAATTGAGGATGCTCTGAGGTTTTCAGCCATTCAAAGACGAGCATTTCAGCGCCCAGCATAGCTATATTTTGCTGACTCATATGGTCCATAGCTAGCTGCTTATCTTCCACCCTTCTGCTACCGCAGGCCTCTGGCACTACTGCCACCTCATAGCCTAGTGCCTGCAAACCTAATGCCGTTTGCATCAAGCAGACGTGCGCCTCACACCCAGCCAGAATCACTTGAGTAATAGCAGGATTGATGGCCTTAATATCCTTTGCCAAGCCATCTGCAGCTCCATTGAAGGAATGCTTTACGAAGGTCTGATCACAAAAAGCTTTGATGCGCTCATCATTTGGGCCTAGCCCATCTGGATTTTGCTCAGTTCCTAGAATGGGGATTGCTAGAGCTTGCGCTACCTGAGCAAGAAAGAGCGCTGATGCAATCGCATTTTCACTCTCATGAATACTTGGCATCAAACGGGTTTGATAGTCAATCAGAATAAGGGCGCTAGTGTCTTGGTTGATCATTATTTAGTTATTATTTTTTAATGGGTAAGCGTAGTGCTAATTTATCTAGGTAGTGGGTAATTAATTCATCTGCGCCTTTACCAAACATCCGAATGCGGCCTGTATGGTTCAGTAATAGTACGCCAACAATATGCGCAAAAATAGCAGTTAACTCAGTATCCACCTCTTTTTTACTACATCCTAACTTGATTAGCGCTGCCTCCTGGTGTTGCATTGCCGCTCTGAGGCGCGCGTTTAACTCTGAGTCCCACTCGTTCGTGAGTCCTCTAGGTTTCAGTCCCTGGAAAAGATAAAACCCTAAGTCCAAATCGCGCGGATTGTCCCGGTAGAACTCATAGAAAGCTAAAGCACTTTTACGCAGCTCCTCAAGTGCGGTCTGCTGCTTCTGCTCAAGCGAAATATCCTCTGCAGCCAGGTTTACGAAATCATTTAAACGCTCAAGCGATTCGGCCAGTAAAGCGCCATAGATTTCTTCTTTGCTCGCAAAGTAACTATAAATAGCGCCAGCCGTATAACCCGCGCGCTTTGCAATTTCTCGCATGCTGACGGCCTCTAGCCCTAACTCAATAAATACCGCTCTAGCAGCACTCAAAATATGCTCACGCCGAGCATCAGCCAAAACTTGTTGACGTAGATCTCTTGGGGAGGCAATCGCTTGATTTAAGGCTTGATTCATTACTTAATTATACATATATCTTAATAATTGAACAGTGTTCAATTTATGTGTATTATTGGGTAATTAACTGATTTAACTAACCATTAAGGCCCAATATGAGTCAAAGTACCTCCCAATTCATGACCAGCAAGGACTATCAAGAATCATTGCGCAAGTTAAAGCCAGTCGTCTATGTTGATGGACGCCTAGTTGAATCCGTAGCCGATGAAGCAATGTTAAGACCTGGAGTGCAAGCCTTGGGCGTTACTTATGACATGGTGCATGACCCTGCTTTAGCACCTTTGATGTTAGCAAGCTCTGACGGCAAAACCGTTCCCAGGATGTTACATATCAACGAGTCCTCCGGTGATCTACTAAACAAATTAGAAGCGGTTCGCGTCTTGTGCCAAGAAACCGGTTGCGCGCAACGTTATCTAGCGCACGATGCCTTAAATGCGATTGGTCAAGTGTCTGCTCGGATTGATGATGCCCATGGCAGCAATGATCATCGTGCTAAGTTTGCTGACTATCTCGCCCATGTGCAAAAAAATGATTTGGCTTTAGGCATTGCAATGACCGATGCTAAAGGTGATCGCTCCCTTAAACCGCATGAACAAGCAAACCCAGATACCTACGTGCATATCGTTTCTCAAGATGCCAAAGGGGTAGTGATTTCTGGAACAAAAGCCATCGTCACTGGTGCACCGTATATGCATGAGTTCTTAGTGATGCCAGGTCGCAATATGAGCAAGGAAGATGCCGCGTTTGCAATTTGTTGTGCTGTCCCAGTGGATGCTAAAGGCATTACTATCGTTGCCCGCCCTGCTGGGCGCCCAGGCGAAAAGGTAGAGCATGGTAAGCCCCTCTTCTCTAGCAAGTATGGTCAATCTACCGGCGTAGTGATCTTTGATAAGGTATTTGTTCCTTGGGATCGCGTTTTCTACGCAGGTGAATGGGAACATTCCAGTGTTTTAACTTATAGCTATGCTACTCATCACCGCCATAGTTGCATTGCTGCGAGAGCTGGCTTTGGTGACCTCTTAATTGGTGCTGGAGCACTGATGTGTGAAGCTAATGGCTTTGATCCAGAAACTAAATCCAATTTACGTGACCCCATGGTTGATCTCATTAAGATTACTGAAGGCTTCTATGCTTGTGGCGTTGCTGCCAGTGTGTATGGTACGCAAGACCCTTACAGTAAATCCTTTATGCCTGAACCGGTTTTTTCAAATATCGGGAAACTCTTATTAGCCACCCAAATTTATGATATGCATCGTCTTGCTCATGAGGTATCAGGCGGCTTAATTGTGGCTCTACCTGGACCAGATGAAGATCACAATCCTGCAACAGCTGCCACCTTGGCCGAAGTATTACGTGCTAATCCCGCAGTTCCTTACGATAAGCGTATTGAAGTCGCGCGCTTTATTGAAGATTTGACAGCCTCTTATCAAGGTGGCTGGTACTCCGTCATTAGCCTGCATGGCGGCGGCTCGCCAGCAGCTATGAGAAAAGAAATCTATCGTCAATATCCTATTGGTAACAAAGTAGAGTTAGTTGAAAGACTATTAGACCGTGGTGTTCTCACTAGCAATCAGGAGCGTGCTATCACCAAGAATAAGCAGCCAGGCCGCTGCTGCGATCAAGGTTGTAGCACACCGGGTCAAGCAGTAATGGTGCCACTACCTGAACCAGGCAGACGAACTTAATAGTTAGGTGAGCTTGATTACTATTTAATAAAATTTCTTGAGGTCCATACCAGCATACATGCTGGCTACTTGCTCACTATAGCCATTGAACATCTGAGTTTTAATCTTTGGTGCAAAAGCGCCTTTAGCATCACCAATGCGACGCTCCATCGCTTGGCTCCAGCGTGGATGGTCCACCTGGGGATTTACATTGGAATAAAAACCATACTCGCGAGCATCAAACTGACTCCAGCTCGTTTTAGGCATTTCTTCAGTAAAGCGAATCTTCACAATAGACTTCGCACTCTTAAAGCCATACTTCCAGGGCACCACGATACGAACTGGAGCACCATTTTGTTTGGGCAAGACTTCGCCATATAAACCAAAGGTGAGTAAAGTGAGTGGATTCATGGCCTCGTCCATACGCAGACCTTCGCGATAAGGCCAATCAATAATTTTGCTCTTTAAGCCCGGCATTTGTTTTTGATC
>CAIUOP010000013.1 GCA_903900805.1 uncultured beta proteobacterium | reverse complement strand
GGCAAAAAAATATTTTATTTGACGATATTTTTTTTAAGAAATTTGATTATGCTAAAAATGTAGTTGATGACTACCAGGAGTTTAGAGAGTATATATTAAGCGACAAAATAAAAAATTTAGGAATAGACACAAAAAGAGCTTTCAGTGCGCAAGATATTTTAAAACACCTGGCCTCATTTAAAAATGAAAATACTTAAAATTAAATTTTTTTTTATATATCTCTATCTTAGAAATCCGCTAATTAAAATTCGTGCCTACGTCAATAATTTTAGATGGGGTAAGGACGTTCTTGTCATTGGGTTTAATAATATTAAAAATTTAGGAAGAGTCGAGATAGGTGACCGTACTGTTATAACTATCAACAACAGAAGAGTCCGTACATATGCCCTATTCACAAGAGATGCGTGCATTGGAAAAGATAATTTCCTAACGGTTGGGAGGCGGATTTACATAGGAAGTCAATTTTATTCATCAAGCAACTGCTTCATGTTGTGTGCTACGCATAATTATAGCGATCCAACTGTGCCTTACAAGTTAGCTCAAGTAATTGCTAATTCAACTATCTGGATACAGGATAATGTTTTTTTGGGTGCAAATGTAAGGATTATTGGTGGCGTTAAGATTGGATTTGGCTCATTTATAAATGCCGATACTACAATTTTAAAGAATATTCCACCCTTGAGTTATGTGACTGGTAGTCCAGCAAAAATCCTAAAAAGATATAACTGGAATGAAAAAAAGTGGGTGGATGCCGATCGGTTTGATGCAAGTTCATTGCCTTCTTACTATACTTTTAAACGAAGCTTGAAAAAAGGATCTGGTGCCCCCAATCCATATTCAATAACATCGAGAAACGGATGGATTTGACGGGGCTGATTGTTTATAGGGCAAATTTTATTTAGTTAAAAAACCGTTGGGGCCTAACAGAATGAGTGAATATATTTTTAAAGAAAATGCGGAAAACAAGTTAGTTCATGGTGGAGATTTTGAGTCTTTGTATGCCAATGTTGATGACTCTTGGGGGCAAAGTTCTGCTGTTAGAGGTGATTATTTAATAAGCAGAAAAAAACAACTTGAAATAATCTCATCCTATATACCATCGGGTTCTTTGTTGGGTGTGGGTTGTGGTCTTGGATTCACTGCTGAATATTATTCGAAAAAGTTTGATGTTACCGGAATGGATATTTCTAAGATTGCAATAGCAAAAGCTCAACTTAGATTCCCACATTTGCGCTTTATTCCTCTTGATATAAGGTTTGATTTTGGGGCCGCTCTGAATACTCTCGTTAAGCATATAAAAAGTGATGGAAAAATTTTAGTATCTAATTTTATTTTTGATAAAAATAACCAAAAATATGGGAAAGAATGTTTTTTTGGCCACACAGAGATATTAAATTGGATGGAGGGTGAGGCTAATAGTGTAGGCCTCAAGATCGAATCATATTCTTGTACCAAGCTAGACAAAAAATATTTTTTTTATCATAGTGATAAAACACTATGATAAAAAAAATTTCCTTTGTTTCTGGCGCCGCCGGATTTATTGGTTCCTCCTTAATTGCTGAATTAGTGCGCAATGGTAAGCATGTTGTTGTGGTTGATGACCTCTCCAATGGCAGTTTGTCCAATATTCAGCGCCTACTGAATACAGGCCTAGTAAGTTTTTATAATGCTGATTTATCTAGTGATAGCGCTTGTGATGATGCGTTTGCCTATGCTAGCACCTTGGGAAAAATTGATGAGGTTTGGCATTTGGCAGCAAACTCTGATATTCCATCTGGAGTATCCAATATCGAAGTTGATTTGAAAGATACTTTTTTAACTACCGTTTCGATTTTAAAGACGATGAAAGCGAATGAGGTTAGGAGTATTTATTTCGCTTCTAGCTCTGCTATATATGGCGATTTGGGGGATGTGCTCTTAACGGAAGAAAGTGGACCCTTATTACCAATTTCAAATTATGGCGCCATGAAGCTTGCATCTGAGGCGGCAATTAGCGCAGCTTCAGAAAGTTACTTGGATATAGCATGTATTTTTAGGTTTCCGAATGTAGTTGGATTTCCCGCAACCCATGGCGTAATCTTTGATTTCATGTCTAGGCTTAAATCAAATGCAGCTAAATTAACGGTTTTGGGAAATGGGACCCAACAAAAATCATATTTACATGTATCAGATTTGGTATCTGCAATGCTATTTATTGCTAACAGTCAATCCATTAACAAAATTAAGTTATTTAATATTGGCCCAATTGATCGGGGGGTGAGTGTTAAATGGATTGCAGAACAGGTTATTAAACGCGTTAGCCCTCAAGCAAAGATTTCGTATGGAACTGCGGACCGCGGTTGGGTTGGAGATGTTCCAAAATTTAATTACTCAACCGCTAAGTTGCAACAACTTGGCTGGCAACCTTTATTAGGTTCAGAAAAAGCTATCCTTCTGGCAATTGACGAAATTGCAGTTCAAATGGGTATGTAATTTGATTAATTTACAGAAAACAATGACTCAGGACAATCTATGCCAGGTTGCAATTCTTGCTGGAGGAATGGGGTCTCGACTCAAATCTCGCACAGGAGATTTGCCTAAACCAATGGCGACTATTAATGGCAAGCCCGTTTTAGAACATCAAATTAATCTTTGTGCGAAACATGGGTTTACCAAAATTGCCCTATTAATTCATTATCAATCTGATCAAATTAGCAGGTATTTTGGCGATGGCAGTAAATATGGGGTTGAGTTGGCTTATGTTATTGAGAATGAGGCACGGGGTACTGCTGGTGCTTTACTTGATGCATTGGATGTTATGGGCCAGCGTTTTATTGTGCTTTATGGCGACACCTATGCTGATGTAGATTTAAAGGCTTTCTGGGATTTTGATTCTAAGCGCAAATCTGCCGGAACATTGTTGCTGCATCCAAATGATCATCCCCAAGACTCCGATCTAATGGAAGTTAATATGGATGGAGTCCTCATCAAGGTTCACCCCTATCCACATTCTGAGCTTGACGATCATCCTAATTTGGTAAACGCAGCCCTTTACATATTGGAAAAAGAGAGTCTTATAAGTATTATTCCGAATGATAGGAAGTCGGACCTGGCAAAGCATACTTTCCCAGGTTTGCTGGCATCCGAGAAAGTCTTGTATACCTACGTGACTCCAGAATATATAAAGGACATGGGTACGCCTGAGCGGTTAGATAAAGTAGAGCGGGATATCAATGAGGGTTTGCCAGAGCGACTTTCTGAGCGCAATCCAAGGTTTGCTGTTTTTTTGGATCGCGATGGCACTATCAATGAAGAGGTTAATCATTTAAAGTCACCAGATCAGTTGGCCCTTTTGAAGGGGGTGCCAGAGGCAATCGGGCGATTTAATAGAGCGGGCATTTTGGCAATTGGGGTGACGAATCAGCCAGTGCTTGCTAGAGGAGATGTAACTCCTGATGGGTTAAATCAAATTCACGCTCGTCTTGATACTCTTTTGGGAAGAAGTGGCTCCTATCTTGATCGCATGTATATATGTCCCCATCATCCTGATAGAGGTTTTATGGGTGAGGTGGCGGAGTTAAAAATAAATTGTACATGCCGTAAGCCTCTAACTGGATTAATTGATCAGGCGATTAAGGATCTAAATATCTCCAGAAGAAATTCTTGGATGGTGGGTGACAGTACCGCAGATATTCTCGCTGGAAGTAGGGCGGGCCTTCGAACTATTCTTGTTAATACAGGACATGCTGGTAGGGACCATAAATACGATATTAAGCCAGATTACATTGCAAGTGATTTGGCGGATGCTGCTGAGTGGATTCTATCTGGACATGCAAAAACAGTATCAAAATTGATGTCAATTGCTTTGAGCGCCGAAAGTTCTAGAATTATTTTAGTGGGAGGACTATCTCGTTCTGGAAAATCTACGGTTGCAAATGTATTAATTGAGATATTCTTAATGATGGGCAAGATCGCTCATGTATTACCGCTTGATGGTTGGCTAAAGCCAGCATGTGACCGTCAAGAAGGTGGTGGCGTATTAAACAGGTATTGCATGGATACAATTGCTTTCAATGCAGAGTTAGTGCGTTCCAGTTCTTGTAGAGTTAACATTAAATATGCGCAATATGATCGCAAGATAAAGCAAATTCAATCCTATAAAGATGTATCAATCGGTCCAGATGATATCGTGATTTTTGAAGGAGTTCCGGCTTTATTAGATGATCGTCTTCTTGGAATTGCTAATTCGAGCATCTTTGTTGGTGTAGACGACCATATTAGGCTGCAGCGATTAAGGAATGAGTATTCTTGGCGCGGTGAGGATAGTTTTACGGTTGCCGAGAAAATTGCATCGCGAGAGGGGGATGAAGTTTTTGCTATTAAGCAGGCTGCTTCTAGAGCTCAATTCCATATAAATTTATAAGGCCTAAATGATAGTTAGCAAAACACCTTTACGAATGAGTTATGTTGGTGGTGGTAGCGATTTACCCTCTTTTTATAAGGAGGAGGTTGGCGCTGTTTTATCAACATCAATAGATAAATATGTTTATGTGGCTATTAATAAGAAGTTTGATGGCAATATTCGATTGAGCTACTCTAAAACTGAAGAAGTTGATCAAATACATAAAATTGAGCATCCCTTGGTGCGAGAGGCTCTTAGCATGCTTGCAATTTCTGGTGGCATTGAGATTGCTTCTATGGCAGATATCCCATCACGTGGATCAGGCTTAGGATCGTCGAGTTCTTTTACGGTAGCACTTCTAAACGCTTTATATGCCTATAAAAATCAATACGTGTCTAAGGAAGTATTGGCTCAACAAGCATGTGAAATAGAAATTACTCGTTGTGGTGAGCCAATTGGAAAGCAGGATCAATATGCTGCCGCTTATGGAGGTTTAAATTTAATCCAGTTTCATCCTGATGAAACGGTATCAATAGATCCCGTCATATGCAAAGCAGAGACGATCAAGAGAATTGAACAATCCACTTTGGTCTTTTTTACTGGGCGCACCCGTAGTGCCTCAAGCGTTCTTCAAAGTCAATCGGATGCAATGAATGGAGATTCGCGTAGATCTCTAGTGCGACGCATGGTTGAGTTAGCGTTTCAATTGAAAAGAGAGTTAGAGTTTGGGGATGTGGACAGTTTTGGCCAAATTCTTGATGAGAATTGGAGACTCAAATCTCAGCTTACTACTGGGATATCTGATTCACAAATAGATGAGTGGTATCAAAAAGGAATTGCCGCTGGCGCTACCGGAGGTAAATTATTGGGTGCTGGGAATGGGGGCTTCATGATGTTTTATGCGCCCCCTGAGTGTCATGAAAAAATTAAAGAATCGCTAAGCGAGCTTACCCCAATTAAATTTGGAATGGACAAAATCGGTACTCAGATTGTTTTTTACAACCCAAATGCTGGAATAGAAAAATAAAATGAATTTTTCAATTGAAAATTATCTTAAAGCCCATGCTCAATTGGCTGCAAAAATTAACCTGACAGCATTCCAAGCTGGGATTGATCTAATTAAAGAGAAATACGAAGGGGGAAAGAAAATTATTACCTGTGGAAATGGTGGCAGTGCATCAACAGCATCCCATTACATTACTGATTGGAATAAGATGGTTAGCCTCGCTACAGGTAAAAATTTTCGAGGGATCTCGTTGTGCGATAACGTAGGTCTCATCACTGCTTACGGTAATGACATTTCTTATGAGGAGGTTTTTGCGGGCCAGCTAAAGGCGATTATGGATAAGGGTGATTTATTGGTAGCCATCAGTGGTAGCGGTAACTCGCCAAATGTCGTAAAAGCGGTTGAGTATGCAAATAGTATTGGTGGGGATACTTTGGCTGTAGTTGGCTACGATGGTGGAAAAGTTAAGGAGCTTTCAAAGGCTTCAGTTTGGGTCGAGTCTTTTGATATGCAGCTATGTGAGGATATGCATTTAATGTTTGGGCATATGGTTATGAAGACTTTATGCGGGTCTTCGATTAAGCAATGATTTTTATTTTCGGTGGTAGTGGATTTATTGGCACTAGAGTTGCATTGCGTTTTAATCAATCTGAAATTCCATTTCAGATTATTGATAAAGCGCCGAGTGGTTTTTTCCCTGATAAATTTTTGAGGGCTGATATTCGCTATCCTATAACAATCAGCTTTCCCGAGAAAGTCAATGCACTAATAAATCTTGCGGCAGAACATAAAGATAATGTGTTTCCTACATCTTTGTATGATGAAGTGAATGTAAAAGGCGCTAAAAATGTTTGTGAATTGGCTCGCGCTAAAAATATAAATACGATCATCTTTACAAGCTCAGTAGCGATATATGGTTTCGCACCAATTGGGACTAATGAATCTGGTGCAATTTCACCTTTTAACGATTATGGACGCACTAAGTGGGAGGCTGAACAAGTTTATAAAAAATGGCAATCCGAAGATCCCCAGGGGCGGACTTTGGTAATTATTCGTCCAACAGTGGTATTCGGAGAGAGAAATCGCGGCAATGTTTTTAATTTCTTGAGACAGATTGCCATAAGTAAGTTTGTAATGGTTGGAGATGGTTTAAACCGTAAATCAATGGCTTACGTTGAGAATGTCGCTGCTTTTTTGCAATATTCCTTAAATTTAAAGCCAGGCATCAATATTTATAACTATGTTGATAAACCGGATTTTACAATGAACGAGTTGGTGGCCTTAGTAAATAAATTATTGGGTAGATCAACAGAAATAAAATTAAGGTTGCCATCTTTTGTTGGATTATTAATTGGATCTATCTTTGATATGGTTGCAAAAATTACCGGTAAAAAATTTCCAATCAGCGCGATTAGGGTAAAAAAGTTTTGTGCAAATTCAGTATATGAGTCAGCCATAAATGAAACTGACTTTATTCCGCCGGTGTCATTGATGGAGGCAATCGAAAGAACCGTTCACTTTGAATTCATTGAGACCAATAAGGATGATCGGTTATTTTATTCAGAATAGTGCCTAACAAATTAATCGGCTAGGTTTGCAATTGTTTTTTTAACCTATGCGGTACTCTGCTCAACATATCTCATTACGGTATCAGTTTTTGACCATCTGCCACGTTGCATAATAATAGGCATGCTCGCCCCAGAATTTAGTAAATCCTGAGCGGCACCCACGCGCATAGAGTGGCCACTGATCCCTTCAATAACCAATTCATCAAGTCCCGCATTTCTGGCAATTCGTTTATAGATTCGATGGACCTGCCCAGAACTAAGGCTGCTGCGTGAAATTCTTGCTCCACGGTCGATTCCGACCATGAGGTATTCCTGTCCTTCAGGAAGCTCTTTCATCCACTCCACCAATGCAAGGCGGGCTCTTTGACTTAGGTGTAGCCATTTCCCTGTGGAGTCTTGATCGGTCTTGCTTTTTCTCAAAAGAATGGATGATGTTTTAATCTCATTCTTAATGTTTGTTTTCACGTCTTTCACTTGTAGTGAGACCAATTCACTGCGTCTACATAAGGTGTCATAGGCTACTAGCAATAAAGCGCGATCTCGAATCCCTCGAATAGAATCATCGGTGGCTAATAACAACCTGTCTAAGGTGTCTGCATTGATGCTGCCAGCCTGGTTGGAGGAGCGCCCTAACTTGCGATGCATTCTGCGCATCTCTAAAGCCACATCGGGATCTTTGGTGGGGTCATCAAAACGATTGAGTTTATGAATGGCAGAAAGCCCATACAAAGCTCTACGAATACTTGCTGAAGATCTGCCACTTCCAGTTAATTGGCAAATATATTGCATGACTAAATGAGGCTCCGCAGGCATAGCGTTGGCATTCCTAGCCAGGCTAATAAATTTTATTGCCCAAGAAAAGTTTATTTCAAAATAACTTGCTAGTTTTGAAAAAGTGTTTACAGTATCAATAACGGTAAAGCAAAAATTCGGACAAGAGTTTTTTTGAATGTTAAGAGACAGTTTAACTATCAAGAGCTAAAGCCAGATTCGCCACGGACAAGGGGCGAATGAAATGCAAGACCCGGACTGTGGTTGTGCGCTTCGGACAGTAAGCGCACTTGCAAATCAAAAATCAATGTATTGAGGAATTTATCTGTATTTTTAGCCGCATCAGTGCGCTTATCTTTTGCGTTAGTGCGTTAGTGCGTTAATAAGTTATTCATTATTGGCCCTTTAAGGGTAAAGGAGTAAGCATGTCCGTCATCAATTCAACTCAATCTACTGTTGAGAGTGTGAAACCTCAGAAAAAAGCCTTTGGGCAAACTGGTCCTAAAACTATAAGAGGAAAAAACAGAAGTAAATGGAATGCCTTAAAAGACGGGGCAACTGCCAAGAGTTCGGTTCTGCCTTTTGAGGATGAGCGTTTGTATAAACGCCATATTCTGGGAGTGGAAGAGGCCTTAAATCCAACCAATTATGTAGAGGCACAATTGATCCGGGAGTATGCTGAAGGCTTATGGCGCATTATTCGCCATGAAAAGCGTAGCGCCTATGAGCGAGACAAAATATTAGAAAAGATGACACCAGCAATGGTAGCCGATACGCTAGGCTTAGATGATCGATATATTACTAGCGCTCCGGATTATTTGACTAATCTGAAATATAAGATCTCGGCCCAAGAGACGGCAAAAGCTCGGCAAGCCTTAGTGTTATTTGGGCACTTAATGGAAAATGCTAAGGGAATTGCCAATTTTCAGATGGTCTGGGCGCAATATAAAGATTTGTTTGCAGCCTTGGGGGCTTGGTTAACCGTGCGATCACCCAAGACCACGCCTATTCTCAATACCCTGGGGAGCGGACTTAATTTAGCTTGGCAGCAAAATCCCAAGCCTTTTGTGCAATTGTTAGATCAATTTTCCAATCACCTTTTTTATGTGGCATATTTTGAATCCTTTAAACCACAAATTCGGGTGTGGATGGAGTCATGGTTTTTCTTGCAGCGACACGAGATGCGCAGGCTTGAATCTGATGATCTGCTGTTATTAAAGGAGCGCAATCACACGCATGGGATCTTGGACAAGCTAATGCGCTTTCGCAAAAGTAATGCCTACTTAGAAACAGTGCCAGATCAAGTAAGTCTGATGGCAAGCACGCCAGAGAGTGAAAATAAAAAAACGAAATGATTTAAGCGCAATCATTTCAATGGCTTATGAATTTTGGAGCGATATTTTTAGTTTATAAAATAGTTTTTAGTAGGGTAGTTAGCAGTGTAATCAGCAGGATAACTAAGCCATACCTAAGACTTAGTGAAAGTTCTTTAACAATTTGAAATCTACTATCCCCGCAGTTCTATTTTGGGCTGCGGGGAAAGGGTGTTGGCTGAGCGCTATATTTAGGACAGAAGATTTCAACCTAGCACTTGGTATTTTGATACTGACCTATTTTTCTATATAGCGCTGATGAAACTGACTAAAGATAGAGCCATTTAGGCGTCTTAAATTGCACAATCTGGGTGTAGAGCCACACATACGAAATCACAAAGAGCGCGCAGGCTCCCATCAGAATCAGGGTCGATTGCCACCACAGCACTGCTGGAATAATGCACAGCGTAGCTAAAATCCAAAGGTAGGGCGCTGTTCTGGCATTTGCCGCAAGGGCGCTATTGTCACTTTTAGCGAGCAAGATACGGCGATAGATTAAGGTATGAAAGTGAATGCCATCGGGCATTCCAGGACTTTTGCCTTGATGAATTTTTCTGCGATAGATGGTAAAAAGGGTCTCCATGATGGGGTAGCCATTGATTAAGAGGGCAAACCAGGGGGACACTTCAGGGTGCCTGTTGCATAGCCAGATGCTTAGGCTGGCAATCCAAAAACCAATCAGATAGGCGCCGCCATCACCTAAAAAGATCAGGCCTTGGGGGTAGTTCCAAATAAAAAATCCTAAGATAGCACCGGCCATCACTAGGGCAAGAAAAATAATTGTGGTGTCACCTAATAGGTAAGCAACATAGGTCAGCGCTAATAGGGTGATGATTGCGACCATGCTCGATAAGCCATTAAAGCCATCGATGATGTTGTAAGCATTGGCTAGGCCCGTGATAGCAACTACCGTCAACAAAACCCCAAACAAGGGTAGGGTAAATAAAAAATCGATTATCGGAATATCGAGTTTGGTAATTTGCAAGCCTAGCAGGTAGATTGCGCACAGTGCAGACCCAGCAGTGAAAAGGAGGCGCCGCCGGACCCCAATTTTTT
The DNA here is from genome assembly GCA_903900805.1 of uncultured beta proteobacterium. Classification (GTDB taxonomy): domain Bacteria; phylum Pseudomonadota; class Gammaproteobacteria; order Burkholderiales; family Burkholderiaceae; genus Polynucleobacter. The sequence continues at coordinate 20,020 of CAIUOP010000013.1, read as the reverse complement.
TAGTGAGGTCCTCAGTAAGTCCAATGGCAAAAGTGGGGATGGCGCACAATAAGAGCACTACTCCTTGATTTCCAGGGCCGATATCGATGGCCTTAATCAGGATTGCCACAAACAGGCCACCAGCAATGCTAATGCCACCAATTCTGGGGACTGAAGTTTGATGAAACTTTTGGGGCCCTGAAAAATCAGAATCCCCAGAAAATTGCTTGTGTAAATGCTTGGTGCGGATAATGAGCAGCGTGATCGCAAACGAGACGAGAAAGGCGGTGATTAATCCAAGCATGGATTGATTATAGATTTAATTATTGTTATTAATTTAGTTTTCTTCCCCCCCATTTCACGAGAATATTCGTGTCTTAACCATATTTGGCGGTGATTGCCCTAGCAATCTTCGAGTTTTTCGACTTTAGTACCTTACTAAGGTACCAAGCTTAAGAATAAATACTCAAAGAAAATAATGAGGTGCACCACCCCTTGCAATAGGGTGGTTCTGCCAATGGCGAGTGTTAAGGCCCCAATAAAGAATGACAAATACATTAATGTCATATTGAGGTTGCTAATGCCTAGACTGAGCGGTAAATCAAAGAAGATGGCAATGGCTGCAATCGCTGGAATGGATAGCCCAATGCTGGCTAAAGCAGAACCCAGAGCTAAGTTCAAACTACTTTGCAAGCGATTGGCTCTGGCTGCACGTACTGCGGCAAAGCCTTCTGGCAATAGTACGAGTAGGGCAATGGCAATGCCCACAATGGTCTTAGGAGCGCCAGCAGCTTCAACGCCTGCCTCAATAGCAGGGCTGAGTAATTCTGCAAGCCCTACGACGACGATCAGCGACAAAACGAGTAGCAGTCCGCTCACTGCCGTTTTGAGATTACTGGGTTTATCTGCATGAAAATTCACATCGGTTTTCTGATCTACAGCTTTAGGTAAGTAATAGTCGCGATGGCTCACCGTTTGAAAAAAGAGGAAGGCAATATACAAAGCAAAACAAGCTGTACCAGCAAAAGCGAGTTGGCTTTTAGTAAAGTCAGGCCCTGGTGTACTCACAGTCACAATCGGCATGATCAAAATAAAGGTGGCTAGGGCAGTAAGGACTGCGAGTGCTGAGTTAGTACCTTCATTGCGAAAACTCATTTCATGATGCTTAAGGCCGCCAATAAAAATGCACAGACCAATCACACCGTTCATGACAATCATCACCGTGGCAAACACTGCATCTCTGGCAATAAATTGTGAGCCCTCATGCCCTGTGAGCATCATCGAGATGATGAGTGAAACCTCAATAACCGTGACGCAGATGGCAAGCACCAAGGAGCCATAGGGCTCACCCGTTTTATGGGCAATGACTTCTGCATGATGCACAGCAGCCAGAACTCCACCAATTAAGGTAATGCTCATCAAGATGATGAACCAGGTTTGACTCAGGAGAGTGGTCATAAGGGCGCCGCTTGGTAGGAATAGTAATTAAGGTTAAGCTTACGACAGTTTAGAAAATTATCTTTAAGATCTGACATTTATGAAAGCAATTATCTTATTTGGCCACGGGGCCCGTGATATTCGGTGGCGCGAGCCTTTTGATACGCTGGTCTCCTTATGGCGTGCCCAGCATGCTGCCATCCCAGTAGAACTCGCTTTCTTAGAAATGATGCAGCCAAGCTTGGAAGAGGCTGTGAGGAGTTTAAGCCTTCAGGGAGCTACCCAAATTACCGTAGTGCCCGTATTTTTTGGTCAAGGTGGTCACTTAAGGAATGATTTTCCGGTCCTACTGAAAGAGTGCCAAACAAAGTTTCCGCAGATTACTTTAAGCGCATCGAGCGCTGTTGGCGAGGACCAAGCGGTTTTACAGGCGATTGTTGATTTTGGGTGTCGGGCTATATCCCCATAAGTAGTCTTATTTTTTCGGAATATGAAAAGCTTGTACAGGTGACCGCTTAAAATGACGCATATGCAACCAATAAAGAAGATCATTATTATTGCTGGCCCCAATGGCGCAGGAAAAACGACCTTCGCAAGAAACTTCTTGCCGCAGGAGGCTCATACTCTACACTTTATAAATGCAGACTTGATAGCAGCAGGTTTAGCTCCGTTTAATCCTGAGAGCGTTTCGTTCAAAGCGGCGCGCTTAATGCTTGAGGAGCTGGATGAATCTTCAGAGGCTGGTGAGAGCTTTGCTTTTGAAACTACCTTATCTGGCAAGCATTATCTACAGCGTATACAGAACTGGCAAGATCAGGGCTATATCGTAAAACTTTGGTTTATTTCCCTAAGCTCTCCCGAGTTGGCTATTTTAAGGGTTGCGGAGCGGGTATCCCAAGGCGGTCATCATATTCCTGAGGATGTGATTCGCAGGCGGTTTGGCGCAGGCTTAGAAAATTTAATAAAATATAAGGAAGTAGTGAATTCTTGGGCAGTTTATGATGGAGCTCATAACCCACCAAAATTGATGGACTGGAGTAAACATGAACATTAAAGATATTCGATTATCGGATGATTCGGATTTGGCTGGATCTTATGCCGCAATGCAAAGAGCAGGTCAATCAGCAATTGATTTAGCCATTCAGACAAATACAGCAATTGTGATAATGTTGGATGGTAAAGTGCAGCGCATACCTGCCGCAGAACTGATTAAGCAGCGTCAAGCTAAAGCCAGCTCTTAAAATTTATCCAAAGCGTTTCTGATATTCAGCATCATCACTTCTGTCGATGAGCAAATGATTTTCCACTATTTTTTCTCTTAACGCCTCACCAATCATAATCAGCGCTGGTGAGCTGCTATCAAACCAAGAGTCTGCTTTACCTAAAGCGAGTTCGCCTAAAGTACTAGACCACTGACGTTCGCGCTTGGTGCTCACTGCTTCTAAAATATGGGCAGGAGTATTAGCATGATGATTGCGTTGTTCATTGATTAATTGATGTGCAATCTTGGCGGTATCTTTACGCCCCATGTAGTACACCAAGGTATCTGCACTGGGGTTACTAATAGGTTGCCCTTCGCCTCTCTTTTCTGTTGCTTGCGCTAGCGTAATAAAAGCCACGCTACGTGAGACCCCACGCAATGTCAGTGATTGGCCAATGCTCGCTGCACCAGCTAATGCTGCAGTGATTCCTGGAACAACTTCTACTTCAACCCCTGCTTTAGATAAGGACTGGATTTCTTCATCGGCTCTGCCAAAGAGCATAGGGTCTCCACCCTTGAGCCGGACGATGGTTTTGTATTGTTCAGCAGCATCGACTAAACGCTTATTAATAAAGTGCTGTGCAGAAGACAATTTGCCACAGCGCTTACCAACTGGCACTTTGACTGCTTGTGGGCACAGATCGAGCATCTCTGGCTCCACTAAAGCATCATGAAACACAATATCTGCTTTGGCTAAGAGCTTAGCGCCACGCACCGTAATGAGATCGGCAGCGCCAGGGCCCGCGCCAACTAAATAGACTTTTCCGGGAGAAGAATGGTTTGTCATGACTGTGTGTTAGCTATGCGTTGGCTATGCACAAACTAAGTTTGCTTCTGAAGATGCGCTTTGCAGCAAAGTTCTTGTGCCGCGCCAACTGTTTTGAGTGCTTACTGTAAATAACTCAAATTGTTTTAGGGCAACATCCGTCTTTTGATCTGGGCGCAATGCAAAACTATCAAAACCGACTCTTGCTCCTTGCAAGAGTTGATCGATCAGCACATCACCAATCGCCCGAATTTCTGTCTCCCATTGGAAACGATCTCTCAGTAGCGCTGCAGTACTAAAGCTTCTACCATCTCTAAAAATTGGGAAGTGTGCAGCTACTAATGGCCAATAATGCTTTCCTTCTTCAATCAGATCTGCATATTTGAGAATATCGTCATCCGCCGCAAACCAAACACCCATTTGGCCTAACTTGGCCTTAGCTTCTATGTCAGCTTCATTGTGATGTGCTTCAAGTTGACTGCGCCACCAAGCAAAGGGCACCAGGACTTTTTTAAATTGACTATGTTCTAAATCTGGGAAAGCAATACTCCCAGCTTCATCTTGGCTACCATTCCAGATAAGCCACTCATTGCTTGATAGATGGGGTTGTCCCTCTCTTGGGAAGTGCAAGATTTGCTCATGGCTTGCGATCGTGTTGATGGTCATGCAGCGCTCCCCATGACTTCTGCCTTTTCTTTTTTATCTTGATAGGCAGCTTCTTTGAAAGGTGTCAGACCTAATCTGCGATAAGCCTCAATAAAGGATTCATCTGCACTGCGCTGCTTAGTGTAGGTATTGATAATCTTGCTAATGACGTCGGGGATTTCATCGGCATAAAAAGAAGGACCAATGACTTTACCAATCGCAGTGGCATTACCTTGCTCACCACCTAAGGTAATTTGATACCACTCCTCACCATCTTTATCGACACCGAGTACGCCAATATTGCCCACATGGTGATGGCCGCAAGAGTTAATACAGCCTGAGATATTGACGCTGATATCACCTAGATCAAATAAATAATCTAAGTCATCAAAGCGTTCCTGAATGGCTTTGGCTATTGGCAAGGATTTGGCATTGGCTAGTGAGCAAAAATCACCACCTGGGCAAGCAATGATGTCAGTCAGCAAACCTATATTAGGTAGGGCCACATAATGCTGCTTAGCTGCCTGCCAGAGCTTGTAGAGTTGGACTTGCTCCACATCGGCTAACACTAAATTTTGTTCGTGAGTAACACGGAGTTCACCAAAAGAGTATTGATCTGCTAAATTGGCGATGGCATTCATCTGCGCAGTAGTCGCATCACCAGGCGCTACTGTGCCATGAGGTTTGAGCGACAGAATCACGCTGGCATAGCCTGGCACTTGATGATCTTTGACATTACGCCCTAACCAGCGTTGAAATCCCGCTGTATCTTCTGCTGGAGCAAGCGCTAACACTTGCTCAGTAGAGAGTTTTTCCAAGCTCTGGTATGCAGGCTTAGTGAAGTGTTTGGCAACCCTATTCCATTCAGCTTGGGTGAAATTATCATCCCCATTTTTGATGTGTTGCCATTCGCCTTCAACTTGGCGGGCAAATTCTTCTGAGCCCAATGCTTTGACCAAAATCTTGATGCGGGCTTTGTATAGATTATCTCTTCTACCAAATCGGTTATAGACTCTCAGGAGCGCAGTGAGGTAACTGGGTAGCAGTTGCCATGGCAAACCAGTTTTGATCAGCGATCCTAAGATGGGTGTACGACCCATGCCACCACCAGCGGAGATGTCCGCAGTGAGTCCATCCGTCAGTTCACCGTTATTGACGTTGGCATTCTTCTTAAGCTCAATGCCAACGTCATGACACAGTAATACCGTGCGATCTTCTTTAGCGCCATTAATTGCAAACTTAAACTTGCGCGGTAGATGCGCAAATTCAGGATGCAGTGTTGACCATTGGCGGAGCAATTCACAAACAGGGCGGGGATCAACATATTCATCACCCGCTACCCCAGCAAAAGCATCGCTCGTAATATTGCGGATGCAGTTACCTGAAGTTTGAATTGCATGCATTTCTACTTTGGCAAGGTCAGCCAAAATATCAGGCGTGTCTTCTAAGGTGACCCAGTTGAACTGAATGTTTTGACGGGTTGTGAAATGACCATAGCCACGGTCATATTTTTCGGAAATGTCGGCTAGGGTTCTGAGTTGCTTAGAACTTAATAGGCCGTAAGGAATGGCAACACGCAGCATATAAGCATGGCGCTGGTGATAAAGACCATTTTGCAGTCGCAGTGGGCGAAACTCTTCTTCGGCTAAGGTGCCTTTCAGGCGCCTAGCAACTTGATCCCTAAATTGGATAACCCGTTGATCTATTAGGGTTTGGTCAATATGGTCATATTTATACATAGCCCACGATTGTCGGGGGCTTTCAATATTCATCAAACTACTTAAAAGTCCGCTCTATATAACCTTTGGCTATATAGGATAGAAAGTGTATTTAGACTGCAAAAGTCTGCTCCAATAGCTTTAAATGGCCCGCACCAAGATGAGCCACATAGAAAAAATAGAAAAATTTGGAGAGAATATGAAGAAATTAGCGCTGATTGACCTATCTATCGCCCTGGGAGCTTGCTTGCTCCTAAGCTCCCCTCTGCTTGCAGCCGATACATCAAAAGCACCTTTGCCTCTGAGTAACCCTCCTGGTCAAGGCTTCACCCAAGATGGCCTTAAAAGAATTGATGCTTTCTTTGCAGATCAAATCAGTAGCAATAATATGGCTGGCGCAGTATTGGCGGTGGCTAAAAATGGCAAGTTGGTCATTTACAAGCCATACGGTTATCTCGATAAAGCCAATAACAAACCCATGACAACAGATGCCATTTTTAATTTGGCATCAATGACCAAGGTGATGGCAGCTGTGGGTGGTCTTACTTTTTATGAGGAAGGTAAATTACCTTTAAACGCACCAATCTCCAATTGGCTTCCGCAGTTTAAGGATATGAAAGTTGGGCAGATAGATTCAGACGGCAAGTTAAATTTGGTGCCAGCAAAAAATCCCATCACTATTCAAGATCTCATGCGTCATACCAATGGACTTACCTATGGTGGTCGTGGCGCGACCCCTGTCCATAAATTTTATCCAGCAGGCTCAGCTCCGGCAGCAGTTCAATACAACGCGCAAGAATTTATTGACAAGTTAGCGGCCGCACCTTTGCTCTATGAGCCTGGCACCACATGGGACTATGGTTTTGGTTTAGACGTTCTAGGGATTATTGAAGAGAAGATCGCTGGCAAACCTTTGGGCGCAGTATTGCAAGAACGTATTTGGAATAAAGTGGGAATGCCCAACACTAGCTTTGATCTTGCGGAAAAAGATCGGCCGCGCTTGGCACAACCATTGCCAGTTGACCCGCTGACCGGAAAGCCCCAGAAGGTAGATATTCATACACAAAAAGTGAAGTTTGATTGCGGTGGCTCTTGCGCTTATTCAACAGCAGGTGACTACATTCGCTTTGGTCAAATGTTGCTCAATGGCGGAAGCCTTGAAGGTAAAAGAGTATTAGGTCCACAGACAGTCGCTTTTATGGCTTCAAATCACTTGAACAAAGACATTAAAAATAATGTTGGTGGCACTGAGCCAGGTCGCGTTGGTTACGGCTTTGGCTTAGGTGTGGCGGTCCGTATGGAGCGCGGTCTTTCAACCATCAACGGTAATATTGGGGACTTCACTTGGAACGGTGCTTATGGCACTATTTTTTGGGCTGATCCAAAGGAGCAAATGGTAGTCGTCATGATGGGCGTAGCACCTGGAGAGATCCGCAAGGTACATCGTGAGCAGCTTAATGCAGTAATTTATGGAGCTCTAGAAAAATAGTTAAGGTAAGTACTCATTATTAGAGTGTGGTTTTATAGCTCTTTAAAATAAACGCAGTCAATAAAAATGACTGCGTTTTTTATTGTTCAAATTTTTTAAGGGGAGATCGACATGATGTAACTAATCAATAAAAGTATGAGGAGTTTGTTATGTCGAGAACTTTTAGACGTAAAAATCAACAGCATGAATATGTCTGGGTATTAAAAAACTGGGATGTATTTTTTAATGGCGGGCCCACTATTTTTCATAGCCCTAATTCTGCTGCTGGGCGAAAGGCAATTGCCGTCTTTCATTCGGATGCACAAGTAACTATGGGTAGCTCAGCGCCTCGTTGGTATCGGAGGGCTTTTGAGCATCGTCGCCGCACAAGAAATAACAGGGTAATGAGGCTTTGGCTTAAGGGTTTAGCTGATCCTTTGTTTGAGGCGCGCCATAGGCACGATGCAAATTGGTCATGGTGGTGAGTGGGTATTTTATTGGTTTTTTGTAATATATGTTTCTTATAGTTTACAAAAAATCAATAAAGTATATAATTAGAAACATCATGCAAAAGACCTTAAACCAGTTAAGCACCCCAAACCCGCCTTATTTGGTGCGATTGGGCGCTCAAATCACGGCTAGAAGAAAGGTATTGCGGGTTCGGGCCCAATCTTGTGCGGGGGCTGCCAATATTTCTAGAGTGACCCTGCATCGCATTGAAAAAGGTGAGCCATCAGTAAACATGGGAGCTTATTTGCAGGTATGTGAAGCGCTGGGATTGCATTTAGCTTTATTGCCCCTAGGTCTTCAGGAGAGCCCAGAAAATCACCCCAATCTCAGTGAAGATCCTGATATGCCACACATCCGCATTAAAGACTACCCTCAATTAAAAGCCTTATCTTGGCAACTGAATGAAGAGGAGTATTTGACGGATGCCCAAGCAATATCAATCTATGAGCGTAATAAACGCTTCTTGGATTTAGATCATATTGATGATCGTGAGAGGGCGCTGATGCAAAGATTGGTCAAGAACAATGGTATGGAGCAATTGATTGTATAAGCGAGAGCACCATCAAAATATTGCAAATGTTCTAGTGCAGCTCAATTCTACTTTGCTAAAAGAGCACCATTGCTATTTTGGTGGCGGCACGGCAATAGCTTTGCTGCAGAACGAATATCGAGAGTCAGTTGACATTGATTTTCTGGTGGCTGATATTGCTAGCTATCGAGATCTACGCCAATTGCTTACTGGGCCTGATGGTATTCATGCAATTGCAAAGAAAGGCTCTAACTTGATCTTAGCCCGCGAGATTCGAGCTGATCAGTACGGAATCCGCACATCGATTGAGTCAGGAAACACAAAAATTAAATTTGAGATTGTCCTGGAAGGGCGAATCTCTTTCGATATTCCTGGCCCTAGCGATGTGATTGGAGATATTGCCACTTTATCCAGGTTAGATTTAATGACAAGCAAGTTGCTTGCTAATTCTGACCGCTGGAATGATCATGCTGTTTTTAGCAGAGATATTATCGATCTGGTAATGCTGAATCCAAGTAAATTGGAGTTGAATAATGCGTTGCAAAAGGCATATGCTGCATATGGCGATAGTATTCACAGGGATTTATATAGAGCTATTGCGACTTTATTATCGAGCGAGCATAGACTCGAGGGTTGCATGAAGATGTTAAAAGTAGATCTACCTAAAGCATTGTTATGGCAAAAATTAGATGATTTAAGATCGGCTTATTTAGCAATCCTAAATAAGCAAATCGATCAAAAAATGAAGCAGGCTAGCAATAGTCAGGTTGTACAGTTTGTAGATTCGAATTTAAAAGATATCGACCTTATTCTCGCTTATCTCAAAGACAAATAAATGATTCAGATTTTGATGGTTAGCAAAGGCTGGGTTATATTCTGAGTATGAATATGAGCCCAGACGCCAATCCCTACGAATTAGAGTTTTCAGAGTATCGGCAGGCGCGAGAGCAGTTTTGGGATCAGGCAAATGGCGCAAGCTCCCATTCTTGGGGCGCTTACTACCAAAAGAAGTTAGCGCATATTTACCAAAATATCGTACCAAGTGATTGCAAGGTCTTAGAGCTTGGCTGTCGTGGCGGTGCATTACTTCATTCCCTTAAGCCCTCTTTTGGAGTGGGAGTAGATTTCAGTGAGCAAGCACTGATTAAGGCGCGTAAGCATTATCCCCATTTGCAATTTGTTCATATGGATGCTCACCAACTTCATCTGGGTGATGATGTCTTTGATTACATTGTGATCTCAGATTTAGTCAATGACTTATGGGATGTGCAAACCGTACTAGAAAGTGTTCGTCCATACTGTCATGCAGAAACGCGCGTCGTCTTTAACTTCTTTAGTCATGCTTGGAATTTGCCTTTACGTGCTGCACGTGCTTTAGGTTTGGCTACCCCAAATTTGCCGCAGAACTGGCTTACCCGCCATGATATGAATAATCTGCTGGAGATTTCTCAGTATGAGAACTTGCGGCAATGGCGCGAAATTATTGCGCCAATTAATATTCCTTTGATTTCTAATTTTTGTAATCGCTACCTCGCCAAAATTTGGCCATTTGAGTTATTGGCAATTACCAATTTCATGATTGCTAGGCCCGTAGGATTACAAGAAAAGAAAAATCCGAGCGTCTCAGTCATCATTGCTGCCCGCAATGAGTCTGGCCATATTGCCGAACTCTTTGAGCGCGTTCCCCAAATGGGTTCTGGGACAGAGATCATTTTTGTTGAGGGTAACTCCACTGACGACACCTACGACATGGTTGCTCGTGAAATAGCTAAGCGTCCGGATTGCAATTGCAAATTACTTAAGCAAACCGGTAAAGGTAAAGGCAATGCAGTGCGCAATGGTTTTGACGCTGCTACTGGCGATATCTTAATGATTCTGGATGCCGACATTACTGTTCCACCGGAAGATTTAACGCGCTGCTACACCATTATTGCTAGCGGCTTAGGTGAATTTGTTAATGGAGTGCGTTTGGTATACCCCATGCAAGACGAAGCGATGCGCTTTCTCAATTTATTAGGTAATAAGTTTTTCTCATGGGCATTTAGTTGGTTGATTGGCCAACCTATTCGGGATACCTTGTGCGGCACTAAGGTGCTCTGGAAAGCAGACTACGAACGCATTGCCCATAATCGTAAGTATTTTGGAGACTTTGATCCCTTTGGAGACTTTGACTTACTATTTGGTGCAGCTCGATTAAATCTCAAGATTGTTGAGGTCCCGATTCGGTATCGCGCAAGGCGTTATGGTGAGACCAACATCTCTCGATGGAGTCACGGCTGGCTGCTACTTAAGATGGTAGCCTTTGCTGCGCGCCGCATTAAATTTATCTAGATATCTGTTAACGCTCTGTAGAAGGCTGGGTGCATTCAAGCTCAATTCTCTTAATATCCATTTTTTGATGATAGGCAATCAGGTCAGACTGGCAAAAAGGATGAGCCCCCTTACGTATCAACCAATTGTAGTAATGGGTATAGGGCACTAGATTTGCCAGCAGAGTCAAGAAGATCAAAATACCTAGAGTTCTCTTTTGTAACCGTTGCGGCATTTTATAGATCAGCAAGAGTGCAAACGTGAATAGGAAAAATTCAGAAAAGATGCGGTACTGCGGCGCATCTAAATAACGAAATTTATTCACTAAACTGACAATGTAGAAGCTAGTGAGACTAAAGCAGCTAAACCACCATTCTTTCTTTATAAGACTCTTGCGTTGATATATTAGCGCTATGACAATAAATGCGATGAGGAGGGTAGAAGATGAAATTCTCCCAAAAGTCTCTATTAGTGGGCTGGCAGCAAACACTAGTAAGCTAGAAACTCTTTCTAAAATAGATGCGCTGGCTGAAAAATGATTTTCAGGATGCATTATCTGAGAGGGATCAGCCTTTAAAAATCCTAGCATTCTCATGGGGTCAGCAATATTGCCAAAAATAGAGATGCCCAGATTGATTTGGGTGCTTATTAATTCCACAACTAAAAAAGCAAAAAGATAGCAGGCGTTAAAACCAGCGATTGCCAGGAAGGCATTCTTACGCTGAATCTTGAGCGCTATACCCGCAACCAGTAGATTGAAAAAGCTTACTAAGGCCACATTAAATAGGAAACCGATGCCCGTCGACTGCATGAAATAAAAGTAGAGCAAGATAGCATAGGAGAGTGCTGCTAAAAACGCGAAGAAAATATTCCTAGAAGTCTCTTTCGCAATCAAATTGGTATTAGGAATAAAGTAAGTAGTCCAGCAGAAGTAAAAGGGGGCGAGCACAAGAATTTGTGCTTTATTGAGCGCTGCACAGAAAAAGCAAACGAGGCAGAGTTGCAGTAAAAGATATTTCTTGAATGAGGTATTTTGATAGCTGCTAATAAAGTAGTACAAGGCTAGCATCAAGAATAGAAAGGCGATTGGCTCTGTCCGTGTAGCAGTGAAGTGGTAAAAGACGCCATTACTGACAAACGCTAAAAATGCTACTAGTAGTGCAATACCCGCACTCTTAAAAATTTGCTTGCTCACATAGTAGACGCTAGAGATTAATACAAAGGTAGTAAGTAATGCAGCATGTCTCGCAGAAATTACCAGGTAACGCATTGCATCAAACATCGATGGCGCTTGATTAAACTGCGTAATATTATTGATATCGCTTAAGCCGAGAAAGCTTCCTACCTTTAGAAGAAGAGCGATGAGATGAATTGAGAAAAACCCTGGATGATCAATAAATTCTTGATTAAGCCCAGAATTAATTAAGAGGCCGTTGTAGCCAAGAGTTAATTCTTGATCAGCCCAAAAAGACCAGTTACGGTTATACCCAGTACTATAAAATAGTACCGTTAGTACTAGGCCAATCAGGAAATAAGGGCCGCATTGTTTTAGAAGGATTTTCATGCCATGGCTCTACTATTGGCGATTTGCTTTAGCCTGATTAAAACCGAAACTCTCGATAGTGCCTATAGAGATTGGCAATCGATGCAAAACCGAGAATAACTATCAGGATAGCAAAAACATAATCTATTGTTAAATAAGTAAAGATGCCCAGTTGAATCAGGATTGCTGCTCCAATAAAGGCGGCAATCGAGCCAAAAGCAACTAACTTAAAGTTTGGAATAAAGGCGCCTAAGGTAATTGCAATAAAGACGATATATAGATCAGAGACTAATTGGTCTGCGGTCAGAAAAACCGTATTGGTAAATTGTGGATTAGTGAACTTACCTATAACCACAATCCCAAGAATGGCTGCTAGCACAGCAAAGTTCAGCTTTGCTTTAAGGAAAATAGTTTTGAGTTGATCGTTCATCTGATGAGATATTTTTTACTTCGCAGTGCTTATGAAACCGCGCTAACGCTAAAGACCAAGCTGATGCAAATCCATAGGAGTACAAAAGCGACTAGGATCGTAGTGCCAATTTTCTTGAGGAAGTATTCCAAGCTATCCATATAAACTTCATCATTGCGACCAAAATATTGATCAAAGCGTTTCCAGACGAGACGCCCCACGACGAGTGGCAAGATCATGGCAACAATGCCAAGAATGACGGTAAGCGTGTTATCCATGATGTTTCGTTTCTTTCTTGCGTAGCTTACTTAAGTACCGACTTTACTAAATGCCGGAAAGTCATACAGGATACAGGGGTTATCGACCAAGATGGTCTTTCTTAGGGAATCATCACTAATCCATGCGCCCAATAGCTCACACAGGTCGGCATCATGGGGCATCTTTTTTTTCACCATCACATGGGGCCAGTCGCTACCCCAAATTAACCTTTTTGGGTTTGCGCGAATCACGGCATCATTGAATGGGCGCATTTCGGTATAAGGCAGATTGCCATCGCAAATGCGATAGGATCCCGTCATCTTGACCCAAGCTTGTCCATTGCGCATGAGTTCAAGCAATCCTTCAAAGCCTTTATCAGCAATACCCAGTTTGGCATGGGAGTAGCCAAAATGCCCAAACACTAAATCTACTGGAAAATTTTTAAATACAGTAGCCAAATCTGGATATTCGTTGACATGCATGAGTAACTCTAAATGCCAACCAAAAGGTTTGATGCGCTCTGTTAATGCTCTGAGTGTTTGAATCGGTAATCCCGCTGACTTATTAGCGACATCAACAATATTGCAACGAATCCCACGTACTCCAGCCAAATGAAGTTCTTCTAGATAGCGATCACTTACATCGGTCGGCTGATTCGGAATGACTGCAACACCACGAAATTGTTTTGGGTGGGCTTTGAGTGCGGCAAGCATTGCTCGATTGTCTGTGCCATACACGCTGGGCTGAACTAGTACTGCGCGATCGATCCCCAGAATCTGTAATAGAGCTTGGTAGCTCTCTACAGTAGCATCGGGTGGGGTATAAATGCGCTCTTGAGCATAGGGAAAAAGACGAGCGGGGCCACAGACGTGCGCATGACAATCGACTGCTCCTGGTGGAAATTTAATCTTGGGTGATCGAATCTCTGGATCAGGGGCTTGGCAGAGTGGGGCCGAAAGATTTTGCGTCAAGGCAAGCGCTACTTTTTATTGGGGCTCGATATTGGCATCTTTAGCAATCTTTTGATACTTGGCCATCTCTTCACGCACAAATTTAGCAAATTCTGCAGGGCTCATTGGGGTTGCTTTAATGCCTTTAGTTTCATAGGCAGTTTTGACTTCAGGATCTTGCATTGCTTGATTAATGTCTTGATTAATCTTTTTCACAACTGCAGGCGGGGTTCCAGTAGGCGCCCAAACACCAAACCACAAACCAATCTCAAAATTAGGATAACCTTGCTCTACAACACTAGGAATATCGGGCACGGCTGCATTACGCGTTTTACTGGTGACCCCAAGTGCTCTTACCTTACCGCCCTTGAGTTGGCCAATAGCAGTATCGAGTGGCGCCATATAGAAAGCGGTACGACCAGACATCGTATCGGAAATCGCTTCGGGTGAGCCTTTATAAGGCACATGAATCAGTTTGATTCCCATCACTTGATTGAAGTATTCAGCAGCTAAGTGGGTAGAGCTACCCACACCTGCAGAAGCAAACGTAATTTCTCCAGGTTTGGATTTAGCAGCGATGACTAGATCGCGAATGGTTTGGTATGGGCCATCTGCTGCAGTGATCATCACATACGGAGTTTGCCCAAGAATGACGACATCAATCAGACTCTTCAGTGGGTCATAAGGCAGTTTTTTATAAATTGCAGGGTTGGCTGCATAAGATGCAGACTGAACTAGTAAGGTATAGCCATCTGGATCAGAATTGACAACGACTCCAGTGCCAATGAGTCCGCCAGCACCCGGACGGTTTTCAATAATGACCGATTGCTTCCAAGTTTCTGAGAGACTTTTTGCAACTACGCGACCTGCAATATCAGCGCCTGAGCCAGTGGTTAAAGGGACTACCATTTTGATTGTCCGATTAGGGTAGTTTTGGGCTTGAACCACACTCATCCCAAAGCAGAAACTGAGGGCAAGCATGAACTTGCCAAGGTTGAGGCTATTGAGGGCTGGTCTTGCCTGTCTAGATGAGTTGAGCATCTGATCTCCTGAGTATTTTTATAGTTTCTGCTTGTTTCATCGGATAATCTAACATGCTCTGCAGAATAGATAAATAAAGATTAATGGGAGTTCGAGATAAATGACACAAATGCAAGATAAACAGACTATCCAGGTGAATGGCGTTGATGTGGCCTACCGATTTGATGGCCCCAAAGAGGGCCGCGTTCTCATGCTTGCAAATAGCTTGATGGCTAACGGCAGTATGTGGGATTGGAATGTGCCTGCCTTAGCTGATCGTTACCGTGTGCTGCGCTATGACAAGCGTGGGCATGGGGGGTCTGAAGTAAGTCCTGGTCCTTATAGTATTGCGCAGTTAGCAGATGATGCCGTTGGATTATTAGATGCGCTTGGAATTGAGAAGGCGCATTTTATGGGGCTATCGATTGGTGGCATGATTGGTCAGCAATTAGGTGCGCGTTATCCTGAGCGTATTTATTCTTTATCACTTTGTAATACTGCTTCTGAAATGCCACCCCGCAGTTTATGGGAAGAGCGATTTGAAATTGCTCGTACGCAAGGTATTGCCGGTTTAGTAGAGGGCACTATCAAGCGTTGGTTTACTGCACCTTTTATTGAGCGTGCACCAACAGAGATTGAAAAAGTTCGTCAGATGATTTTAGGCACCAATGCTAATGGCTACATGGCGTGTGGCAGCGCAGTGCGAGACATGGCACAAAGCACTATGCTCTTAAAGATCAAAACCCCAACTTTAGTGCTTTCAGGGCGCCATGATCCAGCCTGTACAGTAGAACAGGGCATTGTTCTTAATCGTTTGATTGATGGGTCTAAGATGGTGGTATTAGAAGATGCAGCCCATCTTTCTAATATTGAGCAACCCGCAGCATTTAATCGTACGGTACGAGAATTTATTGACGCTGTTGATAATGCTTTGTAAGTAGTAGTGATCATCTAAAGAATGATCATTTTAATTTTGAATGGTAGCACCTAACTCATAACAGAAAGCATCCAGATGACTGAACTTAATACTGCACAAATTAAGGAAATGCGGAGTAAGGTGCTAGGCGCGGCTGCCAAGATTCCTGGTGCCCTCATTGGCCTGGGTATTTTATTTATCGTACTTGGCATGATTGGTATTGCAGGTCAGACGCTATTCTCATTTGTATCGATTAATGTTCTAGGCATCTTTTTATTTGCTGGCGGTGTTTTGCAGGCCTTGCATGCTCTTAAGTCACAAGGCTGGAAGAGTGTGGGCGTGCAAATATTGCTCGCTATTCTCTATATCGCTACTGCGATCTTTACTTGGTCTTTCCCAATCCCTGCGCTTGAGGCAATTACGCTTTGGTTAGCAGCGATCTTTTTTGTTACTGGGGTATTGCGTTTAATTTCTGCATTCCAACATCGTCATTTCAGTGAATGGATCTGGTTAGTACTCTCCTCAGCACTGTCTATTTTGATGGGCGTACTTATTATGAATAGCTATCCAGCATCCAGCTTGTGGCTGCCTGGTTTATTGATCGCGATTGAATTACTCTTGCAGGGCTGGTCCTTACTTTTCTTGGGCCTAGCAGCACGCTCACTCACGAAATAACTGAGTAAAAACTTACTCAGTAATAGATTAAAAGTTAAGCTGCTGAGAGGGCGCTTCTGATGTCAATGAAAAAAACAGATCTGTACAAAAACTTAGCCTTGGTCACTGCGCAGCGGATGAAAAATGCTGCCAAGACCCCTAAGTTAACTGCAGCTGATAAAGCTAAATCTAAAAAAGAGCTGGCAGAGGCAAACCCTTTGCTAGCTTCTTTAATGGGTAAGAAAAAGTCAAAGTAATTATTTTTGGCAAATATTCTAGGTGATAGTAAGGCTAACAGTAAAGCGCAGGACTTGAAGCAATCCTCCTCATTTCTTCTCATCGATTTTCTGAAGGTCTTTGCGGCCGTCTTAATCATTCTTCATCATTTATCCAGTTACGGGCAGATTGCGCAGGATGCACATCGGGTTTTGCCTATCATCATGACTTGGCTTTTTGAATATGGTCGTTATGCCGTGCAAATCTTCTTAGTAATGGCTGGTTATTTGGCTGTCCAATCTTTAAGTCGATACGCCAATATCAAATTTAGCGCCCATAGATTGTTAAAGGTCATTCTTAATCGCTATTTACGCCTCTTTGCTCCCTATACCGCCGCATTAATCCTGACGATTGCTTGCGCTTATATTGCTCGCTTTTGGGTGAATGATGAATTCGTAGGCGAGTCTGAAACGCTCTCACAGTTTCTGGCCCATCTCTTTTTTATACAGGGAATCTTAGGCCTAGATTCCATCTCGGCTGGCGCTTGGTATATCGCAATTGATTGGCAGCTCTACTCAGTCTTAGCAATCTTGCTGATCTCCTTTCCACGATATCAGGCTGTTATATGGGTTATTAGCTTAGCAGCAGTGAGCTCACTTTTATTTTTTAATCGCTCAGGGCTTTATGAGGCTTACTTTATTTATTTCATTGGCTCGTATGGCTTAGGTGTCTTAGCCTACCTCGCCAAGTGTTTTGATAATCAAAATGTGAACCGCCTTGCCAAGATGGTACTTTTGCTGATTGGACTCATCATCACAATTTCTTCTTTTCAGCAAATTTGGCTCAGAAACTTCTTGGCTTGGTTTGTGGCAATAGCATTGCTGTATTGGGGAGATAAACCCTATCCCGCTAAAGAAGGCTCCCAATCTGTACTGAATGCAATTGCTTGGGGAAGTCAGCGCTCATACTGCGCCTTTCTCATTCACTTCACATTGATTTTGTTGGCGAACACGCTTTATATTGCGACAGGTCTGTATGCCCATGAAAGTGGCGCACTAGCGATTACCTTGATCTTAGGAGTAGTAGGGTGCAGTACGATTGCTGCGAATTATTTGTATCGTTGGATTGAAGCGCCAGCACTGCGCCTGAAACTCTAAATCGAGATATTGGGTTTAGAGCCCCATATCTTTTAAGACACGGAAGATTTCCCGATAAGCCTTTGGCGGTTTATTTTGTTCTTTCTCTTTACGCGCATTACGAATGAGAGTGCGCATATTCTGAATATCCATATCAGGGTACTGCTCAATCATTTTGGAGAAGGTTTCATCATTAGCAATTAGGCGATCGCGATAACTCTCTAAAAAATGCAGCTTGGCAGTCTCCGCTTTACTCACGCCCTGAATAGCATCTAGACGTTTTTGAATGGCGTCTAGTTCGTCTGCATCCAAAAAGCGCATCAGTTTGCCAAGGTATTGTTTATGGCGACGAATCGCTTCAAAGCTTTTAATCTTATTGGTTTCTGCAATCGCTACTTTGATCGCCTCATCCATGGGGATGGTTTTGAGGGCATCACTACTCAAGGCTGCCAAGACTTCAGCTAATTTCTGACGCTCAGTCATCTGGCGCTTGAGCTCAGACTTGCTTGGGCCTTCATCGGCCTCAACTACTTTAGGAGTGCGATTCTTCTCATTAATATGCATAACCTCATTTTAGACGGGTATTGCGCTTTAACTAGTCTTTGTTGATTTTCTGCTTTAAAAGTCTTAGATCGGCGCTAGAGAATAACTGGCTTCTTCCGATAATTGATGAGGGTTTCAATCTACCCGCCTGAACATGTCTTCGCAGTGTGGGAAGTGAGATTTCTAAAAATTCTGCAGCCTCTTCAGCCGAAAAGGTTGCATTTCTTAGATGTCCAAATACTTCCTCATGAGTATGGTCAGTCTCCTGGAAGGCATTTATTGCAATTAAAGAGAAAAATTTAATACGTTCTTTTGCGGGCATTTGTTTCACTTGAGCAAATAGAGCCTCTGCAGTTATTGATTGAGTCATATATACATCTCACTTTCTGTATTGAAGTGGCTTGAATTAGTCATTGGAGTCGAAAGGATTTTTTTAATTGCGTATAAAAATTTTCATGAGATCCGATTTGGCAAAACTCAATCCAGGTTATTTTTAATTCACCTGTAAAATGATCAAATTGATATGCCATCAAATACTCCTGCGTATTAAAGCGAAATTTATAAATAAACACACCCTGGAGATCGCCTAGCTTTTGTTGGCCTATCCTGGGGTTGTTACAAACTTCAGCGACCCTGATTTCAATTTCTAACTGCAAAGGTTTGGAGGCCTTTTTTACAAATTGGGCAAAAGCTTTTTTATAGGTAGTTCTCATGATCTAATATTAGATCAAATATGATTCTATATCAAATCAACAAAAGTGACAAGAAATGCCTGTTTTTTTGTATTGGTAAATAATAGGCATTAAAGCGAATAGCGCTCTATATGATGTAAAACACATGACTCAAGCAAATATCTACGACTACATCATTATTGGGGCAGGCAGCGCTGGCTGTATGTTGGCTAAGCGCTTAACTGAGAACCCCAATAAGAAGGTATTACTCATTGAGGCAGGCAAGAACGATCACTACATCTGGATTCATATTCCGGTGGGTTATCTGTACTGTATTGATAACCCCAGAGCTGATTGGCGCTTTAAGACTGCTGCTGAAAAAGGCCTTAATGGCCGCTCTTTACTTTATCCTCGCGGCAGGGTCTTGGGTGGCTGCTCCTCTATTAACGGCATGATCTACATGCGTGGCCAAGTAAGCGATTACGACTCTTGGGTAGAGGCAACTGGCGATGTTGCTTGGTCTTGGGAAAATGCGCTAGAGCGCTACAAAAAGTTTGAGGATTATCACGGCGGCGCCAATCAATGGCATGGCAAAGGCGGTGAGTGGACAGTATCTTTGCAACGTTTGCGCTGGCCCATTATGGATAGATTCAGAGAGGCTGCTGTAGAGGCCGGCATCCCAGCATCGGATGACTTTAATCGAGGTGATAACTTTGGCGTTGGTTACTTTGATGTGAGTCAGCGCGCTGGATTTCGATTAAATACTGCTAAGGCTTTTTTAAAGGATGCTGCCAAACGGAGTAATTTAACTGTTATTACCGAGGCAGTAGTCACTAAGCTCAAGATTGATCCCACTACTAAAAATTGCTATGGCCTTGAATACTTAAAGAATGGCGCAGCTAGTGAGGCGCTGTGTGCAATTGAGCAGGGTGGCGAAGTGCTGTTATGTGCAGGTAGCATTGGTAGCGTGCAAATACTGGAGCGCTCGGGTGTTGGTGCTGCTGCGCATCTATCTGCATTGGGTATTCCGGTAATCGCTGATTTACCTGGCGTTGGTGAAAATTTGCAAGACCATTTACAG
>CAIUOP010000012.1 GCA_903900805.1 uncultured beta proteobacterium | reverse complement strand
GGCCTTATCTAATACGCCATCCACAACACATTTCTTGCCGATTTTCTGAATATTACCAAGCGCTTTTTCTTCGATCGTAGTGAGACCACCAGCAATATTGCCTTTGGTAGGTTGTGAATCTGATAAATCGCTGGTTTTATTCTTCTCGATGACATCTTGATAGCGATCAAACATTTCACGGAATTTTTTCTTCACTTCCGGAGTACGGCAACGCGCTTCAACCAAATGCTCGCCACCCGTTAGCTCAGTAGTTTCACCAAATACCAAGGTAGAGCCAATGTCATAAAGCTTATCAAACGCATTACCAACTGTTGGGTTTGATGCACAACCAGATGTAGTATCAGACTCGCCACACTTAGTTGAAACCCATAACTCTGATAATGGAGCAGAAACACGCTGTTGTTTAGAAGCATGCTTCATCATGGAATAAGCGGCCTTACTAGCACTAGCAATCGTAGCAGTATCACCATTACCTTCAATCCAGAAACCTTCTACTGGCTTGCCAGATGCCTTAATTCCATCAACCACAATCTTGGTCCACTGCGGTTCAATACCAATTACTACCACTCCAGCTACGTTTGGATTGCAACCAGCGCCGATCAAGGTTCTAAAGTGAAGCTCTAAGTCTGCACCAAACTGAAGACGGCCATAGGGATGGGGAATGGCAATCGTACCTTTAATATTGTTAGCAACCGCTTCACATGCGGCATTTGACAGATCATCTAAGGGCAAAATAACGACATGGTTACGAATACCCATGCGGCCATTTTCACGGCGATAGCCCATAAAAGTTGCTTGTTTTAAATTAATCATTTTCTATCTTTCTTAATATCGTAATGAATACGGGTATCGACTACCAACGCTTAGTTTTGACATTTTGAACATGGGTATGCTCGCCCTTTTTGATGGGAGCAACTACCTTACCGATATCAACACCGTACTTAATAATGGTGTCGCCAGCCTTCATGTCCTGCAAAGCAATCTTATGTCCAATAGGAATATCACTTTCAGATTTGATATTGACAGTACTATCCCCGTCCATTACCCAACCGATTAAATCGGTTCCAGCCTTCACACCTTCCACCACGACAACGCCAACGACGTCTCCTGGTTCATGCACGACAAAATGAATCATTTTTTTCTCCTTATCAACCTTGTTTGAATGCTATCCATTCCATGACTGACGAATACCAGCCTGAATTTCCTCTACAACCACATCAGAAACGTTTACACCTTCTTTAAATCCCGCCGCTCTTTGTTTAAAGCGTCGCTGTCCTGGCAAACGAGTACCTGTATCAGATGCCAAAGCTTTTAAAAAGCCGCGCATTTTATTTGCAAAAACTTGGCCGCCTGCAAGGCCTGGATCGATCGTGAGCAAGAGCTGGCCAATACGTGGACGATTCCCTTTGGCATCAAAAAATGAGTCGGCCTCATAGGAGAACCTGCTACCAGATAAACCTACCACTAATAATTCAACAATCAAAGCTAGCAATGCTCCCTTATCACCGCCTAAGGGAACCATTAAACCTTTTAGACCTGCCTGTGGATCTGTTGTTGGCTTTCCATCTGCTGTTAATGCCCAACCCTCAGGAATAGACTCCCCCTTCTTTGCGGCAACCAATAGTTTGCCGCGTGCAACTGCAGATAAAGACATATCAATCACCAGGGGATCGGCATCAGTGATTGAAAATGCGGCCGCCAAAGGGTTGGTACCAAACATAGCTTTACTGCCGCCAACCATGGGCATCGCAGCAGGAGTATTGCCAAACAATAAAGAGATATAACCTGCACGGGCGGCGGCCTCAGCAAAATGTCCGGCAACTCCAAAGTGATGACTATTAGTGACTGCTACAAGACCAACTCCATTTTTTGAAGCAAGATTAACCGACAAATCGGTCGCAAATCGAAGGGCAGGGAAAGCCAATCCGTCACAAGCGTCAACTAAGGCTGCAGATGTCTTAAAGGGGCGAACCTTAATTTTAGGGGCTAACTCAACTCGGCCATTTTTTGCATGGCCTGCATATTGTGAGACTCGGGCTAAGCCATGCGAGGCTAAACCATCTAATTCAGCAAGCGCTAAAAATTGGGCTGTTTCAAAGGCAGCTTTATCACCGATGCCAGCAGCCTTCAAGCCAGCCATCGCTAATTGAACCATCTTTTCGTAGGATAAGTTCATATCAAAGTCCTAAATACCGATTGACTTCATCAGCAATCATTTGACTAACCCGCTCATTACTCTCATGTGTAACTCCGGCAATATGCGGCGTCAGAATGAGATTCTCAATTCCTGCAAAATGACTTAAATCTTTGGCGGGCTCTGCAAAAAATACATCGATTGCAGCACCCCCAATTCGCCCTGAGCGAAGTCGCTCTGCTAGCGCCAACTCATCAACTATGCCGCCTCGAGCCGTATTAATTAGGCAAGCGCCTGCTTTCATTCGATCAAGCGTGACCGCATTAAATAAATTCTTGGTTTCAGGTAAATAAGGAAGATGCAAAGAAACTGCATCACTTTTAGATAGCAATTCATCTAATTGCAGCAAAGGAACTGAAAAGCCATCAAGAGTAATAGAGTTTTCAGAGAGCATGGGATCGTATGCCACACAATGCAAGCCAAAAGCATGCGCTTTTTTAGCGACGACTCTTCCAATACTGCCAAAGCCTACGATACCCAATGTTTGACCTAGAAATTCGTGGTAGCTAGAAAAACGGGGGCGAGGCCACTCCCCTTTCAGAGTTGCCATCGTTGCTGGAATAAAACCGCGAGTTAATGCAACTGCAGCTCCGACAACATATTCAGCTACTGACTCAGCATTAGCCCCAGTTGCAGGAATTACTTTGATATTACGTTTTGCACAAGCTGGCAATTCAATATTTTCAAGTCCAACGCCTAAGCGACCAACCACTTTTAGACGCGGTGAAGCAGTGAGGATTTCTTCATTTACTTGGGTCAGGTTGCGCACAATGAGACCGTCAATCTTTTGCATTGCAGCAATTAAAGCTGAGCGATCCTTATATAAATCCGGTTCATAAATGACATTATGCTTAGAACGCAGGGTTTCTAAGGCTTGACTAGTGATGAACTCAGAGATCAAAATAGTAGACATATCCATATCATATAGATGATTTAAATCACTTGCAATAGTGTGGTCAATTTTTTAAGACGAAATAAGCTTTTTTTATAAATAGTTCTCATTAAATGAAATAAGAGATAAGATTAAAAAACCAATAAAACTGGAGGAGCAAGATGTTTAAGAAAGAATTGATTACTGTTTTAAGACATGCACTCGTTAGCTTTGGAGCGCTGGCATGCATTGCCTCGCCTTCAATCACACAGGCGCAAAGTTGGCCAGATAAACCAATAAAATTAATTATTCCTTTTGCTCCTGGCGGTACCACTGATATTCTCGGAAGAATTTTGGCACAACAAATGACTACCATTATTGGTCAAAATGTCATTGTCGAAAACAGAGGTGGTGCTGGTGGCAATATTGGCGCTGAAGTCGTTGCAAACGCACCTGCTAACGGTTATACCTTATTGCTTGCATCAGGAAGCATGATGACGGTTAACCCATTTTTATACAAAAAACTGCCGTTAAATTATGCTACCGATCTTACCTACATTACTGCAGTAGCTGGCGGCCCCATGCTGGTATCAGTTAACCCAAATATTCCAGTCAATAACTTAAAAGAACTCATCGCCTTAGCGAAAACTAAGCCGCTGACCTTTGGCTCAGCTGGAATTGGCAGCCAAGTTCATATGGCAGGTGAAAATTTTACTTACTCAGCTGGAATTGCCGCTACCCATGTGCCTTATAAAGGTGAGGGCCCAGCTCTTACTGATTTAGCTTCTGGACAAATTGACTTTATGGTTGGCAACCTTCCGGCAGCAGCAGGCTTCGCAAAATCCGGAAAGATCAAAGCTTTAGCCATTACTAGCAGTAAAAGAGTGGCGCAATTACCCGATGTTCCTACTGTTGCAGAAGCAGCTATTCCAGGATTCGTTAATATGGGCTGGTTTGCGCTAGCTGCACCATCAGGCACTCCAAAAGCTATTCAGGAAAAAATATATGCCGCAACTCAAAAGGCCTTGGTATCAGAAGCAATGCGTAAGAGCCTAGAAATTAATGGCCTTACAGCAATTTTAGATACCCCTAAAGATCAGCTAGATGTTCAAATTAAGAATGAAACAGCAAACTGGGAAAAAGTCATTAAGGCTCGTAATATTCAAGCCCAATAAGATTAGTTAAGGACGCCTCTTAAAGAGGTGTCCTTAACTTTAAAGTAACTGGCGTACTAATAAAGTTGTTCCTGAAAAAAGCAAGATGGAACCATAGGCTACTCGCATTGCTGTATTACTTAATTTAGTATGTACATGCGTTCCAGCCCAAATGCCAAGGAAAGTAGCAGGTATTAGGCAGATTGCCAATCCTAATACAGGCCAACTTAATAGCAATCCTGTCGCAACCATCAGACAAAGTCGTAAAACAGTAAGAATCAATATTGCGAAGGCCATAGTTGATCTTAGTATTTTAGGATCAGCGATCCTAAACCCAAGATAAGAAGCATATATCGCCCCGCCAGTCGCAAAAAGAGCTGTAAAAATGCCGCCCAGAAATCCGAATGGCGCTGCCCACCACTTATTAATGACTTTGTGTAACTCACTATTTCTTTGCCAAAGAACTCGGGCACCATTAAAGGCGGCAAAAACTCCTAATGTAATCAATAAGGGGGCACTTGGGGCTTGAAGTAAAACTAATCCGCCCACCACAATACCAATTAAGGTAAATGGAAATAGCCACTTCAATTCTTTCATATTTGCATTGCTTGAGTTTTTATTTCCGAGATACAAAGATCCGCAAATATCAATCATGACCATCATTGGCACTACCGACTTTAATGGATAAATCTGGACTAATAAGGGAACGGCAACGATAGAAGAACCAAACCCAGATACTCCGAAAATAAAATATGCGCCAAAGATGATTATTGCTGCTAAGGCAAATGGAAGAGGTTCTATAAACTCAAAAATGGCTAGGTCTCAACAAGAATAGTTTCGCCAGGCTTTACTAGACTGAATTGCACAGGAAGATTTTCAATGCTCATTTCTTGATGCTTAAATCTGACTGCTGTGTAATAAGAATTCTCAAGCGACCCAGGCTCTGGGAAATCTTCACGGTAGTGGGCTCCTCTCGAATTTTCCCTGGCAATAGCCGCTTCCGTGACAGACTGACTCACTAGAATCAGGTTTTGTAAGTTCATCCAATCTTGCCAAGTATTGCTGTATTCCCGCTGAATATCACCAACACCCATTTGATTTAATTGAGAGGCTAACTGCTTCAAGGTTTGACGTGCGCGGAACAAACTATCTCTGGTTCTTGAGATACCAACGTCATCCCACATACACTCGGCCAAAGCATCCCGAATGAACTCAATATCGCCAGGTGCTTTTTGCAATGGTGCCTCATGCTCATGAATGCTAGCCATCACCTCATCCATATTGCACTCCCTAAACTGCCGCGAGGTGACCCAACGCGCCATCGACTCTCCTGCAATGCCACCAAACACGGTTGAGTTGGCAACACCATTACCACCCAAGCGATTGGCGCCATGCACGCCACCGGTATCCTCACCAGCAGCAAACAATCCAGGCAGATCAGTAGTGCAATCCTTCTTAAAGACAAGACCACCCATCATGTAGTGTGCAGTTGGCACAACCTCTACTAAATCATTAGTCAAATCAAATCCGCTATCGGCACAGCGCTCAACCATACCTTTAAATAGTTTACGTACATTCTCGGGGCCTAAATGGCTCATTTGAATATAAACACCACCATTGGGAGTTGCCCGCCCAGCACGAATTTCAGAATTGATTGATCTAGAAACAATATCTCTTGTGGCACGTTCATTGCGTAGATCATAGTTACCCATGAAGCGCTCTTTCTCGCCATTGAGTAAATAGCCACCAGCTCCACGCAGGCCTTCCTCAATGACTGTACCTGTCATCCGTGTGCCTGGGCCAGCCAATAATCCCGTTGGATGAAACTGCACCATCTCCATATCGCGCAACACGAGGCCAGCCCGAAGAGCCATTGCTAAGCCATCACAACTCTTATCTCCCGAAGGAGTATGGTATTTGTACATTGTTGGGCCACCGCCAGTAGCTAGCAAGACAGCCTTGGCACGCACCAATACAAATTGGCCAGTCTGCATATTGAGCATTAAGACGCCTGCAAGTGATTTTCCATCCCTACTATGAATCAATTCAATAGCGCGATGCTCTTCAAGACGATTAATACCTCTCGCCCATACTTGCTCAGCTAGGCGATTGATAATCTCAATGCCTGTTAAGTCACCCTTATGAACAGTGCGGTCAAATGTTTGACCAGCAAATGCTTTTTGATGAACCGTACCATCAGGATTGCGATCAAAAAAGCAGCCTAGCTCATTTTCTAATTCACGAATACGCTCAACTGCAGTATTGACTAGTGTCCAAGCAAGATCTTGATCAGAGAGCCATTTACCCCCCTCAATCGTATCCATGAAATGGCGCTCAACAGAATCACCTTCAGCCAAAGCCACGTTATAACCGCCTTGAACCATGCGTGTGCAGCCAGACTTACCTAATAAGCCCTTCACTGCGATTGTGATATCTAAGTTAGGGTTTTCTTGATGCGCATGCAAGGCCGCAAAGAGGCCTGCACCTCCGGAACCCAGAATCAGAATATCGGTATCAATGGTTGGGATGGTGCTCATGAAGTAATTCCAAGACTTTTGAGTACAGCTTCTTTTTTAAGGGCCACATCACTCTTCACTTCCTGATAAATACTTCCCCCATGGCTATCCATTGCAACTAGCAATGGGCCAAAGTCTTTAATCTTGAAACGCCAAAGTGATTCTGGATTGAGATCATCCATATCAACATCTTCAATTTGCTCTATCCAAGTAGTCTCTAGAGCTGCGGTACCACCAATAATCGCCAGATATACCCCGCCAAGATCCTTAAATGCTTGTGCAGAACCTTCACGCATACCCCCTTTGCCCACAATCATGCGAACACCATTCTGTGTCATTAAGGGATAAGTGAAGCGCTCCATACGATCTGAAGTAGTTGTGCCAACACAGATCGGCTCGTAGCCAGCAGGAAATTCAGTGCTAACTGGAACCTTACGCACATTAGGTGCCGTATGAATAACTGCATGGCCGCTTAAATCAAAACGTGTCTTACGACCATGATCGAACATCTGAATTTGGGTTGCGTCGCGAATACCAAATAAGGTATTTTGCAAAGTCACTGTGTCGTTAATACGAAGCTTACGAATAGCCTCTTCGCTTACAGGTGTTACAAGGTTGTAATGAGTCATATTCGCTATCCTAGAATCCGTAGGTAACGCCAGCGGCCGTAAAAGTAGCGCGGGCTCTGCGTGCGGAATGGCATTGCATATTGACAGCCACGGGATTCATGGTGATATGCGTATGTGCTAGCTCCACCTGAACTGCAAAGGCAGTTCCATCACCACCAAGTCCCTGCGGGCCAATACCCAGTTGATTTACAGCGGCACTCAGCTCTTTCTCAAGTTTAGCGCCTTCTTCATCGCTACACGCACTACCGAGTTCGCGAGTCGCTGCTCGCTTAGCCATAGCCACACATTGATCAGATGTCCCGCCAATACCAACCCCAACAATGGTTGGTGGACATGTCTTGCCGCCAGCAGAAACAACACTCTCAATCACAAAACCTTTAATACCGTTAATGCCATCTGCTGGAATTGCCATTCTTAAAAAAGAATTATTCTCTGAGCCACTTCCCTTTGGCACCATCTCAATTTCTACTGACTCTGCATGATCAAAAAAATCAATATGAATTGCCGGCATATCAATGCCACAAGAGGTGTGATTATTTTTACGGGTAATCGGATGCACAACTGAAGATCTCAGGGGGTACTCTTTAGTGGCACGCTCACAGCCTTTGCGAATAGCAGCCATTAATGCCATGCCATCAAATTGCACATTTCCACCAATCTTCACGTTATAAATCGGTAGACCCGTATCTTGGCAAAGAAGATTATCTTCTCGCTCTGCTACCGAGATATTCGTAATCATGGTTTTTAAAACCACTTGCGCACGTTTATCTGTCTCAGATTTATCTAAGCGATTGATGCCTGCCTTGATGTCATCAGGCAGCACCTTGAGGGCACGAATATAGAGCTCTTTACAAGCCTCTTCTACTAAATTCATTTGTAATTGCATATCAACCTAATCAATTAGCAAAATATAAAAATAAGAGCCCGCAAATAATGGCGAACAAAATGGAGAGTTGTATCCAGCCCTTACGTAACCCATTCCATGGTCCAAACTCAATGATGAGCAAACGTAAGCCGCCAGCAAAATGCACGGCTAGTAAAACCACTAAAGCCCACTCTCCAAATTTAAATACCCAGAAGTCGGTTAAAACCAAGGACTGCTCAAAACCTTGAGCGCCACGCAAAGATTGAGACAGCATCAGAAAATGCAAAGGAATAAAACAAGCTAATAACAGGCCAGAAAAGCGGTGGCAAGCATATGCAAAATAAGATAAATGACTTTTTGCACGGTAGTCCAGTCTTGGCCTAGAGCTCATATCTGACCGCCTGTAAAAACACCGATCACCGCAGTAGTGCCAAGAATCAAAATTAGTAGCGCAAGGATCCAGGCTATGGGCTTAGCTACTCCGCTCTTTGGAAAGGTCTCTTGCAATATATTGGCCATGCCAATGGGAGCATGAACAAAGCAGGCTAGGACAAAAATTTCATAAAAGACTGCAAACAGCAGATTGCCTTGGGTGCGTCCTAAAATTTCTTGGGCACTCAGACCGCCGCGGATGGCATAAAAAATAATCACTAAGTGAACTGCGACACAGATGCCAAGTACCATAGCGCTAATTCTTTGGGCATACCAGAGCTTAGCCTGCAGTACTCCTTGGTTCATAACTTACCCCACCTGCTGCCTCTGACTGCAGCTCTAGCCACTAACTTCTTAAGGCCCGCAATACTTGCAGTAGGTGCAATAGACTTAGGGCAAGCTTCAGTACACGAACCTTGTGAATAGCAAGCGTGGCAACCTGCATCTCCTG
Source organism: uncultured beta proteobacterium (assembly GCA_903900805.1). Taxonomy (GTDB): domain Bacteria; phylum Pseudomonadota; class Gammaproteobacteria; order Burkholderiales; family Burkholderiaceae; genus Polynucleobacter. The sequence goes on along the minus strand of CAIUOP010000012.1, from coordinate 4,397 downwards.
CTACCGCAGTCATCCGCTCTAACTGCTGAACATCCCTGACATCATTTGTTAGTGTCCATGCACGATTAAGAGCTGCAGGTCCGAGATAGTTCGGCCTAGATTGAACAACCTCACATGAGGCATAGCAAACGCCGCAACCAATACATTCGATACCAGCATCTGCTAATTGACGCTCCTCAGAATTTGGTTGTACTTTTGTAAAATCATCATGACGTGTCTTGTCGCCTTTAAAGAAGCCAACCGCACCCTTCCACTTATTGAAGAACTCGCGCATATCGGTAGCAAGATCTTTAATAACCGGTAAATTATTTAATGGAGCAATCTCTAAAGAATCCCCCACAAGAATTTTAGATACGTGAGTGCGGCAAGTCCAACGAGCTACTCCGTTGACAGTCATGGCGCATGAGCCACACATTCCGACGCGACAGGCAAAGCGATAGCTTAAAGTCGGGTCCAGCTTCCTTTGGATATAGGTCACTACATCCAATACAGTCAGATTGGGACTACGCGGAACCAAGTATTCAACGAACTCACCCTCTTGGGCGCCACGCCAGACTTTTACTTTGAGATTGGTATTTGACATGGGCTCATTATATCTATAGATAGTAAAAAATAAATCGAATATATTTTTCTTTGAGATAAAGAATTAATTTATAATAAAACCCTATGTCCAGCATCAAAATACTAAAAAATTTCCTTGCCGTTACCCGTCACAAAAGTGTGGCTGCCGCAGCCAGAGAAATTGGCCTCACTGCCGCTGCTGCAGGACAACAATTACAGCTATTAGAAAATGAAATTGGTCTAGAGCTATTTGATAGAACAAAACGTTCACTTACGCTAAATAGTCATGGACGCTCTCTTATAGAGCCTATCCAAGAAATCATTGCACGCTATGAAGCCCTTGGCACAAAACTCAAATCTGAACTCAGCGGCACTATTGTCTTGGGCGCTTTGGTATCTTCGCTAATGGGTGCATTTGGTAAAACTCTCAATGAGATCAAGCAAAGCTATCCTGATCTAGAAATTAAATTAATAGCGGGCTTATCTAGTAATTTCTTAGACCAAGTGATTGAAGGCACTATTGATGGCGCAATTGTGACCGAGTCTCCCTATGCACTCCCTCAAAATGTACAGTGGACCGAGCTCTATAAGGAGCCAATGATTTTGATTACTCCAAGCGCATTGAAATCATCAAAAAACTCAACCAACTTGAGTGATCAATTGCCATTTATTCGGTTTGAGAGAAATACTTGGACTGGGCATCTAGTTGAACAAACCATCAGAGTAAATAAACTCAAAATTCAAGACGGCATGGAATTAAATTCAGTGGAGGCTATTATTGAATTGGTACGACAAGGCCTTGGTTATTCGATCGTCCCACAACTTGCCAATATTTCATGGTCAAGCGATCGCCAACTCAAGATTCAAAACCTACCAGGAAAAACGGTCTACCGAAAAGTTGGCTTATTGGAACGCAAGAAACATAGTCGAAATAATATTACAGGGGCTATCAAAGGTCACTTTTTATCAAACATATTAAAGGCATCTTAAAAAGCCAATAGATCTTTAATCCATTGGCAGAGCTAACCCCAATAAAAAAGCCTGGACGAACCAGACTTCTTTACAAGACATATTACAAATATTATTTCTTTAGATTAAGATCGGCCCCTAACTTACTATAGAGATCAAATTGCTCTTTAGCGAATGCCTCTGTATCTGCTGGTGATCGAATTGCAGGGATGGCCCCAACAGTATCGTTACCATTTAACCAAGCGGAATTTTTAGCAACCTCTTTAGTACGGTCTGCCATTTCTCAACAACCTCCGAGGGTAAGCCTGGTGGGCCATAAAGACCGCTCCATCCCATGACTTTTTCTAGATTAGGAATTCCCTCTTCTTTGGCGGTAGGTATATTGGGAAAATCTTTCAAACGTGCAGGCGTAGATGTGACTAGCGCACGCATCGCATTTCCCTTTATCTGACCAACAATCGTTGTTAAGTTATTGCATAAGAAGTCTACCTCTCCGCCAAGTAAGGCAGTAGTAGCCTGACCGCCACCTTTATAAGGAATCATTGTGGCAGCCGATGATGTTAATCCAACATCACGCAAAACTACTTCAACAGCTAAATGCTGTGTAGTACCAGCGCCTGCACTTGCATAATTTAATTTTCCAGGATTCGCCTTAATTGCAGCAATAAGATCTTTCATATTCTTATAGGGTGCATCAGGCTTTACTACGCAAACAACGGGATTAAAGTCAAGCAAGGAGATGAATGTGAAATCGTTCCATTTATAAGGTGTAGTGCTGTCAAGGGCAGGAGTGATTGCTTGCGAACCGCCTCGCGAAATTAATAAGGTATATCCATCTGGAGGTGAAGTACGAACTTTTTGAGAGCCGATCGTGCCAGATGCTCCTGGGATATTTTGCACAATCACATTTTGACCAAGTAGTTTAGTGGCTATAGGGGACAAATTTCTACCAGAGAAATCGCTATCACCGCCAATCCCATATGGAGCGATAAAAGTAATCGTTTTATTAGGATAACTTTGGGCTAAAACAACGTTTGTCACCAGCCCCATTAAAACCAATACTGTAATAACAGTTCCTTTGACTAACTTAAGCATAAACTCCCCCATGAGATAGATTAATTTATTCAATTACAACTCAAACTAAAGCATTTTTGATTACTAAACATGTAACTCAACTGAATATTTTGTGCCTGGCACTATGATGCCCCCTCGATCCCCTGGAATGACCCCGCTCCAACGAGACCCAAAATAATTTGGTAGCGGTCTTGCAGACGGGGGTGCAATCCAGAGTCGCAGCAAATGACGTTGCAGCCTAGGATCGGGCCAATTTTCAAAATCATTCCTAGAGTGCAGAATTTGGTGGTTATGCAGTAGCTGAATATCACCCGGCTCAAAAGCCATCTGAAGGGCAAAGCCTGGCTCTTGCAAAATAGCATCGATTTCATCCATCACTTCAATTTGCTGCTGACTTAGTCTTGGGGCAGATGGGAAGTGCTCTTGTGCATCCTCTATATAGTGACGTAAATATACGCAGGATAGGAATCCTTGATACCAATTAAAGATCGGGATCTCAAACCAAGGATGAAGCCCTTCTGGAACTTCTCCTCGGCGATCGGTTGGATAGGGTGTAAACATCGCAGCGATCAAGTCGGGCCGACGTTCTATCATTTTGTTGTAGAGCATCATTGAGCTAGCAATAAAAGACTCGCCACCCTCTTTAGCCTTCTGCAAACAAAGTAGGCCAACAACATCTGCTGAATCAGTATGGTAGTCAAGCTTCTTATTGGTTTGATAAAAACGTGCTCCAGCTTCCACTTTTGCGCCTTGATCACGCACGTGTCCAAGCAGATGACCTTTTCCATTGCTACTCCGTAGCGAACCCATATGACGCCCAAGTCCCATGTAAATAGCTGCAATCTTTTCCATTGGCCAGCTTTGAATTGGAAGTCCCCTGAGCATTACAAAACCGCGTCCAAAGAGGAGTTCATTCAAAGTTTCGTCAATAAAAGAAGATAGTTTTGTAAGAGGAAATAACTCTGGTGTAATATTTTCAAGAGGAATTCCTAAGCTTAGAAATTGATCAGCCGCCGCCTCAAGTTCTGTGATTTGCTCTGGGCTCCACCTCACAATCCACTTAGGATCATCTTGAATTTGACTGCCCATCCATGCGCAGGATCCCTCAATAGACAAAGGGATGTCACTTACTGGAGTAAAGGGCTTGATTGGATTCATATTGATTCCTCTATGCACCCTTATTTTGGTCTGAGAACAAGGGTGAACAATAAAATTAGTCTACCTTAAAAAATGAGGCTCCCAAGCTATATAAAAAATTTATACCGATTTGGTAACGCTTTAAATCCCACTCCTGACCAGTCTAACTAGATGATTAAGGGTTATTACTAATTTCAGCTCAAGCAGACCTCATCCTATTTATCAAAACTTTTAGTCAAAAATCATTTGCTTTGATGCAGTGGGCCAAAAAAATAACGTATTCTCTGTTGATATCACACAACATTATTTTAATGTCTTAGGATGAAGCTTTTATATGATTAAAAAAATCACAAACGGTGCTGAAAGTGTTGTGAACGCTCTTGAGTTAGCGGGTGTAAATACAATTTTTACACTATCTGGCAATCACATCATGCCTATATATAACGCCATATTTGATTCTAATATTGAACTCATTCATACGCGTCACGAGGCAGCTGCTGTCCACATGGCGGATGCATGGGCAAAATTAACTGGAAAGGTTGGAATTGCTTTAGTCACAGGTGGGCCAGGGCATGCAAATGCAGTCTCAGCGCTTTATACCGCTTCTATGGCTGAATCTCCAGTTGTTTTGATTTCAGGGCATGCTCCTCTTAATC
>CAIUOP010000011.1 GCA_903900805.1 uncultured beta proteobacterium | reverse complement strand
TTACTTTTCATTGGCTGTTTTTATTTTGGCTTTTTTAATGATCAAGCGAATTGTTGGGTCGCCATTTGGTCAGGTGATGAAGGCTATACGAGAAAATGAGCCGCGCGCTATCTCTCTGGGTTATGACGTTAATCGCTATAAGTTAGTGGCCTTTACTTTGTCTGCGGGGCTAGCAGGATTAGGCGGGGGCTTAAAAAGCCTAGTCTTACAACTAGCATCCCTCTCAGATGTGTTTTGGCATACCTCTGGGGAAGCGGTATTAATGACGATTTTGGGTGGAATTGGTACGCTTTGGGGGCCAATCGTAGGTGCTGCCATTATTGTTAATCTACAGAACTACTTGGCTAATTTGGGTGGTTGGAGCACCATTATTACCGGCGCTATTTTTGTGGTCTGTGTGCTTGCATTTAGACGCGGGGTTGTTGGCGAGATTATTGCCCTCTATCAGAAATACCAACAAAAAAACTAGTTGGCTTCACCAGGGTTGATGTTGCGGTATTGCCGTATCGCAGCCCTACTTACCTCATCTAAAACATCCAAGGGCATCCTTTGGGAGCCCTGGACAATCATCAATGCGTAAGGTTTAGCAAGGGCTGCGGCCTCTGGACACAAACACAGCTCTTCCCCTTTTGCGGGTGACTGGCTTCGCCAGTAATTAATCGCGGCCTCAAGCTCCTGAATACTTATATACAACATGTGGTGTTGGGCGCCTACTTACCCTTGAGCGCAAGCATGGTGCCACGACATTTCTTGGCACCGCATCGACACTCATAATCTTTTTTCATTTGCTTGGTAATGCGGCCCTCTATGTCGAGGGAGTAGTCATAAAATAGCTCTTCGCCAACCTTAAGATCGCGCTTTGCATAAATAAAGACGCGAGGCTCGCCGTCATAAATACCCTCTTTTGTCTCGCAGATTGGTTTACAGGAATGATTAATCCAACGCGCAGCATTGCCGCCATACTTTGCATCAATTACGCGGCCATCATCCAAAGAAAAGTAAAACGTATGGTTTGGGTCCTTCTTGTCGTGAGGGTGACGCTTGATAGCCAGCTTCCAACTAATGCGCTCGCCTTTGTACTCAATAATGGCTTGGCCTTTTTTGATTGGCTTTGTTACAAAAACACCTTTGCCATGAATGGGTGAGGATTTCACAACAATAGAGGGCCGATCCACCTTAGGAGGTGTTCTTTTTTTTGATTTCATATTTAAACGTCTAGGTTACGTGCAATGAGCGCATTTTTTTCAATAAATGCACGGCGTGGCTCAACCTCATCCCCCATTAACGTTGTAAAGACTTGATCTGCCGCAATAGCGTCCTCAATTCTTACTTGTAATAAGGTGCGCGAGCTGGCATCCATGGTGGTTTCCCACAACTGTGATGGGTTCATCTCACCCAAGCCTTTATATCGCTGACGACTCAGAACCCGCTCAGCCTCTGATAACAACCAGGAGAATGCCGCCCTAAAATCACCAATCGTTTGTTCTTTTTGATTCTTGTCTGGATCGCCACGGCGAACTTTGGAGCCCGGCAAAACTTTGCCCGATAAAACGGCGGCGGCGTTGGCAAGACTTTGATAATCATCACCGTGCACAAAATCAGAGTTAATTGAAGATAACTTGAGGTTGCCATGAATGCGGCGCGACAACAATAGTCTGAAACGCTCGGTGCGATCCTCTTTTTGCACAATGATTTCTGGGGGTAAAGCTAAGGGATTTAAAGAATCTGACAGCGCCTTTCTTAAGCGCTCAGCAGATTCGTTTGCTGAATTTTCAGTATCCAAATTTAATTGGGTGCCAGAGGCGATTGCCCGTAAAGCATCTTCATCAATTGTGCGCGATAGACGATCAACAATCGACTGAATTACTTGATAGTGTTTAGCCAACTCATTTAGAGCAGCGCCCTCGATGATTTCACCGGTTGGGGTTTGTAGAGAGGCTGTTTCTAGGGCGATCTTTAGTAATAATTGGTTAAGCTCTACATCATCCTTAATGTATTGCTCGCTCTTACCAAACTTCACCTTATAGAGCGGTGGCTGTGCAATGTAGATGTGGCCGCGCTCAATAAGCTCTGGCATCTGTCTATAGAAAAAGGTTAGTAATAAGGTGCGAATGTGGCTGCCGTCAACGTCCGCATCGGTCATGATGATGATGCGGTGATAGCGAAGCTTGTCTGCCTTATATTCTTCAATACCAATACCCGTACCAAGAACGGTAATTAAGGTGACCACCTCTTGGCTAGCCAGCATTTTATCAAAGCGGGCTTTTTCTACGTTGAGAATTTTTCCTTTTAAAGGAAGAATCGCCTGAAAACGACGATCACGCCCCTGCTTGGCAGAGCCGCCCGCTGAGTCGCCCTCAACAATGAATAATTCTGATTTTGCGGGGTCTTTTTCTTGGCAGTCTGCCAATTTGCCAGGAAGACCAAGGCCATCTAATGCGCCCTTGCGCCTTGTCATGTCGCGAGCTTTGCGAGCTGCCTCGCGCGCACGCGCAGCGTCAACAATTTTTCCACAAAGAATCTTGGCGTCCGCTGGGCGCTCTTGCAAATACGCAGTCAGCGCCTCTGCAACAATCTCTTCAATTGGGCCCCGAACCTCACTAGAAACTAATTTATCTTTTGTTTGGCTTGAGAACTTTGGCTCTGGAACCTTGACCGATAAAACGCAAGTTAAACCTTCGCGCATATCATCGCCAGAAATTTCTACCTTAGCCCTTTTAGCAACCTCATTCTCATCAATGTATTTATTAATGACGCGCGTCATTGCAGCGCGCAGGCCGGTTAAGTGTGTGCCGCCATCTCGCTGTGGAATGTTGTTGGTGAAGCAGAGCACTTGCTCGCTAAAGCTGTCGTTCCACTGCATCGATACTTCTGCGGTAATTTGCCCACCAAGGTCAGAAGGGCGATTACCTTCTGCATAAAAAATATTGGGGTGTAAAACATTTTTTGTTTGGTTAATGTACTCAACAAAACCTTTGACGCCGCCAGAAAATGCAAAATCTTCTTCTTGACCGGTGCGCTGATCAATTAACTTGATATGTACGCCGTTATTTAAAAATGAGAGCTCGCGAATGCGCTTTACGAGAATTTCATAATGAAACTCCACGTTTCCAAAAATGGTTTCGTCGGCCAAAAAATGAACCTCGGTTCCTGAAAGCTCTGTATCCCCCATAACCGTAATTGGGGATGTGGCAACACCCTTCTCATTTTGAATATTGCGATTCTTAATGACGCCACGCTCAAACTCCATGTAGTGGGTTTTTCCATCGCGGCGAATAGTGAGCTTAAGCCATTTTGATAGCGCATTTACGCAGCTGACACCAACACCATGAAGGCCCCCAGAAACTTTATAGCTGTTTTGGTCAAACTTACCACCGGCGTGTAGCTCAGTCATAACAATTTCAGCAGCACTTCGCTTTGGGTCGTGCTTATCATCATACTTAATGCCGGTTGGCACACCCCTTCCGTTGTCGACAATGGAAATGGAGTTATCAGTTTGAATGACAACCGTAATTTCTGAACAATAGCCAGCTAGCGCCTCATCAATAGAGTTGTCTAAAACTTCAAAAACAAGGTGATGTAATCCTGTTCCATCGGAGGTGTCTCCTATGTACATGCCGGGACGTTTACGAACAGCTTCAAGGCCCTCTAAGATTTGAATCGATGCGGCGCCGTACTGCTCTACTACTTTTTTTTCTTCAATCATTTTTTTCTAAGTTAAATACGCATTGGCATCACAACATACTTGAAGCTCTCTGAGCCAGGTAGAGTAATTACAGCGCTACTGTTTGCATCGCCTAAGCTAATTTGAATTTTTTCATTCTTTAGGTTTGATAAAACATCTAATAGATAACTTACGTTGAATCCAATCTCTACAGTGTCGCCGGTATATTCAGTTTCAATTTCCTCTTGAGCCTCTTCTTGCTCGGCATTAGTAGATTGAACAGTAATGCGATTGGGCGACAAAGAAAAACGAACTCCTTTAAATTTGTCTGTAGTAAGAATGGCTGCGCGTTGCAGAGCTGATTGCAACACATCACGACCAACAACTAAAGTGTTTTTGTGTCCTTTTGGGATAACTCTTTGGAAGTCTGGGAATTTACCCTCAACTAATTTCGAAATTAATTCAATATCGCCAAATGCAAACTTCACTTGGTTTGTTGTGAGACTTATTTCTAAAGGCTCGTCCGAATCCTCTAAGAGGTGTTGACACTCCAAAATTGTTTTGCGGGGAATAATAATTTCTTGTCTTTCACCGGAACCTGATGGGGCTTCAGCCAGCTCAACCTGGGAGTAGGCAAGTCGATGCCCATCGGTGGCAACTGCTACAACCTCTTTACCCTCTACGACCAACAACATCCCATTTAAGTAATATCGAATGTCTTGTTGCGCCATAGAAAAATGTACTTGGCTAATCAATTGCCGAAAGCTTTTTTGAGACATCTTCCATGTGGCTGTGACTTCACCAACACTTTGCATCACCGGAAACTCTGTGGCAGATAGAGTTTGTAATGAAAAGCGGCTTTTTCCACTTTGGACAACCATACGATTGTCTTTTAGATTAAGAGAAACTGGGCCTTCTGGGAGAGCACGCAAAATATCTAATAACTTTCTAGCGGCAACTGTGGTTGTAGCGTCTTCTGTACCAACCCCAAAGTTTGCGTTAGTCGTAATTTGGATTTCAATATCTGTTGATATAAAAGAAATCTTCTCACCATTTTTTTTAAAAAGGAGATTTGCCAATATTGGCAGTGTGTGTCTACGTTCAACAATTCCACTAACAACCTGAAGGGGTTTAAGTAAGTTATCGCGCGAAGTGTTAACGAGTTGCATTGCTTTTAAATCCTTGTATATATCTTAGTAGTAATAGTAATAAGGCTTCTTATTTTAGTGGATAAGTCAAAAAAACCATATAAATCAATGAATTAGAAGACAAAAAACCTGTGGAAAACCCCTGTATAAGCACTGCGTAAAAAGTGAATAACTTTTTTCTAAACCCCTATTTTTGCATGAAGCCGAGTCTTTCCACAATTTATCCACATACAATCCCCAGACTTATCCCTAGCGTTGTCCACATGCTTATCCACAGGTAAAAATTAGGCCTTTAAGGTTTGTTCAATGACATGGATTTCATGGTTTAACTGACCATCGTGAGACCGCTCATCTGCTATTTTCCGAACTGCGTGTAGAACTGTTGTATGGTCCCTGCCACCAAAAAGCTCACCAATCTCGGGAAGGCTCTTTTGGGTTAGCTCTTTAGCCATAAACATCGCAATTTGGCGTGGCCGCGCGATATTAGCAGGTCTCTTTTTTGAGTACATGTCAGCGACTTTGATGCTATAAAAGTCAGCCACAGCTTTTTGAATATTTTCAACGGAAATCTGGCGGTTTTGTATTGAGAGAAGGTCTTTAAGTGCGACCCTAGCCACCTCAATTGTTACCTCGCGCCCATGAAAGCGCACAAAGGCCAAGATCTTTCTTAGCGCGCCCTCAAGCTCGCGCACGTTAGAGCGCAGGTGTTTGGCCACAAAGAAAGCCACATCCTCACTCATTGGGATTCCCTCACTAACCGCTTTTTTCATCAAAATAGCGACCCTCATTTCTAGCTCCGGCGGCTCTATCGCAACCGTTAGGCCAGAATCAAAGCGAGAAATTAGGCGATCATCAATGCCTGCCATCTCTTTTGGATAGGTGTCGCTGGTAATAATGACTTGGGCTTTATTGCTGAGGAGCGCTTCAAAGGCATAAAAAAACTCTTCTTGCGTTCTAGATTTGCCGCTAAAAAATTGGATATCGTCAATTAACAAAAGGTCTAGCGAGTGGTAGTAGCGCTTAAAGCGATCAAACGCTTTTTGTTGGTAAGCGCGTACGACATCTGAGACATATTGCTCGGCATGTATGTAACGAATGCGGGCATTCGGCTTCTCTTTTAAGAGATGGTTGCCAATTGCATGGATTAAATGGGTCTTACCAAGACCCACTCCACCATACAAAAACATCGGGTTATAGGAGCTGCCAGGATTATGTGCAACCTGTATTGAGGCAGCTCTAGCAAGCTGGTTTGCTTTACCGGTAACAAAAGTTTCGAAGGTAAGATTGGGATTGAGTTTTGAGTGGTCTTCAATCTCAAACGCGCTCTCCTCAAAAGAGGCTGCCGCCTCGGCAGCCCTTACTTGCTGAGTCTCCGGTATGGCGCCCCCTAAAACTATTGGGGTAGCAATCTGCGGTGTAGCGACCTCAATATCCAGGACAAAGTTAATATTAATTGGCAGACCAAAATACTGCGATGCCAGTTCTTGAAACCGATCGGCAAATGTTTTTTTAATCCAATCAAGCTTGAAACGGTTTGGGGCACCAACAGTTAGTGAGTGATCACTCTCATCAAAAGAGACGAGGGTCAAGGGCTGAATCCAGGTTTTAAACTGTTGGGGCGACAGTTCGCGGGCAAGCGCGCTAACAGCGCCGTCCCAAAAACCCAAAGGGCTGATTGAATTCAAGGCAGGGGGATTTTGTAGGTTGCTCATATTTTTAGAGAATCCATTGTAGCGATGCTACAAAGTTATCCACAAGCTACAAAAACGTGGAAAAGCTGTGGATAACTTGTGAACAAGGCTAAAAAAACGATATAAATTAATGCCTTAAGACAAAATCTTATAAAAATAGAGAAAAACACCTATATATTCATCAAGATAGATTGACCTTTTGCCCTGCAACAAGGAAAATACTTGGTTTTCCAGGGATCTATCATGAAAAGAACATACCAACCATCAGTAACGCGCCGTAAGCGCACACACGGTTTTCGTATTCGTATGAAAACCAAGAGCGGCCGTGCGGTATTAAATGCACGTCGCGCAAAGGGTCGCAAGCGTTTGGCCGTTTAATTTAGCCATTGAACAGCGCTAGGATTTCTGAATTATTAAAAATACACCCCAAGACAAGTTTGTATTGGGGTATGTATGTCGCGCCCACCCAAGAGGGCTCTAAGCCAGACTTGGGGGTTGCGGTGGCTAAGAAATTAGCAAAAAGAGCGGTTGACCGTAATCGCCTAAAAAGAATGATTCGCGAATTAATTTGGGCTGCCCAAGCTAGCAATTTAAACAAAGATGTGGTGGTCAAACTCAAAAAACCAATCGGCCGCGAAACTCGTGGCAGGCTTAGAAAAAAAGAAAAAGAACTTCTACGCCATCAGATTTCCGGATTAATTTAAGGTGCGCTTTTTAAATAGTGCCGCAATTAGGCTGATAAAAATTTATCGGGTGGCCTTAAGCCCTTATATGGGGGCGCACTGCAAATATGTACCTAGCTGCTCACAATATGCCTGCGACTGCTTTAATCATTACGGATTTATTAAAAGCTTTGTTTTGGTTTTATGGCGCATTCTGCGCTGCAACCCATGGTCACAAGGCGGTTATGATCCTGCGGTAAAACAAACATCTCATTAATTTAAGTGAATGCAAATGGACTTTAAAAAAACAATTCTTTGGGCAGTGTTCTCCATGTCGGGCCTCATGCTCTACAGCAATTGGCAGGTTCATGAAGGCAAGCCCTCTTTATTTGGCGGCGCACCAGTAAGCGCACCATCCCTTGGCGATAAGACCACTGCAAATAATAAGGCGGATGTGCCAACTCAAATATCAGGCGCGCCAACAATTGCTACAACCCCTACAGTTAACTTAGGCGCAATTGAAGGCGCTGAAAAATTCGTATTAAAAAGTGATGTATTGGTTCTGGGAATTAGCGCCAATGGCGCAAATGTAATTGATGCAAAACTACTCAAATCATTGACTGCAGAAAATACACCCATTGAGTTATTCCAATTCACATCAAGCCACAAATATTTTGCACGTTCGGGCTTAATATCTCTGAACAATAACGATTTACCAAATCACACAAGCACTTTCAAACTCATTCAGTCTGGTAAGGACGGTTCTGGGCGACCCTTTGTGACTCTAGCGAGCGAGCGTAATGGCGTCAAGTTAGAAAAAACTTTCACACTCAACCCTGGTAGCTATGTTGTTGAGGTTGATCACCGCATTACTCAGTTAAGCGCAAATTCTACGCCACTAGTTCTCTATACAGAACTGGTACGAGACGGTAGCCAAGAGCAAAAAATTGGCCCATTTGACGGCGCCTTTTCGGCGAGCACATTTACTGGTCCGGCCGTTTACACCAACAAAGAAAAATTTAATAAACTAGAATTTACAGAGATTGATAAAAATAAAATTACCATTCCAACCCAAGTTGCGGCTGGTGATCCAGGTTGGATTGCAATGGTTCAGCACTATTTTGCTGGCGCATGGATTCCAGGCGATAAATTTGCGCGCGATATCTACGCAGGAAAAATTGATAACGGCCTATATCGTATTGGGATGCAAACGCCGCTTGGCGTTGTTGCCCCAGGTTCAAGTATTGTAGAAAAATCCCGCCTCTTCGTTGGGCCGCAAGAGGAAAGTGTTTTAGAAACGATTGCCCCAGGTTTTGAATTGCTGAAAGACTATGGCTACCTAACTATTTTGGCAAAACCTATTTTCTGGCTGTTGGAAAAAATTCATGGTTATGTTGGCAACTGGGGCTGGGCAATTATTCTCCTCACAATTTTGATCAAGCTAGTATTCTTCCCGCTTTCTGCCGCAAGCTATAAGTCGATGGCGCGCATGAAAGATGTGCAGCCACGCTTAATGGCTATGAGGGAGCAATACAAGGGCGAGCCACAGAGGTTAAATCAAGCGATGATGGAAATGTATCGCAAAGAGAAAATTAACCCACTGGGCGGATGTTTGCCAGTGGTGGTCCAGATTCCCGTATTTATTGCGCTGTATTGGGTATTGTTGTCGTCGGTTGAGATGCGCGGCGCCCCTTGGGTTTTGTGGATCCATGACCTATCTGTTCCAGACCCGTATTACATCTTGCCTGTCATTATGGCCGCCTCGATGTTTGTGCAAACCAAACTTAACCCAACACCGCCCGATCCCATTCAGGCAAAAGTGATGATGTATATGCCAATCGTGTTCTCGGTAATGTTCTTTTTCTTCCCGGCGGGCCTGGTGTTGTACTGGGTAGTTAATAACTTGTTGTCAATTGCACAACAATGGCAGATCAATCAAATGTTTGGGAAAAAACAAGCCAAGTAATTTTTTGATGGCATAGGGTTTAATGGAAAAGGCACAGCAATGATGACTAGAAAGCTGCCCATCATTGCTGTAGCTACCGCCCCCGGCAAGGCAGGCGTTGGGATTGTACGTATTAGCGGGCAGAATCTAGGCGCAATTACCAAGGCACTTTTTCAAAAACAGCTATCTCCGCGAAAAACGCATTTAGTCACCTTGCGTGACGCCGATGGACAAACCGTCGATCAACTTATTGCGATTTATTTTGCAGCCCCAGCTTCATTTACAGGTGAAGATGTTTTGGAGTTGCAGTGTCATGGAGGGCCCCAGCTTCTCGAGTTGGTAATGAAGCGCTGCCTTGAGCTTGGCAAAGAAGATGAATTAGTAATTGCGGAGCCTGGTGAATTTACGCTACGCGCTTATCTCAACAACAAAATTGATTTAGCCCAGGCGGAAGCGATTGCTGATTTAATTGATGCCCAGAGTGAGGCGGCCGTTCGTGGTGCCGCTAGATCATTGCAGGGCGCCTTCTCGGAGGCTATTAACGAGCTGATTGAAGAAATTACACAACTACGCATTTTGGTAGAGTCAACTTTAGACTTTCCCGAAGAAGAAATTGAGTTTTTGGAGAGCGCCCAGGCGCGCAAACGTTTGGCCGCAGTTAAAGAAAAATTACAGTCTTTACGCAATGGCGCGGAACAGGGAAAAATTTTGCGCGACGGTATTCAGCTGGTTTTAGCTGGCGCACCAAACGTTGGCAAGAGCTCTTTGCTCAATAGACTTGCGGGTGAGGAGGTTGCAATCGTAACTCCTATTGCAGGCACAACACGTGATCGAGTGAAGGAGAGCATCACCATCGAGGGTGTGCCGATACACATTATTGATACTGCCGGCTTGCGCGATACAAATGATCTGGTCGAGGCAAAAGGCATTGAAAGATCTTGGGATGCCATTCGTTTGGCAGATTTGGTGATTTTTTTGACCGACCATAATTCTGGTGAAGACGGCTTGAAAGAACAGATTCTTTGTGAGCTGCCGCCAAAATGCCCCGTGTTAGAGGTGCTTAACAAGTCAGATTTGATTTCCTCGGACCTAGAGAGGACCAAAAAAAGCCCCATCTTGATTTCAGCGAAGACCGGCGATGGGGTAGAGGCTTTAAAAAAGAAGATATTAGAATTAGTCGGTTGGAATGGCTCACAAGAGGGGGCAATTGTGGCTAGAAGAAGGCATTTAGACTGCTTAGAGCGCGCATCAGAGCACATTGCAAGATCAGAGCAGTTCGCTGCAAATGGCAACAATTCACTTGAATTGTTCGCTGAAGAGCTATTTTTAGCGCAAAATCACCTAGGACAAATGACTGGAAAACTGCTTCCAGACGACCTTTTGGGTAAAATTTTCAGCCAGTTTTGCATCGGCAAATAGAGGGATATTTCCCCCTTATTTAAGGGGGAAATATCCCCAAAATGATAAAATCGTTGGATTAAAAAATTAAATCTCCAAGGGTAAATATATGACTTCAGCAACTGCAGACCAAATTGATGCGAATGCGCCCGCTTACGTAAATAACAAGCAATTGATTGGCTGGGTGAGCGAGATTGCTGCCCTTACCAAGCCAGACGCAATTCATTGGTGTGATGGTTCCCAGGCTGAATATGACGAACTTTGTGAACTCTTGGTCAAGGCGGGTGTATTTAAGCGCTTAAACCCAGCCAAACGCAAAAATTCA
This sequence comes from uncultured beta proteobacterium, assembly GCA_903900805.1. Taxonomy (GTDB): domain Bacteria; phylum Pseudomonadota; class Gammaproteobacteria; order Burkholderiales; family Burkholderiaceae; genus Polynucleobacter. The sequence goes on along the minus strand of CAIUOP010000011.1, from coordinate 16,735 downwards.
TTTTTAGCACTCTCCGACCCCGAGGATGTGGCGCGGGTTGAAGACCGAACCTTTATTTGCTCCGCTAAAAAAGAAGACGCTGGCCCTACCAATAATTGGGTAGAGCCAAGCGAAATGCGCGCAACATTAAACCCGTTATTTGATGGCTGCATGCGCGGCAGAACAATGTATGTCGTACCATTCTCTATGGGTCCCATAGGGTCCCCAATTGCTCACATTGGTGTTGAGCTCTCTGACAGCCCTTATGTTGCAATCAATATGCGCCTGATGACCCGCATGGGAAAGGCTGTGATTGATCAGCTGGGTACTACTGGCGAGTTTGTTCCTTGCATTCATACTGTTGGTAAGCCCCTGGCTGCTGGTGAAAAAGATGTTGCATGGCCAAACAACAAGAATAAGTACATTGTTCACTATCCAGAAACCCGTGAGATCTGGTCGTTTGGATCGGGCTATGGTGGCAATGCATTGTTAGGCAAAAAATGTTTTGCGCTGCGCATTGCATCCAATATGGGCCGTGAGCAAGGCTGGTTAGCAGAACACATGTTGATCTTGGGTGTTACCTCACCCGAGGGCAAGAAATATCATATCGCTGCCGCATTCCCATCTGCTTGTGGCAAAACCAACTTCTCCATGATGATTCCACCAAAAGGGTTTGATGGTTGGAAGGTAACTACCATTGGTGATGACATTGCGTGGATCAAGCCGCGCAAAGACCCTGTCACTGGAAAAACCCGTTTATTTGCAATTAACCCAGAGTCTGGTTACTTCGGCGTTGCGCCTGGCACAAACCGTCAAACCAATCAAAACTGTATTGACTCTTTAAATCAGGATGTAATTTTTACTAACGTTGGCTTAACTGATGATGGAGATGTTTGGTGGGAAGGTTTGACAGAAACTCCGCCAGCACACTTGGTTGACTGGCAGGGTAAAGACTGGACTCCAGCGGATGGCGCTGCGGGCCGCAAAGCTGCACACCCAAATTCACGCTTCACCGTTGCTGCTACCAATAACCCCGCCGTTGATCCTAAGTGGGATGATCCGGAAGGCGTTCCAATTGATGCGTTCTTATTTGGCGGCCGTCGTTCAAATACTGTGCCCTTAGTTAGCGAAGCGCGTGACTGGGTAGAAGGCGTTTACATGGCCGCTACCCTTGGATCAGAAACCACCGCGGCGATCACTGGTCAAATTGGTGTCGTGCGTCGCGACCCATTTGCGATGATCGCATTTGCCGGCTACAACATGAGCGATTACTTTCAGCATTGGCTCAATATCGGTAAGAAGTTAGAAGCCGATGGCGCTGTTTTGCCTAAGATATATTGCGTTAATTGGTTCCGCAAGGATGAGAATGGCAAATTTGTCTGGCCGGGTTTTGGCGAAAACATGCGCGTACTATCTTGGATTTTGGAGCGCGCTGAAGGCAAAGCAAAGGGTAAAGAAACACCATTTGGTATTTGTCCAGAGCACGGTGATATGCATTGGAGCGGCCTTGACTATTCAGCAGAGAAATTTGCTAAAGCCATTCATGTCGCTATCGATGATTGGAAGAATGAGTTAAAACTCCACACTGAGTTGTTTGATCGCCTTGGCGATCGCTTGCCAAAAGAGTTGAAAGAGACTCGCGCCAAGATTGAACAGCGCTTAAACGCTTAAGCGTTTCATCTAGATTAGCTCAATGACCAACCCTCAACACCATGAAATAGTGGTGATTGGGGCAGGCATTTGCGGTTCAACTATTGCAAATGAATTGCTCTTGCGCGGCAAATCCGTTTGTATTGTGGATGCCGCATCATCTGCTGCCACTGCTTGCTCAAGTCACGCTTATGCCATAGCCCACCCACATATAGGCAAAGGATCTCCACGTTTATTACGTTTAACGCGCATTGCTTTTTTACTGGCTGAGTCGAGATGGGGAGAGGCTTGGAACAAACATGGCATTTTTCAGCCCACCAAAAAAGAAAAGCATTTTGATCAAGCAGAGGTTGCCAATTATTTAAAGTCATTAGGCCTCGATGAAGACCTTGCCATCGCTTTAGATGCTCAAGAAGCAGAAAAAATCTGCGGCATTAAACAAAGCGGAGTGTGGCTTTCCCGCGGCGCATCTTTAAATATATTTGAGGCAAGCAATGCACTACTGAAAGAGCATGAGCATTTAACTTGCTTGTGGAGCTCGCGCGTTGCAAAGCTCGAGCATGCTCAAGGCCAATGGCTTTTAATGAACCAGACTAATGAAGTAATTCTTTCTGCAGATAAGGTAGTAGTTGCAACAGCTATAGATACTAAGCCCCTAATGAGCAGCATCGGAATACGATTACCCTTAAAGCCTGTGCGTGGTCAGCTGAGTATTTTCTCAATTAAAAAAGATGACCCTTGGGCGCAAAAATTACCGAGAGTTGGAATATCTGGTGACGGCTATTGTCTCCCAGCGCAGCAGCTTGAAGATGGCAGCTATCGTTGGATGGTGGGCTCTAGCTTTGATGAGGGCGAAGATGATTTGGGCTCAAGGGATAGCAGCGATACATTTAACCGAGAGCAAGCGCAAGGCTTACTTGCATATTCTGAGGGAGACCCTGCGGCGCTAATTAAGGCTGGCGATTTTGTTGGAGTCCGCTGTGTTGCTGGCGATCGCCTTCCAATTATTGGCGCACTTAGTCAAAGACCCGGAATCTTTTTAGCTACTGCTTTGGGTTCGCGAGGTATCTTATGGTCAGCGCTCGCAGCTAAGCTGATTACAGCTCAAGTACTAGACGATGATTTTGCTTTACTCGTGCGCTTAGGCTTTGCTGCAGATTTAGTTGCAGCACTAGCGCCCGCCCGTTTCTTTGCTGGAGCTTTGGCTGCACCGGCAGCCTTAGCCTCAAACTCAAAACCAATTTTTCCATCAGCACCTAAGGCTAAATAGGCCTTAAAGCCACGCCCAGTTCGGTTTGATTTGAAGTTGGTTAAGAGATCAGTCTTGCCTTCTTTCAGCAGCTTTTGCACCTGCTCAGCCGAAATTTCTTGTTGCAAAACTACTTTGCCAGTTTTGAAATCACAGGTTTTGCTTGGCCCGGTGTTGTGCTCGCAAAGGTAGCGCATACCATCTTCGTATATTGCACCTGAACATTTTGGACAAACGCCCAATGCTTGGCGACCTGTGAAATCTATTGCCTCAGTTTCTTCATCTTGAGAGTTGCCAAAATCAAACTCGAGTTTAAAGCCTGCATTTGGATAGTCTGCATCATCCTCTGGAATTTCACTTAACTTAATGATGGCTGCAAATGGGCGACCTATTTTGCTGCGAAAGCCCTGTAGTGGGCCGATTGTTTTTTCGCGCAGCAATTCTTCCACCTCAGGATATTCAAATGCGCGCCCACCAGGGGTTTTGCTGATAGTAAAGCCACATTTTTCACACGCAAAACGACGATAGTTTTCTTTCACCGAACCCTTGCAGTGTGGGCACGGCGTGGTCAACGTGGCATAGTCGCCTGGAATAGTATCGCTGTCATACTCCTTGGCGCGTTTGACGATACGCTGAGTCATCTGTGCAATTTCTTGCATGAAGGTATCGCGATTCATTTTGCCCTGCTCAATCAGAGAGAGCTTGTTTTCCCAGTTACCAGTTAAATCGGGGCGCGTTAATTCTTCAACGTCTAGCCCACGCAACAACGTCATTAACTGAAAAGCTTTTGCTGTGGGGATGAGTTCACGTGCTTCACGCACGATATATCTTTCAGCAAGCAATCCCTCAATGATGGCGGCGCGTGTTGCAGGCGTTCCCAAACCTTTTTCTGCCATAGCTTCACGCATGTCATCATCATCAACCCACTTGCCAGCACTTTCCATTGCTGAAAGCAAGGTTGCTTCGGTGTAGCGCGCTGGAGGTTTAGTTTTTAATGGGACAGCAGCAATTGATTCGTTTTGAACAGTTTCGCCTTCTTGGACCGGCACCAGTTCATCATCAGCTTGATTTGATTTGCCATAGACAGTAAGCCAACCAGGATTCACTAGGACACGACCCTCAGTTTTGAAGTGGTGGCCTAAAACTTCAGTAATGCGGGTTGTGACTCGGAATTCGGCGGCAGGATAAAAGACGGCTAAGAAACGTCGGACCACTAAGTCATATAACTTTGCCTCTGGCTCACTTAAAGTCTTAGGGGTTTCCAGCGTTGGAATAATTGCAAAGTGATCAGAAATTTTTGAGTTATCAAAAATACGTTTGTTTGGCTTTATCCAGCCGTAACCTGCTTTTGGATCCTTCGGATCACCTTTTAAAATTTGTTTAGCAAAGGCACGATAGTCTTGTGAATTCTCAGCAAGAATCTCCATGGTTTGTTTAACGGTATCTAGATAGTCCTCGGGCAGTGCTTTTGCATCGGTACGGGGATAAGTTAAAACCTTGTGACGCTCATAAAGCGCTTGTGCAAGACCCAAAGTATTTTTTGCAGAAAACCCAAAACGGGCATTTGCTTCACGTTGCAAGCTGGTTAAGTCAAAAAGTTGCGGCGCAAGTTGGGTTGCTGGCTTAGCCTCCTCTGTAACGCTTGCTTTTTTATCACGACATGCTGCAACAATGCTTTGGGCCGCAGCTTCGCTCCATAGACGGTTTTCACGCGCATCTGGTTCGGTGACATCTTTCTTAAATTTGGGATCAAACCAGCGTCCTTCATAAATCCCCGCTGCTGCAATAAATTCCGCCTTTACTTCCCAATAATCTTTGGAAATAAACTTGCGAATCAGCTCTTCGCGCTCAACCACAATCGAGAGCGTTGGGGTTTGAACGCGACCCACAGTGGTTAAAAAGAAACCGCCACTCTTGCTGTTAAACGCAGTCATGGCGCGAGTGCCATTAATACCAACCAACCAGTCAGCTTCTGAGCGGCAACGTGCTGCGTCAGCTAGTGGTTGCATATCTTCATCAGTCCGCAAGCTTGCAAAACCATCACGAATAGCTGCTGGAGTCATGGACTGAAGCCACAAACGCTTGATACCCTGCGATGCTTTTGCATGCTGCGCAATTAAACGAAAGATCAGCTCGCCTTCACGTCCTGCATCACATGCATTAATCAAAGAGGTGATGTCCTTGCGTTTAATGAGTTTTTGCAAAACCTTCAGGCGCGACTCTGTTTTGACGATTGGGCGCAAATCAAAATAGGGGGGAACTACAGGCAAGTTAGCAAAAGACCATTTGCCACGTTTAACCTCATATTCTTCTGGGGCCGCTATTTCTAAGAGATGGCCAACCGCAGATGAGATCACAAAGTCGTCATTCTCAAAATAGTCTTCGTGTTTAGTAAAGCCACCTAGGGCCTTGGCAATGTCATTGGCTACCGAAGGTTTCTCGGCAATGACGAGGGTCTTGGGATGATCCGTAGATGAGGTCTTGGAACTGCTTTTGGTAGATGCTTTAGCCACGCGTTTGCCTAAATTTGAGCCTGAAATGATGTTTCTAATGGGGGAAAAAGATGAACAATTTAAACCAAATCAGGGTTTGGTCAATTGCTTACCCCTTTTTTATTATTAACCGATAAATTGGGAAAAGTCCAAAAAGGCCACTTTTTCGATAAGTAAGTGGCCGCTTTTTTAACGGCTTAAGAGTCAAAAATAGCATTTAAACGCTTTTAAATGGGGGTTTTCTCAAAAAACCAACTCTTCTAGAACATCTTGGGGGTTGCGCACGAGTTTTGCCCCCTGCTGAATGAGAAGGTGGCAGCCACTAGAAAGCGGGCTCTGAATCGATCCTGGCACTGCAAAAACCTCCCTGCCAAGCTCTACTGCCAGTCTTGCGGTTATCAGGGAGCCGGATCTTTCAGCCGCTTCAATCACAACTACGCCAATCGATAAGGCTGCAATCAGTCGATTACGTCTAGGGAAGTGAGATGATTTTGGTGGCGCCCCCAAGGGGAGTTCAGAGACTAAAAGCCCTTGCTTTCGAATATTTTTGGCTAAATCAAGATGTTCTTTGGGATAAATCACATCCACCCCGGCCCCACAGACTGCAATGGTGAGGTGCTTGGGGCCAAGCCTGAGGGTTGCTTGATGGGCAGCCCCATCAACGCCTCTCGCAAGCCCTGAGACGATTAGCAAGCCAGCCCGTGAGAGCCCTTTGGCAAAAGTAGCCGCGTTTTCAAGGCCTTCAGCACTAGCTTTGCGCGAGCCCACAATTGCAATCATAGGAATTTTTAGCAAGTTAAGATCCCCATCCATATAGATACGCTCAGGCGGATCATGTAAATCATTAAGGCGGCATGGGTAGCCTTTATCGCCCCTAGCAATACAAGTGATTTGATTTGGTTTTGGGAATAAGAGCATTAAAAGATTTTGATCTTTAGGGGGATTTCAACAATCAGGACATACTGATTGCTCTGTTGGATAATTCCTATATGGCTTTATTAAATGTCCTTTGTTACCCAGATCCGCGCTTACATAAGGTTGCCAAACCTGTAGCGCGAGTGGACGCGCGCATTAAAAAAATAGTTGCCGACATGGCTGACACAATGTATGAGGCTCCAGGAGTTGGCTTAGCTGCAACACAGGTTGATATTCATGAGCGCATTGTTGTTATCGATATATCTGATGAGCAAAATGACTTGATGGTTTTTATAAACCCAGAAATCATTTGGTCAAGCCCTGAGAAAAAGTCTTGGCGCGAAGGCTGCCTTTCAGTGCCCGAGTTTTACGATGAAGTTGAAAGAGCTGCACAAGTACGAGTGAAGGCTTTAGATGTTGATGGCAAAGAGTTCGAACTTGATGCGGAGGGCTTATTAGCAGTTTGTTTGCAGCATGAGATCGACCATTTACAGGGCAAGGTGTTTGTCGCATATTTATCGATACTTAAAAGAACACGTATTTCACAAAAACTAAAAAAGCGCGCCAAAGAGCTAGCAGGTGAGCGCTAGGCGCCGCTGATGAAAATTGTATTCGCTGGAACTCCCGACTTCGCTGCGCAAGCAATGCGCACAATTTATTCTGCAGGCCATGAAATTGTTCTGGCGCTTACCCAGCCGGATCGTAGGGCTGGAAGGGGGATGCACTTTCAGGTCAGCCCCGTTAAAGAGTTTGCATTGGAAAAAAATATTCCTGTGCTTCAGCCAGAAACGCTTAAACGCACTAACGGCGACCCCCAAAAGCAAGCTCTAGCCCAAGAAGTGCATGCGCAATTATCTACAATTAATTTTGATGCTATGGTGGTGGCTGCCTACGGGCTTATCTTGCCGCAAGACATTTTAGACATTACACAGCGGCCAGGAAGGCATGGTAGTTTCAATATTCATGCGTCCTTATTGCCGCGTTGGCGGGGCGCTGCACCGATACAGCGAGCAATTGAATCAGGCGATACAAAAACGGGTATTTGCATTATGCAAATGGATGCCGGTCTTGATACAGGCGACACGGTGCTTATTAATGAGCTTGAAATTACGCCTGAAGAAACAAGCAGCACCTTGAACCATCGATTGGCGAAATTAGGCGCCCAATCAATTATTGAGACGCTAAATCGTTTGCAAGAAGGTAAAGACTTAGTTCGCACCCCACAAGAAACGAATGGCGTAACTTATGCGGAAAAAATATTAAAGAGTGAAGCGGAAATTGATTGGAGCTTAAGCGCTCATGAAATTGATCGACAGATTCGAGCTTTTAATCCTTTCCCTGGCGCTACGAGCAATGCACAAGAGTTATCGTTGAAATTTTGGAGCTCTTGTATTCCAAAAGCGGGCGCCGTTAGCAAAGCGGGTAGACCTGGCGAGGTATTGGGGTTTAGCGAAAAAGGCGCTTATGTTCAATGCGGTAAGGGCGTTATAGAAATTTTAGAAATGCAAAAGCCTGGCGGCAAGAAAATGAATGCCAGTCTTTGCTTGCAGGCGCTTGGTTGCCGTGAACAAGTATTTCGCTTTCAAACAAAGGAGTAGGAATGTTTAATTTCGCAAAAACTGCTGTTTTGATGGCGGCAATTACTGCATTGTTTATTGTGGTTGGTGGCATGCTGGGTGGCGAGCAAGGGATGCTAATGGCATTGTTAATAGCTGTTGGCATGAACTTTTTTAGCTATTGGTTTTCTGACACCATGGTATTAAAGATGACGAATGCACAGCAAGTTGACGAACGATCTGCGCCCCAGTTTTATGCATTGGTAAAAGAGCTTGCGGACAAGGCTGGACTACCAATGCCCAAAGTATTTTTAATTGATGAGCTTGCGCCCAATGCTTTTGCAACCGGGCGTAACCCTGAAAACGCCTCTGTAGCAGCTACTACTGGAATTCTCAAGATTTTGTCTAATCGTGAGTTGCGTGGGGTAATGGCCCACGAGCTGGCACATGTGCAGCATCGCGATATTTTGATTTCAACAGTTGCTGCAACCATGGCTGGTGCAATTTCTGCGCTTGCCAACTTTGCTATGTTTTTTGGTAGACGTGATTCCGATGGTAGGCCCAGCAATCCAATCGCTAGTTTATTAGTCGCTATCTTGGCGCCAATTGCTGCGGGCTTGATTCAAATGAGTATTTCGCGCGCAAGAGAATATGAGGCAGATCGTGGTGGAGCAGAGATTAGTTTGGATCCAGAAGCTTTGGCTCACGCCCTAGAGAAAATTCATAACTTTGCACAAGACACCCCATTTCAAGCTGTAGAACAGCATCCAGAAACAGCGCAGATGATGATCCTTAATCCCTTGAGTGCTGGTGGCCTTGCACAGCTATTTTCAACCCACCCACCAACTGAGGAGCGGGTGGCGCGTCTGATGGCTATGGCAAAAACCGGGGCATACCCCGGAGTAAATTAATTTGACTGATAAAAAAACGCCGCACAGCCTACTACTTTCTGAAGCTATCAGCATTGCTGCTCAGGCCGTCGGTGAAGTAATGAGTGGCAGGTCTTTGACCGAAGTTCTAGATCAATTAGAGCCTTATGAGCGCCCTATTGTGCAGAGCTTAAGCTTTGATGCTTTGCGTAAGTGGGTTCGATCTCATGAGTTGATAAAACAATTTATTCCAAAGAATCCTCCACCAGAAGTTGATCATTTATTGAGCGTTGCTATTGCGCTATTCCTAAATGAAAACGTAGATGGCAAAGGCTATGCAGCCCATACTATTGTTGACCAAGCTGTAAGCGCTTGTGCCAACTACGATAAAACAATGTATGCCAAGGGCTTAGTGAATGCAGTGCTTCGCAAGGTAAGTCTTACTGTCCAGCCGCCAGAGGGCGAGCCCCGGTTTCCTCCAGACCCTATTCCAATGTTTGTCCCATCTTGGTGGCGCGCCAACCTAAAAAGACATTACTCAAAGACCTGGCAATCTATTTTATTTGCACAAGCAAAACGGGCGTCATTAATTTTGCGCGTAAATCAACAACAATATTCACGCGAGCAATATCAAACTTTATTAAGCGAGCTTGGAATAGTATCGACCCCAATTGAGGATGTGGCCGGAGTTAAATTATCATCTGCTTTGTTGGTGTCTAACCCGGTTCCCGTTTCAGATCTACCAGGTTTTTATAGTGGCGCGGCATCGGTTCAAGATGCGGGGGCACAGATAGCGGCAGTCCTCTTAAACCCTCAGCCGGGCGAACGAATCTTAGATGCTTGTGCAGCTCCTGGTGGCAAGACTGCCCATTTGCTAGAGCTAGCTAATTGTGAGATGGTGGCCTTAGAGCTCGACGGTGATCGTCTAAGCAAAATCGGCGGCAATTTAGATCGATTGCGTTTGCATTCTGATAAAGTGCGGGTGCTTCGGGGTGATGCTTCAAAAGCATCTTGGTGGGATGACGTCCCGTTTGACAAAATTTTGCTCGATGCGCCATGTTCTGCCTCAGGCATTGTGGCCAGACACCCAGATATCCCATTTTTAAGGCGTGAGGCCGATATCAAGTCCTTACAACAGAAGCAGCGCGGTATTCTGGAGCAGGCCTGGAAAATGTTGAAAGCTGAAGGGCTGCTGCTCTACGTCACTTGTTCAGTATTTCCCGAGGAGGGAGAGGAGCAAGCAATTTGGTTTGCTGCTGAGCATGGCAATGCGGTACGATTAGGCGCTCCAGGGCAGATTCTGCCGACAGACGTAAGCGACGGTTTTTACTATGCTTTGTTTAAGAAAAATGGGCCATGAGCCAAAGATTTAAACAATTCATCTTTTTATGCTTGATGGCGTTGAATCTGTTTTCAACAAGCGCAAGCGCAGAAGGAATCAAAATCAAATCCTTTGAGTTGGAGAGGGTTGATAGCGACTGGCTTTTGAATGCCACTTTTCAGATTGAGCTTTCCCCTGGCCTTGAGGATGCGGTTCAAAAGGGTGTGGTGCTCTATTTCCAAACAGAGTTTGATTTAACGCGCTCGCGTTGGTATTGGTTTGATGAGAAGCCCGCGCTTGCTCAAAGACAAACCCGCCTTTCTTACCAACTTCTAACTCAACAATATCGAATTGCTTCAGAGGGCTTCACATTTTCTGCGCAGACGATTTCAGAAGCATTACAGGCAGTTGGCAGCATTGGCGGTTGGAGTGTGATTGACAATCGTCAGCTCGATGTAGGTAAGTCATATACGGCCTCCTTGCGGATGAGCTTAGATTTGAGCAAGCTACCTAAGCCGTTCCAGGTGAATGCCTTAAATAATCGCGATTGGAATGTTTCTAGCGATTGGCTGCGCATTCCATTTTCACCAACTGGCCCCACTCTCATTAAGCGATGAACGCATTTTCTCCACTGTTCCAAGGCGCTTTTTTTACATCAAAGGTCTGGAGAAAGAAGCTAATACCCATCGCTATAGGCGCCATAGGCGCATTTGCTTTAGTCCTTTTGGTCTTGCTATCAATTGCGTCATCCAATACAGAGTTTTTTGACAAATACTTTATTTGGCTTTATGCAGCCAATTTGGTCATTGGAGTTTCTCTCACTCTAGTGATTTTGATTTTAGTAATAGTGATTGGTATTCGTTGGTATAGGGGGCATTTTGGCACTCGTTTGATTGCCAAGCTGGCAATGATTTTTGCCTTAGTTGGCGTTGTTCCTGGTTTAATTTTGTATGGTGTTTCGCTGCAGTTCGTATCTCGCAGTATTGAAACTTGGTTTGATGTGAAGGTTGAATCGGCACTTAACTCGGGCTTAGAGTTGGGGCGCGTTACTTTGCAAATTGCTCAAGAAGAAATTCTGGCCGAGGGAAATTTTATTGCCGAACAAGTCGTTCAGGTCCCTGCAGGCACGAGCTCTGATCAGGTTGGCGCCATGATCATGAAGATTCGCAATCAATTTGGTATTCAAGAGGTAAGCCTCTTTAATATGCAGCGTAATTTGATCTTAACGAGTGAGTTAAAAGCAAAGAAATATTTACCAGCCCCCAGCGCTGAAGTGGTGGAGGAAGCCTTTAAAAAGAAAGGCATTGCCTTTTTAGATCAAGTTGAAGTAGAAGGCGGACAGCGGGGCTATCAAGTAAGGGCGATTGTGCCAATTGTGCGCAAGAAGGCCGCTCTAGGCAAACAAGGCGCCAATAAAGATATTGAAGATAGATATTTCTTACAATTAGTGCGCCCTATTCCAACACCATTGGCTAAAAATATTTTTGCGGTTGAGTCAGCCTATAGTGAATATCAAGAAAAGTCCTTGGGGCGAGCTGGCTTACGCAAGATGTTTGTTGGTACGCTAACACTCACCCTATTTTTTGCCCTTTTTGTTGCTGTCACCCTCGCTCTGTTATTGGGTCGTCAGTTAGCTCGCCCACTATTAATGCTGCTCAAAGGAACCCAAGCAGTTGCCCAAGGTGATCTATCTCCAAAGCCTGAATTGGATACCGGAGATGAGCTAGGAATGTTGACGCGTCAATTTAATGTAATGACCCGGCAACTTGCCGATACGCGTAACTCCTTACAAGAATCGAAGGCTTTCTTAGAGAAAGTTTTGGGAAATCTGACCGCGGGCGTGTGCATTTTTGATAAGCACTATAACGTGGTGTCAAGTAACGCCGGCGCAGACCGTATTTTTGCGCAAGACTTAACTCACTTGGATGGCAGGCCATTGAGCAGCAATCCGGCGCTTGCTGAGTTTGAGGGTGCAATTAAAGAAGGCTTTGCAACAATGAGGCTTGCGGTCGCTAATGAGGGAGCCTCTGCGCCCCAGGCTGCTCCCGTTTGGCAAAAGCAAATTCAATTACATACGATTAATGAATTTGAAAATGAGTTGGGCGTCACCTTGTTTGTGCGGGGCACAGAGTTAACGGCAGATTTGCGCATGGTAGTGTTTGATGACATCACGGACGTGGTAAGTGCACAAAGATCAATTGCTTGGAGCGAGGTTGCTCGTCGCTTAGCCCATGAGATCAAAAATCCGCTTACGCCAATTCAGTTGTCGGCTGAGCGTTTGCAACGGAAGCTTGCTGGCAAACTTAGCTCCGAGCATGAAGAAATGATCAATCGCAGCACCGAAACCATTATTGGCCAGGTGCAGGCGATGAAAGAAATGGTAAATGACTTTAGGGATTTTGCTAAAACACCGACGCCACAGCTAAAACCACTGTCCATTAATACGCTCACCTCAGAAATTTTGGGTTTGTATGAAGGTAGCCCATTACGGACTCAGCTAGATCCTGATTGCCCAGATATTATGGGCGACCCAACTCAACTTAGGCAGGTGATTCATAATCTACTGCAAAACGCACAAGATGCCACCTTAGAGGGGCCTCATCCCGGAGAGACGGTTGAAGTAAAAACAGAGTTAGTGCCCTATGGAGAGCACAATGGTATAGAGCAAAAAGCGGTGAGATTAACAATAAGTGATTCTGGAGTAGGATTTCCAGCTAAGATATTGGCAAGAGCCTTTGAGCCTTATGTCACAACAAAGAGTAAAGGCACGGGATTGGGTTTAGCGGTTGTTAAGAAAATTATTGACGACCACTCTGCCAAAATTGAAATACGAAATCGTATGCAGGGAGCAGAAGTGGTTGGTGCGCGGGTATCAATATTATTTATGAATCTAGCAAAAGAGGCAGCCTAAGCATGGCTAGTATTTTGGTTGTTGATGACGAGATGGGAATTCGTGAGCTTCTCAATGAGATTCTGACGGATGAAGGCCACACCGTGTACTCAGCAGAGAGCGCTATTCAGGCCCGAACCATTCGCGAGCAAATGCGCCCCGATCTTGTTTTGCTAGATATTTGGATGCCAGATACCGATGGCATTACATTGCTTAAAGAATGGTCTAAAACAGGTCAACTTACTATGCCTGTTGTGATGATGTCTGGTCACGCAACGATCGATACAGCGGTTGAGGCTACCCGTATTGGCGCATTAAATTTCTTGGAAAAGCCTATTGCCTTGCAAAAGCTGTTGAAGACAGTTAGCAAGGCGTTAGAGAGCTCGCCAAAATATATTGAGCCTGAAGTAGGGAGGGCCGTTCAGTCGAATACTCATGCTGCTGCTCCAAAGGCAATATTGAATGAACCAGCCCCAGCTCCGCTCGAGGGTGAGTTCATTAGCGGCATTGCAAAAACATACTTCGATTTGCCATTAAGAGAGGCAAGAGATCTTTTTGAAAAAGCGTACTTTGAGCATCAAATGCAAATCATGGGCGGCAGTATGACTAAGATTTCTGAGTACACCGGCTTGGAGAGAACCCACTTGTATCGCAAACTAAAGGCTCTTGGGATCGATACATCTCGTAATAAGGGCGAACAATAAGACTTTTGGCAGCTAGCACTTATTCTTTGCGTTAGTGTTGAAGGTGTTGGCGTTGCAACGGACATTGATGCCCGCATTACTTTCCCATCATCTTCGGAACTATTCCCATGGAAATTAAGGTCAACTTTCTCGATAAGCTTCGTCTTGAAGCCAAGTTCGACGACTTCACGGTAATTGCTGATCAGCCGATTCGCTATAAGGGAGATGGTTCGGCCCCAGGCCCCTTCGATTATTTTTTGGCGTCATCCGCTTTGTGCGCAGCTTATTTTGTGAAGCTGTATTGCGAGACTCGCAACATCTCCACTGAAAATATTCGACTCTCACAGAATAATATTGTTGATCCTGAAAATCGTTATCAACAGATTTTTAAGATTCAGGTTGAATTGCCAGAGGACATTTCTGCAAGTGACCGTAAAGGTATTTTGCGTTCCATTGAGCGCTGTTCAGTTAAAAAAGTAGTACAAGCCGGACCTGAGTTTGTCATTGAAGAAGTAAAAAATCTAGACGCAGATGCGCAGACCTTATTGACATTGAAGCCTGCTACTGATGCGAGCACTTATATTGTGGGCAAAGATCTACCGCTTGAACAAACGATTGCCAATATGACAGGCGTATTGGCGAACCTGGGAATTAAGATTGAAGTCGCCTCATGGCGCAATATTATTCCCAACGTGTGGTCCTTACATATTCGCGATGCGCATTCTCCGATGTGTTTTACGAATGGGAAAGGCTCTACAAAAGAAAGCGCCTTAGCATCAGCCTTAGGCGAGTATATCGAGCGATTGAGTAATAACCATTTCTATGCCGGTACATTCTGGGGAGAAGATATTGCCAATGCCGCTTTTGTGCATTATCCAAATGAGCGTTGGTTTAAGCCGGGCATTGATGATGCGCTACCGATAGAAATTTTGGACGAGTATTGCCTGAAAATTTTTAATCCTGATGGTGAATTGCATGGTTCACATCTCATTGATACCAATTCCGGAAACGCACAGCGGGGCATCTGCTCTCTGCCGTATGTACGTCAGTCGGATGGGGAGACGATCTACTTCCCATCTAATTTGGTTGAAAATCTTTACGTCAGTAATGGCATGAGTGCTGGCAACACACTGGCTGAGGCGCAGGTGCAATGCCTTTCAGAGATTTTTGAGAGAGCAGTGAAGCGAGAAATTTTGGAGACTGAAATCGCTTTACCAGATGTGCCCCAGGAAGTGCTCGAAAAATATCCCGGTATTTTGGCAGGCATTCGAGGGCTAGAAGAACAAGGCTTTCCAGTATTAGTTAAAGATGCATCGCTAGGTGGTGTTTATCCAGTGATGTGCATCACTTTGATGAATCCACGGACGGGCGGAGTATTCGCATCATTTGGCGCACACCCAAGTTTAGAGGTGGCCTTAGAACGAAGTTTGACTGAACTGCTGCAAGGCCGAAGCTTAGAGGGCCTGAACGATTTGCCCCCGCCTACTTTTGCAAGTGAAGCAGTGACTGAACCAAACAATTTTGTTGAACACTTTATTGATTCGAGCGGCATCGTATCGTGGCGTTTCTTTAGTGCAAAACCAGACTACGACTTTATAGAATGGGACTTCTCTGGTCGGGGCGAAAACTCCAATGCTGAGGAGGTGGAAACTTTGTTTGGCATTCTCAAGACAATGGGTAAAGAATCTTACATGGCTGTGTACGATCAGCTCGGTGCAACTGCATGCAGAATTTTAGTGCCTGGTTATTCTGAGGTTTATCCGATAGAAGATCTGATTTGGGATAACACTAATAAGGCCTTGTTATTCCGAAACGATATTTTGAATTTGAACCTCTTAAGCGATGCAAGCCTAAGTGCGTTGCTTGAGCGCTTAGAAAATAACGAGCTAGATGAGTATGGCGATATTGCTACATTGATTGGCATTGAGTTTGATGAGAACACTCCTTGGGGGCAGTTAACGGTTCTAGAGTTAAAGCTGCTGATTCATTTAGCCTTAAACCAATTTGAAGATGCGCATGCCTTGGTGGGGGCTTTCCTTCAATATAATGACAACACAGTTGAGCGTAGATTGTTTTATCAGGCCTTAGACGCCATGCTGGAGATTTTGCTAGTAGATGATCTTGAGCTTGATGACTACATAATCAACCTTCGCCGGATGTTTGGTGATAAGAGAATGGATGCGGTAATAGGATCGGTGGATGGCAGCGTCCGCTTCCACGGATTAACTCCAGCAGGCTTAAAGCTAGAGGGGCTAGACCGGCACCACCGTATGATTGATAGCTATAAAAAATTGCATGCAGCTCGGTCTAAGGCTGCAGCCTAGTTAATTTTTAAGCCAAAACATAGTTTCATCTATAATTCCAAGTCTTGGCCTGGTAGCTCAGTCGGTAGAGCAGAGGATTGAAAAATTTATTTTTCGATGTTTGACAGTTGTAAACATTAGCTCAAAGCTATCCTTCACAGTGCCGTTCAATTCGCAGAAAAATCTGCGGCACTCAATAAAAAACCACACACATAATTTTGTTCGCAGAGTATCGCGTGGGATTTTTACGACGATAAAAAATGAATCGTCGTCCAAGTTGGCATTTGAAAACATACTTGTTTGTATGTCCTCACTACAACAATTATTTGCAACACAGTTTGACGTAAACGCTATCAAACAAGTAAAGCTGATGGACGGCAAAGCCCTGCTGTATAAGCGTCCGCAGTCGGCGCAGTGGCAAGTGCGGTTTAAGTTGGCAAACAACAAGTGGTATAGCACGACAACAAATACTGCTGACATAGAGCAAGCAAAAGTAAATGCCATTGCAATTATTGAAACAGTCAAAATAAAAACAGATGCTGGCTTGGCAATCACAACAAAAACATTTAAGCAGATTGCGTTAGACGAGATTGCGCATATGAGTAGAGCGTTAGATAACAACACAGGGCGTCGTTGCTATCGTGATTACATTTTTGCCATCAACAAATATCTCATTCCATTTTTTGGCGCCTACGAAGTTGAAAAGATTACAACAGAGATGCTTGCTGACTTTGATGCGTGGCGAATTAGTGAGATGGGAAAGGTGCCAGTAGCAAGCACCAAGCGTAATCACGCAAGTGCATACATTCGTGTTGTGAATTTAGCGAG
>CAIUOP010000010.1 GCA_903900805.1 uncultured beta proteobacterium | reverse complement strand
TCTTAACTGCTGTAGCAACGTCAGGAGTAACAGTTCCTACTTTTGGATTTGGCATCAAACCACGTGGGCCCAATACCTGACCTAAAGTACCAACAATTTTCATTGTGTCTGGGGATGCAATCAAAACGTCAAAGTCAATTTTGCCGCCCTTAATTTGTTCAGCAAGTTCTTCCATGCCAACAATTTCTGCGCCAGCAGCTTTAGCTTGTTCAGCCTTCTCGCCTTGGGCAAAAACCGCTACACGAACATGCTTGCCTGTGCCGGCTGGGAGTACTACTGCGCCTCGCACAACTTGGTCAGATTTCTTTGCATCAATACCTAGCTGAACAGCAACGTCGATAGACTCATCAAACTTAGCTGTTGCACACTCTTTAACCAGAGTTAATGCTTCTTCTAATGAGTAGAACTTATTGCGATCAACCTTAGATTGAATCGCTTTTACGCGTTTAGATAATTTAGTCATGATTAGAGACCTTCCACAGTGATGCCCATGGAACGGGCGCTGCCAGCGATTGTTCTAACAGCTGCGTCCATATCGGCTGCTGTCAAATCTGGCATTTTTGCTTTAGCGATTTCTTCCGCTTGAGCACGTGTAATTTTTCCCACCTTATCCGTATGAGGACGTGGTGATCCTTTTTCGAGCTTTGCAGCCTTCTTAATCAGAATCGTTGCTGGGGGAGTCTTCATCACAAAAGTGAAGCTCTTATCAGCAAATGCTGTAATCACTACTGGAATTGGAAGGCCTGGTTCCATGCTCTGAGTTTGAGCATTGAATGCCTTACAGAATTCCATAATATTAAGACCGCGTTGACCCAATGCTGGGCCTACGGGAGGGGATGGATTTGCTTTACCTGCAGGGATCTGCAGTTTGATAAAGCCAATAATCTTCTTTGCCATTTGTTGCTCCTGAAAGCGCGCCTAACCTCATTAGGAAAGACCGCTGTTGAGTAAACGCTTTGCTAGTTTTTGGCTTTCTAGCGCCGCTCCTCGGTTATTACTAACCACTTCAAACCTACCGCTACTACAAACAAGGATTAAGTCCTTGTTTTTACATCTTTTCTACCTGTCCGAACTCCAGCTCAACTGGGGTACCGCGGCCAAAAATTGTAACAGAAACACGCAATCTTGACTTCTCATAATTGACTTCTTCAATATTTCCGTTGAAATCAACAAATGGGCCTTCTTTAACGCGCACAATCTCGCCTACCTCAAACAAGGTCTTAGGCTTAGGTTTATCAACCCCAGCCTGCATTTGATCCATGATTTTGGCTACTTCAGCGGTAGAAATAGGGCTTGGGCGATTACGAACGCCACCAACGAAACCGGTTACTTTTGGCGTGTTTTTCACCAAATGCCAGCTTTCATCAGTCATTTCCATCTCAATCAGGACATATCCTGGAAAGAAACGACGCTCAGTAACTGATTTTGCACCACCTTTGATCTCAACAACCTCTTCGGAAGGAACCAAAATGCGGCCAAATTTCTCAGGCATGCCAGAACGTGCAATACGCTCTTCGAGGCCTTTTTTGACGCTCTTTTCCATGCCGGAATAGGCGTGAATAACGTACCAGCGCATATTGCCAGTAGCTTGTGGGTTTACGGCCAATTCAGAATCAATCATTTTTCACTCACTTCCAGCCTAAAAAGGCTGAAAAAACTAGCCATTCAATCAATTTGTCTGCAATCCATAAAAACAAGGACATGATCAGAACAAAGCCAAATACGACTAGAGTCATTTGGGTTGTCTCTTTACGAGTTGGCCAAAGAACCTTTTTTACTTCATACCAAGAATCTTTCGCATAGGCGATAAAACGACGCCCATCCGGTGAAATCGCCACAATCAAAACCGCAGCAGCAATGCCACCAAACAGGACGCCCAAGCGCACCAATAAAGATTCATCAATGAGCGTGTAATAAAGCACCAACGCTGCAACGACGATTAAAGCAGCAAGCCCGGAGACCCAGCTGCTCTTTCCTTCAGAGTGACTTACAGTTTGTTGAGACATATTGCTTTCAGTTCAAATCGTGGCAGGGGCGGAGGGCATCGAACCCCCAACCTTTGGTTTTGGAGACCAACGCTCTGCCAATTGAGCTACACCCCTTTATAAAAACTAATTACTTAAAAAATCAAGCCAAAATCTTTGCAACCACACCGGCGCCAACAGTACGGCCACCTTCGCGGATCGCAAAACGTAAACCTTCTTCCATCGCGATTGGCGCGATGAGTTTGACGGTAATCGTGACGTTATCACCTGGCATCACCATTTCTTTATCTTTTGGCAACTCAATCGAACCCGTTACGTCCGTGGTGCGGAAGTAAAACTGGGGACGATAGTTGTTAAAGAATGGAGTATGACGTCCACCTTCATCTTTACCCAAGATATATACCTCGGCTGTAAAGTGAGTATGGGGGGTGATTGAACCTGGCTTAGCCAATACTTGGCCGCGCTCAACTTCTTCACGCTTAGTACCACGTAACAAGATACCAACGTTATCGCCTGCTTGACCTTGGTCGAGCAATTTGCGGAACATTTCAACACCAGTACAAGTAGTTTTCAGAGTTGGCTTGATACCGATGATTTCGATCTCTTCACCCACCTTAACAATGCCGCGCTCAATACGACCGGTCACTACAGTACCGCGACCGGAGATGGAGAACACGTCTTCTACTGGCATCAAGAAGGCACCGTCAATAGCGCGCTCTGGAGTAGGGATGTAAGTATCGAGTGCATCAGCCAATTTCATGATGGCTTCTTTACCCATTGGGCCTTCGTCACCTTCTAAAGCCAACTTAGCAGAACCTTGAATGATGGGTGTGTCATCGCCTGGGAAGTCATATTTAGAGAGCAGTTCACGCACTTCCATTTCAACTAACTCAAGCAATTCAGCATCATCAACCATATCGCATTTGTTCAAAAACACGATGATGTAAGGAACGCCTACTTGGCGTGCCAAGAGGATGTGCTCACGCGTTTGTGGCATTGGGCCATCAGCAGCAGAGCAAACCAAAATCGCGCCGTCCATCTGCGCAGCGCCAGTAATCATGTTCTTGACGTAGTCAGCATGTCCTGGGCAATCCACGTGAGCATAGTGACGGTTCGCTGTCTCATACTCTACGTGCGCAGTATTAATCGTAATACCACGGGCTTTTTCTTCTGGCGCAGCATCGATCTGATCGTATGCTTTTGCTTCGCCACCAAATTGCTTTGAGAGCACGGTTGCAATTGCCGCTGTCAAAGTGGTTTTACCGTGGTCAACGTGACCGATGGTGCCTACGTTTACGTGCGGTTTTGTCCGCTCGAACTTTTCTTTTGCCATTTTTGTCTGCCTTTAGTTAACTCTTAAACCAAAACACGAAATACACAATTAATAAAAAAAATAATGCGAAACCTGGTGCCCATGGGCAGGATCGAACTGCCGACCTCTCCCTTACCAAGGGAGTGCTCTACCACTGAGCCACATGGGCCAATCTTTTTGCTACAAATTCTGGAGCGGGATAAGAGAATCGAACTCTTGACCGAAGATTGGAAATCTGCTGTTTTACCATTAAACTAATCCCGCACATCTTTCTGGTGGAGGGGGTAG
>CAIUOP010000009.1 GCA_903900805.1 uncultured beta proteobacterium | reverse complement strand
GTTATGAAGAATGGTTGTCATCCATTTGGTAATGCGAAAGCTCGCGCAGTTGTTTGGAACTTCCCAGATGCAGTTCCAATTCACCGTGAAGCTCTTTACAGTACTAATGCACCGATGATGCGCAAGTACCCAACGTCTGCGGATAAGAAGAATTTCTGGCGCTTGCCAACGCTTTATAAGACCGTTCAGGATCAAAACTTGAGCGAGAAGCTGTATGAGAAGTTCCCAATTATTTTGACCTCAGGTCGTTTGGTCGAGTACGAGGGTGGTGGAGACGAAACTCGTTCCAACCCATGGTTGGCTGAGTTACAACAAGAAAACTTCGTGGAGATCAATCCTAAGGCAGCAGCAGCTCGTGGTATTAAGAACTGGGATTATGTTTGGGTGAAGTCGCCTACTGGTGCCAAGATCAAGGTGCGCGCTATGTTGACCGAGCGCGTTGACCAAGGTACTGCATTCGTACCATTCCACTTTGCTGGGTGGTGGCAAGGCAATGACTTGCGTAAGTATTATCCAGAGGGCGCCGCCCCAGTCGTTTTAGGCGAGGCGGTCAATACTGCAACTACTTATGGTTACGATCAGGTGACGATGATGCAAGAGACTAAAACCACTATGTGTCAAATCGAAAAATTTGCCTAAGTTAAAAAATAAAGTCAGGAGAACACAATGGCAAGAATGAAATTTATCTGTGACACAGAACGCTGCATCGAATGTAACGGTTGTGTCACTGCTTGTAAAAACGATAATGAAGTACCTTGGGGCGTGAACCGTCGCCGTGTTGTTACGGTAAATGACGGCATCATCGGTCAAGAAAAATCAATTTCAGTGGCTTGTATGCACTGTAGTGATGCACCTTGTATGGCCGTGTGCCCAGTAGATTGCTTCTACCGCACCGACGAAGGTGTTGTGCTTCATGACAAAGATATTTGTATTGGTTGTGGTTACTGCTCGTTTGCTTGCCCATTTGGTGCACCACAGTTCTTGAGTCAAGGTGCCTTTGGTACTCGTAGCAAGATGGATAAGTGCACATTCTGTAGCGGTGGACCAGAAGCGAATGGCAGCGTTGCTGAATTTGAGAAGTATGGCCGTAATCGTTTGGCAGAAGGTAAGTTACCGCTCTGCGCAGAAATGTGCTCTACCAAAGCTTTAATTGGTGGTGATGGCGATGTTATTGGTGGCATCTTTAATAGACGTGTAGCTATTCGTGAAAAGAATGGCAAGTACGCTGGCTCTAAAGCCTTTGGTTGGACCACTGCTTATGGTGGGCCAGATACTCCGGCACCAACGCCAACGGCAGCTGCAAAAATCCCAGGAGCTAAATAATGAAATTTAATTTCAAAACTCTTGGTCTGTGTTTTGCAGCAGCAACTCTTTTGGCCGCATGTTCTGAGCCACCAGAAATTGCAGCCAAAGCGGCGAAGCGTCCTGACGTTGCCCCATACATGGGTGCGGATAATGGTTTCATGACCAAGAACTGGGCTCCAAAAAATCAAGCCAGCTGGACTGAATCCGTTGATAAGCGTACTCAGGGTCAAAACGAATATAGTCGCGTTAAGTGATCAACTAAACAACAATAAATAAAACGAAAACGTTTAAGGACATGAGTATGAAACGATCATTTTCTAAAGTTCTACGCACTTTGGTGGTGGCTGCTGGTTTGTCGCTGACTCTGGCAAGTGGCATTAGTTATGCAGAGCGCGCAGCAATGGCGCCTTTGCCTTCTCCTAGCGGAGTAGACATTCCACCTAGATCCGTACCAGCTAATCCCAATGCCTTAGCTAATGGAACTCAGGCTCAGTCGCAACCAGCCAATCCATCTATTTTCACATCTGCCAATAGTGATCCATATAACTATGTCAGCATTCCAGACAAAGAAGCTAGTGTTCTGATTCAGCGTTCTGGCGAGCAGTGGCGTGTGATTCGTAATGGTGTGATTACTGTTTTCGGTGGTTGGTTAATGGCGATTGCCTTCTTTGGTATTGCGGCCGTTTTTATTATCAAAGGCCCAATCAAATTACATGCGCCGCTATCTGGTCAAAAGATCAAACGGTTTAATGGCTTTGAGCGCTTTACCCACTGGGTAATGGCTGCGAGTTTTATTGGACTTGCTGTGACTGGTATCCTGATTTTGTGGGGTAAGTATTTTGCTATGCCTTTGATGGGCGGGGTTGCTTACGGCACCTTCCTCAATATCTGCAAAAATATTCATAACTATTCTGGTCCCTTATTTACACTCAGTATCATTATTTTCTTCTTGCTGTTTGCAACTAGAAATATCCCGGGACAAGGTGATCTTACTTGGATAAAGTCATTCGGCGGACTGTTCGGTGGAAAGCATCCTCCTGCTGGCTTCTTCAACTTCGGTGAGAAGATCTGGTTCTGGTTCGGTATGACCTTCTTGGGCTTGGTGATTTCGGGCTCTGGTCTTGTGCTGGACATGATCGTGCCGTTTATGCAGGTTGAGTACATCCGCGGAACTATGCAGATTGCTAAT
>CAIUOP010000008.1 GCA_903900805.1 uncultured beta proteobacterium | reverse complement strand
GGAACTCCCGGCCCCGGATGAACGCTGCCCCCCGCTAGTAGTAGTCCCGGAATTGGACTCTGCGCTGAAGCTCGCCCAAAAGTTTCCATCCATCCATGGTTGGCTTGGCCATAGAGGGCTCCGCCCGTCGCCGGAAAGAGCCGGTTGAAAATAGCGGGTGTCGTACGGTGACATATTGCGCTGTCCAAATCGATGTCCAAACCACATTGTTGCAGAAGACCAAAGGTTTCGTGTTCGCATTTTTCGATTTCCTGAGCATTAAATTCAGATTGATCGCCTTTGGCTGGGGCATTCACCAGACAGAGCAGTCTTTGTAAGTTGGGTTTGGCTTGGTAGCTATCCCCTTGATCTTGGGCGCAGACGTAGACAGTGGGTTTGCGGGGGAGGCGGCCTAGCTTGAAAATATCGTCAAACTCAGCTTGATAGTCTTGATTAAAGAAAACATTGTGCCGTAGCAAAGGAAAGTCGGCTGCTATTGCATTCATTGACCAAGTGATGGCAGAAAGTGATCTCTTAGCAGGTGAGGGCGGAGTCATCTTTGTATTGAATGCTTTGATTCCCTCTGCATTGAGTAGTCCAGTTTGGAGTGCCGCAAGATCGCCATTGAAAATAACGTGATCTGAATAGAGTAGGGTGCCGTCTGCTAACCGTACTCCACTAACCTTACCATTCTTGAGCAGGATTTCTTCACAAGCTTTGCCAGTCATTAATTGCACACCTTTATCTTGTGCTAACTTACGAATGGCCGCAACGAGGCTATACATACCACCTTCAATCGCCCATACTCCCTGGGTTTCAACATCGGCAATGAGCATCAGGGTAGCAGGGGCTTCGTATGGGGATGAGCCGCAGTAGGTTGCGTAACGACCAAACAATTGATGCAATCTAGGATCTTGGAAATAATTTCCTAAGGATTTCCAGAGGGTATTGAATAAGCCAATGTCGTATAAGACCTTGGAGCCAGCAATACCCAAGTCAGCAATCATGCCGCCAAAGTTTGGCTTGGCTGAAAGCATATAAGGCTTTTCAAGTGCCTTGTAGAGATCTCGGCACTGAACAGAAAATTGGAGAAACCGTTTTGCTTCATCAGGAGATGAAAACTCTGCTATCGCTTGCGCTGATTGATCTATGTCTGCAAATAAATCTAATCTCTCATCTTTACTCCAGGCATGTCTCGCGAGGATATTGAGTTTTTCTAACCTTAATTCTGACTCTAAAGTGGTGCCAGCCTTTTCAAAGAGGGCATCAAAGACCCAGCGCATCGTAAAGACTGTAGGACCAGAATCAACGAGCGCTGGCGCTAGAGGATCATTTGAGCAATTGATTTGACGAATCTTGCCGCCAAGCTGAGCTTCTTTTTCGACCAGAATGACTTCAACTCCAGAGGAGGCAAGATCGAGTGCGCAAGTAAGTCCAGCAATACCCCCACCAATAATAATGACAGGAGTCTTAGCCAAGAGTCCTGCCCTTCCAGCTGCCTTGCACATCAAAGGGTAGGTAGCGTGAGAACATCGATTCAGAAAAATAATGACCGCTTAAAGCCGCCCGGATAGCCTGCTGGTGCGCTCCCTGCCTGGCATATTCATCCATTGCTGCTTGGGATTCCCAAATCGTGAAAGTGGCCTGGCGAAAGAAGGGAGCCTCACCAACACCCGCAGCAATGATGCAGCCTAATGATTGTTCAAGAGACACTTCTGCTGCAGGTTGCTTACGCCAAAATGGTATGCAATAGATAGGTTTAATTGAAGCTCTGGTAATCGAAACAATTGGGCCTGATTGTGGAGCCTGCGCCGTAATTTGTGGCGTGAATCCTGACCACTGACCTTTTAGTGAATACGCTTTTAGCTTTACGGAAAAGAAATCTTTTGCATGCTCTTTGTACCATCGTATGAGCTTAGAGGATTGGCAAAATGTATCGAGACTCGCACCATCTTGAAAAACACAAAAAAGCGCTTGATGGGTTCCGCTTGGGTGAATAGAGAATCCCCCATTTCTTCCTGAGCCCATATGTTTGTAGAACTCAAGACCTGGCGTCGACCAAAGCCAAAGCCTTGCAAACATGAGCCTTAAAATGCCACTGATTTTTGCTGATGACTGGATATCTACAAGAACCATCAGTGCAACTTGACTGCTCATCACTGACTTTCTAATCAATATCCTTATTGAGGTCTACGAGACCATACTTTCTGAGCTTGATGTATAGACTTTGTCTCGATAGTCCCAAGATTTCTGAAGCAGAAACACGATTGTCTTGGGTCAGAGCTAAAGCGGCTTTAATACAGAGCTGCTCAATTAAGTCAGTTGTTTCAGCGAGGATATCTTTTAAGGGGACTTTTCCAACTAGCATGGACAGCTCTTGAGAGCTGCGCACGAGTTTTTTGTCGATGCGCGCGCCTTTATTTTGTCTCGAATCTACTTGGCGAAAGATCATGCCAATACACGCGCGTGGTTGCGCTACGGATACTGCGGAAATATCGACCAACTTAATGCTTCTAGTAGCGTTAGTGATTGAAGAGACGCAAGATTGTGAGCTAGCCTTGCCTTGTAAGGATTGCATCATTTGATCAAAATCGGTTCTCTCTGGCCCTAAATAATTTCGTATATTGGTACCAATGAGTTCTTGCTCACCCCTAGTAGCGCTGAGTTTATTGAAGGCTTTATTCGTCTTCAGAATAAGACCCTCAGGAGTGCAAACGACAAAACCGTAGGCGTTATTTTCAATCGCCTTAACGGTCAACGAGTCAGCATCTAATAGGCTAGATGCTTTCGCCAAATCCAGCGGCTTCAGATTCAGCAGTAAGTAGGTAACCCCACTGTTATTAAAGGAAGATGCGCTAATTTGAGTTGCTTCACCATTGCTCAATACTGTTATTAGGATGCTAGGCTCATCTGTATCTTGAACGCCTTTCAGAAAATGCGTAGCCTTG
>CAIUOP010000007.1 GCA_903900805.1 uncultured beta proteobacterium | reverse complement strand
ATTTTAATTTTGACTGTGTAAAGGCCAAATTCATGTGAGCTTCGAAATACTGAGAATTAAGATGTATTGCTTTGCAGTAAGATTCAATTGCATCAGATAAAGCTGAGATTTTTTGGAGCGCATTTCCTTTAAAAAAATAAAGCTCTGCAATTGAGCAATTTAAATTTAGACCTTTATTGCAAATAGCGATGGCCATATTTGGTTGATTCAACTCAATTAAGATATTAGCTAAATTTGAATAATCAGCGACAGAAGTAGGATCATATTGAATGGCCAACTCATAACTCTCTAGAGCCTCACTCAATCGATATAGTTTTTTGAGAGCGCCTCCTCTGTTGGAGTGAGCTTTTGCATAATTAGGCTTTAGCTCAATTGCCTTGTCGTAGCATGCGACTGCTCCTGCAAAATCATTTAAGTTGTACTTTGCGAATCCCAAGTTGAAGTGGGCTAAGTGGCTATCTACTTTTATGTCGACTGCTTGACTTATTAACGCGACACCTCTTGCGTACTCACCTTTTTGCGAAGCAATCACGCCTAGCAGGTGCAGTGAGTCAAAGTGTTCTGGATGGGTGCTTAGAATTTCTTCATAAATTATTCGTGCACGATCAATTTCACCTTGCTGGTGAAGCGCTATAGCTTCATCACACTTAGATTTTGCCAATGCAGTTGCCGCGAACTGCGCACTGTATTTGTTGCCAGTAGTGTTATTTGCAGCGCTCAACATAGATATTCTCTGGCATCAAGTCTGCGTGATATCTTTCATACACATCGGCATAAGCCTGCTCAATGTGCCTTGTGATCTTCTCAGTGTCAAACAAAGGCGCGCTCAAGCGATTGGACTGTAGCTTTTGTCTCAAGGCGCTCAGCTGATCAGGATTCTGAGCTAACTCAATGGCCTTAGCCTCGTATTCCTCTTGCGTGTTTGCGATGAGCTCTGGCATTCCTACTGCTTTAAGTAAGCTGGCTGCCACCCTGGACGCAAAACTCTCGCCCGTATAAGTCAGCAGCGGCAACCCCGCCCACAATGCATCACTTGCAGTTGTGTGCGCGTTAACAGGTGTTGTATCCAAGAACAAATCAGCCGCACCGTGCCGTGCTAAATGCTGATCAAGTGGCATTGACTTGGCAAACACCAAGCGGGCCTCATCAATTCCTCGTGCTTTTGCTTCTTTACGTAAATTGATTGCTGCTAGTGGATTGTCCTGAAACAACCACAACACGCTATTAGGTACCGCTTTTAGAATCCTGACCCAGCTATCGAACACGCGAGGCGTTATTTTGTAATTGTTATTAAAGCAGCAGAACACAAACCCTTCGCTTGGCAATCCCAATTCCTGGCGTGTGTAGGTCTTATCTGCTATCACCCGTTTTCGATCGTTGACTTGGTAGCTGTCGGGCAAATAAATGATCTTCTCAGCGTAGTACTTTTGATGTGCTTGAGGAATCACTGTTTTATCTGCAATGAGGTAGTCAATATAGTCTGCACCCATCGTGCCGGGGTAGCCGATGTAGCTAACTTGAACAGGGGCAGCTCTGTAAGAGAAGATGCCAAAGCGGTGGTCTTTGGTCGATCCTTTTAAATCAACAGCGATATCAATGCCAAGCATCCGAGAGAACTCAGCAACCTCTTTATCGCTGTTAAAGCGTACATCAATGAATTGATCAAACGATTGGGTGAGTCTCTGGCGCATGCCGTCTTGCTTATCGGGGCCAAACGAGAATGCAAACAGCTCAAACTTGCTACGGTCATGCCTTTCAAAGAGCTCGGCCATCAAGTAAGCTGTGGCGTGGTTGTGAAAGTCTGCCGAGTAATAACCAATGCGAATCTTGTCTCGCTTAGCCCTCTTAACCAAAGGCCCCAGCGAGTCATCAAATGGATGCTTGTCCTGCACCCATATCTCTGATGCCTTGCGCTGCAACTCCAACGAGTCCGTTAACGCTAATAAGGGGAAATTCAAAATTGCTTTGCGTCCAGCTTCAACCTTTTGTAAGACTTCTTTTGTATTCGATTCGTAATTAATCCAATTGCACATTTGTACCATC
Organism: uncultured beta proteobacterium; assembly: GCA_903900805.1. Classification (GTDB taxonomy): domain Bacteria; phylum Pseudomonadota; class Gammaproteobacteria; order Burkholderiales; family Burkholderiaceae; genus Polynucleobacter. The sequence continues at coordinate 320 of CAIUOP010000007.1, read as the reverse complement.
GATTGCAACTTCAACCCAATTGAATAATTAAAATCGGCATTAATACTAACTGCGGAACTAAACGCAGCATTTGCATGCCCGAATTTTTTTTGGATGATTAAATTAGAACCTTTACTTATTTGAGCATCTATGTCCAGAGAATTTATTTTTAATGCATGCTCAAAGTCTAAGTTTGCTTCTTCATATTTTTTAAGTTCTGTAAATAATTTACCTCTATTGTAATAAGCATCCCCGTATTCTTTGTCAATTTCAATTGCTAAGTTAAAGAGTTCTAATGCATCTTCATATTTATATAATGCATTTAGAGTATTGGCTTTATT
>CAIUOP010000006.1 GCA_903900805.1 uncultured beta proteobacterium | reverse complement strand
CATCACTATTGCCTGAGCGTAATAAGGTCTTGAAATCAAACCCTTCATTCGCAAAAAGACAGAGGTACATTTGTCCATCAGTAGAAATGCGGGCGCGAGTACATTCGTGGCAGAAGGTTTGGGTAACACTGGAGATGACACCAATCTCGCCGGAACCATCGACATAGCGCCAGCGTTGGGCCACTTCGCCGGAGTAATTGGCTTCGATCGCTTCTAATGGAAATACTGCATGAATTCTGGCGATCACTTCTTTGGAAGGCAATACTTCTGCCATATTCCAACCATTAGAGCTGCCTACATCCATGAATTCAATAAAGCGTAGAGTGACACCACTACCTTTGAAGTGTTTTGCCATGGATACGATCTCATGATCGTTCGTACCCTTTTTCACCACCATATTGATTTTGATGTTTTCAAAGCCAGCTTCTTGCGCAGCGGCAATGCCATCTAAAACATCCACCACCGGAAAGTCGACATCATTCATTTTTCTAAAGATGGCATCATCCAAACCATCCAAGCTAATGGTTAGCCTTTGAAGACCAGCAGCTTTTAAGGCAGCAGCTTTCTTGCGTAAGATGCTGCCATTAGTCGTCAAGGTGAGATCTAGTGGTTTACCGTCTGGTGTCCGTACCTTTGCTAGCATATCAATGAGCACTTCTAAGTTTTTACGCAGGAGTGGTTCGCCACCAGTCAAGCGAATCTTCTCTACACCCAATGAAGAAAAGATGGAAGTTAAGCGAGTAATTTCTTCAAAGCTCAGAAGCTCTTTATGCGACAGATAAGGATAGTTTTGATCAAAGACTTCTTTAGGCATGCAATAAGTGCAGCGAAAGTTACAGCGATCAGTGACAGAGATGCGTAGGTCCCGCAAGATGCGTCCACGTTTATCTTGGGTATTGCCATGAGCTGTGATGAGTTGGTCACCAATAGACGGCCTCAAGCCTTTGCCTTCATCAATGCGGATCGGAATGACTTTTGGGATTGCTTTTTCAACCATATTCTTAATTATGGCTTTGAAACGGTGTTTCTGCCAAACTGCCGAATATCCTTAAGGGATAAATGACAGTCTGGAGAAAAGCTTAAATCAGCGTTAAACCGTTTTTTCTTGGCCACCAGTTTCAACTAAAACCATCGGTCCTTCTGGAAGGCTTGCTGCAGGTTTAGGTGCTCTACCTAAGTTGCTTGGCTCAGGCTGAATCTGACCTTGCGCTTCTGCATGCTTAGAAGCATCAGTAGCAACCCAGATCATGCCAGCAGATTGCACAACGCTATGCAAAGGAGTTTCTTCAAGCGCCTGAAAGGCAACCTTCGGAAGTTCTGGTGCAGGTTTAGCAATCACCTCTAGAGTAGAAACTGCAGTAACAACTGCAAGCGGAGCGCTCTGTGCGGGACGATTTGATGGACGTGGAGCACGTGGCGCTCTTTCAGCCCTTTCCTGTTTTTGGGCGGCAGGCTTTGCATTACCAAAGCTATTTGCAAGATTCTGAATCGGCATTGATGCGGATGCACCGGCCATGCCTACTGGTGGGCCTGCAAATGGACTCGCAGATATTGCAGGCGCATTCGATGTGTCACCTTCAGTACGTTCATCGCGCTCATTTCTGCCACGGCCGCGACCGCGACGGTTACGACCACGGCCACGACGCTCTTCGCCATCAGCGCTTGGTGTAGCTTCACTACCAGGAGCAGCCTCAGTTGCAGGAGTGACTGCAGCAGGGTTTGCTTGACGCTCAGGTTTTGGACCGTTTGGATTGCGGTTGCGATTGCGATTATTGCGGTTCCCGTTATTACCCTCGGTAGCGCCCTCAGCTGCATTTGCTGCTGGACGTTCTGCACGTTCACCATTGCGATCGTTACGCTCACCGCGACGATTACGACCACGGTTGCGATCACCACCATTGGCATTGCGTCCCTGATTGCGACCACGAGCATTATTTTCTACTGGCTTCTCTTCTGCTGCAGGAGAGGAGGAGAACATCTTTTTGATGAATCCAAATAAGCCACCAGAGCTTTCAGCTTGTACTTTTTCAGTACGAGCCGGACGTGGTTGGCTAATGGGTGCGGGTTGTGTTGGCGTAATCCCCTTAACCGCTGCTTCAGGGCGTACCTTCACATCAGCATCTTTACGGCTTACGGTGGTATCAGTCTCTAGTTCACGAGCGGCTTCTTCAGCCATCACATAACTAGCCTTTTGATCGTCAAGACGCGGATCGTCATGACGCAAACGCTCTAACTTGTAATGCGGAGTTTCTAAATGCTTGTTTGGAACCATCAAGACATTTACTTTGAAGCGAGTCTCAATCTTAATTACTTCAGCACGTTTTTCATTCAGGAGGAAAGCAGCTACTTCGACTGGTACCTGTGTATGAATCGCAGCTGTATTTTCTTTCATTGCTTCTTCTTGAATGATGCGCAGAACTTGCAATGCAGAAGACTCGGTGTCACGAATATGGCCTGTGCCGTTGCAACGTGGGCAAGTCACATGACTGCCTTCAGAGAGAGCCGGGCGTAAGCGCTGGCGTGACATTTCCATCAAGCCAAATCTGGAGATCTTGCCCATTTGAACGCGAGCACGGTCATGACGAAGAGCATCGCGCAGGCGATTCTCAACATCTTTCTGAGCTTTGCTCGATTCCATATCGATGAAGTCGATCACAATCAAACCACCCAAGTCACGTAAACGGGCTTGACGGGCGATTTCATCGGCAGCTTCTAAGTTAGTTCGAGTAGCGGTTTCTTCAATATCAGAACCGCGGGTTGCCCGGGCAGAGTTCACGTCCACAGAAACCAAGGCTTCAGTGTGGTCGATCACAATCGCACCACCAGATGGCAATGGCACAGTCCGTGAGTACGCAGTTTCAATTTGGTGCTCAATTTGGAAGCGTGAGAACAAAGGCACATCATCTTGATAGCGCTTTACTCTTGGTAGATTGTCTGGCATTACTACCGACATGAATGCCGCGGCTTGCTCATAGATGTCATCGGTGTCGATCAGAATCTCACCGATATCAGGCTGGAAGTAATCGCGAATTGCGCGAATCACTAAGCTAGATTCGAGATAAATCAATAATGGTGCTGAATTACCTTTAGCAGCTTCATCAATCGCTTTCCATAACTGCATGAGGTAACTTAGGTCCCATTGCAATTCTGTAGCATCACGACCAATACCAGCAGTACGAGCAATGATGCTCATGCCATCGGGTATATCTAATTGGGACATCGCATCACGGAGCTCTTGACGGTCTTCACCCTCAATGCGACGAGAAACGCCGCCTCCACGTGGGTTATTTGGCATTAATACCAAATAACGGCCAGCCAAGGAGACAAAGGAAGTTAAAGCCGCGCCCTTTTGGCCGCGCTCTTCTTTTTCTACCTGAACAATGATTTCTTGACCTTCGCGAAGGGCATCCTTGATGGAGGCACTGCGAACGTCTATACCCTCTTTGAAATAGGTTCTGGCAACTTCTTTAAATGGCAAAAAGCCATGACGCTCTTCACCGTAGTTGACAAAGCAAGCCTCCAGCGAAGGCTCAATACGGGTGATAACACCTTTGTAAATATTGCCTTTGCGTTGTTCACGACCGGCAGCTTCGATATCAATATCGATGAGTTTTTGACCATCAACGATGGCAACTCGCAACTCTTCTTGTTGAGTTGCATTAAATAACATGCGTTTCATAACACTCTCCTAT
>CAIUOP010000005.1 GCA_903900805.1 uncultured beta proteobacterium | reverse complement strand
CTTAAATAGTCCGCGCGTTTGTATAAATAGGGATCTATAGATTGTTTCATGCGATACGCACATCTGCTTTCCATCACTAGACGATTTCTTTAACCAGCCCGCTATTTGCTCTGGGGACCAGTCTAACTCAAGCAGGCTAGCAACTTTTTCCCTTAATGGGCCATTTTCCCCCAATAAAAGTGGCTTTGGCCGTTTGCCATTTTTGAGGAAGGTTTTTTCTGCAAGGCTAGCTCGATATCGCTTTAAGCCGCCATTACGAGTGATTTCCCTGCAAATGGTGGAGGGATGGCGACCAAGCTCCCTAGCAATACCACGCATGCTTAAACCACTGGCAATGCCTCGCGATATGGACTCTTGCCCTTCAAATGATAGGCAGTTTGAGCGCCTGACTCGTGTTTTGGGTTCAATACCGCCGTGGTAGAGCAAATAAGAGTAAACAGTCGCCGGTGGCTTTTTAATAGCTTGGGCTATGTGGCTCATTGGAACCCCCCGTTGCCACATTGACCAAATCCTTGTCTTGCGTTCAAGAGTCATCCCTCCGTAGACACTTACCATTGCACACCTCCTGATTTTAATGATTCGTTATCAAGATGTTGCACTGACCGGTTGAATGCGCCCGGGTTAAGGGGTGGGGGTATTACCATTAGCATCCACCCCAATGATTGAGCCCAAAATTCCCGCGTTAGCGAGTAAGCGCAATCTTGATGAACGATATTCTGCAATAGCCCGAATACGCTCTTGTTGAGCATCAGCCAAAGCTGATTGAACATTCAAAATCTCTAAAATATCAGCTACATTTTTATCGTATCGACGCTGCGATGATTCGCTTGCTGCTTGCGCGGTAGCAAGAAGTCGTTCACTAGCTTTAAGTGCCCCAAATGAGGTCACTGCATCCGCATGCGCCTTGACTACATCAGTTAAGATTTGGAGCGTCGTATCTTGCAACTGCGCTTCGGCCAATTCTGCTTGGGCTTGAGCCCCGCGGATTTTGTAGGTGCTGGCGAACCCCTCAAAAATTGGAAAGTTAATAGTAAGTCCAGTAGCCACTATTGTCTGATTAATAGAGGAGAGACCTTGGTTCGGATAACCATTTTGAGAAACGTAGGCCGTGCCACCTAAAGTGGGTAGCGCATCAGAACGCGCTGCGGTAATTTTAGCCTTAGCAGACTCCCATTTAGCCTTTGCCTGCTTAATGGCTGGATGCCTCTCTTGCGCTTCTTCCAACCAGTTATTGAGATCTTTGATATCCGTTTGTTGCAATCTCTCTATCTGTAGAGGCAATTGAAGATTCGTAGAAGGGGCAATCCCCATGGATTGCTTTAATACACCCAACGCCTTTTGATAATCACCACCAGCCCTAGCTTCATTGAGCTTAGCTTTAGCTAGCGCCGTTGACGCCTGTAAAGTATCACTCAAGGCTCCCGCCCCTTTCATCTCCTTACGCTTACTGGTATTTAAAGTATTTTCTGCTAAAGTGGCCATCTGCTGCCTAGCCTCAAATAGGGCCTTGGCAGTAATCACGTCGAAGTACGCCTGTACTACGGACGTCATGACCTTTTGTAGTGCCGCATCATGGCCTGCCATTGCAGAGGCTAGAAGTTGGTTTGCCGATTCGCGGTTAGCTGCCCTCCCCCCAAAATCAAAAAATCGCCAGTTAAGCGACCCATAAAGCTGATTGCCCATCGTATAGCTATTTGGAAAGCCGGAAGACTCAGGGTAAGTTGTCGCATTCTTAAGGCGACTAAGGGAGCCATTGATTGTCGGTAGATAAGCGGCGCGAGCCTCTCCGACGGCGCCCGCCTGAATTTTTATCTGCGCCCAAGCGGCGCGAACCTGAGGGTTATTGCAAAGAGCCACATCTACAGCATCGCCAAGAGCTAGCTCCCTCCTCAAATCAACGGATGAGGGGCATGACACTGGGCTATCATCGGGCAAAATTACCCCTTTTTTAATAATCTCTGGCTGAGCCCAAAGGGGGTCATCCAATAAATCCGGCGCTCCTATCGCCCAACAGGACTGAGCGATAGAGGCAAAAAGAATCGCCCATGCTAAAGACCAATGCTTAGCGTTCATTCAAGCTCTCACGCGTATGCTGAATCAAGGGGGATAAGAAGTACTCGATAATGCGCCGAGCACCTGTCTTAATCTCTATTGAGGCGCTCATCCCTGGAGTGAGGAGCACATCCTTCCCATCAATATTGATGCGACTTTGATCTAACAGAACTTTGACCGAGTAAACCGCCCCTTTTGGCTGTGGCTGATCCTTTTTGGCCTTATCCTTATTTTGTAAACTGTCGATTGCTGAGGTGCCATTGGGATCAATAGCATCTTGAGAGACATGAGATACTGTGCCTTTGATAGTGCCATATTTAGTGTAATCAAAGGCTTCAATCTTGACTTCAGCGAACTGGCGCTCACGAATAAAACCGATATCCTTATTCTCAATAAAGGCTTCGATTTCTACTTGATTCTGTTTTGGCACAAGCACCATTAATGGTTGCGCAGCAGCCACCACTCCACCTACGGTATGAACCGTTAATTGTTGCACCGTTCCACTAACGGGCGCCGTAAGCCTTAACTGGTCGCTGTGCGCTATCGCTCTTTGAGCATCCTGATCAGAGGATGCTGCAAATTTAAGGCCTTCGTTTAATTGATCTTGGGCTGCTTTGCGGGTTTCAGAGATCAGTGCATTGCGTTGGTTAGTGGCATCGGCCAATTTGCCTTCCACCTCAAGCTTCTCTTGCTCCTTTTCAAACCAAGCATGCACAGAAACATCACGGTCTTTCGCAAGCTCCTGATAATCCTTGGCACGTTGAGCGGCCAAAGGCGCCTGCTTGCGATAGCGCATTATTTCACCCTCAAGACGAGATCGCTTGGCTATAAAATCTCGCCACTGGCTCTCTAGATGACTTTTAGCATCAGCAATCCGCTCAGGTGCGATCTCATCTATATCTGTCATGGGCTGCAATTGATTTGCTGCCATAGATGTCATCAGCGCGCGCGATCGAGAAATTTGCAATCTTGCCGTATCCCTATCGCCGATTGCCTTATCCCGCTCTCGATTGCTCATCCGAGCATCCAGCGCAACCAATAAGTCGCCAGCTTGGACTGCCTGACCTTCTGTCACATAAAGCTGCTCCACCCGAGCAGTTTCAACTGAGGCAATGGTTTTAATTCGCTCGGATGGAATAATCTTGCCGCTAGCATTGACAATGATGTCCATCTTCCCAAAGATGGACCATAGCAAAATAAACAGCAAGATGGCGATCAGAATACGGGCAATCCAACGACTCGCTGGCGATACTGGTGCCGTCTGAAGCGCCAAAGCGGCTGGTAAAAATTCAGACTCATGAGGCCGCAGCTCTGGCAATGTAATTTCATCCCGGCGCTCCCAATAATGCAAAAAATGTTCTTTATAGCGCTGCCAAAGCTCTTGCCAAGCTTTCAGCCGATGGCTAAGACCATCCATTCTCGGATGATTCCATTGCTCGTGAACCCAAGGATGACTGCTTATCTTTCGAACAAGGTATGCGATACCTTGCTGACAAAATACCCAAATGCGGCGTAACAGAGATTTCATGCGCTCTTTCATGCTGCCACCTCTGATGCCAATCCCTGCTGTAGCGCATATAGATGGGCATAAATCCCTTCGGGCCGCTTTATGAGCTCTTCATGCGTTCCGACTTCAGCAACCTGTCCACGCTCAACGACGATAATGCGGTTAGCATCACGGACAGCAGAAAGGCGGTGAGCAATAATGAGCACTGTGCGACCCGTGCAAATTTTGCGCATATTATCTTGAATAATTTTCTCAGACTCATAATCAAGTGCACTTGTAGCTTCATCAAATATTAGAATGCGCGGGTTTGTAATTAGCGCACGCGCAATCGCCACCCGCTGGCGTTGACCGCCAGACAATCCCGTCCCATGCTCACCCACCATCGTGTCATACCCCTCAGGTAGCTCGCAAATAAATTCATGTGCGCCAGCCAATTTCGCCACCTCGATAATTGCCTCTAAGGGTAACGTCGGGTTAGATAAGGCAATATTGGCTCGGATTGAGCGGTTAAAGAGGACATTTTCCTGAAGAACCACCCCGATTTGATGCCGCAATGAGGTGGTGTCAATAATTGATAAGTCCTGCCCATCCACTAGCACACGACCTCGATCTGGAACATAAAGACGCTGCACCAACTTCGTGAGCGTGCTTTTACCGGACCCTGAGCGCCCCACGATGCCGATCACCTCTCCAGGCTCAACCTTTAAACTCACTTGTCGAATTACATCTGATGCATCGGGGCGATAACGAAAAGAAACCTGGTCAAACTCAATGGCACCCGCAAGTCTTGGCAAGCGTGATTTCTGTCCAGCCACTTCGGGATGGGTATTGAGAATATCCCCTAAACGACTCATAGAAATCCCCACCTGTTGGAAGTCATTCCAAAGCTGCGCTAGGCGCAAAATGGGTTGCGACACTTGACCTGAAAGCATATTAAAGGCAATCAGAGCTCCTACTGTGAGCTGATTGTCGATGACAAGCCCAGCACCGATCCACATAATCATGGCGGTAACGAGTTTACTAATCAGATTAACGCCACCACCAGCAATAGTGGCGATATTAGTGACTGATAAACCTGCTGTTACATAGTGCGCGAGCTGTTGATCCCATTTGTGCGTCCAGCGCGGCTCTACCGCCATTGCCTTAACGGTATCAATACCGCTAATTGTTTCAACTAAAAACGATTGATTCTCGGCAGACTTATTGAACTTATCATCAAGGCGTTTGCGTATCACTGGGGTAAACAGAACTGACAGGGCAATATACATCGGGATGGAAGCGATGACGATCAAAGTCAACTTAACGCTGTACCAAAACATCACAGCCAAAAATACAAATGAGAATGCAATATCGAGCACCACCGTCAATGCGTTGCCGGTTAAAAAGGATCGAATATTCTCCAGCTCCCGTATCCGGGCCACAGAATCCCCAACTCGACGACTCTGAAAATAAGATGTGGGCAAGGCGAGCAAATGCCGAAATAATCGAGCCCCTAGCTCCACATCAATCTTGCTACTGGTATGTGCAAACATCCAAGAGCGTATCCCAGTCAGGATTGCCTCAAAAATATCAGCAGTAACAAGCCCAATTACGATCACGTTAAGAGTCATCATCGCGTGGTTCACAAGAACCTTGTCCATAACGACTTGAAAAAAGAGCGGGGTGACCAGCCCAATCAACTGCAAGATAAAAGAAATCAATAAAATCTCACCGAGTAGTCGGCGGTATTTAATGATTGCCGGTATAAACCAAGTGAAGTCAAATTTTGCCAGCGCGCCACTAAAATTTGCTTTACTTGTAAAGCAAATGATTTCACCAGTCCATTGAGCAAGCAAATCTTGCACGCTCAATATTTCGGGCGGCTGCCCCGCGTGCTGAATAAGGAGCCTCGGATTTGATTCCCCCGTCTCAGAATTTAGACCTGGATCAAATTTAGCGATGACAAAAAAACGTCCGTCTTGGTGCCGACCAACAGCTGGCCAAGGGGCCTTGTTTAGCCGATCTACTTCTTGCGTAATGACTCTTGCAGTTAGTCCCAGACTTTTTGCGGCGAGCAATATCGCTTCTTGACCAAAAATTGCCTGGCCAGTACTTATTACCTCCAAATGCCCTGATAGTTGATGTCTGAGCGTGGCTTCATCGACGCTGACTTGATGAAATGTCCCTAGCACCTGCAGACAAAAAAAACCACTATCAATATGATTATCGGACATCAGACACTTTGTAAATATATTGCAAATTAGAAATTGACGCTTCTTGGCGAGCAGAAATCATTGGGCGCATCCATCGTAAGTAATTATTGGCGCCATGGCCAAAGAGGCGATCTCACCTCCCCCTCACCATTAAAGGACTCATTTAATGGTGAGGGGGAGGTGAGGCGCCACCCGAATTTAATCCCTGGGATGATTACTAGATCTTATCCAGCTAAACTTTTATACGTAGCAATTGCTGTATTAATAGTAAAAGTATTTGTGACAATCGCTGGGGCATGGCCATGAATCCATAACATATCATTAGCGGCGGCTTGGATCAACGAAGCAGCCCCATCTGAATAATCAGCAACCAATTGCAACTGCTGATCTGACAATGCTCCTAATACTGTGTGACCATCCTTATCGAGCGTATTAAGCACATTCTCATTCATCGAGGTTGAAGAAAATCGATAAACTGTACCGAACCCCGCCGCCCTCAAGTTTTGCACTTGAGCATCGCTCATCTGGGCAAGTTGAGTATTCGAAAGCCGATTCACCTGAGTACCATCCAGGTATGAAAAGTCGCCTGCATGTACGGATGTGTAACCAGCTTTCGCAGATGATATCTTCGCAAGGGTTTCTAATGACAGCCGTCCAAAGTTCTCAATTTTAATTGAATTCGCCATATTCTCCTGCCGTCCCTCATTCATCGCACACCAGCTAGAAAAAGTAAAACAGTCAACCCCTGGAGCCGAAAGTGCGAAAATTTGACTAGTAGTAATACCTTTGCATCCATCCTTGGATATAGAGCCTAGCTGGAAAGCACTCATTGCCGCAAAAACATCCGGGGCAAGCTTGCCAACTTGCGCTGCAGTCATGTACTGCCACCCCCTCTGTCCTGTTGTCGATACTGACCTGATCGTCTCTCTGGTAAGAGCAGCAAATGCATCGGCTGATAGACAATCAAAATACTGTAATCCGCTGATCTGATCTGCGCTTAGCGCGCCAATTTGCGTAGCAGTAATGCCTTTGCATTGGTCTTGGGAGAGAGACGAGAGTTGTGCGGCAGTAATAGTGCCCATGAATGTTGCGAACACGGATTGTAACTGGTCACTTGACATCGCCCCAAAAGCTGCTGGGGTAAGTTTGCTAATTTGTGCGGCAGTCATAAACCGCCAACTATTGCCCACCTGCCCTGCTGTCGATACTGATTTGATCTGCCCTGCGGTAAGACCAGCAAATGCATCGGCTGATAGCCAATCAAAAGACTTTAATGCGCTGATCTGAGCTGTGCTTAGCCTACCAATTTGCGCGGCAGTAATACCTTTGCATTGGACTTCGGAGAAAGAGGAGATCTGCGAGGCCATGAGTCCCGCAAAAGCTCCTGGGGACAGCCGAGCTAACTGCGAACTTGTAAGCGTTGCAAGAGCAGCTTGGTTAAGCATCTGAGTTTGCAAAGCAGTCATATCCCCAAATCTTTCTAGCGGCAAATTAGCTAGGTGCGAACCCGTAAGCACTGCAAAAGCCTCTGGGGGCAAAGTGTTTATCTGGTAACTTGACATCGCCCCAAAAGCTGCTAGGGTAAGTTTGCTAATTTGCGGTGCAGTCATGTACTGCCAGCTACCACCCACCTGCCCTCCTGTCGATACAAATTTGATCTGCTCTGCGGTAAGACCAGCAAATGCATCGGCTGATAGCCAATCAAAAGACTTTAATGCGCTGATCTGAGTTGTGCTTAGCCTACTAATTTGCCCGGCAGTAATACATTTGCATCGGACTTCAGAGAGAGGAGAGTTGTGCGGTCGTCAGATTGGCAAAATCCGTCGTTACCGCGCTCAACTGGTAGTTGCCAATATTGGTTTTATGACCCCTAGCGTCAAGGTAATGCCTACCCGTTGTTGTCGCAATAAAGGTGATTTGAGAGTTCTTGCTACCGCCACTATCGTCGTTATAGGCTAGCTCTTCCCCACTAGCATTGCGCAATCGTAACTCGGCATCCGATAAACCTCTAGCGCTACCATCATTTTTTAGATCAAAGGTATTGTCGTCCGCAAAGCAACTTGAGACTTATGCAATACAAGTTGAGATTCAACGACTGAGTTAAGTTTTAGGAAATCAATGTAGCCAATTTGACCAACACCTCGTCCATTACTTCAGTGGGGACACTTTCGAGCTTGCGTGCATTTCGTGCTGCTAAGTCAAGAGCTCTTGGCTGATCACAACGAACTACACCGGTAGTTTTTAATCCTTCAAGATTTACGGTGAATCCAGCCACCCTCGCAAAATTGCCACCATTTGTAATCGGAACAACAATTGGCGTCTTGGTTAATCCATTGAAGGCTTCTGGCGTAATCACGAGCACCGGACGAGACCCCTTTTGCTCATGTCCAGAACTCGGGTCTAATGAGACCAAAAATATATCGCCCCGCTTCATAAAATTTCTTTGCCAATGCAAGGTGCGTCAAGCCACTGTTTATCTTCCTCAGTCATTTTTGCAGTTGCATCACATTTAGCTAATAAATCAGATAATTTGTAGTGAGGTTTT
>CAIUOP010000004.1 GCA_903900805.1 uncultured beta proteobacterium | reverse complement strand
AGAAGTTCAAAAGAAGATGCCTAACCGTAATGGTATGACTCGCAACCACGGCTTTTGGAGTGTGAACGGCAAACCTGATGTCAACTCACCGGCCTGTATGACCAATTGCGTCAAGTTTGTGCAAATTGGCTCTGAATTACCTGATTTCGCCAGAAATGCCCATGGCAATATTGCAGATCAAAATCGCCTCTATGGTCCATATCGTGGTTCAGATTCGACAAAGCCACCCATTGCCAAGTTACCAGGCGCAACTGGTGAGGGCTTAGCACATGCATCAGATACCCATGCTGCCGTTACAAAGGGCCCAGCAGTATTATTTAAGAACGAGAACTGCTCCGCTTGTCATGCGCCAAACGCTAAGTTAGTCGGTCCATCTATTGCGGCTATTGCAGCGAAATATCAAGGTCAAGGCGGGGCTCAAGAAAAGCTCATGGCTAAGGTCAAAAATGGGGGTTCAGGGGTGTGGGGGGCGATTCCGATGCCAGCTCAGGCTCAGTTATCTGATGAGGATAGGTCGATTCTGGTGCGCTGGATGCTGACGGGACAGTAGTTTTAGGGGTTTTTTTTGAAATACCGCTATATTTGATACCAAGAGTAGATTATTAAAGGAGTTTTTATGAATCAGCAGCGACGCAGTTTAATGAAATATTCAGCCGTTTTCGGCTTGATGGCTTCTACGGGTCTCATCAGCGTAGCCCAAGCTCAAGAGTGGAATAAAGCCGCTTTTGAAGGCAAGAGCCTGGATGACGTATTTAAAATCTTGGGTGCAGGCACCCCAGACAAATCTGGCGCCATTACTTTAAATGCTCCCGACATTGCTGAAAACGGTGCCGTAGTTCCAGTGGGAATTACAACAACTCTCAAAGCAGAGCAAATGGCCATCTTGGTTGAGAAAAATCCCAGTGCCTTAGCTGCGCAATTCTTTATCCCTGCTGGTACGGAACCATTTGTTACTTCTCGTATCAAGATGGGTCAAACCTCCAACGTATATGGCTTAGTAAAAGCCGATGGCAAGTGGAGCATGGCAGTGAAAGAAGTAAAAGTGACTTTGGGTGGTTGCGGCGGTTAATTGCCCCTAACCCAACTGAATATTATTAATTACTAGATTACAAGAGGAAAACATGGCTGATCCAATGCGCGTTAGAGCTGCTGAGAGCGGTGGAGTTGTGGATGTAAAAATTTTGATGAAGCACGATATGGAATCTGGCCAGCGTAAAGATGCTGCTGGCAAAACAATTCCTCAGTGGTTCATCAGTACGATTAACGTCACTGCCAACGGAAAAAAAGTATTTACAGGCGAATTTGGCCCTGCAGTTTCTAAGGATCCATTTTTGAACTTTAAGTACAAAGGTGCTAAGGGCGACAAGATTGCTGTGACTTGGAATGACAATAAGGGCGACAAACGCACTGATGAAGCAACTGCATCCTAATATCTTTACACATAATTAAAACTATAAAAGGGTTACCATGAGAACACGAATCTTATATGGCGTAATTATTGGGATATTTTTTGTACTACAAGGTTGTTCAAGTTCAACAAAAACTGAGGCGACCAAAGCTTCTGCGCCAACTGGCGGAGCTCCAACCAATGAAATTGAAAAATATCGTGCAATGATTGCCGATGGTAACCCTGCTGATTTGTATGAGGCAGCCGGTGAGGACATTTGGAAAAAGCCAATGGGCCCAAAGAATGTTTCACTTGAAAAGTGCGATCTAGGTATGGGTCCAGGCGTTGTTAAGGGCGCCTACACCCAATTGCCGAAATACTTTAAAGACACAAATAAAGTTCAGGACTTAGAGTCACGCTTAGTAACTTGTATGGAAAAGTTGCAGGGTTATAACAGCCAAGAAATTATCAAGGCTGGATTCGAAAAAGGTAAGCGTAAAGATGTGGAGGCGGTAGCTGCCTATGTTGTTGCTGAATCCAAGGGCATGAAAATCAATACTGTTGCTAAGCACCCCAAGGAAAAAGAGATGCTCGCTTTAGGCGAAAAATCCTTCTTCTATCAAGGTGGTCCAATGGATTTCTCCTGTGCATCTTGCCATGCGGAGAACGGTAAGCGTATTCGTTTGCAAGATTTGCCAAACATCACAGAACAAAAAGGTGCAGCTCTTGGATGGGGTTACTGGCCGGCTTATCGTGTATCTAGCGGCAACTTCTGGACAATGCAACGTCGTCTAAACGATTGTTACCGCCAGCAGCGTTTTCCTGAGCCGATTTATATATCTGACGATACCATTGCCGTTTCACTCTACATGGCTGTTAAAGCTAACGGTGGAACAATGAATGCACCAGGACTAAAGCGTTAATCGCTGGAGATAAATAACATGAAAAATAAATTATCCGTATTGGTGCTTACGCTCGCTTTATCTATCGGCGCTGTCCATGCTGCAACTCCATTTGAAAAGATGATGTCCTCTAGTTTTGAAGCTAAAGGTCAGGCTGGGCTTGATCGCCTTGACCAAGATGCGGCTCAAAAGTTTTGCTCTAATCTTGCTAACTTAGGCGGTGGTGGTGATCCCAAGATGCGAGAAAAAATCCAGAATGAAAATATGAAAACCATCAAACAGCCCTCTGATGGTAAATATATTGGTGATTGGAAGAAGGGCGAGGCAATTGCTCAAAGTGGTCGTGGCGCCACATGGTCTGATAAAGCTGACAGCGCAAATGGCGGCGGTTGCTATAACTGCCATCAGATCAATATTAAAGAAGTCTCTTATGGAAACATTGGGCCATCTCTTTGGAACTACGGCAAGTTACGTGGCTACTCTAAAGAGGTAGTGGAGTACACCTGGAATCGAATTAACAATTCGAAGGCGTATAACGTGTGTAGCAATATGCCTCGTTTCGGGCACTTCAAACTCTTAAATGAGAAACAAATGCAGGATGTAATGGCTTTATTGCTTGATCCCGCCTCTCCAGTGAATCAGTAAGCAAAGTAAAAATAGCCACACAAGAAAAAGAACAGGCCGACAGGCCTGTTTTCATAAAAGGGTAGATATGTCTTTAAATCGTCGCGAGTTTTTGCAGGCTTTAGCTATCGCTTCTGCCGGCGGAATGAGTTTGCAATCCAACTTTGTTAATGCGCAAAATACAGCACAAAAGTTTTATGACTTGCCGAAGTTTGGCAATGTTCACTTCCTGCATTACACAGATTGTCATGCCCAGTTATTACCCATTTACTTTCGCGAACCGAATGTAAATCTCGGTATTGGCGCTCAAGAGGGTAAGACTCCGCACTTGGTTGGGGAATATTTCTTAAAAGCCAATGGTATTGCTCCCGGCTCACGTGATGCACATGCATTTACCTACTTAGACTATGTAGCAGCAGCTCAGAACTACGGCAAGATGGGTGGCTTTGCGCATATGGCTACGCTGATTAAACAAATGAAAGCCAATCGCCCTGGAGCGCTCTTGCTTGACGGTGGTGACACTTGGCAGGGCTCTGGCACGGCCTTATGGACTAATGGTCAAGACATGGTCGATGCCGCTCTTGCTTTAGGCGTTGATGTGATGACAGCTCATTGGGAGATGACGCTAGGCGAAAAGCGTGTGATGGAGATTGTGAATAAGGATTTCAAGGACAAGATCTCTTTTATTGCACAAAATATTAAGACAGCAGACTTTGGCGACATGGTATTTAATCCTTATGTCATGAAAGTGCAGAATGGCATTCAAGTAGCCATCATTGGCCAAGCCTTCCCATACACACCGATTGCAAACCCCCGTTACTTCACTCCTGATTGGACCTTTGGTATTCAGGAAGAGAATATGCAAAAGACCATTGATGAGGTGAGAGCAAAAGGAGCAAAGGTAGTTGTGCTGCTATCTCACAATGGTATGGATGTCGATTTGAAGATGGCATCCCGCGTGAGAGGCTTGGATGCAATCTTGGGTGGCCATACTCACGATGGCGTGCCGATTCCAGTGAAGGTGAAGAATGCTAGCGGCATAACACTGGTGACTAATGCTGGATCTAATAGTAAGTTCTTAGGTGTATTGGATTTTGATGTGAAGGGTGGCAAGCCAGTAGATTTCCGCTACAAGCTTTTCCCCATCTTCTCAAACCTGATTCCTGCTGATCCAATCATGAGTAAGTTAATTACCAAGATCAGAGCTCCCTATGAGGCTAAGCTCAATGAGAAGCTAGCTACTACCGAAGGTCTTTTGTATCGTCGCGGCAACTTCAATGGTAGCTTTGATCAACTCATCCTTGACGGTTTGATGGCGCAGAAGAATGCCGAAATCGCATTCTCCCCAGGCTTTCGTTGGGGCACGAGTCTTTTGCCAGGACAAGCAATCACCCGTGAGAACCTCTTAGACCAAACTGCGATTACTTATCCATATACCACGGTCACGAATATGACTGGTGAGACGATTAAAACTATTCTGGAAGATGTGGCGGATAATTTATTCAATCCTGATCCGTATTATCAGCAGGGTGGTGACATGGTTCGTGTCGGTGGTATGCAATACACCATTGATCCAGTGCAAAGTGCAGGCAAGCGTATCAGCGATATGCGCTTAAATGGCAAAGCAATTGAACCAAGCAAAACTTACAAGGTGGCAGGTTGGGCGCCAGTCAGTGAAGATGCTAAGAATGCTGGTGGCGAAGCGATTTGGGATGTGATGGAGAGGCATTTAAGAGACGTTAAGGTTGTCAAGGCCGTCAAGTTGAATGAGCCAATCATCAAGGGCGTTAGCAAGAATCCGGGCATGGCCCCAATTTAACGAATTCGCGAAAGTTATTTCAATGAAAAAAATTATCCAACTTATTTTTGCAGCAATCCTAGCTATTGGCCTTGGATCTATTGCCAGCGCCCAATCATCAGGATCGTCAAAAGTGGTTTATCACATTGATGATGCTGAAGCCCAGGGCTTAAAAGGATTGCGTAATATTCGTAACCACTTAGATGTCTCTCCACAAACTACCATTATTGTTGTGACCCACGCTAATGGAGTTGACATCATGATGGAGGGTGCTAAAGACAAAAAGAATAATGTGGAATATGCACCATTAGTAGGCGCTTTAAAGTCACGTGGAGTGAGGTTTGAAGTTTGTGAGATCACTCTCAAGAACCGCAATCTCAAGAAAGAGCAATTTACCTTGGATGCCGATTTCACGCCCTCTGGAGTAGTGCGTGTTGCCGACCTGCAATATAAAGAAGGCTTCGCCTATATCAAACCATAATTAGTCGGCTAATGAATATTCGTTTGATAAAGAAGATAACAGGGGTCCTCATAGGATCCTTTATCTTTTTTAGCAGTGCCTACGGGCAAGCTTCTAAACCTGTCGACACCATTCAATTAAAACCCGTTCAGGTTGCGCCACATACTTATTTTGTGCAAGGCTTTCCAGCAATGGGAAGTAGCGCTAATCAAAATTTCATTTCAAATGCTGGCTTTGTGGTGACTCCGAAAGGTGTCGTTGTTGTGGATGCATTAGGCTCGCCTATTCTTGCTCAAAAGTTGATAGCTGAAATCAAAAAAATAACTCCACAAAAAGTGGTTGCCCTGATTGTGAGTCACTATCATGCAGATCACGTTTATGGCTTGCAAGAATTTAAAAAGATTGGTGCGAAGATTTATGCGCAATCTGAGGGTAGAAACTATCTTTCATCAGAAACAGCAAGGCAACGCTTGATTGCCTCGCGCATCGATTTTGCGCCTTGGGTAAATACCGATACAAAACTCATTGCAGCAGACGTTTGGATTGATCAAAAATTGAAGTTATCTATTGGTGGGATGGATTTTTTAATTAGCAGGGTAGGTCCTGCCCATGCCCCTGAAGATTTAATGGTGTACGTGCCATCCGAAAAAGTCCTTTTTGCTGGGGATCTCGTATTTCGAGGTCGCATTCCTTTTGTTGGTAATGCTGATAGCAAAGGCTGGTTAATGGCTTTGGATGAGATTGAAAAACTCAATCCCGATATTGTGATTCCGGGTCATGGTAATTATTCTATTAAGCCCGTTGAAGATATTGCCTTCACCAGAAATTACCTCAAATATCTGCGGGAATCGATGTCTAAAGCGGCCATTAACCTTGACCCTTTTGATGAGGCTTACAAACAGGCAGACTGGTCTGAATACGAAGGAATGCCTTTATTTAAGGCGGCCAACCGGATGAATGCTTATAACGTTTACCTATCGATCCAGGCCGAGTAGGGCGATTTTGCCCATTGGGCCTTAAAATAGGGGATTAATGCTAAATCCTTGATTTGTAATGAAAATGATTTTTATTCGATTCCTCCCCGTAATGATCTTAAGTGCGCTGATATGCGCTCCAGCTTTTGCTGCGCCTGACTTAGCAAATGGTAAGGCTATCGATCAGCAGAAATGTTATGCCTGCCATGCAAAGAAGTCTGGCTTTGGCAATGGCGACATGATTTATACGCGCAGTGATAGCAAAGTGAAATCATTGGCTAACTTAAAAAGGATGGTAGGCCTTTGTAATACCGAGCTCCGTTTAGATCTATTTCCTGAAGATGAGGCTGATGTTGTGGCTTATCTCAATCAGCAGTTTTATAAATTCAAACCTTAATTTTTTTAAAAATAGTCGCTATGGATGTTCTTGATATCAATTCTTTAAGTAGATCAGTGCTTTGGGCTACGTTTGCAATTACTGTTGCACTTGGTGCGGTGATGCAAAAAACAGGCTTTTGTACTATGGGTGCCGTCTCTGACATCTTCATTATGTCCAGCTGGGATCGTTTAAAGCAGTGGTTTCTAGCTATTGGCATCGCCATTATTGGATTCACATTGATGTCTTATCTAGGGCTCATCGATCCTTTAAAAAGCTTTTACACCGGCAACAGATTTCTATGGCTTTCGACCATTATTGGCAGTGTTTTATTTGGCTTTGGCATGGTTCTCGCTTCAGGATGTGGCAGCAAAACCTTAGTGCGTATTGGTGGAGGTAATTTAAAGTCCATCATTGTATTTATGGTCTTAGGTTTGTTTGCCTATATGACAATGCGCGGTTTCTTAGGAGTTATTCGTATCAATACACTCGATACGATCTTTATTGCGTTTAGCACCCCACAAGACTTACCCAGTCTCCTTAGTGGCCCTTTAGGCATGGCCCGCAATAATCTACACCTTGCATTAGGCCTGGTTATCGGTTTTGCATTCATTACTTACGCCTTAGTTAGTAAAGCGTTTTGGACTGCCGAAAACCTCATCGCAGGTATTGGGGTTGGCTTAGCAATTTGTGCAGTATGGTGGGTCTCTGGCAATCTGGGTTATGTTGCAGAAGACCCCAACACCTTAGAAGAAGTATTTTTAGTGACCAATTCTGGCCGTATGGAAAGCTTATCTTTTGTTGCTCCTTATGCTTATTCCTTGGATTGGCTCATGATGTACAGCGATACCTCCAAAGTTCTCACGGTAGGTATTGTTGCTGTTCTTGGCATGATCTTGGGTTCAGCCCTAATTGCTCTTGTAAGCAAAACTTTCCGCTGGGAGTCATTTCGCAATACTGAAGACACGGTAAATCATCTTGTTGGTGCAGCTTTGATGGGCTTTGGTGGTGTTACAGCATTAGGCTGTACAGTAGGGCAGGGATTAAGTGGTGTTTCTACTTTAGCTCTTGGATCATTGTTGGCTATACCTGGATTTATTTTTGGCGCCTATTTAGGTATGCGCTATTTGCAATTTCGTCTTGCCCCTAATCCTTGCAGTTAATCATCACTAGACTGGATGTGTATTAATGCAAATTGACTGGCTTTCCTTCACACCCATTCCGTCCTTACTTGGTGGAATGATTCTTGGTTTAGCCGCAGCCCTCTATGTTTTCTTGCATGGCCGAATTTTGGGCATCAGTGGAATTGTTTCTGGGTTATTACATCCCAACATGACCGACTCGGCTTGGCGCCTAAGTTTGGTTCTGGGTTTGATCTCAGCACCATTTTTAGCTGCATTATTTTTCGGCATTATTCCAATCGTTGAAATTGACTCTAGTTGGCTAGGGATTGTGATTGCTGGTCTTTTAGTTGGCTTTGGCGCTCAATATGGTTCAGGCTGCACTAGTGGCCATGGCATTTGTGGTTTATCCCGTTTATCACCGCGCTCACTGGTAGCAACACTCGCTTTTATGAGTGCTGGTTTCATCATGGTCTTCATAATCCGTCATTTGATTGGAGGCTAAGATGATTAAACATTTTGGCCTATTGAGTCAGTATGCAATTGGCGCATTGTTTGGATTGGGCTTAATTATTTCCGGCATGAGTAATCCACAAAAAGTTTTAGGATTCTTAGATTTGTCTGGAAATTGGGACCCATCTCTGATATTTGTCATGTTTGGAGCGGTGCTGGTTGGTCTTGCTGGTTTTTACGTTATGAGCAAGAGAACGCAAGCCTTTTTTGGTGGCGCTCTCCATATCCCAACAAGGCGCGATATTACTAAGCCTTTACTGATCGGCAGTCTAATCTTTGGGGCTGGCTGGGGAATAGCAGGGTTTTGCCCTGGCCCGGCACTAGTGGCCCTAGGCGCAGGCCATCTCAAGGCCTTTGTATTTGTGGCTGCCATGTTAGCTGGTATGGAGATCTGCGAGCGCTTCTTTGCTGGGCATTGAAGTAAACCCAGCCTCTGAGCAAGCCTGATTTAGAATTAACCCTATTGCATATTTATTGAATGTAGAGGGTTTCATGAGTCTTCCTATTACTTGCCATAACGCTCAATTTGGTACGCTTGGTCAAATTGACCCAAGTCATTTAGCTGAAATCGCCAAGCAGGGCTATAAAAGCGTTATTAATAATCGTCCTGATGGTGAAGAAGGCCCTGATCAGCCAACGAACGCATCTATTGCGGCAGAAGCTGAAAAGCTTGGCCTCAATTACGTTTATCTACCCGTTATTCCAGGTGCGTTTACGCCAGAAGAAGTTCAGGAAATGGCCCGCCTCTTGAAAACGATGCCCGGTCCTATCTTGGCATTTTGCCGCTCTGGTGCTCGCTCTACTAACTTGTACCATCTCGCCTTGCAAGTAAGTTAACTGATTTCAGTTAACTGAACCAGCACAAGGTATGCAGCCTAGTAATCCTCACATTCTTAAGCTGGATCAATTTCTTTCTGAGTTAGATGAGTTCGACATCGTTATTGATGTGAGATCGCCAGCAGAATTTGCCTTAGACCATATTCCTGGAGCTATTAATTTTCCGGTACTCAATAATGATGAGCGCGCTCAAATTGGAACTCTCTATAAACAGGTTTCCCCATTTGCCGCCAAGAAATTAGGCGCCGCTTTAGTATCGAAAAATATTGCAGAGCATATACAAAATCATCTGTTGGAATTAGCACGTGAATGGCGCCCACTGATTTATTGCTGGCGGGGTGGCGAGCGCAGTGGCGCTTTTACCCATATTCTGAATCGTATCGGCTGGAAAGCCATGCAACTAGAAAGCGGTTATCAAGGCTTTAGGCGTACTGTAATTGATGGTCTTGAGGCAGACGCAAAAGCATTCACATTCCAAGTCATTTGTGGCATGACTGGTAGCGGTAAGACTAGAGTTCTGCAAGAAATTGCTACCCTAGGTGCACAGATCCTAGATTTAGAAGGTCTAGCGATTCATCGTGGCTCCGTTTTAGGAAACGAGCCCAATATCGATCAACCCACGCAAAAAGGTTTTGAAACGGCCCTTTGGAATGCGCTACGTAAACTAGATCCATCACAACCTGTCTTTGTTGAGTCGGAGAGCAAGAAAGTTGGGGGGCTGCACATACCTGATGCATTGATGGAAAAGATTCGCAATGGGGCTTGTATCGAATTGAGATCAAGCACGCAAACACGGGTATCTTGGTTGATTCGTGAATACCATCATTTTCTTACTGGTACAGATAACTTCAAAGACAAGTTAGCTTTGCTTACTGCTCACTATGGCAAAGTCCAGATAGCCAAATGGAATGAGGCTATTGATGCAGGCAACTTCCCAGAGTTGGTCGAAGAGCTATTAGTGAAGCACTATGACCCATCCTACCAATCATCAATCGTGAGGAATTTTCCTCAATACCAGATTGAGAATTTTGTACCACTCGAAAATGATAGCGATGAGGCCTTCGCTAAAGCAGCAAAGGCCATCGTAGGGAAGTTAAAGGCTAGCTAAACGCCTGAATGCCGGTCTGTGCACGACCCAAAATCAGGGCGTGTATATCGTGAGTGCCTTCATAGGTATTGACTACCTCAAGATTCAGCATGTGACGAACAACGCCGTATTCATCGGAGATGCCATTGCCACCATGCATATCGCGCGCCATACGGGCAATGTCTAGAGACTTGCCGCAGGAGTTGCGTTTCATGATTGAAGTAATTTCTGGGGCAGCAATACCTTCATCTTTCATGCGACCTAAGCGTAAACATCCTTGCAGAGCAAGCGTGATTTCAGTTTGCATGTCTGCTAATTTTTTCTGAATTAACTGATTAGCAGCTAAAGGCTTATCAAATTGTTTGCGATCCATAGTGTATTGACGGGCTGCATGCCAACACCATTCAGCAGCACCAAGAGCGCCCCAAGAGATGCCATAGCGTGCAGAGTTCAAGCAGGTAAACGGACCTTTCAGTCCAGTGACTTCAGGAAATTCATTTTCAGCAGGAACAAAAACTTCATCCATCACGATTTCACCAGTGATAGAGGCGCGTAAACCCATCTTGCCACTGATCTTGGGGGCACTTAAGCCCTTCATGCCCTTTTCCAAAATGTAGCCACGAATCAGGCCTTCATCATTCTTTGCCCACACTACGAATACATCGGCTATGGGGGAGTTGGAGATCCACATTTTCGATCCGGTTAAAGAAAATCCACCGGGAACTTTCTTGGCGCGGGTAATCATGCCACCAGCATCAGAGCCATAGTTAGGTTCAGTTAAACCAAAGCAACCAATCCATTCGCCAGTAGCTAATTTAGGAAGATACTTTTGTTTTTGTGCTTCGCTACCAAATTGATAGATTGGAAGCATTACCAAAGATGACTGCACGCTCATCATGGAGCGGTAACCAGAATCTACGCGCTCGATCTCGCGAGCAATCAGACCATAGGAAACATAGTTCAAGTCGGCGCCGCCATATTGTTCTGGAATGGTGATGCCCAACAGGCCAAGCTCACCCATTTCGCGAAAGATTGCCGGATCACTTGTTTCGTTACGAAAGGCATCATGAATGCGAGGCATAAGACGACCCTGAGCATACTCAGCCGCTGCATCGCGGATCATGCGCTCCTCTTCAGTTAATTGCGTGTCCAGAAGGAGGGGGTCTATCCAATTAAAGCTGGCTTTACTCATTACTTAATCATCCTATTGTTAATGTCACAGCTTCCTGCGAATTTTCAGGAATGCGGATATTCTTGTTTCTATTATCCATTTTTCCAGGCTTATGGACTCACCTAGACGACACCATCGCTATTACGACCTGCTTTTAGCGGCCTTTGTGGTGGTCTTGCTCTGCTCGAACTTTATTGGGGCAGGAAAAGTGGCGGTGATTGATCTTCCTCACTTTGGCGAAGTGACCTTTGGTGCAGGAGTTCTGTTTTTCCCAATTGCCTACTTCTTTGGGGATATCTTTACCGAGGTATATGGCTATGCCTATGATCGGCGCGCAGTTTGGGCTGGCTTTGCTGCTTTAGCATTTGCGGCAGTGATGGCCCAGATTGTGATTGCGCTCCCTGTTGCTCCTGGTACTTACATGGCGAACTATCAACAGGGCCTAGAAACAGTTTTTGGAAATTCCTGGCGGATTGCCTTAGCTTCTATGTTTTCTTTTTGGTGTGGCAGTTTTACCAACAGCTATGCGCTAGCTAAGATGAAAATCTGGACTAAAGGGCGTTTTCTCTGGATGCGCACCATTGGCTCCACAGCGGCAGGGGAGCTGGTGGACTCCTCTTTGTTCTATATGCTCGCTTTCTATGGCATATGGCCTACCCATGAGATCTTTCAAGTGGCGCTAGCTCAATATGTCCTGAAAACTTCTTGGGAGGCCCTTGCCACACCCTTGACCTATTTTGTGGTGAATTTTCTAAAGCGTAAAGAAAATGAGGACTATTACGACACCCATACGAATTTCACCCCATTTAAGGTCAAAGTCTAAATTAGACTTTTGCAGCCTGAACCCGTTAAAATAACGGTCTTTGCCCCCAAATCTGAGGGTATCTGTTGAATTGAATTTCAGAAAGCTAGAAACTATCCGTGTTGTCCGCATCTAATATCACTATGCAGTTTGGGGCAAAACCCCTGTTTGAAAACATTTCCGTGAAGTTTGGCGGCGGTAATCGTTATGGCCTGATCGGT
>CAIUOP010000003.1 GCA_903900805.1 uncultured beta proteobacterium | reverse complement strand
GCAGTCATTGCTTTAAAGAAGACTGCTGCTGCAACTTCATCAGAAACATTATTTGGCACTGGCACTAACTTATCAGCAGCCACATTACGAGCACTAGCATATGCGCCGATACCGGCATTCATATACATCACCCGATCGCCCACTTTAAGACCTGCTACACCATCTCCTAAAACCTCAACCACACCTACTGCCTCATGGCCAAGGCCCGTAGGTAAATCCAGCGGATAATAACCTGAGCGCTGATAGATATCAATGAAGTTAAAACCAATAGCAGTCTGACGAATTTGCACCTCACCTTTACCAGGGGGTGGTAATTCTTTATCAATCACCTGAATGACATCTGCAGTACCTAATTCGGAAAGACTAACCACTCGAGCTTTTGTCACGTGTTACCTTATTTATTATTGTTAACTAGAAGAATCATACTGTAAGGGCATCTTCTTCAACCACAGCCCAAGTACTGTCCCCTAACTTCTTTACCGCCATAGAGTAAGTCCACGTATCTGGAATACCGCAACTCCAGTCTTTCGGTCCATTCTGAATGAGCAGGTTAACTGCATTTCTGCTGTCGTAATACAGGTGATAGATTTTTCCATGAATTGGATTAAAACCAAATTTCGCACTATGCACCATCTCAGTAGCATCAAGCCTAGCCTGCAGAGCCCGTGCTTGCTTCATTAAAACCTCTGCCTGCTCCATGATGCGGTCATACTCTTGCTTTGCATTTTGGCGTGCGACATTTACTGCCTTATCTTTTTCTTCAACTACCTTAATAGGCGCAAATACAGGGGCCCCAACCTCCATGGGATATTCAATCCCAGCATGTCTGGCTGGATCGGTATCTTCTATTCTCATTAAAACCCCTGCATAGCCTAAAGTGATTACTTAATTAAGCCACAAGCAACACGCGGCCCTGAATTACCAGCTGGCTGAGACTTATAGTCATCAGGATCACGGTGCACTACAACTGAGCGGCCTACAATTCCAGTGGGGCCTGTATTGACAGCAAAACCATGCATTGTTGCCGTGTAAGTTGCATTACCATTCGCATCCGACTTAATGTTTGGCATATCGCCGGCATGATTCATGCCGCTATTTGGCATACCATGGCTTTTTGCATCCGGATTAAAGTGGCCGCCAGCACTAGTCGCATCGGGCGCAGAGCAATCCCCTTTTTCATGAACATGAATTCCTTGCTCAGCATTGGGCCTTAATCCAGAAAATTTTCCGTTGACTAAAACATTGCTACCTTGCCAAGTAAAAGTCACTTCACCTTTTGTATTAGATCCAGATCTAGAATCTAAAGTCGCGCTCGCTTTTTGGCCTTTGCCCTGCTCCATAGATTGGCAAGCAACTAGGGTAAAAAGTCCTGCTACAGATAAACCAATCGCTACCTTCTTTAATTTGGTGTTCATACCAGTCTCCATGGGTTTTAAAGTTTTCTAGGTGCGCTATAAACGCCTGAAATGTCACCTCACAGAAAGTGTGACACAAAATCGGGGCGCCTGCTTAGCGCTTATAAAAGCTCAGGGTAACCTCCCCAAGCTCTATACCAAACTTGCTCATTTTGGCCTTATTGAGCATGACTTTAGGGGTAACGAGGTACATCCAATCGTTAAATTGCACATGGTAAATAGTACCGTCTACTGGCAAAGCTAGGGTGTAGGTCCAATTCAGTGCATTGCCTGCCAAATCACCTTGCGCAACACCTATAACATCATCTGCCTTGCCAATATATTTTCCTGGGGATTCTTCAATCAAAGTCCAAATACGTTTTTGCTTAGTCCCATCGGAGTAATCAAAGCTCTCATCTAGAGTGCCAACTTTCTTACCATCAACTACTTTCCAATCTGCTTTGATGAGCACTGTAAATCGCTTCTTTACCTCGCCACTGCGGTCTGTGAAGATTCCATAGGCATCAATCGTTCCTGAAAAATACTCACTGAGATCTAATACAGGTTTCTCATTTGCATACTGCTGAACCTGGGGGCCTGAACAGGCAAGTAAAAATAGTGCACATGCCATTGTTGCGAAAAACTTCAAAGGAAAATATTTATTCACTTAACAAGCCTCATTAAAAAGTGGTGGTGGACAACCTTGACCCAGTAATTCATTTCGTAACTTTGGTACGCTCGTTTTAGAATCTAGCCAAATTCCAAAGAAAGCCTTTGAAAATTCTACGCCCGGAATTTGAGCGATACGTTTACCATCATGATAAAAAATGGTTCCTTGTTTTGGCGCATAGACAGCAGTCAAAGCCTGGCCAGGCTCAATATTAGGAAAGATCTTGGCAAGCTCTTTACCCCATAGCGCTGCCTGTGCATCTGGAACACCCATTTTTTTCATCTCTTCAGCACTACTATTGGCGATAGCAACACCGGTAAATGATTTTTGATATCGGATATCAATTGCAAACTCCTGAGAAGATGGCGTACCGGCGCGATAAAAAGAGGCATCGTAAATATGAAAACCCCACCAATTTAATCTACCGCTACCCTGAAGCAGCGCAGGATTTAATGCGCTATTGATATAAGTGAGATCTCGAGCAAAGCCATTGGAAGCGAATACAGAAATAAAAGCACAAAAAATCAAAAGGATCTTAAATATTCTCATGTCCCGCTCCTTGAGGATGTTGCCTTAACTAAGCGCAGGGCTATTGGTCCAAATAATCTAGAAATAGCATGACGATTTTTGGCAAAGAATCGGTAAGCAATCTGCAATATGGCTTGTAATGATTTTCTAGAGAATATCCATGCTAAGAATGGCAGATTAGCCCTACGATATGCCTCTGGAAAAACAGTCACACCCTGTATTAAAACGCCACTGTCATATTGCCCATACATCGCTGCTAAGGCCTCGTCACAGGAAATGCCGATCTTGGCAGAATTAAAGTGCTCAGAATTAATATCCACAAAATCTAACAGCCCAGCCTGGTTTCTTCTGGATAAAAATAGAATCTCGGCTTGGCACAAAGGGCAAGCACCATCGTAAAAGAGAGTCAGTTTTTCTGATGTATTCATGGCTCAGCAAGTTTAAGCCTTATTGAATAAACTGGCTGGTACCCACACTATCGAAAGATGCTATGCAAAAGGAAGTTGCCTTAAACGTATTTGGAGAACCCCTCATCCCCTGTTCCTTTGAGCCACTTACTGGCTTCTTTAGGGATGGCTGTTGCAAAACTAATGAAGAAGACGTTGGCAGTCACTTAGTTTGCGCTGTGGTGACAAAAGAATTTTTACAATTTAGTCTTGAAAAAGGTAATGACCTCATTACTCCCAGGCCTGAGTACCAATTTCCTGGGCTAGTTGCCGGAGATCAATGGTGTCTCTGTATTACTCGCTGGGTAGAAGCTGTCAATGCACACTGCGCCCCTTTAATCAAACTAGAGAGTACTCATATCAATGCACTAGATACAGTAGCCCTAGATATTTTGCGCAAATATTCGAGCGAAGTGTGAAGGCTTTTTGATGAATGAGAGGTTTGATTCTGCTGGCTTAGTGGTGATATAGGCAAAAACACAGGCGGCAAAGATTAACAATACCCCGGCCCACAAAAACCAAGCTTTAGAATTCTTTTTCAAACTAGCTCCTCTATTTTTATTGATCGAACCTATTTTGCCTTGAAATGCCCCAGATTGCTCCTTTTTAGGGATAAAACTGTAGGGGCCCAAACTATCAGCCTGAGACAAAAATTAAATCTCTCCTATAAACTTTGTAAAACTACTGAAATCTATAAAAAAGATGTGGGCAAAAAACCTCTAAACTTAAACTAAACTATGCATTCTTTTTTTACCAATTAAATCAACAAGGATATGAATGAGTCTGATTGACAAGCTACAGTGGCGCTACGCTACCAAAAAGATGGATCCGACAAAATCCGTACCCCAAGATAAAGTTGATCAGATTCTTGAGGCTATTCGTTTGACAGCTAGCTCTAGTGGATTACTGCCTTATGAGGTATTAGTGATTACTAATAAAGAAATCCGTGAAAAAATAAAGCCGATTGCGAACGGCCAATCTCAAATCGTTGATTGCTCGCATTTACTCGTCTTTGCTGCTTGGGATAACTACACCGCAGAGCGTATTAATGATGCGTTTGATATGACAGAGAAGATCCGTAACTTTACTAGTGAAGTAGGCACAGCTTATCGTCAGATGCTTCTCAAGGTCTATCCAGCAAGAGATGTAGAAATCAATTTCACACATGCTGCGAAACAAGTGTATATCGCCCTTGGTACTGCGCTGATTGCTGCCGCTGAAGAGCAAGTAGATAGTACCCCCATGGAAGGATTCGATCCACAAGCGCTCGATGCTATTTTGAACCTCAAAGAAAAAGGCTTGCGCAGTGTTGTCATGCTGCCCTTAGGTTATAGAAAAACAGATGAAGATTGGTTGCTAAACCTCAAAAAAGTTAGGCGAGGCAAAGAAAGTTTTGTGCGCTGGATTAAGTAAATCAATATCTCAGATATGAAAATAAAAACACCAACCTAAAAGTTGGTGTTTTTATTTCTGGTGAGTCGCTACTAAAAATTAAGGTAGATGCTCTCTATGATTAAACGAGCATAGCCTTACTGAGGCTTAACTCCGGCGTTTTTCATAGCAACTTTCCACCTCTCAATATCATTTAACAAGAACTTAGATGCGTAACTAGGGTTAGCAATTGCAGGAGTTGCCACAGAGCCATCCATTTCGCCAAAGCGACGCGCTAAATTAGGATCTTTCAGCGCATTATTCAATGCCTTTGTTAATCGATCAATCACCGGCTTGGGGGTATCTTTAGGTGCATATAAAGCATGCCATACCGATAGCTGGAAACCAGGCATGCCAGATTGACTGAACGTAGGTGTTGAAGGCAAAGAGCTGATACGATCCTTGCTAGCTACAGCAAGTGCTTTGATACTTCCAGCACGAATATGCTGCAATGTACTAGCTGGTTGATCACAAATGACATCTACCTGCCCCGCTAACAAGTCATTGAGCGCTGGACCAGTTCCCTTATAAGAAACTGATAGCCAAGATGCTCCCAAGGTTGATTTCATGAGCACTTCGCACAAATTGGTTGTAGCGCCTATACCTGCATTTGCAAAATTGACTTTATCAGGATTGGCTCTTACATAATCAATAAAACCCTGCAGCGACTCTGCCGGGAAATCTTTTCTAGCAACCAGCACCATTGGAACATCAGTCACAATACCAATAGGAATAAAATCAGTGGCTGGGTCATAAGGCAATTTTGCATACAGAGCTGGTGCAGATGCTTGAGCCATATTATGAAAAAGTAAGGTATATCCATCTGGGCTGGCTTTAGCAGCCTTAGCAGCGCCAATAGTTCCACCAGCACCGCCAGAGTTTTCAACAATGACAGTCTGCCCTAAGTCTTTAGACATGGACTGCGCCAAAATTCTGCCCAATACATCTGTAGAGCCACCAGGCGGAAATGGCACGATGATGGAGATCTGCTTTTCAGGGTACACAGCAAATGCTAGAGATGCTGACAAGCAACTGATCACTAAAAAAAGTTTGTAGAGGAATTTCATAAATTTCCGATCAAATTATTGGAGGATTAGAGGACCTGAGATCTTACATAATCATACATGGCCGTATGGTCTGCGCCTTTACCAAGCTTCTCATCCGCCTCTTTGGCAGTGAGGACGCATTGCTTTGCTAAGTTTGCATAACAATTCATATTCTCAATAAAGCTCAGTGCAATTTGCACATCTTTGCGCATTAAAGCCAAGGAGAAGCCAGAATTAAAAGCATCATTCAGCATAAAATTTTCAACTTTGTTTTCAGTTGTATTATTTCGACCAGTTGAAGCATTAAATACCTTGTTTACTATATGAGGATCTAAACCGAATTTATTCGCTGCATTTAGAGCCTCAGAGGCAGCAATCAATCCAGCAGCAGATACATAATTATTTAAAGCCTTAACTGCATGTGCTGCACCTGCATCGCCAACATGCACAATGCTCTTGCCCATGCATTCAAGCAAAGGTTGAACCTCATCAAAGTGCTCTTTTTTTCCACCAACAATAATTGCTAGGGACCCATCAATCGCCTTTTTAACTCCCCCAGATACTGGTGCATCAACGAACTTGATACCCAGCTTCTCTAATTGATGATTGTTTTCCTTAGATGAGATTGGGCTCGATGAACTCATATCTATCAAATAACTATTTTTACTTAACTTGCTAGCAATACCTTCAGACCCATTACTTCCCCACAAGACAGCATCGATGATTGAGCTATCAGGCAGCATCAATATGGTTATATTAGCGTCTTCTATTGCTTGCTCAGGAGTAGATACAAACTGAAATCCTTTGTCATCTGAAAACTTCGCTGCAACTTCTTTACTCAGATCAAATCCAGCAATCTGATATCCAGCCTTTAGGAGATTCTTAGCCATTGGGACCCCCATCAGTCCCAAGCCTATAAAAGCAATCTTTGTATCTGACGACTTCATTAGATGCCCATTTCCTTAAATACTTCTTTAGCTACACGGAAACTATCAATGGCAGCCGGGACGCCACAATAAATCGCAACCTGTAAAAATACCTCTTGAATCTCTTCTTTTGTTAGACCGTTATTAATAGCTCCTCTGACATGCAACTTCAACTCATGAGGGCGATTGAGCGCTGCAATCATTGCGAGATTTAAAAAGCTACGCGTTTTTCTCTCTAAGCCTGGACGATTCCAAATCTCATTCCAACAATACTCAGTCACCAACTCTTGCATTGGCATATTGAAATCATCTGCATTTTTGAGTGAAGTCTCAACATACTCAGCACCAAGTACTTCTTTACGGGTTTTTAAACCTTTTTCAAACATTTCGCGATTCATAGCTTCTCCTAGTTATTTATTATTTTATGACTAAATGTGATCTATTAGCTGGCAGATTTTTTATATGCGGGATCTTAGTTGCAAAGCAGAGTCATTTAAAATTTGAGGGATCTGGGCAGCCAGAGCATGGGGACTTAAAAAGTGTAGGCTATTTAAGAAGCCTAGATAACCGACCTCGTTTCTCAGAGCCATAGATTTATCTGGATAAAGGTCCTGCCACTCCTTGCTGAGTTGATATGTCAGATCTAAACCTTTTTTAGGTAATGTACTAGATAGTACATCAGCCTCAACTAACAGCATTGCTAAACAATCTTGATGATCTGGGTTCATCAGAGCAGCCCGATCTAATTGTTTTTGATAAAAAGCATGGTCAGTTGCCAAGATCCATGGACTTACCGCCTCTAATATTGGCTCATACAAGCTCTGCTCAGTTGATGAGCCTAAAAAATGCTGCCGGAGGAGATGCAAACTATTTTGCTCAATTTCATAAGGGGTCTGATTAATTAATCCTGGATGCCCTAAATCATGGGCAATTGCTGCATAGAGTAACAACCAGCTCTCTTCTAGAGAGACATGCCAGGGATTCTTTATACGCTGTATCTCAGGCGATGTTTGTTGCTGCAATAGTAAATAAGAGATCATCAAACAAACGTCTTTGAAGTGCCTGCGCGAGTGATAGGCAGGCTCAGTATGAGTCAGTGCGAAGCGATCAATTTCAGCGGCAAGTTCATTACAGAGATTTTTAAAGGGATTGCCGAGAAAATCCTGGTTCGTCCAGAATGAAGTTTCAAGTAGCGCTTGAATGAAGGACTGAAAATCCCCGTTCCTACTATCAACCAGGTCTAAAGTAGCCTCCAAGAACTGAGCGGAATATGGAAGTCTCTTGGCATCCAAAAGATCATTCATTGCACTTCTGATATCTAATAAACCATTTTGCATGTTATTGAATATATACCAGATCACTATATCTATCGAAGTAACTGATAAATAAGCTGCCTTCTAAATAATGAGGCGCTCAGTAAAAGCAAATCATTACCTTAGCAGCTCAAATCTACTCTACGAATCAGGCTTTAGCTCATCAGAATCTTGTTCTTGGTTCTGATCGACGGCTGAGTGCAAATTTAAACTCGGTGCTGTCATTTTTTCGCCATCCCAAACCTGACCACACCAACACTCACCTGCAGAATTAATAATACAAACACCAGATCCACAACAACGCTTATCAGGGGCCTTCATGATGAGGCCTTTATTAGTTGATGAAAAATTTCATATAAAGTACCCTCTTCAGGCAGTGGCGCTCCCACTCTTAGGCTATTTATCATAATCACTCGCAAATTGGTGGTTTGTATCCCGATGATGAGCTTCATCATTACGAACAGCAATCACGACATCTCGCAGGGTTGCAGTGGGTTCAAGCTTCCAATAATCAATCGCAATCTTTGGGGCAGGTACATTGGGCGTACGTCCCTCATCAATTTCTTTTAGATATTCGGTATAGGAATAGACTGCCTCTTCCTCAAAATAGCCGACTATGCGATGTGCTGTTCTTGGAAAAAATACATAAATAATAAAAAAGAAATTCCAGAAAATAGCCTGTGCAATCAAGACAAGGTAGCGCTCAAACATATTGGGCTTTGCGACCTCAATGAAAGTCATGAGATGCATTCTTTCATTTTCAGCCTCCGCTAAGAGCGTACGAATCTTTGGCCCATAGCCAACTTTCATATTACGTAGGCTCGTTAAATGAGTCCACATTCCAGCAACCATTCCCGGAACTCCCGCAACGGTTTCCAAAACAACAGCTCGGTGCCCATAGCGTTTCTTAAAAAAGGTATCAGCAAAAAAGCGCATACCTTTAGTGAAAAATAGAGCAATTCGATCAGAAAATTGAATAGGGGTGTAGTGAGAAGTCTGATTCATAGGAAATACTTTAAATGATTCTTCAATTTTATGCCCGCCCGAGAACAAGACACCCTTAATGCGCAAGTAATGAAAGGGCCCTACCCTCCTTAGTCAATGTAATAATGGGTAATCGTGGTCCTGTAGCCTTGTTTAGATACGAATATAGTGGGGTCCAAAAATCTAAAGCATTTAGTGGAAATTACCGTATTAACGTATTAATCTAGTTAAAGACCTATTTACTGAACTGAGCAAAATCTTCATTATTTAAAACCCCTTGAAACTACTCCCAAACCCTTTTTGTGCGCTCATTATTGGCTCCTCTGGAACCATTGGTAGAGCATTTGTAGAGCTACTTAAAAATCACCCATTCTGTTCAGAGGTAATAGGCATTCATCGTCATTCAGAACCTAGCATTGATTACCATAAGCCAGATTCCATAGAGTCTTGCGCTACAGCACTCTCTCAGAAAGCACCCTTTAATCTCATCATCAATACGATTGGAGCCTTGCATAGTAATGACTGGATGCCTGAAAAGAGACTAGATGATCTGAATGCTGAACAGCTACTAGAGCTCATGAAGATTAACGCTATTGGTCCGGCACTAACTATCCGCCACTTCTCCAAATTACTAGATCCCAATAACAGCGTCATGGTCACCCTTTCTGCCAAAGTCGGTAGCATTGAAGATAACCGCCTTGGTGGATGGTACAGCTATCGCGCCTCTAAAGCCGCGCTCAATATGCTGATTAAAACAGCATCCATTGAATGGGCACGTACCAAACCGAATGCTGCCTTAATTGCAATGCATCCCGGTACTGTTAGCTCGAAACTTTCGAAACCATTTCGTGGCGAGCAAATTGGAAGACCTGCGAACGATGCAGTGGCAGATATGTTTCGAGTCATTGAAAGTCTAAAGAAAGAAGATTCAGGAAGCTTTCTTTCCTACTCAGGTGAAAAACTGCCCTGGTAGCAGTTAGTCACCGATTTAGCCCTGCCCCTTTGGCGCTTTTTTCCTACAAGCGTCTGAGCAGTATTTCACTGATTCCCAATTTTTGGCCCACGACTTTCTCCAGCTCATTGCTTTTTTACAGACGATACAGATTTTGCTTGGGAGAAAGCTTTTATTGCCTTTAAAAGAAGTGTTCATATCAAGCGCTAGTGATCATCCTAGCAATCAGCCCTTGGCGCAAAGTAGCATTTACCATCCGGATTAGCAATGAGGGAGTTTCTAAGTTCAGGCAGCGGTCCAGATTATAAAAAGCTCTTTAGTTTTCTTTCTGAAGCGTTTCGGGCATGCTTAAGATCGCAATCAAAGATACTATTGCAGCGCCCATGATCATCATAACCGGCGAAAGATCATTGTGAGTTCGATGCACCATCCATGAGGCAGCAGCTGGAGTCAGTCCGCCAATAATTCCTAAGGTCAAGTTATAACCAAGAGCCACAACGGTTGTACGTACATGCTGCGGTGACGATTCAACCATAAAGGTTGGCATCGTACCAAAATAGGTTCCAGCAAGCACAACAAAACCTAGTTGACTCAGTTGAATGACTAAAGTGCTGTGATGATACATGCCACTAAAAAGAGGATACGCAAATATCAAAGCCGCAATAGTCGCCGTAATTAAGATAGGTTTACGGCCAATGCGATCCGACAGAGATGCGGCCATGATCTGGACTGGGATCAACGCAACCATACTCAGCGTATTAATAAAAAGCGCTTTTTCTGGCGCTATTTTATCGGACAACTCTAACCAACTCACAATATATACAAACAATAAATAAAACGAGACAGCATTAAACGCAGCCAACCCTGCAAGTTTTAAAAGAATAAGGCGATGATTTTTAAATATTTCACTCAGCGGGCTTTTCTTATCTGTAGAAGATTGCGGATCTGTATGGGAGTAACGACGAAGCCATAGACCAGCAAGACCGATGAATAAGCCCAATATGAATGGTATGCGCCACCCCCAAGTCTCGAGGCTCTCAGTCGACATGACGGTACCCAATGCAGCTCCCGTCGCCGAACCTAAAAGAATACCTAGCACCCCACCACAGCAACCAAGGGCTCCGCTTAATCCACGGCGATTCTTAGCGCCACTCTCAATCATAAAGATGAGTGAAGTGGTGTATTCACCGCCTACTGAGAGTCCTTGTAGCATCCGGCAAAGTGTCAAAAGAATTGGAGCGGCGATACCGATGGCATCATAGCCCGGCATGATGCCAACTAAAAATGTGGGAAGTGCCATCGCCGAAATGGAGACCGTCAATGCGGCCTGTCGACTCACTCGATCACCAATATATCCAATTACTATCCCTCCAACTGGACGCATCAGATAGCCAAGCGCAAAAATACCAAATGCTGCTAATACTTGCGCGACTGGATCCTCTTTGGGGAAAAAAATATGGCCAATTGAAGTTGCAAAATAGCCATAAATAGCAAAGTCGTACCACTCAAGAGTATTACCAATTGCACCTGCAGTAACCTTCCGAATAGATGTCACATTTGACATTGAGTCTCTCCAAAAAACAAATGATTAATCAACGTCGATATATGACTAATGCCTTTCCAAGCGCCCTCTTCGATAGAGGGCATAGAGATGGCTTTATGAAATATGGATAAAGCATTGATCTGCGTATTATTCACAGGATTAATGAAGAGATATTGACCATCAATGCCTCTGCCCATAAAGATGCTTTCATGAATTTTTCGGGCTTCACCGTCCACCACTGATAGCCATAACCATTTTTGCCTGTACCGCCAGTAATCGGTTTAGCAGATTCAACTTCAGTAAACCCTACATACGAACCCGAAGGTTGACATAGAGATTAAAAATTGAGTGGTTTATTCTTGCATCCGTTTAAAAAAGGTGTCTGAAAGAGCAGCTATAAAATATAGCGCCATACCAATAGCAAAAGTTAAATACTCACCGCTACTGAAAAACTGCAGTAAGCCAACAATTACTATACCAAAAGCAAGAACACTGAGTAAGGTTTTAACAAACATAATGATTTCCTAAAAAATGTATTTCGAATAACGAATAATCTTAAGGCAAAAAGAAATTTCATGCTGAGAAGTTTTGAACTGTTAAACCTAAGACTGAATCAAGTCCCTTAACCATCACCTAAATTAACACCTAAAAGACAAAACCCCCACCATTTCTGATGAGGGTTTACTTTGCTGGTGGGCCCACCAGGACTTGAACCTGGGACCAAAGGATTCCGGTTTGTGTAGCTTTCACTACTCCCTGGACTATGCCTTCATCATATCCATTACTGGACTTAGATGGGTGCCGTCTAGTCTCTACACGTTCAAAGTATTTCTACTAAGCTTCGCTCGGCGTTAGCTTGTGCAGCTTTTGGCTGCATTTAGCTTTCTCCGAATTTGACACCATCCCTTATGCAGTTTCCACGCAT
>CAIUOP010000002.1 GCA_903900805.1 uncultured beta proteobacterium | reverse complement strand
AATAACGGTAAGCTCACCATTTATTACATAAGCAGCATTAATGGCGGGGTGCTTATGAATTGGCAATGCAGTTTGTGGCGGAATGGTAAATCTCATCACAGCAACTTCGGGGGCATTTGATACATAGTTTGGCAAAGGGCTACCAGTCCAATCACTTCCACTACGAATCACCAATTCAGCTACAAGCCCAGGGTGATTCTCATCTGCGTGAGCTGGAATAAGCGGTGTAATAAGCAATGCCAATAAGATGAGCGAGCGCATTACCAATCTCATAATGAAATCTTAGTGATTTTCTTTAGCATGGTTAATTGAATACTTCGGTATCTCAATCACCAAATCATGTTTGGCCACAATCGCTTGGCAAGATAAACGGGATTGAGGATTCAATCCCCAAGCGCGATCGAGCATATCTTCTTCATTCTCATCGGGCGTATTCAGACTCTGAATGCCCTCCTTCACAATGACATGGCAAGTAGTGCAAGCACAAACCATATCGCAGGCATGCTCAATTGGAATGTCATTTTCTAGTAGAGCTTCGCAAATCGATGTGCCTGGTGCCACTTCAACAACAGCACCTTCTGGGCAATACTCACTATGAGGTAATACAACAATTTGCGTCATGATTCTTTTCTATTAGTTTTGTTTCTATTGTTTTATATCTCTGCAACATTCTTCCCAGCCAAAGCCTTCTGAATGCTGGCGTTCATCCGCATTTGTGCAAAATCATCACTCGCTTTAGCAGCATGATCTACTGCCTTACGCAATACTTCGCTACTGGTTTCTTCATTCAAAATCTTTTGCAAAAGGATCATCTCTTGATCGATCGCAGCTTGCTCTTCTTTGTTGAGTAAGGCTCGATCACTAGTTAATGCTGTTTGCACTGCATCGAGCAAGCGCTGAGCATTAACTTGCTCTTCACGCAATGATCTGGCTAAGAGGTCCTCTTTTGCAGAGGCAAAGCCATCTTGTAGCATGCGCGTAATTTCAGAATCCGTTAAACCGTAAGAAGGCTTGATATCAATTGAAGCTCGGACTCCAGAACTCTGCTCCATAGCACTGACAGATAACAAGCCATCCGCATCTACCTGAAACATTACCCGAATACGTGCAGCACCTGCAGCCATACCCGGAATGCCACGTAACTCAAACTTGCCCAGAGAGCGGCAATCTTGCGCAAGCTCGCGCTCACCCTGTACCACTTGTATTGCTAGCGCAGTCTGACCATCTTTAAAGGTTGTAAATTCTTGGGCTCTGGCTACCGGAATCGGGGTATTACGCGGAATAATTTTTTCGACCAAGCCGCCCATCATTTCAACACCCAGAGAGAGTGGAATAACGTCCAATAGCAGCCATTCATCATCCTTACTTTGATTGCCAGCCAGTAAATCGGCTTGCATGGCAGCGCCAAGTGCAACGACTTGATCTGGATTTAAATTATTGAGTGGCTGGGTTCCAAATAACTCACCCACGGCACGCTGCACATTGGGCATGCGGGTAGAGCCGCCAACCATCACTACGCCCTTCACATCTTCAGCCTTCAAACCCGCATCACGCAAAGCTTTTTTACAGGCCATTAAGGTCTTGGCAACGAGGTTTTGAGTAATCTCAAAGAACTGTGCTTGACTAACACCCACATTGACTACGGTACCGTCTGCAAGGGTCTCATGAACACGGGCTAAGGGGTTATGGCTCAGTAACTCTTTAGCATGCTTGCATGCCATTAGCAGGGTTCGATGATCATGAATCGATAAGGGCGCTAGTTTTGCCTGCTCAATCACCCAGCAATACAAGCGGTGATCAAAGTCATCGCCACCCAAAGCAGAATCACCGCCGGTGGAAAGCACTTCAAATACACCCCTACTCATTTTGAGAATAGAGATATCGAAAGTGCCACCACCTAAATCATAAACAGCATAGATACCTTCGGAGGCATTGTCCAAACCATAGGCAATCGCTGCTGCAGTAGGTTCATTCAGAAGTCTGAGCACTTCAATACCAGCTAACTTGGCAGCATCTTTAGTGGCCTGACGTTGTGCATCGTCAAAATAAGCAGGAACAGTAATCACGGCGCCAACAATATCCTCATTAACTGAGTCTTCCGCCAACTGACGCAAACGCGCCAAGATCTCGGCAGAAACTTCGATTGGACTCTTATCACCGGCAACTGTTCTCAATTTGAGCATGCCTGGTTGATCAACAAAATCGTATGGAGCGCTCTCAATATTTTCTACATCTTGTATACCTCGCCCCATAAAGCGTTTGACAGAAACAATCGTGTTCTTTGGGTCAATCACCAAGCTCTCAAGGGCTTCAAAACCAGCTTGCGTTCTACCATTTGGTAGATAGCGTACAACTGATGGGAGCAGCTCTCTTCCCTGAGTATCAGGGAGCACCTTAGGCAAAGCATCTCGCACGATAGCGACGAGCGAATTGGTAGTCCCTAAATCGATACCAACAGCAATGCGGCGCTGATGAGGCGCTAAGGATTTACCAGGTTCGGAGATTTGTAATAAGGCCATAAGGGTTAAAGTTTAATTCGAGTGCAGGCTAAGCCAAGGCCGCAATAGCATCGTCAAGCTCAAGCACAAACTTATCGATAAAGAGTAAGCCTCTGAGAAGCTCGGCAGCGTGTTGGTAATTTTTAGCGCTATCAATTGCCTGAGCAATCTCAGTCAGAATATCTTGCTTAGAGGCTGTGACTTCATCCATCAGCTTTTCTAAAGCTGGCAAATCTTCAGCCTGCTCATCTAAACTCTCGCGCCATTCCATCTGCTTCATCAGAAAAGCAGCAGGCATCGCAGTATTAGTTTCTAGCTTGGCATCTACACCGTGCAGCTGGCAAATATATAAACCCCGTTGCACAGGATTTTTCAGCGTTTGCAATGCGGTATTAGCTAATGTAGCCATTTGCATAGCAAGGCGCTGCTCCGTATCGCTGCCACGTGCATGACGATCAGGATGAACTTCTTTCTGAATCGCTAGGTAAGCCTGGTCTAAGGCAGGCAAATCGATTTTGAATTGCTGATTGAGTCCAAAGAAGCGAAAGTAATCGTCAGACGCGGAAGGATTCGCCACAACCACACTCATCTTTTACGTTTGGATTTTGAAACTTAAACCCTTCGTTCAAACCCTCACGTACAAAGTCTAGCTCTGTT
>CAIUOP010000001.1 GCA_903900805.1 uncultured beta proteobacterium | reverse complement strand
AAGCTCTCCGGCGCAGACGCCCCAGCAGTCAAGCCAATGCGCTTTTTGCCAACAAACCATTCTGGCTTAAGTTGCTCAGGGGCATCCACCATGTAAGAGGGAACGCCCAATTTTTCTGATAATTCACGCAGGCGATTAGAGTTCGAGCTGGCCGCACTTCCCACCACAATGACAACCTCGACTTGAGGTGCCATAAATTTCACAGCATCTTGGCGATTCTGAGTGGCATAACAAATATCTTGCTTACGTGGTTGGACAATGCTGGGGAATTTTTTTGTGAGGGCATCAACAATTTCTTTAGTCTCATCGATTGATAAAGTCGTTTGCGTCACAAAAGCAATTTTTTCATCGCTTGCAAAAGATAAATTGGCAATATCGGCAACTTTTTCAATCAAGAAAAGGCCTTCTTCCACTTGCCCCATGGTTCCTTCCACTTCAGGGTGCCCCGCATGACCAATCATCAAAATAGTAAAGCCATCTTTAGCCATCTTGACTACTTCAAGATGTACTTTAGTCACCAAGGGGCAGGTGGCATCATAAACCTGCAAGCCACGATCTTGAGCATCTTTGCGCACTTCTTGAGATACGCCATGAGCACTAAAGACAACGATTCCACCCTTAGGAACCTCTTCCAAGTCTTCCACAAACACTGCGCCCTTTTCACGCAATTCATTTACAACATATGCGTTGTGAACGATCTCATGGCGAACATAAATGGGAGCACCAAAACGCGTAAGGGCTTCATTGACGATATTGATGGCACGATCAACACCCGCACAAAAACCGCGGGGCTGTGCCATCAAAATTTCAAGGTTATCTGGATTACTCATCGCTTACAGAATAGCAACAATTTCTGCTTCAAAAGTGACGGGCCTGCCGGCCAACGGATGGTTAAAGTCAAACCATGCTCCCTCATCATCAATCGATTGCAAAACACCAGCATATTGAGCCCCGTCTGGCGCATTAAATTCAATCACATCACCTGGATGAAATTCCACCTCAGCTGCGCGGCCTTCTCTCAAAGCTTTCAAAGAAACCCATTGAACCAAATCTTCTTTACGCTCACCAAAACTTTCTTCCGGCTGAAGTAAGGCACTTTTTTTCTCACCAAGCCCAAGTCCCAGTAATACTTTTTCAAAGCAAGGCGCAAATTGTCCAGAACCCATCTGAATCGTCGCAGGACGATCAACAAAAGTATTGATGTAATCCTCCCCATTAGGCAAAGTGAGCCGGTAGTTGAGGGTCAAGTAGGAATGGGGCAAAACAATAAGCTGAGTCATAAGCTTATTGTATCTAGGCCAGCGCCGGCTGTGGACTCCCCGATTACGGGGTGGCCTAAAAATGAACAGCCCCGCGAGAAGCTCCGAATTAGTGGTGCTGCTGCACTTTCCGATGCGGAACTACTTGCCATTTTTTTGCGGGTTGGCGTAAAGGGCAAAAGCGCAGTGGCTCTAGCCCAAGATCTACTGCATCATTTTGGAAGCCTACCCCGCTTACTTGGATGCACCCCCGAAGAGCTCACTCGGATCCATGGAATGGGGCTGTCCAAATGGTCGCAAATCCAGGCTGCCTACGAGTTAGTAAAACGCAGTCTTGAGGAGGGGCTGGCCCAGGACTCTATCTTTTCCTCACCAAGCCATGTTAGAGAGTTCCTACAGGCCAAAATTGGTCGCCTGCCACATGAGGTCTTCCTCTGCCTCTACCTCGACTCACGCCTTCATTTGATTGAGTGCCAGGAGCTTTTTAGGGGGTCTATTACCCACACAGCCGTCTATCCCCGAGAAATCCTTAAAGAGGCCCTCTCCAGAAATGCCAGCGCCCTGATCGTGGCGCATAACCATCCCAGTGGCAACCCCCTACCAAGCAATGCGGATCAAGATCTGACTAGAACCCTCCAGAATACCTTGCAATTGGTTGATATTGCACTTCTAGACCACTGTATCGTCAGTGGTAGTGGTTTTTTCTCCTTCTCCGATTCTGGCCTTATGAATAATGGCAAATAATGGTAGTAATTACTAACTTATTCAGAATTTAAGGACTTTTCTATCCATTTTGTTGTCTAAGCTCCAATACCAAAGCCATTTAGGGCTAGCCCAAAATAGGCTGGGACTGATACAATCTTCTTTTTTCGCAATTAATGGAGTTATGTCATGGCAAAAGTTTGCCAAGTCACTGGGAAGAAGCCGATGGTTGGCAACAATGTATCCCATGCAAACAATAAAACGAAGCGTCGCTTTTTGCCGAATTT